>MGYJ01000099.1 GCA_001801685.1 Gammaproteobacteria bacterium RIFCSPHIGHO2_12_FULL_63_22 | reverse complement strand
AGAACACGAACTTGCCGCTGGTGATATCCACCTGGCCGCCACCGAAATTCGGCGCGTACAACCCGCGCTCGACCGATGCGATCATCTCGGCGGGATCGTGGTTGCCGGCCAGCATGTAGGTGTTGGTCATGCGTGGCATCGGCAGGTGGGCAAAACTTTCGCGACGCCCGTTGCCGGTCGGCGCCATTCCCATCAGCCGCGCGTTCAAGGTGTCCTGCAGGTAGCCGCGCAAGATGCCGTCCTCGATCAGCGTGGTGCACTGGGTGACCGTGCCTTCATCGTCCACGTTGAGCGACCCGCGTCGGCCCGCCAGGGTGCCGTCGTCAACGATGGTCACGCCGGGCGCGGCGACGCGCTGGCCGATGCGATTGGAATAGACCGACGTGCCCTTGCGATTGAAATCTCCTTCCAGGCCGTGGCCGACGGCTTCGTGCAGCAGCACGCCGGGCCAGCCCGGGCCAAGCACGACCGGCATCACGCCGGCCGGCGCATCTTCCGCTTCCAGGCTAACCAGGGCCTGGCGCAAGGCTTCACGCGCGGTCGCCCTGGGCTTGTCGTCCTGGAACAAGTGTCCGTACGAGTAACGACCACCGCAGCCGGCATAGCCCGATTCGCGGCGTCCGTTTTCCTCGACGTACACCTGCACGTTGAAGCGCACGAGCGGCCGCACATCCGCGGCAAGAACGCCGTCACTGCGCGCCACGAGCATCGTGTCCACCGCGCCCATCAGGCTCACCACCACTTGCTTCACGCGCGGATCAGCCGCGCGCAGGAAGGCGTCGATCTCGCGCAGCGCCGCCACTTTCGTCTCTGGCGCCATGCCTTCAATGGGATCTTCAGGTGCGTACAGCTGCCGCCCTGCCACCGCGATGCGATGGCCGGCTGCGTGGGTTCCGCCGTCGCGGCTGATTGCACGCGCGGCAGCTGCCGAATCGATCAGCGCGTCGCTGCGGATGTCGTCGGAATAGGCAAAGCCGGTCCGCTCGCCGCTGATCGCGCGCACGCCCACGCCCTGCTCGATGGAATGGGCACCGTCCTTGACGATGCCGTCTTCCACCGTCCAGCTTTCGCGCCGGCTGTGCTGGAAATACAGGTCGCCGAAATCCACGCCCGGGCCCATCAGGCGGGAGAACGCCTGGTCGATTTCAGACAATCCCATACCAGTCGGCGTCAGCAGCCGCGATTGGGCGAGTTCAAGCGTTTGGGTCATTGCGTTCTCAGGGTGGCGTACAGGTATCAGGTGCGGCCATGCCGCGCGTAATCAAGGCGGCGCGGGCGGGGTCGGCGCCGGTTGGATCGGTGGCGTGGTGGCAGGCGTGGTGGTGACTGCCGGCGTGGCGGGCTTCGCCGGCAGCGCAGGCGATCGCTCGGGACCGCGCTCGATGATCTTCACCACCGGCTTCGCCCATGGCCCGCCAACCTTGTACACGACGCGAGTTGTCTGCTTTAGCGGACGCTGAAGGACGGCCTGCGCCATCGCGCCGACTGCCGCGCCCGCCGGTCCGCCGGCGAGCAGCCCGATCGCCGGCAGGATGCCGCCGGCCTTGGGCAGCACTTCCACGCGCTGGTCATAAACCTGTTCGCGCAGGCCGGTCTCGCCACTGACGCGGATTTCCGCCGCCGGGCCGTCGATCCGCAAGTTGTCGGTGCGCGCCTTGCCATCATTGAACGTGAAATCACCGCGCGCGGTGTTGAAAGAAAAACCCTTCTTGAAGAAATCGCTGAAATCCAGCGACAGGCGCCTTGGGATTTCGGCGAGGCTGATCAGGCCCAGGATGCGGCCGGAGCCTCCCGGCTCGACGTCCAGCAAGCGTCCTTCGCCGACATCGAGCTTCAGCGAGCCCCCGAGGGTCGCCAAGGCGAAATCGCCGGGCGAACCCGGCCAGCTTCCCGCCAGCGTCGCTTTGGTCTTGCCACCTTGCACCATGTCCTTGTAGCCGAGCGCATCGAGCATCTGGCCCAGGCTGTTGGCTGCGAATTCAAGACGGAAATTGGAGCGCGTACCGCCGCTGGTGCGCACCCACTCGCCTGCGGCATTGAGGTTGAGATTCCTGGCCTGGGTCTGGAATTTTTCCACGCGCATGCCGCCGGGCATCGGCGACGTCGCCAATTCGGCCTTGCCCAGTTGCGCCTGGCCGATGCGCAAGTCGGCAATGGAAAACCGCAGCGGCGGCAGGGATGCCGGATCCTCGACCGCCATGCTGGAATCCGCCGCGCCTGCACCAGGATCGCTTGATGCCTGTTCTTCCGGGCCGGTGTCCGAGGGCAAGTGCAGCCGCACGAACCGGCCCATCACGGCCCGCGAGGATTCCGTTGGAATCTCGATCGATCCTTCGATGCCCTTGCCCTTGATCGCGGCCACGGTCATTGCCGCGCTTTTGCTGAGTTCAAGCCGGGAATCAGCGAACGCGCGATCCAGGAAGATCAGCTGGCCCGCCTGCAGGTTCACGTCGTTGATGGTGGAAGCACTACTGCCCTTGCCGGAGAACGCAACCCAGCCCGTAGCGTCCACGACCGGCGCCGCGCCACGCACGGTGATGCCTTTCGCGGGAATCGCGGGCATCGCGCCCGCGCCGAACTGCATCGCGCCTGCAATGGGCTGGTTCTTGCGCAACTGCGCCCGCATTCGCATCAAGTCGCCCAGCCGCAGGTTCATCTCACCCTGTTCGATCGGCAGGGCCAACTGCAGGTCCAGCGGCAGCGCTTCGCCCGAAGGCTTGCGGAAGGGTTCAGGCATGGACAGGCTGGTGCCGACCAGGTCGGACGTGACTCGCAACTGCGAGGGCGGCTGCCGCTTGCCCACGGCCTTGGGAACCCGCACCGCCAGTTTCCAGTTGCTGTTGCCGGTCATCCACGGCTTGAGCCAGGCCAGGTCCTCGTATCTGTCCACCAGCGCAGGCCCGGCGAAACGGCCGTCAAGCGTTGCCAGCGCCGCCAGCGTGGCATCGCCAGCCTGCTGCCCGACGCGCAAGTTGAACACGCCCGGCTGGTTGTCGAACAGCACGCGCAAATCCTGCGTGGCGAATCCCTGTTGCGAAAACCGGGTCTGGCCGCTGACCTGGGTGAAGGCGATGTCCCAACGCGAATCCGAAAGACTGGCGCGTTCAAGATCCAGCGTGCCCTCGATTCGTTTTTCGCCCAGGCCCTCGCGCAGCGGCAAGTCGAGCAACAGCGCCACTCTTGCGACGCCACTGATGGTCGCGGCCTTCAGGTGTTCGCCGTACTCGCGATTCAACGAGCTTTCCATCATCAACTGCCGCAACGGTTCACCGCGCGTGTCCGAATCGATTTCGAGTTTCAGCACAGGCGCGTGGAAATCGGCGATGCCACCGACCACCCGCTTGATGGCGTTGCCACGAAGCACGCCGACACCGGCGATGTCCATGCCCGGGCCATCGAAAGCGACGTCGATATCCATCGCCTCGCCTGCGGGCCAGTTGTCGTTGAACTTCAGCGTTGCACCTCGAATGCGTGCGTGCGCATCGAAACGCCCGGTGTTGTTCCGGAACGGCCAGTCGTCGAGATCGCCGCCGATGGTGACCCGCCCGTCCAGCACCTGGCCTTCGACCAGCGCCTTGTCCAGCCAGCGGACGGTGGACTCCGGCATCTTGTTGAGGATCCAGAACTTCTTCGCCGTCGCGAAACTGGCTGGCGCCAGGTCTGCAGCCAGGTCCAGCGTGGGCGCAGTGCCGTCGCCCTGGAAACCGAGTTCGGCCCGCACATCGGCGCCGAAATCGCTGCCCCGCAATCGCAGGCGGTCGAATCCGACGGTCCAGCCAGGCCCGGCTTTCCAGGCGGCGACGGTTCCGCTCAGCTGGGCGTCGACGGGCTGGCGCAACCCACCCGGCCAATCGACCCGCACCGCGCCCGGCTCGATGCGCATCACGCCGCCGCGCTCGTCGAACTGGATTTTTCCCGCCAGGCCGGACACGCCAGGATGCTTGGCGAAGGGTTGCAGTTCGAGGTGCGACACCGTCATCGAACCGGTCAGCGGACCTTCGCGACGACCGAGGATTCGCACGTCTCGCAGCAGGGCCTGCGGGCTGGACTGTTGCAGGAACACACGAACAGGGTCAGGAAACCGGTCGCTCAATGAAACCACGGCAGCCAGCGGCGCCAGGTCCAGTTGCGGACCGGACAGCCTGAACTGGTATCCGTCATCGATCACCAGTTGGTCGAGGTGCGCCACCTTGCCTGCCTTGGCGATGTTCAGGCGCGGTGCGATCAACTGCCAGCCATTCGCCGTCACGCGCCAACGGGCACTTGCTTCCAACTTGTCGAAATCCATTCGCGCGGGACGGCTGCTGCCGTCACTCAGCCGCAAGGGCTGGGCCGAGTGCATGCGCGCCTGCTGGATTTCCGCCTCGAGCGTCAACTCGCGGATTCGACGGTCCTGCAGTTTCGCCCAGACGCCGAGCTTGGCCGTGCCCTGTTCCGGCACGGCGCCCACCGAAGCAAGCGCGCGGTGCCAGTGGGAAAGCACGAGCTTGTCGGCACCGACCCAGAGCAATCCGTTGCCGGTGACCCGATGCACATCCAGCACCGCCGACAGCGGCAGGTCGCCCGACTCCGCCCAGGCCGAGACACCCACGCGCAATCGGGGGCCGTTCACGCGGATACGCGCATCGACGCGAGGCACGTGCATGTCCACTTTCAGTTTGGGTGCGCGGATCGTCAGTTGGGCGCGCTCGATCTGCAGTTCGCCGAATCCTTCCAGGCGGTCGAGCGGATCGGCTTCTGTCTGTCCCGGCAGGCCCACGACTTTCCAACGGCCGTCGGCATCCTGCACCAGGGTCAGCAGCAGGTCGCGAATCTTGAGTTCGGTCAGCGGATGCCCCGGGAGCAGCCCCGAATACATCGCCACCTGCAATTGCGCGCGGCCGATGGCCAGCTCGGTCGCGCCCTTGCCCACGTGCAGGTCGTCCAGGATGAAACGCGGTCCGCGCCGCGTCCACTCGCCATGCGCCTTGGAGAAACTGACTGGCTCGCCGACCCGCGCGCTGAGCCACGCAGCGATTTTGTCCGGATGCCGTTCCACCATCGGCAACAACTGGTTGGCGATGCCGACCATCAGCGCGACGGCAATCAGCACGACCAATACGCCGTAGCCCGTCCA
The DNA here is from genome assembly GCA_001801685.1 of Gammaproteobacteria bacterium RIFCSPHIGHO2_12_FULL_63_22. Lineage (GTDB taxonomy): Bacteria > Pseudomonadota > Gammaproteobacteria > Xanthomonadales > Xanthomonadaceae > Arenimonas. Next base: position 46,467 of record MGYJ01000099.1, on the reverse strand, counting down.
GCGACGCGCGTGTCGGATCCGTCGGCGCAGGACTGTCGTCACTTCTAGAGCAGCACCACGTCGAATTGCTCCTGCGCGTATTGTTCATCCGCCTGGAAACGGATGCTCTTGCCCAGGAATTCTTCCAGCTCGGCGACCGAAGCCGATTCTTCTTCGGTGATCTTGCCGACCACGATCGGCGATGCGATGACGAGCAACTGCGACGCCTCGAACTGCCGCACCGCCCGGGTGATCTCGCGGAAAATTTCGTACACGATCGTTTCGCAGGTCTTCAGGCTGCCGCGACCCCCGCACTCATGGCAGGGTTCGCACAACTGCCGCTCCAGGCTTTCGGTGGTGCGCTTGCGCGTCATCTCCACCAGGCCCAGGGGCGAAAAATCATGGACGGCGGTCTTGGCATGGTCGCGCGCCAGGCCCTTCTCGAGCGTACGCAGCACCTGCCGCTTGTGCTCTTCATCGGTCATGTCGATGAAGTCGATGATGATGATGCCGCCGAGGTTACGCAGCCGGAGTTGCCGCGCCACCGATTGCGCCGCCTCGAGGTTGGTGCGGTAAACCGTCTCTTCCAGGTTGCGCTGGCCGAGGAAGGAACCGGTGTTCACGTCCACCGTGGTCATGGCTTCGGTCTGGTCCACGATCAGGTGGCCGCCGGATTTCAAGGGCACTTCCTTCAACATCGCGCGCTGGATTTCGTCTTCCACACCGAACAGGTCAAAGACCGGTCGCTCACCCGTGTAATGTTCGACCCGGTCGGCAAGGTCGGGCATGAACTGCCGCGCGAAGCCCATCAACTTCTCGAAAGTTTCGCGTGAATCCACGCGCACCTTGTCCACGTCGTGGCTCATCAGGTCGCGCATGGCGCGCAGCGGCAGCGAGAGGTCGTCGTAGATGGAATGGCCGATGGGCGTGCCATTGCTCGCATCGCGGATGATCTGCCACGCGCGGCGCAGGTAATCCACATCCTCTGACAGCGCCTCGGCGGTCTGGCCTTCGGCATTCGTGCGCACGATGTAACCGAGCCCCGCGCCGTTGATGAGGCTTGCCATGATGGTCTTGAGGCGGGTGCGCTCGGCCTCGTCCTCGATGCGTGCCGATACGCCGATGACGCGCGAGTACGGCAGCAACACCAGGTAACGCGAGGGGATCGAGATCTGCGTGGTCAGGCGAGCGCCCTTGCCGCCAATCGGATCCTTCACCACCTGCACCACGATTTCCTGGCCCTCATGCACCAGCGATGAAATCGCCGGTGGCGGCAGGTTGGACGGAACCGCGTCTTCGGCCGGCTCGGACTGGTCCAGCGGCAGGCGCAGGATGTCGGAGGCATGCAGGAAGGCCGCGCGATCCAGGCCGATGTCCACGAACGCCGCCTGCATGCCGGGCATCACGCGCTGCACCCGGCCCTTGTACACGTTGCCGACCACGCCACGACGGGTCGCGCGCTCGATGTGCAGTTCCTGCAGCATTCCGTTCTCGACCAGCGCCACGCGCGTCTCGCGCGGGGTCACGTTGATGAGGATCTCTTCAGACACTGGAAGTTCCCTTGCCTGTCGGCAGTGCGTCGAATTTGCGAAGTAGTTCCCAGGTCTCGTGCAGCGGCAGGCCCATGACGCTGGAATGACTGCCGTCGAGGTGGGCGACGAATGCACCGGCGCGGCCCTGGATGGCATAAGCGCCGGCCTTGCCCTGCCATTCGCTACTGTCGAGGTAGGCAGCGATATCCGCTTCGGACAGGATGGCAACGCACACTTCGGATTGCTGGATGGCGTGCTCTTCACGGTCGGCGCTCATCAGCCAGACGGCGGTGACCACGCGATGGGTCCGGCCCGACAACTCGCGCAACATTCTCGCTGCGTCGGCTGCATCGGCAGGCTTGCCATACACCACGTCGCCCATGATCACTTCCGTGTCGGCGCCAAGCACCAGCGCACCGGGTGTGGACATCACTGCCAGCAAGCCCGCACCCGCCTTTTCGCGGGCGACGCGGTTGACGTAATCGGCTGCGGGTTCACCCGGCTGCCGGAGCTCGGGGACATCCACGTCCAACAGCTCGGGATCAATGCCCAGCTGGCGGAGGAGCTCGAGGCGCCGGGGGGATTTCGAGGCAAGGTAGAGCATTCCCCAAGCATAACCGGTGGAGCTGAAGTTAAGCCTGCCGGCCTGGTCCCGCCCTGTGGAACGTGAAGCAGGTCCGGTTGTACAACTGTCATGTTCGTTGGGCGAAACTAGCTGTCCCGGATTTGAGGGCGGATCGAGATGAGTCAAAATTTGTCGACTGCGCTTCTGGCTTGCCTGTTGGCTGGCTGCGCAGCCGTGACGCCCCTGGCAGTGGCTCCGAGCGCGCCGCAGGGGGGATCGCTCGTCGTCCCGAACATAAAGCACCCCGATTCGGAAACTGCGGACTGGTGGTTTCGCGCCGGAAGCATCGCCGCACACCAGCGCGCCTCGGGTCCCGCCCGAACGCGCAACATCATCCTGTTCGTTGGCGATGGCATGAGCATGACCACCGTGGCGGCAGCGAGAATCCTGGAAGGCCAGAAGCGAGGCCAGCCTGGCGAGGAGAACCTGCTCAGCTTCGAGGCCTTTCCACACACTGCCTTCAGCCGCACCTACAGCACTGATCGGCAGACGGCCGATTCGGCAAGCACGATGACGGCGATGATCACCGGCGCCAAGACTCGATCGGGAATGATCAGCGTCGCGCAGGCTTCGGCCCGAGGCGATTGCGATGGCTCCCGCGATGAGGGTTTAACGACTGCCATCGAGCTTGCGGAGCTAGCCGGGCTTGCAACAGGCGTGGTCACCACGACGAGGATCACGCATGCCACGCCCGCGGCGAGCTACGCCCATACTCCGGAACGCGAGTGGGAAAACGATACCGACTTGCCTGCAGCTGCACGTGCCGCCGGCTGTCGTGACATCGCAAGGCAGTTGACGGAATTCGACCTGGGTGACGGAATCGAAGTGGTCTTGGGCGGGGGCCGAAGGGAGTTCCTGCCCGCGGGCGCGCCGGACCCCGAATACGCCACGCTCACGGGTCGGCGGCTTGACGGCCGCGACCTGACACAGGAATGGCAGGGCAAGCATCCTGAAGGGAAGTTCGTCTGGAATCACAGCCAGCTGGCGTCCCTCGACCTGGCCCGGACCGACAAGCTGCTGGGCCTGTTCGAATCCGACCACATGAACTACGAACATGATCGCGGCCAGGATCGCGCCGGTGAACCGAGCCTCGCAGAAATGACGCGCGCCGCCATCACGGTGCTTCGGCGCAATTCCAAGGGCTTCGTGCTGGTGGTGGAAGGCGGCCGGATCGACCACGCGCATCATGCCGGCAATGCCTTCCGCGCGTTGGGCGATACCATTGCCTTTTCGGATGCCGTGCGTGCCGCGACCGAGATGACGGATGATTCCGACACGTTGGTGCTGGTGACAGCGGATCACTCGCACACACTCTCGCTGGTCGGCTATCCCGCGCGGGGAAACCCCATCCTGGGCAAAGTGATCGGAGGCAGCACCGAAGATTCGCCCGCAGGACTTGCCAGCGACGCAACCGGGTTGCCGTACACAACGCTCACGTATGCCAACGGCCCTGGCTACGCTGGCGCGACAGACCAGCAACCCGAGGGACCGAAGCACTTTCCCCACGGCGTATCGGGCGCGCTGGCAGCCAACGGCCGACCACAACTCCGCGACGTGGACACCCAGGATCCAGACTACCTGCAGGAATCTACGATGCCCCTGGGTTCGGAAACCCACGGCGGTGATGACGTCGGCATCTGGGCGCGCGGCCCGGGCTCCGGCGCCGTGCGCGGATCACTCGAGCAGAACGTGATCTTCCACATCCTCGTGCAGGCGCAGCCCGACCTGGTGCGGTTGCTTTGCGCGATGGGCGATTGCGAACAAGGCGTGCCGGTGCGGCGTCCGACCTACGACTCGCTGAAGTCGATCCGTCGCCCGGGTCAGGCGCGGTGATACGGATGATTGGCGAGCAGGCTGGCCGCCCGGTACAACTGCTCGGCGACCACCAGGCGCACCAGCATGTGCGGCAAGGTCATCGGTCCCAGCGACCAACTTTCGTGCGCGGCTGAGAGTACGTCCGGTGCGTGGCCCTCGGGCCCGCCGATCAGGAAGGCAAGGTCGCGACCACCCTGCCGCCAGGCTTCCATTCGTTGTGCGAGTTGCTCGGAACTGTAGGCCTTGCCCCGGCCATCCAGGCAAACCACGTGCGCCTGCTTCGGCAGCGCGGCGATCACGCGGACACCCTCATCGCTGGTCGCGCGCGCCGCATCGCGACCCTTGCCGCGGATGCCCGGCGCAATCTCCACCAGCGCCATCGGCAGCCAGTGGGAAAGTCGTTTCTGGTATTCGGAAAAACCCGCCGCTACCCAGTCAGGGGCCCGCTCGCCGACCGCGATCAGGACGGCCTTCACGGCTCAGGCTTCGGGCTCGACCTCGGCCTCGGGCGGCTGGTCGCCGACAGTCCAAAGGCGCTCGAGCGCATAGAACTCGCGAACGCGCGGCAACATCACGTGCACGATCACATCGCCGAGGTCGACCAACACCCACTCCGCCTCGCGCTCGCCTTCTACGCCGAGCGGCATCACGCCGCACTTCTTCGAAAACTGCACGACTTCGTCGGCCACGGACTTCACGTGGCGGGTCGATGTTCCGGACGCGACCACCAGGTAATCGGCAATGCTGGTCTTGCCACGGACGTCGATCTCGATCACGTCCTTGGCCTTCATTTCATCGAGGGCGGCATGCACTTGCTTCAGCAGGGATTCCGGCGTCGGCGCCGGCACGGGCATCTTGGTCTTGATGACCTGGGCTTTTGTGGTCAACACGCTATCTCGGTAGGCGGCTCTGGCCGCGCCGGAATTATACCCCTAGCCGGCGTCCCCAAGCCGGTAAAGGCCGTTTTCCTGAATGTACGCGGCCACGGACGCCGGCACGAGCGACTGCCAGTCGCCACCCTGGCGCAGCCGCAAGCGCACCTGGGTAGCCGATTCATGCCGGAGCGGATTCATCGGCAAGGCAGCGTAGCCGCCCGCAGGCGCCTGCGCGAGTTCAGGCACCCTGCATTGGCGCGTCGCCACTTCGGAGGCGACGGCGGGTGCATGCCTGACCAGCCATTCCGGGTCCGCGGGTCCCGTCGGTCGCTCGACGCCCAGCACATGGGCGAGTTCGAACAAGCGTTTCCATTGGCGCCAGGTATCAAGCTGTTGCAGCGAATCGATGCCCATCACCCAGATGATCGACGCCTCCGGGCCCAACTCCTCGCGCACTTCGGCGAGGGTGTCGACGGTGTAGGAAGGACCGAGTCGGTTGAGTTCACGGCGATCCACCTTGATCCGGGGGTCGCCCGCGGAAGCGAGTTCGAGCATCGCCGCGCGCTGATGCGCGCTGGCGCCCGGTGGCGGGCGATGCGGCGGGTCGGCCGCGGGAAGCAGGAAGACCGGCTCGCCGAAGGCGTCGGCAACGGCACGGGCGATAGCCAGGTGTCCGAGGTGCACCGGATCGAAGGTGCCGCCATACAGGATCCGCGGCATCAGCCGGCCAGCAGGACGCGCGCCTTGGGCTGGGCCATGGCGACCAGCAGGCGTTCCAGGGCCAGCCACGGATCGCCGCCGAGACGGCCCTTCGCGATCAGGTCGATGCGACCCGCCTCGGCGACGAACAGTTCCCAACGCGACGCCGGATGTTTTTCCAGCGCTCGCCGATATAGCGCCTGCTTGGTATCCCAGACATGGGCATCGCGCATCGCATTGGCCACGTTGCCGCCGGTGGCGGCAATCCGCGCGAGGCTCGCGATCTTGAGCAACTCCATCGCAAGTATCGGCACCAGTCCCGGCACTTGTTCACCCTCGAGTTGCAGTGACCGCAGCATCCGCACGGCGCGTTGCGACTCACCCGCCAACGATGCCTCCACGAGCTTGAAAACGTCGTAACGCGCGGAGTCCGCAACCAGGGCTTCCATCCGGCCGGCGTCCAGTCTCGCCCCGGGTGCAAGCAGCGCCAGTTTCTCGACTTCCTGAGCGGCTGCCAGCAGATTGCCTTCGATCCGCTCGGCAAGCAGTTGCACGGCGGCCGGCTCGGCCGACAGGCCACGGCTGCGCAGGCGGCGATCGAGCCAGTCATTCAGTTCGGAAGTCTTCACCGGCCACACCGTAACGACGTGACCAATTCGAGCGATGGCTTCGCTCCACTTGCCGGCGTGCTTCTTGCTCCAGTCCTGGCAGGTGATCATCAGGATCGTGTCGGGCGCTGGGTTGTCGCAAAAATCGGTGATGGCCTTGCTGCCGTCCTTGTCCGGTTTTCCGCTGGGCAGGCGCAGGTCGAACAGGCGACGGGTCGCGAACAGGCTGAGCGAAGCCACGCCCATGGTCAGGTCGTTCCAGTCGAATTCACGGCCCGATACCTCCAGCACTTCGCGTTCCAGGTAACCTTCCGCGCGCGCCTTCGCGCGCACCGCGTCGGCGCATTCCTGCACGATCAGCGGCTCGGTGCCTGCAATCAGGTAGGCGGGACGCAGTGGCTCGCTGGCAAGCTGCCGCTCGAAGCGGTCGGCCCGCAGTTCCATCAGGCCTTGGGACGCAACACGACGTCCAGGCGACGCAGTATCGCGGCCTGCATGTCGCGACGCAGCTCGCGCTGGATCAGTTCCTGCTCGGCCGGGCTACCGGCGGAGGCGTTGATGTCGTAAGTGTATTCACGCGACAGCTCGATGCTCTGCGGCTCTATCAACAATTTTCCATCGGCATCCACCAGCACGAAATCCACGCGGTAACGGGTAATGTATTCGCGGACGCGGGCGAACTGGTCGACCGACAACGGCAGGGTGCTCCAGCCTTCCGCCGTGACCTTCAACGCCGACGAAGGCGAACCTTCCACGGCAGCGGTCGCACCGGCGCGTTCCAGCGCAGTGGCGAGCTCAAGCCCGAGCGGGCTGTAGGGATCGGCGGTATGCACGGAAACCGGGCCGAGCGTCGCGGGCAAGTTCAGCTGGGCGCGCGGATGAAATCCACAGGCCGACAACAGCACGAGCGAGAACAGGATCAGGACACCACGCATGGTCGACTCCGCCAGGGCACGATCTGCCCGCCCACATGTTACCGCGAAGACTGCCTGCGATGGCCCTGTTCAGCCGGCGCGAAGCGCCAGGCGCCCGGGAACCAGCAGCTCGAGTGATGCCGCCATGTCGTTGAACACCGTGGACCAGTCGCCTGCACGTGCCTGCCGGAACAGGTGGACGGTCGGGTACCAGGGCGAGTCGCTCCGGTCCAGCATCCACCGCCAGTCGGGCACCGTGTTCAGCGCCAGCCAGACCGGCCTGCCGGTGGCGCCAGCGACGTGCGTGATGGATGTATCGGCGGTCACCAGCAAATCAAGCGACTGCAACGCCGCCGCCGAATCCACGAACGCATCGGGACCCTCGTCGAACCCGTCGAGCTGCTGCACCTGCATCGTGCCCGGCAGGTCCTGCAGTTGCTCAAGGCCAAATTGCTTCTGCAAGCTCACCAGGCGCACGCCCGGCACCCGGGCCAGCGGTTCGAACATGCGCAAGGGAATCGATCGTCCGGCATCGATCTTCCGCGCCGGATTGCCCTGCCAGCAGATTCCGATATTGAAGCGCTGCGGATCGAGCAGCGAAGCCCACTGGCGGACGCGCGCATCATCGACGCGAAGATACGGCGTAGCGGTAGCCAATTGGTCCATGGAATGGATGCGCAGGTAGTGCGGCAGGCTCCACAGCCAGCACTGGAAGTCATGACGCGACTCGTCCAGCCGCTCGATGAACTGCACCTGCGCGGCGAACGCGTCCAGTATCCGGAACGACGAGCGTGGCCCCAGGAACGTCACGCGGGCACCGCGCCGCACCAGCTCCGGCACGAACCGGAAGAACTGCAGCGTATCGCCCAGCCCGTTCGGCTCCGACAGCAGGATGGACTTGCCGCGCAGTTCCTGCCCCTGCCAGAACGGTATGGCGGCTGCGCCTTCCACGGCGTTCTGCGGGCGCGCATGGGTTGCTTCGTAGTCGGCCCAGCCTTCGGAAAGCCTGCCCTGCAACAGGCTCAGCGCGGCCCTGCGCTGGTGCGCCTCCGGATAAGCGGGACGCAATGCGATGGCGGCATCGTAATCGGCGCGCGCCTCGTCGAATCGGGACAGGTCCTGCTTGACCATGCCGCGATTGTTGATGGCTTCGGCATAGCCCGGCTGCAATTCGATCGCGCGCTCGAAACTCGCCAGGGCATCATCGGTCCGGCGAAGGTCATGCAAGGCATTGCCCCGGTTGTTCCAGGCCTGCGGGAAGCCCGGCTTGAGCGCGATGGCCCGCTCGTAACTGGCCAGGGCGTCGGCGATGCGGCCCAGGCCGTGCAGGGCGATGCCGAGATTGTTGTGCGCTTGCGCGTGGTCGGGATCGAGGGCCGTCGCACGCGCAGCACTGTCGAGCGCATCGTCGAAGCGATGCATCTCGGTCAGCAGGCTGGCCCGGTTGCTCCACGCATCCGCTGACGCCGGATCGAGTTCCACGGCGCGATCGTAGCTTTGCAGGGCGGGTGCGGCCCGACCCAGATCCTGCAGGGCCAGGCCACGGTTGTTGTGCAGCAGCGCCCGTCCAGGCTCGAGCGCGAGCGCGCGGTCAAAATCCGCGAGTGCGTCGACGTGCCGTTGCAGTGCCCGCAATACCAGGCCGCGGTTGTTGAGCGCTTCCACCTGCCGGGGCTCGACCAGCAGCGCCAGATCAATCGCGGGAAGCGCTTCGTCATGTCGACCGTGCCGCAAGTGGATGCTGCCGATGGCGTTGTGCGCCTGGTACAGGCCGGGGCGGTGGCGAAGCGCCTGGTTGAAGCTGGCCATGGCGTCCTCGTCCCGGCCCAGGTTGCGCAGGCTGTTGCCACGGTTGAACCAGGCTTCCGCAAAGTCTGGCTTGATCGCGATGGCGGCGTCGAAGGCCGCGACCGCTTCGCCGAACTGTCGCAGGGCGGCGAACGCATTGCCGCGGTTGTACTCGATGGCGGCAACGCCTGGCGTTCCGCGCAGCGCCAGGTCGAGTTGCTCGAGCGCCGCCTGCGGCTGGCTTCGTTGCAGCAACACGATGCCCATCAGGTGCCGTGCCGCCGCATTGGATGGTTCCGACTGCAGCAGCACGCCCAGCAGCACGTGCGCCTGCTCGACCTGGCCCTGGCGGAGCAATTGCAGTGCCTGCTCCAGCGACGCCGGTTCACCTGCCATCGGACTAGCCTGCAACGATGTTGATGATCTTGCCCGGCACCACGATGACCTTGCGTACCGACAGGCCTTCCATGAAGCGCTGCACGTTGGGTTCGGCCAGCGCCAGTTGCTCAAGTTGCTCGCGCGGCAGGTCCAGCGCCACGTCGAGCGTGCCACGCAGCTTGCCATTGACCTGGATGGCCAAAGTGACCGAGTCGCGGGCCAATGCGGATTCGTCCGCCTTCGGGAATGGCAGGTCTTCCAGCGTGGTCTCGCCATGGCCGAGCTTCTGCCACAGTGCGTGCGAGGTATGCGGCGTGATCGGATTCAACAACAGCGTCACCGCCTCGAAAGCCTCCTGGCGAAGGGCCGCGGCATTCGCACTGGCTTCGTCGTACCGAGACAACGCATTGAGCAATTCCATCACCGCGGCGATGGCCGTGTTGAAGGTGTAGCGGCGGCCGTAATCGTCGCCAACCTTGTGGATTGTTTCGTGCAGTTGCCTGCGCAGCGCCTTACCCGCGGGCGATAGGGCCGACGTGTCCAGCGGACCCGGCCTGCCACCGGCAACGTGCTTGTTGGCCTGGTTCCACAAGCGTCGGATGAATCGGGACATGCCTTCCACGCCGGACTCGTTCCAGTCCAGCGACTGTTCCGGCGGTGCGGCGAACATCGAGAACAGGCGCACCGTGTCGGCGCCATAGCGATCGACCATGGTCTGCGGATCGACGCCATTGTTCTTGGACTTTGCCATTTTTTCGGTGCCACCGACGTGCACCGGCTGGCCGTCGGCCACCAGCGTCGCGCCGAGCGGGCGTCCCTTTTCGTCGCGGCGAACTTCCACTTCCGTCGGATTGAACCAGTCGCGGCCGCCGGCTGGATTGTCGCGATAGAAGGTATCGGCAATCACCATGCCCTGGCACAGCAGGTTGGTGGCCGGCTCGTCGCTCGACACCAGCCCCGCGTCGCGCATCAGCTTGTGATAGAAACGGAAATACATCAGGTGCATGATCGCGTGCTCGATGCCACCGATGTACTGGTCCACGGGCAGCCAGTAATTGGCGCGCTCATCCACCAAATCGTTCGCGCCCGGCGACGTATAGCGCGCGTAATACCAGCTCGACTCCATGAAGGTATCGAAGGTATCGGTCTCGCGCTCGGCCGGACCGCCGCAATTGGGACAGGTGGTCTTGCGCCACTCCGGGTCAGCCTTGATCGGCGACTTCATGCCGGTAAACGCAACGTCTTCCGGCAGTACGACCGGCAACTGGTCTTCCGGCACCGGCACCGCATCGCAATCTGCGCAATAGATGATCGGGATCGGGCAGCCCCAGTAACGCTGGCGACTGACGCCCCAGTCGCGCAAGCGGAAATTGACGCGACGTTCGCCCTTGCCTTCGCGCTGCAGTTTTTCAGCCAGGAATTCAAAGGCCTTGCGATAACCCATGCCATCGAGTTCGCCGGAGTTGATCACCATCAGGTCGGCGCGCGTCTTGTCCGCGTACCAATCCTTCCAGTGCGCTGCGTCATAGGCAAAATCCGGCGCAAGATGCGGCGGCAAGGGCGTGCGCACGGCGATCACCTGGCGAATCGGCAATCCATACTTGTGCGCGAATTCGAAATCGCGCTCGTCGTGGCCGGGCACCGCCATCACCGCGCCCGTGCCGTAGCCCATCAACACGAAGTTCGCGACCCACACTGGCACCGGCTCGCCGCTGAGCGGATGGATCACCGTCAGTCCGGTGTCGTGGCCTTTCTTTTCCTGCGTTTCGAGTTCGGCTTCGGACACGCCTCCGTGCCTGCATTCCTCGATGAAGGCCGCCAATCCCGGATTGCCCGCAGCCGCTTGCATCGCAAGCGGATGTTCGGCTGCCACGGCAACATAGGTCACGCCCATCAGCGTGTCGGGTCGCGTGGTGAACACGCGCAGCGCCGCGTCCTGTCCGGGCACCGCGAAGTCGATCTCGAGGCCTTCGCTGCGGCCGATCCAGTTGCGCTGCATCGTCTTGACGGCATCGGGCCATCCGTCCAGCGTGTCCAGGCCGTCGAGCAATTCCTGCGCGTAGTCGGTGATCTTGAGGAACCACTGCGGTATCTCGCGTTTTTCAACGATCGCTCCGCTGCGCCAGCCGCGTCCGTCCACGACCTGTTCGTTTGCAAGCACGGTCTGGTCGACCGGATCCCAGTTCACGACGCTGTTCTTGCGATAGACGATGCCCTGGCGGAACAGGCGGGTGAACATCAACTGTTCCCAGCGGTAATAGTCCGGCCGGCAGGTCGCGAATTCGCGCGTCCAGTCGATAGCGTAGCCGAGTGCCTGCAACTGCCCGCGCATGTGCTCGATGTTGGCGTAGGTCCACTTGGCCGGCGCGGTGTGGTTCTTGATGGCGGCGTTTTCAGCCGGCAATCCGAATGCGTCCCAACCCATCGGCTGCAAAACATTGAAGCCGCACATGCGGCGATAGCGGCTGATCACATCGCCGATCGTGTAATTGCGGACGTGGCCCATGTGCAGGGCGCCGGACGGATATGGCAGCATCGACAGGCAGTAGTACTTGGGCCGGTTCGAGTCTTCCGCTACCTGGAAGGCGCCAGTGGCTTGCCAGTGCGCCTGCGCGGCGGCTTCAACGGCCTTCGGGGCGTAGGCACCGGGCTCGGGGATGTCATGCATGGGGTTGTTGCCGAAAGGTTGAAAACAAGACGCCTAGGGTAACGCAGCGGGCGCGCAGGCAAAAACCCGCTCCGCGGCGACGCGGCAGCCAGCGCGCATCAGGTTGGTGAACCATTGGCACATGGCATCGCTGCGACTAATGCCCAAGATGCGCACCATGCCTACATCACCAGCCCATGTCGCTGCCCCCGCCATCCTGACCCGCGGCCTGACCCGCCAGTTTCCCGGCGGATTCGGGGTTCGGGATCTCGACCTCAACGTGCCTGCCGGCTCGATCTACGGGTTCCTCGGCCCGAATGGCGCCGGCAAGACCACCACCATCCGCCTGTTGCTCGATCTGCTGCGCCCCCAGTCGGGCAGCATCGAACTGTTCGGACGGCGCCTGGACCGGAACACCCGGCAGACGCTGGGCCTGGTTGGCGCCCTGGTCGAATCGCCCTCGCTGTACGGCCACCTGACCGGCCGGGAGAACCTGGAAGTCACGCGCCGCCTGCTGGATCTGCCACGTGCGCGGATCGATTCGGTATTGGAGCGAGTCGGCCTCCTTGAGTCCGCCGGGCGCCGGGTCCGCGACTATTCGCTGGGCATGCGGCAACGCCTGGCCATTGCCCTTGCGTTGATCGGCGCCCCCCGTTTGCTGGTTCTCGACGAGCCTGGCAACGGCCTGGACCCGGCCGGCATCCAGGACATGCGCCAGTTGCTTCGATCGCTGGCCGACGAGGGAATCACCATTTTCGTGTCCAGCCACCTACTGAGCGAAGTCGAGTTGGTCGCCACGCACGTGGGCGTGCTGCAGGCTGGCCGGCTTTGCTTCGAGGGTCGCCTGGAAGAACTTCGCGGCCGGGTGAAACCGCGCCTGCTCGTGCGCTGCGACGAGCCGCTGCGCGCCCGCGCCCTGCTGGCCGGCGTCGGTGAAGACGTAGGCTGGCTCGACGACGGCACGCTGGTGCTGAGCCTGGACGGCAAGTCGGCAGCGCAGGTGAATCGCCTGCTGGTCGGCCACGGCCTGGAAGTCAGCCACCTCGCCATGGAGCATGCGTCGCTGGAGTCCTTGTTCTTCGACCTGACTATCGATCGATCGCTGGAGAATGCAGCATGAGCGCCCTGCTCCGCGCACTGCATGCCGAGTCGCTGAAAATGCGCGGCACGCTGGCCTTGTGGATGTGCCTGATCGCGCCTGCCACCGTCGTCGCGCTGTATGTGCTGCAGGTAAGTTTCAGCAAGCTGGGCATGCGCACGGGCGGCGACCCGGCCAAGGCCTGGTTCGCGTTTTCGCAGAGCATCCTGGTGTTGTGGCTGTTCCTGATGCTGCCCTTGTTCATCACGCTGCAATCGGCGCTGCTCGCCGGGCTGGAACACGGCGAACGCCAGTGGAAGCACCTGCTTGCATTGCCCGTGCCTCGTTCGGTGCACTACCTGGCCAAGCTGATCATGCTCGCCGCGATGGTGTTCGCCTCGTTTGCGATTCTGACCCTGCTGATTCCGCTTGGCGGCCTGGTGCTGATGTGGGTGAAGCCCAGCTTCGGCTTGGCCGGCGCCCCGGACTGGATCCGGCTGGCGACGCTCGCCGGCGCCGGCTTCGTCGCCTCGCTGCTGGTCATCGCGCTGCAGAACTGGATCGCCATTCGCTGGCGCAGTTTCACCGTGGCCGTGTCGGTCGGCATGAGCGCGACCGTCATCGGTTTCCTGGTCGGCCAGTCCAACCGCTTCGGCCACTGGTATCCGTGGTCGATGCCGATGCAGGTCCTGGCGGGCCAAGGCGAACACATTGCATTCGTGATGCTCGCCGGGCTATTGGGCGGAATCGTGGTCGCGGGCCTGGGCCTCGCCGAGTTCCTGCGCCGCGAATTTTCCTGAACCGTCGTCCCGATCGGCTTGATTACACAGCGCGGTGGCACCATCTGGGCAGGTAACCCCTGCAGGAAATCCCATGGACGCCAACGCCTACGTATTCGACGCGACCCTTGCTGCCTTCGAACCCGAAGTCATCCTGAAATCGAAGGAAGTTCCGGTACTGGTCGATTTCTGGGCGGCCTGGTGCGGACCCTGCAAGACCCTGGGGCCGATCCTGGAGAAACTGGCCGCCGAATTCGCGGGCGGCTTCGTGCTCGCCAAGGTCGACGTGGATGCCGAGCAGCAGCTCGCGGGCTATTTCCAGATCAAGTCGATCCCCACCGTGATGCTTCTGAAAGACGGCCAGATCGTCGACGGCTTCCCCGGCGCCCTGCCTGAAGGCCAACTGCGCGAATTCCTGAAGCACCACGGCATCGAACCGCGCTTGCCGGAAGAACCGGCGCAGGCTGAGGCCGAGGCGGCCCCGGTTGTCGTGGATCCGCATGAAACCCTGGTCCATGTCCGGGCCGCCGTGCACGCCGATCCCGACAAGCCCGAACTAAAGCTCGACCTGGCCCTGGCCCTGCTGGCGACCGGCGGGGTGGCGGAAGCCGAAGCCCTGCTCGATGCGCTGCCGGCCAACCTGGCGACGGACGAGCGCGCCGTGAAGGCGCGTGCGCGGCTGGGTTTTGCCTCGCTGCTGAAGGACGCGCCACCCCGCGAGCCCCTGCTGGCAGCCATCGCAGCCGATCCAGGCGACCTGCGCGCACGACACCTGCTCGGCGTTCGCCTGCTCGTGGAAGGCGAGAGCGAGCCTGCGCTGCAGCAGTTCATGGAAATGCTGCGGCGCGATAAAACCTGGCAGGACCAGTTGCCCAAGCGCACCCTCATCGATGCCTTCCGGGTCATCGAAGACGCCGACCTGGTCGGCGACTACCGGCGGAAGATGGCATCGCTGCTGTTCTGACGGCCGTTCCAGTCCCTGAAATTGCCTGTTCACGCTGCGCACCGGCTGCTTTATGCTGACCGACCTGTCCCTGCGCTTCGGTTCCCATGCAATCTGAAGAGCTGTCCCCGGAAGAACTGTCCACCCTGTTGACCAGCTATACGCCGGACATCCCGGGTTATCGGGTGATTCGCCGCATCGGCAAGGGCGGCATGTCCTTCGTCTATCTCGGCGTGCAGATTTCGCTGGACCGCCAGGTTGCCATCAAGGTGATGTCGCCGGAAGCGCTGAAGGACGAAAAGAGCAAGACCCGCTTCGAACAGGAAGCGCACACGATTGCGAAGCTCGAGCATCCCTGCATCGTCGGCGTGCATGAGGTGGGACGCACGCCCCAGGGACTGTTGTATTACGTGCTGCCCTACCTCGCCCGCGGCCACCTGGGCCAGCGCGACTTCACCAATGACGAACCGCGCATCATCGAAGTGCTGCGCGCGCTGCTGTCGGCACTCGAGTACGCGCATACGCGCGGCATCGTCCATCGCGACGTGAAAGCCGAGAACGTCCTGTTCGACAACGCCGACCGACCCTTGCTGACCGATTTCGGCATCGCGCTGCAACGCACCGACACCAGCCGCATCACCACGGCTGGGCTGGCCGTGGGCAGCGGCGGTTACATGGCGCCGGAGCAGGCGCGCGGCGAAGCCGTGGACGGTCGGGCCGACCTGTACAGCGTTGGCGTGCTCGCCTACGAACTGCTCAACGGCCGTTTGCCCTACCTGTCGTCCGACCCGCTGGGCCTCGCCCTGATGCACGCGCAGGACCCCATCCCGCGCCTGCCGGCCGAGCGCAAGCACTGGCAAGGCTTCATCGACCGGGCCATGGCCAAGTCCCCCGACAACCGGTTCCGCAACGCGCAACAGATGCTCAGCGCGCTGAGCCAGCTGGCGATTCGCGAACGCGTCGCCGTCACTGCGCACGAGGCCGCACCGGTAGCGCCCGTAGTGCCCCTGCTGCAGCGGCCGTGGCTGCGCCCGGCGCTGTTCGCCGTGGCGGCCGCCACCATCCTTGTGATGACCGTATTGTTGTTGCGCACGCCGCCCGCACCCATAGTGGCGAGCAATGATTTCTTCACGGGCTCCGAGGTTGCGGCCGCCGATGCCTCCTCACCTGCGGGCGATGCGGTTCCTGCGTCAGCCGAGACCCCCGTCGACACCGTTGCGACCTCCGACACACCGGTGGCGCCGATGCCGGAATCCACGCCTGAAGCAGTGCCCGAAGTGGTCGCCGAAGCACCCTTGCCGGCCGAGCCCCTGGCGCCATTTGGCGCGGTCGAAGCCAGCGTCACTTCGATCGAACTCGCATTCGATCCGAGCGTGCCCGGCGCGCGCGAACTTCATGCGGTGCCCCGGCAGGTCAAGGCAAAGCGCCTGAGCACGCCAGCGGGCGACAACGCCATCGAATCGCTCACCGCCGCGCGGCGCGCAGGTGCGCCCGCCGAAGACCTGGTCCGTTTGAGCGACGAAGTGATCACGGCGATGGGCAAGAACATCGTGTCCGCACTCGCTGCAGGCCGCGACGACACGGCTCGCACCGGTTACAAGCGCAGCAGCGATTTCGCCCGCGACAGCGGCCGGCTCAAATCCGACGCCTGGAAGAAATTCCGTGACGCCCTGGTGCCGGCCCTTGCCACGCGTCTCGACAAATCGGCTCAGGCATCGGATCGACCCGGCTTCGAAGCGACCAAGGCACTGGCGCGCACGCTCGACGTTCCTGCCCAGGCGCTTGAACCAGCGTGGTCCCGCACCGTGGTCGAAGCGCGCCCGGGCAAAGTCCTGCGCAGCAATGGCCCCACCACGGTGCTGGTGCAGCCCGGCAGCGGCGGAAAACCCGGCATCGCCTTCATGCGCGAAGAAGTTTCCAAGGCCGACTATGCGGCGTTCGCCAATGCCACCCGCCGCCCGACGGCGCGCTGCAGGAACCGGCTGGCGCCGATCACCATCAAGAAGCGCACCTGGTCTGCGCCCGGGTTCAACCAGACCGACAGCCACCCGGCAGTCTGCGTCAGTTACGAAGACGCGCGCGCCTACGCCCAGTGGCTCAGTGCGCGCACGGGCGAGACCTATCGCCTGCCATCGGCCTCGGAATGGCGGCAGATCGCGAACTACAAGGGCAGCGGCAACGCCTGCCAGGATGGGCGCGTGAATTGCGGGCAGGATGGCACCGTGCCCGCCGGATCCGGCCCCGCAAGCCCCTTGGGCATCGTCGGCGTGCGCGGCAATGCACGCGAGTGGCTGAGCGATTGCGCCGGCGGATGCCGCCAGCATCTGGTCAGCGGCCTGGGCTGGCGTGACAACGCCGGCAAGGCCGAACCCACGCGCAGCAGCGGCTTCGATGCCTCGGTCGGTTTTGACGACGTCGGCTTCCGGCTGGTTCGCGAAGTCAGTCCCAACTGATGGGCAAGCTGCAGAAATACTTCCTCACCGGATTGCTCACGCTGCTGCCGATCTGGCTGGTCTGGATCGTGTTCAAGTTCGTCTTCGGCCTGCTGTCGGGATTGAGCACGCCGATCATCGGCCCGGTCACCAGTTCCATAGCTGCCAGCGACCCGGCGATGTTCGGCTGGCTGGCCGACGCCTGGGTGCAGACGGCGATCGCGCTCGCGGCGACCGTGCTCTTCATCATGCTGGTCGGCTTGCTGGCCCGGCGCGTGGTCGGACAGAAGATCATCGCCTGGCTGGAATTGCTGATCGCCCGCATCCCGTTGGCGAAGACCATCTACGGCAGCGCGCGGCAACTGCTTGACCTGTTGCAGACCAAGCCTGACGGCACGCAGCGCGTTGTGCTCATCGATTTTCCGCACAACGAAATGAAATCGGTCGGCTTCGTCACCCGCATCCTGCACGACGAGCTCACCGGCGCGGAACTGGCGGCAGTCTATGTGCCCACCACGCCCAATCCGACCTCGGGCTACCTGGAAGTCGTGCCCGTCGAGCGGCTAACGCCGACCGACTGGACCGTGGACCAGGCGATGACTTTCATCATCTCCGGCGGCGCGGTCAGCCCGGACAAGATTCCGTTCCAGCGAGCGCCCAAGCCGTGATCGGAGACTTGCGCGGACAAAAACTCTTTGTCGTGCTGGCAGCGTTCTTCGTGGTGAATGCGGTGCTGGCGGAATTCATCGGCGTGAAGATCTTCGCCTTGGAAGACACGCTGGGCTTGCAGCCATTCCAATGGAACCTGTTCGGCCAGTCGGGCTCGCTCAACTTCACCGCCGGCACCTTGCTGTGGCCGATCGTGTTCATCATGACCGATACGGTCAACGAGTATTACGGAAGGCGTGGCGTGCGTTTCATCAGCTGGCTCGCCGTCGGACTGATCGTTTACGGTTTCATCTTCGCGTTCGCGGCGATCCACCTCGCGCCGGCCAGTTGGTGGGTGGGCGCCGCCCAGGACCAGGGCGTTCCCGACTTGCAGGCGGCCTTCGCAGCGATCTTCGGCCAGGGCTTGTGGACGATCGGCGGTTCGGTGGTCGCCTTCCTGATCGGCCAGCTGATCGACGTGTCGGTGTTCCACCGGATCCGCAAGGCCACGGGGCAACGTTTCGTCTGGGTGCGCGCGACGGGCTCGACTGCCATCTCGCAATTCATCGACAGTTTCGTGGTGCTGTACATCGCATTCGTGCTGGGGCCGCAACAGTGGCCGACCAACCTGTTCCTTGCAGTCGGTTCCCTGAATTACGCGTACAAGATGGGCGCGGCACTGGCGCTGATTCCGCTGCTTTACATCATGCGTGGCATCATCCACTCCTATCTCGGCCACGATCAGGCGAAGCGGATGATGGAAGAGGCAGCGCGGGAATGACCAGGCAATCGGTGATGCGTTCGACCGTCGCGGGCATCGGCTTGATGCTGGCCTTGGTCGTGTCGGCGCAGGAGCCGATCGACAATTGCGCCAGCCTGCTCGGGTCGCTGTCGGTGGAATTGCGCTACGCGCGAAACCTGTCGCCCTCCACCCGCACCACCTTTGTCTGCCCGCGCGACACCAAGGCTTTGCTGGGCGCGAGCAAGCAGCGCATCGTCAAGTCGCTCGGTCCACCCGACTTGACGGCCGCCGCTGAACGCGAGGGCAGTTCCGCTGCGTGGTCCTATTTCTTCGGGCCCAAGCCCGACGCGGACTACCCGCCCGGGGTTCCGGAACTTCGTTTCGAATTCGACGGGCAGCAAATGGTGAACAACGTTAGCTGCCAGCGGACCCGCTGACGGCCGCCAATTGCCATGCTAGGATGAGAACCATTCTCATCCGTGGAAACAACCGATGCGCCAGTTCCTCCTGTTGCCGCTCCTGCTTCTCGCCGCCTGCGGCAACACCGACCAAAGCGCAGAAATCGCCGATCTCAAAGCCCAGGTAGCCAGCCTGAAGGCGGCGCCGGCCTCGGCGGCTGTAGCCGCCGTCCCCGCTGCGCCCGAACTGGGCCAGCAGATGCTCGAACTGCAGATTCGCCACGCGCGGCTCTGGCAACCGGGTGCCGCCCGCAACTGGATGCTGACGCAATTCGAATTGGCCGAACTGCGCGAGTCCCTGAATGGCGTGGTCGAGCTCAACGGCGACCATGCCGCCTTGCAGCCGAATCGACTGGCAGAAGTGCTGCCCACCTTCATGGATCCTGCGCTCAAGCAGATGCAGGCCGCCATCGACACGCAGGACGGCCCGGCCTTCGACAAGGCCTACGACGAAGTATCGAAGGCTTGCACGGACTGCCACGCCTCTGCCGACCACGGCTTCCTGGTGATCCAGCGTCCGCAGTCGCCGATGCTCGACAACCTGAAGGCTGCTCCCTGAGGCGATTTGATCGGCGCGTATAATGCGCCGAAGCCGCCCGACGGCGCGAAACGGAAATCAGCCATGGCTGCGACAATGATGAAGGCGCTGGTGAAGCGCCACGCCGAGAAAGGCATCTGGATGGAACAGGTACCGGTCCCCAGCCCCGGACCCAATGAAGTCCTGATCAAGCTGGAAAAGACTGCGATCTGCGGCACCGACCTGCATATCTACAAGTGGGACGAGTGGAGCCAGCGCACGATCAAGCCGGGATTGGTGATCGGCCATGAATTCGTTGGGCGAATCGTCGAGCTCGGCGGTGGCGTCACCGGCTACAAGATCGGCGATCGCGTGTCGGCCGAGGGACACATCGTTTGCGGCCATTGCCGGAATTGTCGCGCCGGCCGCCAGCACCTGTGCCCGAACACGGTTGGCATCGGCGTCAATCGCGCCGGCGCGTTCGCCGAATACATCGCGATGCCGGCATCGAACCTGTGGCCGATCCCGGACCAGATTCCTTCCGAACTCGCGGCCTTCTTCGACCCCTACGGCAACGCCGCGCATTGCGCGCTGGAGTTCGACGTGATCGGCGAGGACGTGCTGATCACCGGCGCCGGCCCGATCGGCATCATCGCGGCGGGCATCTGCAAGCACATCGGCGCGCGCAACGTGGTGGTCACCGACGTCAACGACTACCGCCTGAAACTGGCCGCCGACATGGGCGCGACGCGAGTGGTCAACGTGTCGAAACAATCGCTGCGCGACGTCGTGAAGGACCTGCACATCGAAGGATTCGACGTGGGCCTGGAGATGAGCGGCAACCAGGCGGCCTTCAACGACATGCTCGACTGCATGTACCACGGCGGCAAGGTCGCCTTGCTCGGCATCCTGCCGCGCGGCGCCGGCATCGACTGGGACAAGGTCATCTTCAAGGGCCTCACGCTGCAGGGCATCTATGGCCGGCGGATGTACGAGACCTGGTACAAGATGACGCAGATGGTATTGACCGGATTCCCGCTGCAGAAGGTGCTTACGCACCAGGTGCACATCGACGATTTCCAGAAAGGCTTCGACCTGATGGACGCGGGCAACTGCGGCAAGGTGGTCTGCAGCTGGACCTGACGAAGGGTGGACGGGACGAAAAAAAAGGGCGCCGAGGCGCCCTTTTTCATGTAGCCCTGGAGTGCGATCAGCCGCCGAGCGCGAGGGTCAGTACCACTCGGTCGGAAACGCGATCACCTTCGATGTTGGTGTCGTGGTAATTCAGCGCGGCATTCACTGGGCCGAACTGGCGGCTGATGCCGACATTCCAGTCGGTGTAGCTGCCGTTGTCATCAGAGAAGTTCGTGCGGCCGACACCGGCGTTCAGCGCGAAATCGTTGCCCACGTCCCATGTGCCGCCGAGGTTGTAATAGAGGCTGGAAAAGTCGAGGTTGGCGTAGTCATTGGCATAAGCCACGGTGAAGGTCAGCATTTCGGCATAGGTGGCCGAGACGAAGAGTTCGTTGTAGTCGATGCTGCCATATACGTCCTGTTCGCCAAGATAGGTATAGCGCACCAGGTGCACGTCCATGTTCCAGTCTTCGGCAACATCGGCGCTGTAACCGACATACGTATCGAGCTCGATATCCGGACCATCGCCGTCGTTGAAGTCGATGTTGGAAGCCCATGCACCGACATACCAGCCGGTGTCGCCGAACGCGTAGTCAAGGCCGCCCTGCAGCGCGGGCTTGAAATTGGACTGTGTGATGCCGCGGAACACGTAATCGGACGTAACGGCCAGGTTCCAGCTCAGGTTGGAGCTTGCCTCTTCTTCTGCGGCAGCTTCGGCGGCGGGCGCCTCTTCCTGCGCAGCGGCTTCGGTGGTCTCCTCGGCGGGCGCGGCCGCTTCCTGCGCCAGGGCGGTGAGTGGCATGGCGAAGGCGGCGAGGCTCAGGGCAAGCGCAATTTTGTTCAATTTCATGATTGGATCTCCGTTTTTTTAGGCAAGCGACTATTGGTGGTAGTGGATGCGTCGTCCTTCGCGGGCCGCGTCGGTCCACCCTGGCCTGGGCGGGCCGGACTTTCCCCGGTCGCGGCTTGTTGAATTTTTAACACACTATTAGCACAAATTGCGATACGCAAGCGTATGGAGCTGTCTGGCCCGAATCCTTGGGCCAACCCCGGCGATGGACGATAATCCGGCCCTGCCCCTTCGGCCTTACGACATGACCAATCCCACCCTTTCCCGACTGGGCGACAGCCTGGCTTCCATCCGCGCCGACGGGCTGTTCAAGTCCGAACGGGTCATCACCAGCCCGCAATCGGCCGAAATCGAACTGGCCGACGGCCGGCGCGTCCTGAACTTCTGCGCCAACAACTACCTGGGACTCGCCGACCATCCGACAGTGATCCAGGCAGCCAAGGAGGCGCTCGACAGCCATGGGTTCGGCATGGCCTCGGTGCGTTTCATCTGCGGCACCCAAGACTTGCACAAGCAACTGGAGCAAAAGCTCGCCACGTTTTTCGGCACCGACGACGCCATCCTCTATGCCGCCTGCTTCGACGCCAACGGCGGCCTTTTCGAGCCACTGCTGGGCGAAGAGGATGCAATCATCTCCGACGCGCTCAACCACGCCTCCATCATCGACGGCGTTCGCCTGTGCAAGGCCAAGCGCTACCGCTACGCCAACTGCGACATGGCAGACCTCGAACAACAGCTCATCCAGGCGCGCGCCGACGGCGTCCGCGACATCCTGATCACCACGGACGGCGTGTTCTCGATGGACGGCTTCATCGCCCCGCTCGACCGCATCACTGATCTTGCGCGCCAGTACGGCGCGCTGGTGCACATCGACGAATGCCATGCCACCGGGTTCCTGGGCGCCGGCGGCCGCGGTTCGGCGGAGGTCAAGGGCGTGCTCGACAAGATCGACATCTTCACCGGCACCCTGGGCAAGGCGCTCGGCGGCGCCCTGGGCGGCTTCACGGCGGGGCCGAAGGAAGTGATCGAGATGCTTCGGCAACGATCGCGGCCGTACCTGTTCTCGAACTCGCTGCCTCCGCACGTGGTAGCGGCCGGCATCAAGGTGCTGGACATGCTGGAAGGCGCCGTGGACCTGCGCTTGAAGCTTGCCGAGAACACCGTGTATTTCCGCACCCGCATGGCCGAAGCGGGCTTCGACCTGAAGCCTGGCGTGCATCCCATCGTTCCGGTGATGTTGTATGACGCAGAACTGGCGCAATCGTTTGCCGCAGGTTTGCTGGACGAAGGCATCTACGCGATCGGTTTCTTCTTTCCGGTCGTGCCCAAGGGCCAGGCCCGCATACGTACCCAGGTCAGCGCGGCACATTCTCGCGAGCACCTGGACCGGGCCATCGCGGCGTTCACCAAGGTTGGCAAGCGCCTCGGCGTCATCAAGGCCTAGGCAAAGCCTGCTGAGCGCCCGGCCCCGGCAGCGACTCGATTTCGTCGGGCTGCAATCGGCGCCAGGCGCCCTTGGCAAGCTTTCCCAACCGGAGCGGACCGATGCCGATCCGCAGTAGTCGCAGCACGCGCACGTCGAAGGCCTGCAACAGGCGCCGGATCTGCCGGTTCCTGCCCTCGTCCAGCACGATTTCCAGCCATGAATTTCGCTCGCCCTGTCGCAGCAAGGTTGCGGAACGGGCCGAGAGTCGCTCGCCGTCCGCCTCCACGCCTGCCACCAGGGCATCGAGCAGGCTCGCCTCCGGTATCCGGTCCACCTGTACGTGATAGATCTTCTCCGGGCCTGAATCGGGCGAGGTGATTGCCGCAGCCCATTCCGGGTCGTTGCTGAACAACAGGAGCCCCTCGCTCGCCTTGTCCAGCCGACCGACCGGGGCGAGCCATCCGAAGTCGGCGCCATCCAGGCAGGAATAGACGGTATCGCGTCCTTTCTCGTCCGCGCGCGTAGTGACCAACCCACGCGGCTTGTTGAGCATCAACACGATCCGTTCACCGCGCGCGGCTTGGCTGCCCTCGATCTCGATCCGGTCGATGCCCTGGCGCACCGGGAATTCCGCGTCGGTCACCAGGCGACCGTTGACACGCACGCGGCCGTCAGCGATCCAGGCCGCCGCTTGCGATCGCGAGCCGATTCCCAGCTTGGAAATCACCCGCGCAAGGCCGTGCCGCGGAGGCAGTGTCTTGGGGCGCGAAACGAACTTCGATTGCATCCGCCAAGCATGTCGCAGCGTAAGGATTAAGACCAGCGTCCGGGCGCCGCAGAACCGGTTCACCCTCCCATCACCGTTTCGCCGCGACCATTGCCGCCCATGCCAAGCCCTTGCCAGAATCGAAGTTCCTCGCGCTTTTTCCGCCCCGTGGCGGCGATGCTGCGTTGGTTCGACACCTCCGCGGCAGTCGTGGAGCCATCCGCGCCCGATCGCATCGACTGGCTACGCGTCTTTCCATTCGTCGGCCTGCACCTGGCCTGCCTCGGCGTCATCTGGGTCGGCGTTTCCTGGGCGGCCGTAGCAGTTGCCGCGGCGCTTTATGCAGCACGCATGTTCGCCATCACCGGCTTCTATCATCGTTACTTCTCGCACAAGGCATTCCGCACTTCGCGCGCGATGCAATTCGGATTCGCCGTGCTCGGCGCCGCCAGCGTGCAACGCGGACCGCTATGGTGGGCGGCGCACCACCGCCACCATCATCGGCACGCCGACACCGACCTCGACATCCATTCGCCGCGGCACGGTTTCTGGCGCAGCCACATGGGCTGGTTCATGACCGAACGCAGCTTCGCCACCAATCACGACGCCATCAAGGACCTGTCGCAATTCCCGGAACTACGCCTGCTGGACCGGTTCGACATCCTCGTGCCCGTCATCCTCGCAGCCGGCCTTTACGGATTCGGCGCGTGGCTCGATGCGCGTTTCCCAGGGCTGGAGACGAGCGGCGCGCAAATGCTCGTCTGGGGATTCTTCATCTCCACCGTCGTTCTGTTCCATGTCACCGTCACGATCAACTCGCTGGCGCATCGCTGGGGAAGCCGGCGTTTCGCCACCAACGACGACAGCCGCAACAACTGGTTGCTCGCCCTGCTCACATTTGGCGAGGGCTGGCACAACAACCACCACCACTTCCCCGGCTCGGCGCGACAGGGCTTCAAGTGGTGGGAATACGACCTGACCTACTACGTGCTGAAGGCCATGTCCTGGGTCGGCCTGGTCTGGGACCTGAAGGCCATGCCGGCTTCGATGCGCGAATCGCGCCTGCAACGACAATGAAGATCGCGATCGTGGGCAGTGGCATCGCCGGCCTGGGTGCGGCCTGGTTGTTGTCTCGCCACCACGAAGTCGTGCTGTTCGAAGGCCAGGATCGGCTGGGCGGGCACACGCACACGCATCGCGTGGCTCAACAGGGCAAGGAATATTCGATCGACACCGGGTTCATTGTCTTCAACCCGGAAAATTACCCGCTGCTGACCCGCATGTTCGACGAGTTGGGCGTGGAATCCCAACCGACGACCATGGGTTTTTCGGTACACGATGGCGCCAGCGGGCTGGAGTACAACGCCACCAACCTCAATGCGATGTTCTGCCAGCGCAGCAACCTGTTGTCGCCGCGCTTCCTGCGCATGGTCGGGGAAATCCTGCGCTTCTACCGCGAGTGTCCGGCACTGCTCGACGAAGCTGGCGACGGTCCGAGCCTGGGTGACTACCTGTCGTCCAACGGCTATTCGAAAATGTTCGTGCACGACCACCTGGTGCCGATGGCCTGTGCATTGTGGTCTTCGCCTTCGGGGCGAATACTGGATTTCCCGGCGAAGTACCTGGTCCGCTTCATGGCCAACCATCGCATGCTGCAGGTGCAGGGCCGCCCCGGCTGGCGTGTCGTCAGCGGCGGTTCGTCCAGCTATATTCGCGCGCTGGAATCAACCTGGAAAACGCAGGTCCGACTGGGCACCGCGGTGCGCGCCATTCGCCGCGATGGCGAATCCGTGGTGCTCGCGACCACGGCCGGCGAGGAAACTTTCGACCAGGTCGTGCTCGCCTGCCACGCGGATGACGCCCTGGCCCTGTTGTCGGATGCCAGTGCCGATGAAGCCAGCGTACTGGGCGCCATGCGATTCCAGGACAACGATACGATGCTGCACACGGATGCACGCGTGTTGCCGCGGCGACGCGCGGCCTGGGCGGCATGGAATGCCTACGTGCCTGCCGAGCCACAGGCGAATTGCACAGTCAGCTATTGCATGAACCTGTTGCAGTCGATCGATTCGCCCGACCCCTTCATCGTTTCCCTCAACCGCAGTCACGACATCGATCCGGGCAAGGTACTCGCGCGCATGAACTACCGGCATCCGGTCTACGACCATGCAAGCGTCGCCGCGCAGGCCCGGCGCGGCGACATCAATGGTGTCCGGCGCACCTGGTTCGCGGGCGCGTACTGGGGTTTCGGATTCCACGAGGACGGCTTGCGCAGCGGCGTGGACGTGGCTCGCGCCCTGGGTGCATCCTGGTGACAGCCGCCAGGGCCAGCTTCATCTACGAAGGATGGGTGCGCCACCGTCGGTCGTCGCCGCGTGCGCACTCATTCCGCTACCGCATGTTCCAGCTATACCTGGACCTGGAAGAACTTCCGCTACTCTTCGAAAAGCGTTGGCTGTGGTCCTTCGATCGGCGCAACGTGGCGCAGGTTCGCCGGTCGGACTACTTTGGCGACCCCACGGTTCCGCTCGATACCGCCGTGCGCGACCACGTCCATGCCCAGACCGGGATGCGTCCGCTCGGTCCGATCCGCCTGCTCACGCACGGTCGCTATTTCGGCGTGCTGATGAATCCCGTCAGTTTCTATTACGGCTTCCTGGAAGACGGCGAGACGCTCGATTGGGTATTGGCCGAAATCACCAACACGCCCTGGGGCGAGCGGCACGCTTATCTGTTGCCCGCCAGTGCCGCGCAGATGCATGGCCGCGCGATGCACTGGGACTTCGACAAGCGATTCCACGTGTCGCCCTTCATTCCGATGGCGCGGCGCTACCACTGGAGCCTGGCGCCGCCCGGGGAAACCCTTCACGTGCACATGGACGTCAGCGATGGGACCCACCACGAATTCGACGCGACGCTGGTGATGCGCCGTCGCCCGTTCAACGCGAACACGCTGGCTTCATGCCTGGCGCGGTATCCATGGCTCACCGCGAAAGTGGCCGTGGCGATCTACTGGCAAGCCGCTCGACTGTGGCTCAAGCGGATTCCGTTCCACGCCCACCCCGATTCGAATGAAATGACCAGGAGTCCTGATGAGCAGTCCCGCTGAATCCCTGGACGGCCGCGCCACAAGCCAGGCGATGGGCGGCATAGACCGGTTCCTTCGCGGACAACTGCATGCCCGGCTGTCCCGGTTGCGCGGCGGCCAGCTACTGATCCAGGACCCGGCCGGCGACGTCTTGCTGGGCGACGCCAGCACGCCCGATGCACTGCGGGTTAGCCTGCGGGTCCAGCACCCGGATTTTTACCGGCAGGTTGCGAGCAATGGGTCGGTCGGCGCGGGCGAGGCCTACATGGACGGCGCCTGGGACAGCGACGACCTGGTGGCGCTCGTGCGCCTGCTCGTCCGCAACCGCGACCTGCTGGACGGCGTGGAGACGGGCGTCGCGCGCATCGGCGGCCTGGCGATGAATGCCTGGCACGCGCTGCGCAGGAATACCCGATCAGGCAGCCGACGCAACATCTCCGCGCATTACGACCTGGGCAATGAATTCTTCAGCCTGTTCCTCGACTCGAGCATGATGTACTCATCGGCCATGTTCGCGCCGGGCGATACGCTAGAGCAGGCTTCGCAACGCAAGCTCGACCGGATTTGCCAGAAGCTGGACCTGCATCCCGACGACCATCTGGTCGAGATCGGCACGGGCTGGGGCGGCATGGCCCTGCATGCGGCACAAAAGTTCGGCTGCCGCGTCACGACCACGACCATTTCCCGCGAACAACACGCCCTTGCAAGCACGCGGATACAGGAAGCGGGACTGGGCGATCGCGTCACCGTCCTGATGGAGGACTATCGCGACCTGCAGGGAGAGTACGACAAGCTGGTTTCAATCGAGATGATCGAAGCCATCGGCCATCAGTACCTCGACACCTATTTCGAGAAATGCGCCAGCTTGCTCCGACCCGACGGCATGGCGCTGGTCCAGGCGATCACCATCGAGGATGACCGCTACCACCAGGCGCTGCACTCCGTCGATTTCATCAAGCGCCACGTGTTTCCGGGAAGCTTCATCCCCTGCGTCAGCGCGATGGTCGATGCCGCTGCGCGCGCGGGCAAGCTGCGCCTGGTCAACCTCGAGGACTTCGGCGACAGCTACGCCACCACGCTCAACCACTGGCGTTCGCGATTCATGGCGAAGCTCGACCGGGTTCGCAGCCAGGGCTATGACGAGCGATTCATCCGCATGTGGGAGTTCTACCTGTGCTATTGCGAAGGCGGATTCCTGGAGCGCTCCATCAGCGACGTGCAACTATTGTTCGCCCGCGGCGGGAATCGCCGCGACCAGTACCTGCCGGGCCTTTGACGGTCTTGCGTCCTGCATTGCCAATGCTGGCCAACGTGCTCGGTTACCAGGCTGTCTGGTTCGCCTGCGTGGGTGGGGCAGCCTCGGGGCTGGCCTGGCCCGGCGTGATCGCTTCGCTGGTCTTCGCGATCGCAACTCTGGCGCTCGCCGGCCGGCCCGCCGCCGACTTGCGCACGCTCGCGATCGTGTTGCCACTCGGCTTCGTGGTCGACAGCGGCCTGGTCGCCTCGGGCTGGATCTCCTACACGCCGGCCGGACCGTCGCAATTCCTGGCCCCGGTCTGGATTGCCGCCATCTGGCTGGCGTTCGCCTTTACGCTCAACCACTCGCTCGCCTTCCTGCGTCGGCACCGCGCACTGTCCGCCCTGCTCGGCCTGGCAGGTGGCCCCCTGGCCTACTGGGGCGCTTCCAGGGCCTTCGGCGTCATTGACTTTGCGCAGCCCGCGGTCACGACCCTGGTGGTCGTAGGCCTCTGCTGGGCCATCCTGTTGCCCCTGTTGTTTGCCCTTGACCGGCACACCCAGCTCGTGGAAGCGCAAACTTGAGCGTCATGACTCTGCTCGCACTGATCTGGCTGGTATCCGCCCTGACCATGGCAGCGGCCTGGGTGGTTTCCATGCGCGTGTCCAACGTCGGCTACGTCGACGTGGTATGGGCCGGCCTGATGGCGATTGCCGCGCTGATGGCTGGCACGCTGGGTGAAGGCGCGGAATTGCATCGGGGCCTGGTCGCCGTGTTGGGGGCGCTGTGGGGCACGCGGCTCTGCCTGCACCTTCTCCAGCGCGTACTGCATGAACCCGAAGACGGCCGTTACCAGGCGCTTCGCCAGCAATGGCAGGGCAGCCCGGTCCGATTCTTCGTGTTCTTCCAGTTGCAGGCCGTGGTGGTCGCATTGTTCGCGCTGCCTTTCATCGCGGCCGCCGGCCATCCCGGTCGCGAGTTCCATGTCTGGACCATCATCGCGATCCTCACCTGGATCGCGTCCGTCGGCGGGGAAGCGATTGCCGATCGCCAGTTGGCGCGGTTCCGAGCCGATCCCGCGAATCGCGGCAAGACCTGCCGCGACGGATTGTGGGCGTGGTCGCGCCATCCGAACTATTTCTTCGAGTGGCTGCACTGGTTCACCTACGTTTTCCTGGCAATAGGTGGCCACTTGTTCTGGCTGAGCCTGGTCGGACCGGTCGTGATGTTCCTGTTCCTGTACCGGGTCAGCGGCATTCCCTGGACCGAGGCGCAGGCATTGCGTTCGCGCGGCGACGACTACCTGCGCTACCAGCGCGAGGTCAGCGCCTTCTTCCCATGGCCGCCACGGCGCGGCTGACCCATGGAGTCACGATGTCCCTGATCGACCTTGTAGAACGCGGCCTGGTGCCGGACGCGCTGACCCGCCATGGGATCCGCCGGCTGTGCAGGCAACGGCTCGCCTCGGAAGGCGCCAACGATGCCGCGCTCGCCGACGCGCGATTTCGCAGCCTGCTCGACGAGCTGCGGCATAGCGCAGTCGCGATAGAAACCGCTGCGGCAAACGAGCAGCATTACGAATTGCCGACCCGTTTCTTCGAGCTTTGCCTGGGCAAGCGCCTGAAGTATTCCAGTTGTTTCTACGAAACGGGAAACGAAACCCTCGACGAAGCAGAAGAAGCCATGCTTGCGCTGTACGGTGCACGCGCCGAGCTCGCCGACGGACAGGACATCCTGGAACTGGGCTGCGGATGGGGCTCGCTGACCTTGTGGATGGCCGAGCGATATCCGAATTCGCGGATCACGGCAGTATCCAATTCCGCCACGCAACGCGCGCACATCGAAGCGACATGCGCCCGGCGCGGCTGGAAGAATGTCACCGTGCTTACCCGCGACGTCAACCACCTCGAACTCGGGTCGGCATCGTTCGATCGCTGCGTGTCGGTGGAGATGTTTGAACACATGCGCAATTACGACCTGCTACTCGGCAGGATCGCCTCGTGGCTGCGGCCGGGTGGGCAGCTGTTCGTGCACATCTTCTGCCATCGCAACCTGATGTATCCGTTCGAGACGACGGGCGACGACAACTGGATGGGCCGGTACTTTTTCACTGGCGGGCTGATGCCTGCGGCCGATACATTGCTGCATTTCCAGCGTCAGCTACGGATCGAGCAACGCTGGTTGCTGCCTGGCACGCACTACCAGAAGACATCCGACCATTGGCTTGCCAACCAGGACGCCAACCGCGACGAAGTAATGGCTGTGCTTGGCGCAGCCTACGGGCCGGAAGAGGCCGCGCGCTGGCACCAACGCTGGCGAATGTTCTGGATGTCCTGCGCCGAACTGTTCGGCTACGACGGCGGGCGCGAATGGCTGGTTGCCCACTACCGGTTCAGCAAGGCCTGAACTCGCCAGGGCCCGCGTCCCCTGGCGCTGTCACACCGTTTGACGTCCATGTTCGCGGCTGCGTGAAAATGAATACGAAAATCCCCCCTGGACCACGCAACGAAGACATAACGTATGATGGCCACTGACTGGACAACTGCGGCCTGGCGGCAATGAATCAGAGGCAAATTCCAACTCGGACGATCATCTTCGGCCTGCTGTTTTCGTGCACTGCAACGGCCGTTCACGCCCAACCGGAAGCTCCAGAAGCTGCGCTGCCAATCAACCAGGCA
This sequence comes from Gammaproteobacteria bacterium RIFCSPHIGHO2_12_FULL_63_22, assembly GCA_001801685.1. GTDB lineage: Bacteria > Pseudomonadota > Gammaproteobacteria > Xanthomonadales > Xanthomonadaceae > Arenimonas. Next base: position 15,831 of record MGYJ01000099.1, on the reverse strand, counting down.
ACGTCGCTGCAACCGGCAACGGCACCGCAATCGGCCCCGGTCGATTTGTTGCAGTCGGCCTCGGAAGAAGTGAAGCGCGTCGCGCGCTGGGTCGTCAACTCCGGCGACAACGCCCGCATGCCGTTCCTGCTGATCGACAAGGTCAACGCCCAGGTACTCGTTTTCAGTCCGGCCGGCCAGCTCCTGGGCGCGACGCCTGCGCTGCTCGGCATGGCGCGCGGCGATCGCATGCTTGCGCCCAACGACGCGCCGATGTCGGCGATGCCGCCGCAGGTTCGCATTACGCCCGCGGGTCGCTTCGTGTCGAGACTCGCGATCGACTCGCATGGCAAGGAACTGCTGGTCCTCGACTACGACGCATCGCTTTCGCTGCATGCAGTGGTCAAGGGCACGCCGAAAGAACGACGCGCCGAGCGCCTAAAGAGCCCCTCGCCGCAAGACAATCGCATCTCTTTCGGCTGTATCAATGTTCCGGTCGAGTTCTACTCGAAGATCGTCAGCCCCGCCTTCACCAGGACCAAAGGCATCGTCTACGTTCTGCCAGAGACTAGCCCGGCGAGTGCGTTGTTCGGAATTCAACCGGCCGGCGAAGCAGTCGCCGCGGAACAACAAGGCGCGAAAGCTGCGGACCCGCGGGCCGTCCAACCGGCAGCACCGGCAGTGCCGGCCGCGGCGGCTCCCGTCGCCAGGTAAGCTCGCCTCGCGCCGCCCCAGGCGCTGAAGCCCAGCGATGATTCTCGTGGTGCCTGCAGCGACGCTGTTGAACGGCTGCTCGCGGCAACAAATCCGCTGGAAGCGGAATCCTTCCCTTGTAACTTCCCGCCCCTAAACCTTACCGGCGCGGCCAATTTGTCCTGGCCTTGCGCGTTCGATTCAACGCGTCGGCTCTTGGCCCGGTCTTCCGGAGACCCGCAAAAACGAAGCCCGGCTTTCGCCGGGCTTCGAGCATCGCAATGCAGCTGCGATTATTAGCCGCGGAAGGGCTTCGGCTCGGGGACCGGCTCCGGCTCAGGAGCGGGGACCGGGCAACCGTCTGCGCCGATAGCTTCACCAGGCGCGGAGCCCGGGCACTTGTCGTTGCAGTTGTTGACGCCATCACCATCGTCATCGAGGTCGGCGCAGGTCTTCTCCGGAACCACGACCGGCTCCGGGGCCGGGGCAGCTTCTGCACCGATCGGGAACAGGAACGAGAAACCGGCATAGCCGTCGGTGTAATAGTCGTTGCTCAGGCCTTCATCGTCCATGTCGAACTTGGCGCCGATTTCGGCACGCAGGCTCGCATAACCCAGGTCTTTCTGAATGCCGGCGCCAACCATCAGGCCGAGGTTCGTGCCGACGCGGCTCTTGTTGAAGCCCAGTGCCTGCGGCTGCGTGCGGGTGCCGTCATGGTGCTCGCTGGCTCCAACGCCCAACGCCAGGTACGGGTTCCAGCTGCGGCCTTCACTGATGAAGTGATAACGACCAACAACGGACAGGGTGGTGATTTCCCAGTTGCGCTCGACGACTTCGGAGCTCAGGCCGCTGCCGGCGACGCCGGGGGTGTTAAGGTCCGGATTCGAGTGCCAGAGTTCGGCATCGATCGAGATGTTCGGGGTGATGAAACGACCAAAACCGATCATGCCGTACAGATCGTCAGCTGCATCACGGTCTTCGTCAAAAAAACCGACGCCAGCGCCTGCGGTGACGTAGAAACGGTCGTCATAGTCTTGGGCCATTACGGACTGGGCCATGCTCATGCCAGCAAGCAAGGCGCAGCACAGAAGTTTCTTCTTCATGTTCAACTCCATATGTACTAATTAAAAAAGTTCACTTCGGTAATCGGCCCGGCTGTTGCCATGCCATACCACTCAACGTCCGAGTTCCAGGGGGCGTTAACCTGAATATAACAAGTCCAACTAAATGACACAAGGACGTTTGCAATCGAAAAGCCTGAGGAAGGGGTGGGCAGCGAGCTTTGCGGGCGGGCTCAGCTGGGCGGAGAGGGCTGATTGGACTGCGGCCGCGCCCCAGATGGCCGCCCGCGCCTGCCTCGATGGACGTCACGAAAGCGCGTGAGGGCCCTGTTTCCGGCGTTTTCGCCCGCCCCCGGTTTTTGGTCACCTGGTTCCTCCCCCCAACGCTGGTGCCGTTCGTGAAGTGAACCTGAATATACCGGGTGGATCCGCGCGCGGCTTGTTTGTGGCCGCCGATACGGGCATCGTGCCCACTTCCCTACGCCAGCGTATCCGGCATGACCTCCAGTCTCTATCCGCACCTGCTCGCCCCCCTCGACCTCGGCTTCTGCGTGCTGCCCAACCGGGTGCTCATGGGCTCGATGCATACCGGCCTCGAGGACCGCAGCCGAGATTACCCTCGCCTTGCCGCCTATTTCCGCGAACGGGCCGAGGGCGGCGCCGGCCTGATTGTGACCGGCGGCGTCTCTCCGAACCTGGTCGGATGGCTCAAACCCTTCGCCGCCAAGCTCAGCTGGCCCTGGGAGATCCACAAGCACCGCATCGTCACCCAGGCCGTGCACGGCGCCGGCGGCCGCATCTGCCTGCAGATCCTGCACGCCGGTCGCTATGGCTACCATCCGCTCACGGTATCGGCTTCGCCGTTGCAGGCGCCGATCAATCCGTTCAAGCCACGCGGGCTCAGCGCCTGGGGCGTCGAGCGCCAGGTCAAGGCTTACGTCAACTGTGCGGTGCTCGCGCGGGAAGCCGGCTACGACGGCGTCGAAGTGATGGGCTCGGAGGGTTACCTGATCAACCAGTTCCTGTCCGCGCGCACCAATAAGCGGGACGACGCCTGGGGCGGCACGCCGGAGAAGCGCATGCGCTTCGCGGTTGAAATCGTTCGGCGCATTCGTGAAGCGACCGGCCCGGATTTCATCCTGATCTATCGCCTGTCGATGCTTGAACTGGTTGACGGCGGCTCGGATTGGCCGGAAATCGTCGCCCAGGCCAAGGCCATCGAGGCGGCAGGCGCCACCATCATCAATACCGGCATCGGCTGGCATGAGGCTCGCGTTCCGACCATCGCCACTTCGGTGCCGCGCGCGGCCTTTGCCGGCGTCACGGCCAAGCTTCGTCCGGAAGTGCGCCTTCCCCTGGTCGCCACCAACCGTATCAACATGCCCGAGGTCGCCGAGCAAGTGCTCGCGCGCGGCGATATCGACATGGTCTCGATGGCCCGTCCACTGCTCGCCGATCCCGATTGGGTGAAGAAGGCTGCATCGGGTCGTCGCGACCAGATCAATACCTGCATTGCCTGCAACCAGGCTTGCCTGGACCATGCTTTCGAAAACAAGACGGCCAGTTGCCTGGTGAATCCACGCGCCTGCGCCGAAACCGAACTGGTGTACCAGAAGGCCACGCGCGCGAAACGCATCGCCGTCGTAGGCGCCGGCCCGGCAGGCCTGGCCTGCGCCTCGGTCGCGGCGGAACGCGGGCATCGCGTCACCTTGTTCGAAGCAGCGAATGAAATCGGCGGACAGTTCAACCTGGCGCGCCGCATTCCGGGCAAGGAAGAGTTCTCCGAAACGCTTCGCTATTTCGCATCACAACTCGAGTTGCATGGCGTCGAGAAGAAACTAGGCGCGATTGTTTCCGCTGCGCAATTGCTGGAAGGCGGATTCGACGAAATCGTGCTCGCAACCGGCATTCGTCCGCGCAAGGTTGATTTCCCCGGGGCCGACCATCCCAAGGTTTGCAGTTACGTTGATGTGATCACCGGCAAGGTGGATGTCGGCCGCAGCGCCGCACTGATCGGCGCGGGCGGCATCGGCTTTGATGTTGCCGAATTCCTGGTGCAGGACGCGCCCTCGCCTTCCGTCGACATACCAAGGTGGTTCGCCGAATGGGGCGTGCGCCCGGATTTCGAGGGCCCTGGCGGGCTCACCCGCCCGCATGTGGAGGCGTCGCCGCGCAAACTCTGGCTTCTCCAGCGCAGCGGCGGCAAACCCGGGGCGAAGCTGGGCAAGACCACGGGCTGGATCCATCGGTCCACCCTGAAGGCCAAGGGCGTGATCGCCTTGGGCAACGTGGAATACCTGGGCGTCGATGACACCGGATTGCGGATTCGCGTGGCGGGTGTCGAGCAACTTCTTCCCGTTGACCACGTGGTCGTGTGCGCCGGGCAGGAACCGCTGCGCATCCTCGCCGACCCGTTGATCGCTGCCGGCCGCACCCCACACCTGATCGGCGGCGCCGAGATCGCCGCCGAACTCGATGCCAAGCGCGCCATCGCGCAAGGCAGCAAGCTGGCCGCGTCGTTCTAACTTCCTGAGTAAACATTCCAAACCGAATCAAGGGCTTATCAAAAGCCGTTCAGGAAAGATAAAGCCGGTTCAGGTATAGTTCGCCTCGATTGGCGCCGGCAAGGGCCTCATCCACGGCTCCCCGACATGGCATCAGGGAGTTTCCAGGCAGGCCCAATAGTCCGTTGCCGCCTGGAATGCGAGCCCCGCTCGTCCCCTCCCCCAACCTGGTGTCGTTCGGAATCACACTGCCCGGCCTTGTGCCTTGCAGCTGGCCTCATGCGCCAGGTTTCCGCGCCCTCCTAGAGCAAGGAAAGGCCAATGAAGCTTTCGTTCCTGATGTGGCTGGCGAGTTTCCTTCCCCAGTCCCAAGCCGATTCACTTTGCCTGGCGACCACGGTCTACCTGGAAGCGCGTGACCAGTCCGAACTCGGCCAGCGTGCCGTCGCCGAAGTCGCCCTGCGCCGCCAGCAGGACGGTCGCTGGGGAGACTCCGTATGTGAGGTCGTCACCGCGCCGAAGCAGTTCGCGCCGTCGCTGGTGAATCCCAACCTGCGCCTCGGATCGATCGAAGCCTGGCAGGAAGCCATCGACGTCGCCTTCCAGGCCCAGGAGAATTGGCAGCTGCCCGCCGCCGATCGAAAGGAAATCGTCCCCGGCGCGAGCCACTTCGCGGCCCTGGGCATTGCCCAGCCGGCATGGCGCAGCTATCCGGCCGTGGCGACCATCGGCGACCACACCTTCTTCCGGGTGGATCGCCTGTCCCGCTGAATCAAGGATCGCCGGCTTGGCCTGCGATTCTGATCAGCGTTTGTCGAGTTCCACGTAATCGCGGTCTTCCGGTCCGACATAGTTCGCGCTGGGACGAATGATCTTGCCGTCGATGCGTTGCTCGATGACATGCGCGGACCAGCCGCTGGTGCGCGCGATCACGAACAGCGGCGTGAACATGGCGGTCGGGATTCCCATCATGTGGTAGGCCGACGCGCTGAACCAGTCCAGGTTCGGGAACATCTTCTTCAAATCCCACATCAGCGTTTCGATTCGCTCGCTGACATCGAACAAGTTCTGGTTTCCGCCCTGCGCGCAAAGTTCGCGCGAGGTTTCCTTGATGATCGGATTGCGCGGATCGCCGATGGTGTAAACCGGATGGCCGAAGCCGATCACGATTTCCTTGCGTTCCACGCGGGCGCGAATATCCGCCTCGGCGTCATCGGCATTGTCGTAGCGGCTGATGATGTCCATCGCAACTTCATTGGCGCCGCCGTGCTTCGGCCCGCGCAGCGCGCCGATGGCGCCGGTGATGCAACTGAACATGTCCGATCCGGTGCCGGCGATCACGCGCGCGGCGAACGTGCTCGCGTTGAATTCATGCTCGGCATACAGGATGAGTGAACGGTCCAGCGCGCGCTCGTGCAGGTTGCTCGGCATGTGGCCGTGCAGCAGGTGCAGGAAGTGCCCGGCAATCGTGTCGTCGTCCGTCTCGCATTCGATGCGGCGGCCGTTGCGCGTGAAATGCCACCAATAAAGCAGCATCGAACCGAAGCTCGCCATCAGGCGATCGGCGATATCGCGCGCTTCCGATTCCGGATGGGTTTCGCGCTCCGGAAGCACGGTGCCCAGCACCGAGCAACCGGTGCGCAAGACATCCATGGGATGCGCGTTTGCGGGAATTAGTTCCAGTGCATCGGTGACGATGGCCGGCAGGCCGCGAAGGCGCTTCAACTTGGTGCGATAGGCCTTGAGCTGCGATGCCGTCGGCAGCTTGCCGTGCACCAGCAAATGCGCCACTTCCTCGAAGGTGGACCGCGTTGCGAGGTCCTTGATGTCGAAGCCGCGGTAATGCAGGTCATTGCCACTGCGCCCCACGGTACACAGCGCGGTATTGCCCGCGGCAGTGCCACTGAGTGCAACGGACTTCTTCGGCTTCGGCAGGTTGCTCGGGGTATCGCTCATCATGTGCTCCTGATTATTCCTCGCCGTCGCCCTTGGCGAACAACTGGTCGAGCTTGTCTTCGTATTGGTGGTAGTCGAGGAAATCGTAGAGTTCGGCGCGCGTCTGCATGATGGGCACGGCCGACTTCTGCGTGCCTTCGCGGCGCACGGTTTCGTAGAAGGTCTGCGCGCCCTTGTTCATGGCGCGATATGCGCCGCAGCAATACAGCACGATATCCACGCCTGCGCCGCCGAGTTCGTCCGTGGTGAACAACGGCGTCTGTCCGAATTCGGTGATGTTCGCGAGTATCGGCACCTTCACCGCATCCTTGAACTGGCGATACTGCTCGAGCGTGTAGATCGCCTCCGGGAAAATCATGTCGGCGCCGGCTTCGACGCATGCTACCGCGCGCTCGATGGCGGGCTCTATGCCTTCCACGGCGATCGCATCGGTGCGCGCCATGATGACGAAGTCGTTCGTGCGCGCATCCACCGCAGCTTTTACGCGATCGACCATTTCATTGCGCGACACCAGGGCCTTGCCGGGCCGGTGGCCGCAGCGCTTGTTACCGACCTGGTCCTCGATGTGCATGCCGGCCGCGCCGGCCTTGATGAAGGACCGCACGGTGCGCGCGATGTTGAACGCGCCGCCCCAGCCGGTATCGGCGTCGACCAGCAGCGGCAGGTCGCAGGCGTCGGTGATGCGGCGAATGTCGATCAGCACGTCTTCCATCGTGCTGACGCCGAGGTCTGGCATGCCGAGCGAATTGGCGGCAACACCGCCACCCGAAAGGTAGATCGCCTGGAAGCCGCTGCGCTTGGCCATCAATGCGGCAAACGCGGTGATCGTGCCAACGACCTGCAGCGGGTGCTCGGCCTGGACCGCGGCGCGAAAACGCGCGCCCGCGGAAAGTTGCTTGTCCATCATTCCTCCTCGCAATGACGAAGGCGGCCCGCAGGCCGCCTCATCAAGTGTTCGATCAGCCCAGCAGGCTGGCTACGCCGGCGCGCTCTTCCTCGAGTTCGGCCAGCGTCTTGTTCATCATTTCGCGGCTATAGTCGTCGATGGCCAGGCCCTGCACGATCTCGTACGCGCCGTCCTTGCAGGTCACCGGGAAGCCGTACATCACGTCCTTCGGGATGCCGTAGCTGCCATCGGACGGAATGCCCATCGTGGTCCATTCGCCGTTCGTGCCCAACACCCAGTCATGGATGTGGTCAATGGCGGCATTGGCCGCGGAGGCAGCCGACGACAGGCCGCGCGCCTCGATGATGGCGGCGCCGCGCTTGCCGACCGTCGGGATGAAGGTGCTGCGGTTCCAGTTCTCGTCGTTGATGGCGTCCTTCACGGAGGCGCCGCCGACGGTCGCGAAGCGATAGTCCGGATACATGGTTGGGCTGTGGTTGCCCCAGACCACCAGGCTTTTGATGTCGCCGACGGCCTTGCCGGTCTTGCCCGCGAGCTGGCTGAGCGCGCGGTTGTGGTCGAGGCGCAGCATGGCGGTGAAATTCCTCGGATTGAGATCCGGCGCCGACTTCATCGCGATATAGGCGTTGGTGTTGGCCGGGTTGCCGACCACCAGCACCTTCACGTTGCGCGAAGCGACGGCATTCAACGCCGCGCCCTGTGCGGTGAAGATCTTGGCGTTTTCAAGCAGCAGGTCCTTGCGCTCCATGCCTGGGCCGCGCGGACGCGCACCCACCAGCATGGCAATGTCCGCATCCTTGAAGGCGACCAGCGCATCGTCGGTGCCGACCATGCCGGCCAGCAGCGGGAACGCGCAATCCTCGAGCTCCATCATCACGCCCTTCAGCGCTGCCTGGGCTTTTTCCATCGGCAGCTCGAGCATCTGCAGGATGACCGGCTGGTCCGGGCCCAGCATTTCGCCGGAAGCAATGCGGAAGACGAGCGAATAGCCGATCTGGCCAGCAGCTCCGGTGACGGCGACGCGGACGGGTGATTTCATCGTGGATTCCTTGGGTCTTGAGTTTGGATTTGACGGATGCGCCGATCAGGCGAGTTCGGCAAAAAATTCCTGGAAGCGGCGCATGCCTTCCGGCAACTGGGCGCTTGGGCAGGTGTACGAAATGCGCAGCGCGCGCGGCTCGCCGAAGGCCGAGCCCGGCACGCAGGCGACGCCCTTGGCCTCGAGCAACGCGTTGCAGAAGTCCACGTCGTTGTCGATGCGCATGCTGCCGTGCGACTTTCCGAAGGCACAGGAAATGTCCGGGAACACGTAGAACGCACCCTGCGGCCGCGGGCAGATGACGCCGGGGATCGAATTCATCACCGCCATCACGCTGTCGCGCTTGGCCTGGAATTCGGCGTTGCGCATCGTGGGCACATCCTGCGGACCGGTCAGCGCTGCAATCGCGGCAGCGGTAACGACTTCGGGGATGTTGGTGATGTGGTTGGAATTCAGCGTGGTGACGGCCTTGGCCACCGATTCGGGCCCGACCATGAAACCAACGCGCCAGCCAGGCATGCCGTAAGTCTTCGACAAGGAGTCGACGAAGACCAGCCGGTCACGCAGCGCGGGCTGCGTGTGCAGGAAATTGTGATAACCCAGGCCGTCGAACACCATGCGGTTGTAGATGTCGTCAGCGACAATCCAGGTATCCGGATAGCGAACCAGCACGTCGGCCAGCGCCGCCACTTCCTCGCGGGTATAGACCATGCCGGTTGGATTGTTCGGATTGTTGAACAGGAAAATCTTGGGCTTGGTAGCCAGGGCCGCTTCCAGCTGCGCCGGCGTCAGCTTGTAATTCTGGCTGGCGGGGCACGGCAACTCGAGGCGCTTCGCATTGCTGATGTCGGCGATGTCGGCGTAGGTCGTCCAGTACGGAACGGCGTAGGCGATGGTGTCGCCCTCATCGAGCAATGCTTCCGCAAGGTTGAACAGGACGTGCTTGGCGCCGATGCCCGTGGAGCAATTCGCACGGGTGTATCCGGTCAGGCCGACGGCTTCGATATGCGCAAGGAAAGCGTCCAGCAGCGCATCGGAACCGCGGTTGGACCCGTACTGGCCGGAGTCCTTGTCCAGCGCGGCGCGCGCGGCGGCGTACACGTGGTCGCCAGGCAGGAAATTCGGCACGCCGATGGAGAAGCTGATGATGTCGCGGCCCGCGGCCTTGAGCGCCTTTGCTTTTTCGGCAACGGCCATGATGGCACTGGGCTTGGCGCGGCCCATGCGGCTAGCGAGTTGGGGCATCGTGGACCTCTGCTGGACTGGATGGTTGAATCGGGCGCATTTACAGCCCGGAAAACCGCAAAATTATAACATAGCCAGTTCCAGCGACCGGGGCGGCAAAAGCAGCCCCGGCCCGTGTATCAGGCGCCCAGCACCTGGTTCCACTCGGCAACGCGGGGTGCCTGCGCGGCCAGCACGGTGTCTGCATCGCCGCTCAGGGTGACGCTCTCGATCTTGTCGCCACCGCGGATCGCGTTGACGACCGCCATGTCTTCCGCACCCAGCACTTCGCCAAACACGGTGTGCTTGCCGTCGAGCCATGGTGTGGCCACATGCGTGATGAAGAACTGGCTGCCGTTGGTGCGCGGACCGGCATTGGCCATGGACAGCACACCAGGCTTGTCATGGCGCAGGTCGGCGCGCGGTTCGTCCTCGAACCGGTAACCCGGACCGCCGGTTCCCGAACCCTGCGGGCAACCGCCCTGGATCATGAAGTCGGGGATGACCCGGTGGAAGCTCAGGCCGTCGTAATAGCCGCGCTTGACCAGGTTGACGAAGCTGGCCACGGTAACCGGCGTCTTGTCGGCGTGCAGGCGGGTGCGGATGGGGCCGCGGGAGGTGTTGAAGGTCGCAATCAGTTCAGACATGGACGTGCTCCGGGTGGGTCTAGCCGCCTAGGATGCCATATTGGAGCGCCAGCTCCGCGTCTGGGCTATAATATTCGGCTTCCCTCATCAGACAGTGCGCCCGGCACCGGTGCGCCTAGACCCATGTCCATCGAAAAGCTTCGCAACGTCGCCATCGTCGCCCACGTCGACCACGGCAAAACCACCCTCGTCGACCAGCTGCTCAAGCAGTCCGGCACGTTCAGCGAGCGCACGGTCACCACCGACCGCATGATGGACAGCAACGACCTGGAAAAGGAACGCGGCATCACCATCCTTTCCAAGAACACCGCCATCCGCTGGAAGTCGCCTGCCGGCGAGGAATACCGCATCAACATCGTCGACACCCCAGGCCACGCCGACTTTGGTGGCGAGGTCGAGCGCGTGCTGTCGATGGTCGATTCCGTACTGATCCTGGTCGACGCGATGGACGGCCCGATGCCGCAGACCCGCTTCGTCACCCAGAAGGCCTTCGCGATGGGCTTCAAGCCGATCGTCGTGGTCAACAAGGTCGACCGTCCGGGCGCGCGTCCGGGCTGGGTCCTCGACCAGACCTTCGACCTGTTCGACCGCCTCGGCGCCACCGACGACCAGCTCGACTTCCACACCGTCTACGCATCGGCGCTGCAGGGCTACGCCGGCCTCGAGCCGGACGTGCGAAGCGGCGACATGACCCCCTTGTTCCAGGCCATCGTCGACCACGTCCCGCCGCCGCCGGTGGACATGGAAGGCCCGTTCCAGATGCGCGTCACCTCGCTCAGCTACAGCAACTATGTCGGCATCATCGGCATCGGTCGCGTGCAGCGCGGTCGCATCAAGCCGAACACCCAGGTCTCCATCGTCGATCGCGAAGGCAAGGTCCGCCAGGGCAAGGTCATGCAGGTCATGGGCTTCCTGGGCCTCGAGCGCCTGGAAGTTGAAGAAGCCAACGCGGGCGACATCATCGCCATCTCGGGCATCGAAAACCTCGGCATCTCCGACACCATATGCGCCGTGGACAAGCCCGAGCAGCTGCCCGTGCTTACCGTCGACGAACCGACCATCAGCATGACCTTCCAGGTGAACAATTCCCCGTTCGCCGGCGTCAAGGATCGCAGCGGTGGCAAGTTCCTCACGTCGCGCCAGTTGCGCGACCGCCTGATGCGCGAAGCCCTGCACAACGTCGCGCTGAAGGTTGAAGAAACCGACGACGCCGACAAGTTCAAGGTCAGCGGCCGCGGCGAATTGCACCTGTCGATCCTGATTGAAACCATGCGCCGCGAAGGTTACGAACTCGCCGTCTCCCGTCCGGAAGTCATCGTGAAGGTGATCGACGGCCAGAAGATGGAGCCGATCGAAGCGTTGGTGGTGGATCTTGAAGAGCAGTACCAGGGCGGCGTCATGCAGCGCCTGGGCGAGCGCCGCGCGCAACTCACCAACATGGAACCCGATGGCAAGGGTCGCGTCCGCATCGACTTCATGATCCCGGCCCGCGGCCTGATCGGTTTCCAGACCGAGTTCCGCACGATTACTGCTGGCACTGGCTTGCTGTTCCACGTGTTCGACCATTTTGGTCCGCGCTCGGAAGGCGCCATCGCCGAACGCCAGAACGGCGTGATGATCAGCAACGGCACCGGCCCTTCCCCGCCGTACGCACAGATGATGATGCAGGAACGCGGCCGCCTGATGATCGATCCGGGCGAGGAAATCTACGAAGGCCAGATCGTCGGCATCCATTCCAAGGACAACGACCTTACCGTCAACGCCTTGCGCGCCAAGCAGCTCACCAACTTCCGCGCCTCGGGCAAGGATGACGATGAAGGCCTGATCCCGCCGATCAAGATGTCGCTCGAGCAGGCGCTGGAATTCATCGAGGACGACGAGCTGGTGGAAGTCACACCGGTCGCGATCCGCCTTCGCAAGAAGGACCGCACCGAAAACGAGCGCAAGAAGTCCAATCGCGGTTGATGGCCGGCAGCTAGTCGTCACGCGCCGTTGATTGCGGCGCCAGCGGCGAAGCGTAATACTTGAAAGGCCCGATGGCGCATGACGCCACCGGGCCTTTTTCTTGCCATCGCCTCCATCGCCGTTACAGGGGAATCCGCATGCGCCGCCTGGTCTTGTTGCTCGCCCTCTCCGTCCTTGCCGCCTGCAAGCCGGAGCCGACTCCGATGCCTGCCACACCGGGCGCCGCCAGCGCCGCGCCAGCCCTGGATGTCGCCGAACTCAGCGCCACCGACGCGCGCAAGAAACTCGAATCCGGCGAACTCACCTCACGCGCGCTGACCCAGGCCTACCTCGACCGTATTGCCTCCGTGGACAAGGCCGGGCCTTCGCTCAATTCAGTCATCGAATTGAATCCGGATGCGTTGAAGGATGCTGATGCGATGGATGCCGAGCGAAAGGCCGGCAAGGTGCGTGGCCCCATGCATGGCATCCCGGTGTTGTTGAAGGACAACATCGATACCGTCGGCATGGCCAACTCCGCGGGCTCCCTCGCGCTGGCGGACAATCGGCCCACGAAGGATGCCTTCATCGTCGCGCGGCTTCGCACCGCAGGTGCCATCATCCTGGGCAAGACCAACTTGAGCGAATGGGCGAATTTCCGCTCTACCCGGTCCACGTCCGGCTGGAGCTCGCGCGGCGGGCAGACGCGAAATGCCTATGTGCTTGACCGCAATCCCTGCGGCTCCAGTGCCGGCACGGGCACCGCCATCGCGGCGAGCCTGGCCAGCATCGGCGTCGGCACCGAGACCGATGGCAGCATCATTTGCCCGGCATCCGTCAGCGGCCTGGTTGGGCTGAAGCCGACGGTGGGCCTGGTCAGTCGCAACGGCATCATCCCGATTTCGATAAGCCAGGACACCGCAGGCCCGATGGGCCGCAATGTTGCCGACGTGGCGATGCTGCTGAATGCACTCGCGGGCGTGGACGAAGCCGATCCCGCCGGACATGCGGCGGCCGGGAACATTCCCGAGGACTACAGCGCGTTCCTCAAGGCCGATAGCCTCAAAGGCAAGCGCTTCGGCCTGACACGCCAGGCGATGGGCTATCACCCGGATGTGGACGCAGCCACTGAAAAATCCATCGCGGCGTTGAAGGCCGCCGGCGCCGAGGTGATCGACGTGAAGATCGACACTTACGACAAATGGAATGCACCGGAATACGAAGTGCTGCTGTACGAATTCAAGGATGGCTTAAATTCCTACTTGAAGAATTCCGGCTCGCCGCATGCGTCGCTGGAGGCGCTGATCGCCTGGAACAAGACCAACGCCGACAAGGCGATGCCGATCTTCGGACAGGAAATCTTCGAGCTTGCGCAGTCCAAGGGCCCGCTCACCGACGCCGCGTATATCAAGGCTCGCAACGACGCGCGACGTCTCGCCGGCAAGGAAGGCCTGCTTGCCGTACTCGACAAGAACAAACTCGATGCGCTCATCGCGCCGAGCATGTCGCCTGCGTGGCCGACGGACCCGGTGCTGGCCGACCACTTCGTCGGCGCCGGCTATGGCGTCGCCGCAGTCGCGGGTACGCCCAGCATTACTGTGCCGATGGGTGACGTTCGCGAATTGCCAATCGGACTGGCCTTCATGGGCCGCGCGTACAGCGAGCCGGAGTTGCTCGGCTTCGCCTACGCCTTCGAGCAGGCGACCAAGGCCCGCAAGCCACCGCAATATCGGCCGACGCTCGCCCCCTGATCTGGCTGATTACCCGATTCGGCCGACGCGGATGTACTCCGCTTCGTCCGCGTCACGCTTGCCCGCCTCACGCCTGCCTGGGGCGGGCCAATCCTGACTGCTTGCGGACGATCAGCATCGCGATCTCCAGCGACTGCTCGTAATTGAGACGCGGGTCCACCGTCGACCGGTAGGCACGCTCCAGGTCCGTCTCGGTCAGCTCACGCGCGCCGCCAAGGCACTCGGTCACGTTCTCACCCGTCAGTTCCAGATGGACGCCACCCAGGCGCGAACCCAGTCCGGCGTGGATATCGAAGCTGCGATCGAGCTCGGCCTGGATGTTCTCGAACCGGCGGGTCTTGAAACCGTTCGACGTGGACTCGGTGTTGCCGTGCATGGGATCGCAGATCCAAAGCACCCGCTTGCCCTCGCGTTGCACCGCCTGGACCAGCGCCGGCAATTTCTCCTCGACCTTGCCGGCACCCATGCGCTGGATGAAGCTCAGGCGGCCTGGCTCGTTGTCGGGATTCAATACGTCTGCAAGGCGCAACAGCTGGTCGACATTCACCGACGGGCCGATCTTCACCGCCACTGGATTGCGCAGCCCGCGGAAATATTCCACGTGCGCGCCGTCGAGCGCCGCAGTCCGCATGCCGATCCACGGGAAGTGCGTGCTCAGGTTGAACCAACCCCATTGGCGCGGCACTTGCCGCGTCAGCGCCTCTTCGTACGGGAGCAGCAAAGCCTCGTGCGACGTGTAGAAGTCGGCACGGTTGAGGTTGTGCAGCGATTCGCCGGAAATGGTTTCCATGAATCGAACCGCATCAGCGACCGCGGCTACCATCCGGTGGTATTCCTCGGACAGGGGCGAGTGCCGCACCCAGCCCAGGTCCCAATATTCGGGGTGATGCAAGTCGGCGAAACCGCCGTCGATCAAGGCACGTACGAAATTCATCGTCATAGCCGAACGGGCGTGGCCTTTCACCATGCGTCGCGGATCAGCCGTGCGTGCTTCGACACTGAAATCCGGCTGGTTGATGAAATCGCCGCGATAGCTGGGCAAGGTGACTTCGCCACGGGTCTCGGTATCGGTCGAACGCGGCTTGGCATACTGCCCGGCGAATCGACCCACGCGAACGACGGGCAGGCGCAACCCGTGCAACAGCACGAGGCTCATCTGCAGGAGCACTTTGAGGCGGTTCGAAATCAGGCCCGACTCGCAATCGCTGAAACTCTCCGCGCAATCGCCGCCCTGCAGCAGGAAGCGCTTGCCTTCCTGCGCTTCGGCGATCTGCTTCTTGAGCGCGAGGATTTCCCAGGACGTCACCAGCGGGGGCAATACGCCGAGTTCGGCCTGCACCGCCGCCAGGGCGGCCGCGTCGGGATACTGCGGCTGCTGCGTGGCGGGATGTACGCGCCAGCTGTCCGGGCTCCATCCGGCGGGAACGGAAACAGGCTGCATCGGTCGGTCGGTCGCGTTCATCACGTATCTGTCGTTTGCTCGGGTTTTGGTTATCTTACAGCCCGTATTCATGGGCCGTCGAAGTGGAGTAATCCACCTATCGCTTGCGGAAACCGGCGACTAGCGCGCCAACGGCGAGCAGGACGAAGCAAAGCAGGGTCCATTCCGGCATCGAAAATCCGACGAAGGTCCAGTCAACCTTCGCGCATTCGCCGGAGCCCTGGAGCACCTTCTTCACCACGTCCAGATAGCTGGGCATGGATTCGACCATGTACGACAGGCCTGGGCCGCAGGCAGGCACCTGGTCGGGGGGCAGATGCTGCAGCCAGACATGGCGCCCGGCAATCGCGGCGCCCGTGCCGGCCGCCAGGAACGCGAGCAGGCCGTAGGTCCGACGACCGCCCGCAGACCGCGGCGAGTGCAACGCGCCGATCAGGGCCACGACTGCCGTTGCGGCCATGGCCACGCGCTGGAAGATGCACAGTGGGCACGGTTCGAACAGTTGGCCGTATTGCGCGAAGCCGGCGTAGGCCAGCAGGCTCGCACAGGCAACGAAGCCGAACAGGAACTGGGACCGGAACGGCCAGGAAAAGGGATTGAGATTCATGTGCTACCCGGATCGGAGGAAATACGTTGTTCAGTCTTGACCTTAACGCAGCGCGATAAGTTTCGGTAGCCCGTCGCT
>MGYJ01000098.1 GCA_001801685.1 Gammaproteobacteria bacterium RIFCSPHIGHO2_12_FULL_63_22 | reverse complement strand
CAATCTGTGCACATGGGTCGGCGCGTCGTGGGTTAGTGCTCACTTCGCATGTGAGCGCCCACTGACCAAGGTACCGGGGTACCGGGGGGGGGGTGGGTCGCGGCAGGTGGGGGCCGGCTCAAGGGAACCCAGCGTGTAGCCTCCCACATGGTTTCCACCTAGCCTTCCCCTTGTCTTTTGTCACAGACGTGGTTTCCGTCGAAATAGCGTCTGTCATGCAATTGAGCAGTGAGCACTTGCTAACCTTGCCCTGGTCGGCTACCCTTTGCGCGGGAGGTATTGGCGATGACGGTTCGCGTGGTGGTTCTACCTGATCGGGTGATGTGCGGGGATTGTGGGCGAGCGATGCACTCGACGGGGTCGTGGGAATGAAGATACGACTGCCGAACGGTTGGACGCCACGGGGGTATCAGGAAGCGCCCTGGGATTATTTGGTCCGTGGGGGTAAGCGGGCGGTGCTGAAGTGGCACCGTCGGAGCGGGAAAGACGATCTGGGGCTGCACTGGACGGCGTTTGCTGCGCACCAGCGGGTGGGGAATTACTGGTACATGTTGCCGGAGTACTCGCAGGCTAGGAAATCGATGTGGGACGCGGTGAATCCGAACACGGGTCGTCGGCGGATTGACGATGCGTTCCCGATGGAGTTGAGGAAGACGACGCGGGATCAGGAGATGATGATTCCGTTCAAGAACGGGTCTTCGTTTCAGTTAGTGGGGTCGGACAATTTCAATTCGCTGGTGGGGTCGCCGCCGGTGGGGCTGGTGTTTTCGGAATATGCGTTGTCGCAGCCGTCGGCCTGGGGGTATCTGATGCCGATTGTTGAGGAAAACGGTGGCTGGGCGATGTTCAACTCGACGCCCCGGGGGAAGAACCACTTCAAAAATCTGTGCGAATTTGCGGCGAAAGAGCCAGGCTGGTTCTATTCGCAACTGACGGCCGATCAGTCGGGGGTCTTCACGAACGAGCAACTGGTATCGATCCTGCGGCAGTTGCAGGCCGAGCACGGCGACGAGTACGGTATGGCGCTGTGGATGCAGGAATACCACGTGTCGTTCGAGGCGGCGATGCCGGGGGCGATCTGGGGGGATTGCCTGTCGAAGGCGCAGGAACAGGGGCGGATCGGTACGGACGAAAGCCCGGTGTCGGTGCCGCACACGCCTGGGATTCCGGTCTTTACCGGCTGGGATCTGGGCTACGACGACGATACGGTGTGCTGGTACTACCAGCTTGTGGATGGCGACATTCATGTCATCAATTACCACGACAGCCGTTTCAAGGACATTGAATTCGAGTGCCTGACACTGCTGAACAAGAGCACTGAATTGGGCTACGAGTACGGCACGCACTGGCTACCGCATGATGCGCGGCCTCGGACGAAGGCGGCCGGCGGGAAGTCGATGTTACAGCAGGCCATCGAGTTCAACGGCGACCACGAAGGCAAGCTCGGGCGTTTCGCCATTGCGCCTTCGTTGGACGTTCAGGAGGGAATCCAGGCGGCCCGGGCGACGTTCCCGCGCTGCCGCTTCGATACCGAGCGAACGGAGGTCGGCGTCGACCACTTGAAGGGCTATCGACGCGAGTACGACGAGGAGAAGCAGACATTTTCCTCCAGACCGGAGCATGACAAGCATTCCCATGCGGCAGATGCGTGGCGCACGGTTGCGGTTACCTGGAAACAGAGCAAGCGCGCGGCCGAAGAACGGCCCTTGGGAGAGAGATTGCTGCGCGGCAACGTCGTCGGCATGACCTTCGGCACCATGAAGAACGACCATTTGCGCAAAATGCGCGCTTTGCGGCAATCGTAAGTAAGCACTTGCTAACTTGACGTAACCGGGGTATCGTCGCGGGGAAATTGACATGGGAGTAGGGCGATGACGTGGCAAACGGACACCGGAAACGAGAATTTCATCGCAGATCAGGGGAAATTGGCCGGGCCGTTGAGCCGGATCATGGATTCCCGCTCCGTCGAGACTGCCGCGGCCGTCATGGTCAATGGGACGACGATATTCACGATTGCCGGTGGCCCGATACAGATCGAAGAATTGCTGTCGGTCTGCATTACGGCTGACGACACGACGGCCTCCACGCTGCAATGGCAGTCGGCGCCGACGGATGGTTCGGCCAAGACGATCAGCGGTGCATCGGCCTCGCTGGCCTCTGCGGCAGCCGGCGCCACGGTTCGCCTGAATCCGACCGCACTGACGACGGCCCCGGATCTTGTCACGGCGGCCAACGGGGGGGCACAACTCGGCGCCGCCGTCGCCAATCGCCTCATTGTCACCGCCGGCACGCTGAAAACCGTTATCGGCGTCGGCTCGACAACCGGGACGTGGCGGCATTACCTGCGCTACACGCCCCTTGGCCCCAACGTAACCGTCGTCTGATGCCAGCCGAACGCCTCCCCGGAGAGCCCGCCGCCGAGGTCAAGCACTGGCTGGCCGAGATTTCCGCCGCCAAGAAGCGCGAAAAGGACTTCCGCAAGGACGGCCGCGAGATCATCGAAATTTATTCCGGCTGCGAAGCCGAGAAAACGCCGTTCAACATCCTCTATTCGAATACCGAGACGCTGCTGCCGGCGCTGTTCTCGCAGACGCCGCGCCCGGTCGTGCAACGGAGATTCAAGGACGAAGACCCGCTCGGCAAGGCCGCCTCGTTGGCCGCCCAGCGCATGCTGGAGTACCTTTGCGATACCAACGTCGAGGGCTACGAGACCTTCGATGCCGCCATGGAAGCGGCCACGCTCGACGGCCTGCTGCCTGGCCGGGGGGTGACGGGCGTTAAGTACGATGCCGAGACTTCGGAGACCGCCGTCGAGTGGGAACAGGTCTGCGTCGACTCGCGCAAGTGGGATTGCGTCTATTTCGGCTTCGCGCGCAAGTGGAGCAAGGTACCCTGGATCGCCTACGAGGAGTATGTAGACCAGGACGAGGCGAAGCGGCTCTTCGGCGACGCCATTGCCGCGAAGATGAAATTCGAGGACGAGGAACAGGCCGAAGAGGACGACGAAGGCGACGGCAAGAACAAGTCGGACGACGGCGACGAGGATAGCGATCGCAAGGTGGCGCTGGTCTATCAGATTTGGGACCGCGCCGGCGGAAAGCGCGTGCGCTACATCAGCCCCGGCTATCCAGACGGCTACCTGAAGGACGACGCCGACCCCTACGGCATTACCGGGTTTTTCAACTGCCCGCGCCCGCTGCAATTCCTGGCGAAGTCGAACGACCTGATGCCGACGGCGCTGTATGCGCTGTACAAGAACCAGGCCGAGGAACTGAACAACATCACGCGGCGCATTAAGTCGCTGGTGGCGGCGATCAAGGTTCGGGGGGCGTATGACGGCTCGCTCGGCGACCAGATCGGCAAGATTCTGGAGGCCGAAGACCTGACCATTCAGCCGACCGACGACGGCGCCATGATCGGTCAGGCCGGCGGGCTGGATCGCCTGATCTGGCTATGGCCTATCGACAAGCTGGTGGCCGTGCTCATGCAGATGGTCCAGCAGCGCGAGGCCGTCAAGCACGTCATCTACGAAATTACCGGCGTGTCGGACATCGTGCGCGGCCAGTCGGCCGCCTCCGAGACGCTGGGCGCGCAGAAGATCAAGGAAGCCTGGGGCACAATGCGCCTCAAGCGCTTGCAGAAGGCGACGCAGCGCTACGCCCGCGACACCTTGCGAATCATGCTCGAAGTGGCCACACAGAAACTGTCGGCGGCCACTTGGGCGAAGGCCACGGGCCTGCCGTTCGCTACGACCGAGCAGAAGGCACAAGCACAGGCATTGATGCAAGCCGCCCAAATGTCTGGCCAACAACCCGATCCAAAGGCGATGCAGATCATGCAGGCCCCTGCGTGGGACGACGTCTTGAAATTGCTGCGCAACGACATGCAGCGCGCCTACCGCATCGACATCGAGACGAATTCGACGATCGACGTGGAAGCCACCGAGGACCAGAAGAACATCAGCGAGGTCATGCAGGCCATCGCGCAGTTCCTGCACGGCATCGGCCCGCTGGTCGAGAGCGGCACCATGCCGTTCGGCGCCGCGCAGGCGATGCTGTTGACGATCGTTCGCCGCTTCCGCTTCGGCACCGAGGTCGAGGACGAAATCAAGGCCATGCAGGCACCGAAGCCGAAGGACGACGGCGGCGCGGCAGCGGCCCAGGCCGATCTTCAGATGAAGCAGATGGAAATGCAGCAGAAGCAGCAGGAAGGCGCGCTGAAGGCGCAAGTCGATCAAGCCGCTGCCGCCGCCGAGATGCAGCGCTTGCAACTGGAACAGGAAATGGCCCGCGAAGAACACGCCATGAAGATGGCCGAACTGCGCGCCAAGGCGCAACTGAACGAACTCGTGACCGCCAGCAAATTGAAGGTCGCCGCCGCCACTGCCGCGCAGAAGGAACGCGCCGCCGAGAAGCAACCGGAGGGGGCCGACTGATGCCCATTTATACCTTCGCCTGCGAATCCGGGCATGCCTTCGACCGCTATCTGAAGCTAGCAGAGTACGACGTGCCACAGA
Source organism: Gammaproteobacteria bacterium RIFCSPHIGHO2_12_FULL_63_22 (assembly GCA_001801685.1). GTDB lineage: Bacteria > Pseudomonadota > Gammaproteobacteria > Xanthomonadales > Xanthomonadaceae > Arenimonas. Next base: position 36,785 of record MGYJ01000098.1, on the reverse strand, counting down.
CTTGCGAGTGCGGCAAGGCAGCGCAACGCCGCATCTGCCCGACCATGATCGCCGTCGACATCCCGGCCTACCAGTCGCCCATAGACGGCCGCTGGATCAACAGCCGCGCGCAGCGCCAAGAGGACTTGAAACGCAACGGCTGCGTCGAGTACGAACCGAGCATGAAAGAGCATGCCGCCGTCGCCCGGGCGCGCGAGGACGCCGCGCTGGACGCGAAAGTGGACGATACCGTCGAGGCCGCGATTCACGCCATGCCGGCCCGCAAGCGCGAACAGTTGATCGCCGAAATCGATAGCGGCGTCGACGTTGAATACACCCGAGTTTAGGAGCCCATGCCATGACCATTCCAGCCGTTGCCGACATCCAAGCCCAGATGGATTCCGCCAGTACCACGAACGTCGCCAACATCCAGCGCAAGGCGGCCGTCAGCGCCAGCGTCGACGAATTCTACGTCGTTGGCGTCACGGCTCCCTACGCCGGGAAAGCCGGATGGATTCGTACCACCAGCAGCGACAGCGCGGCCACGCAAGCCGCCGCCATCCTGCTTGCCCTGAAAACCCTTTGAGGACCGCCCCATGTCGATGACCCTGCGCCGCCTGTTTGCTCGCCTCCAAGCTCCCGAAGGTGATGAGGGGGCATCGCTCGGCGGTGGGGGCGATCCCGGCACCGGTGGCGGGGAACCATCCTTTGACATGGTCGGCGCCGTCGATTCAATCTCGGCCGACTTGTTCGGGGGCGACGATGCGCCACCGGACGAAGGCCCCCTCGCTGGCGACAGCGACCCCGGGCCGGCCGGGGCCAAGGCCGCCGACGACCCTGCCGGCACAACGAAACCGGAAGATGCAGACGCCCCGACCGTGCGCGCCGCCCCGCAGTCGTGGAAGAAGGAGATGCACGAGAAGTTCGCCACGCTGCCGGCCGACGTCCAAGAGTACATCGAGCAGCGCGAAGGCCAGATGCGCGACGGCCTGGAGAAGGATCGCGGCGACGCCAACCTGGGGCGCACCATGCGCGACATCATGACGCCCTACCGGCCGATGCTTCAGGCCCAGGGCGTCGACGAGCCGCGCGCCGTGCAGTTCCTGCTGAACGCCCACTACAAGCTGTCGAATGGGGATGCCGCAGCCAAAGCCGCCTATTTCGGCACGCTGGCGCAGCAGTACGGCGTCGACCTCTCGACCGTACAGCCGGACGGCCAACAGCAAGTCGACCCCGCCATCAAGGCGCTGCAAGACGAATTGAACGGCGTCAAGGCCCACCTGACCGCCGGCCAGCAGGCCGCGTTCAACGAGGCCAAGACCCGAGTTTCGCGCGATGTCGAAGCCTTCGCCGCCGACGCATCGCACACCTATTTCGACGAGGTATCCAACGAGATTATCGCGTTCCTCCACCAGGGGCTCGATCTCAAGGACGCCTACGATCGGGCCGTTTGGGCCAATCCTGTCACCCGTGCCAAGGAGACCGCTCGGCTTCAAGAAGAAGCCGCTCAGGCCGCCCGCACGAAGGCAGAACAGGAGGTCTCGGCGGCCAAGGCAGCAAGCAGCAACACCGTCAGGAATCGTGACACCCGGAGGACTCCCACAGAGCCGAAAGGATCGATGAAAGACATGGAAGGATCGTTGCGCGAAACACTGCGCGAGATCAAAGCACGCACCCATTGACTTCATAGGAGCCCATCATGGCCAGCCCGAACAGCACCTTCACGGAATTGGTGTCGACCACCTTCCGCAAGCACCGCAAGGAAATCAAGGACAACGTTTCGAACCGAAACGCCCTGTTGCGCCGCATCTACAAGCGCGGCAACTACCGCAAGGAAGACGGCGGCCTCACCATTGCCTGTCCGCTCGACTACACGACCAACAGCACCTACCAGCGCTACAGCGACTGGGACTTACTCAACATCGCGCAGTCCGACGTCATCAGCGCGGCCGAGTACCAGTGGCGCCAGATCGCCATCAACGTCGTTGCCTCCGGCCGCGATCTGCGCATCAACTCCGGCGACTCGCGCATCGTCAATCTGGCCAAGTCGCGCATCAAGAACGCGCTGCGCACATTCAACAACAACTTCTCGTCCGACCTGTACTCGAACGGCACGGCCAGCAACCAGATCAACGGTCTGCAAGCGCTGGTGTCAGACGACGGCACAGGCACGGTTGGCGGCATCGTTTCCGGCACCTACACGTTCTGGAAGAACCAGATTTTCGACTGCTCGGCCAACAGCGTTACCGCCTCGGCCAGCACCATCGAAAATTCCATGATGCTGCCGCTGTGGCTGAATCTCGACCGTGGCAGCGACGACCGACCCGACCTGATCGTCATGGACAATACCTACTACCAGTATTTTGAGGCTAGCCAGGTGTCGCTCAAGCGTTACATGGATTCGCAGAAGGCCGATGCGGGCATCGTCTCGCTGAAGTACAAGACGGCCGATGTTGAGTTCGACGGTAACAGCGGCATTCCGTCGAGCCATGCCTATTTCCTGAACACGAACTATCTGGAGTTGGTCGTGCATCAGGACGCGGACCTCGAAATCATGGACGAGATGCGCCCGATCAACCAGGACGGCTCGGTGATTCCGATCCTCTGGATGGGCAACCTCACGCTGTCCAACCGCCACCAGCAGGGCGTCATCGTCGCGTAAGCGGCGACCACCCAGACAAGGAGAATCATCATGACGTATGCAGTCCATAGCATCGCTGGTGCGCAGCCCATCGCCAACAACAGCACCACTCAGACCCATGCCCTGGGAACGATCGTCCGCGCCACTGACCCAACCTATGGCGAGGGCGAGTTCATCTATCTGCTCGGCGTCGCGTCGACAGAAGTTGGTTCGTTGGTGAAGTACAACGCCACGACCTACCAGACCGCTCTGGTCACCGCCACCACGGTGCAAGCCTGCCCGGTGGCGGTATCAATGGCGGCCACGGTCGCGTCGGAATATGGCTGGTATCAGATCAGCGGTAACGCCGTGCTGAAAAAGACCACGGTAGCGGTCAGCCCGCAGGTGACGCTATTCATTTCGGCGACGGCGGGCCGGGTCAAGGTCATCGCATCCGCCGGTTTGCAGGTTGTCGGCGCACGATCAGCCAACCTGACGACCGTGGTGACAACGACTTCGACAGTCGTGGTGACAATCAACCGTCCCCACCTTCAGAGCCAGATTACCTAACCGTGATCGCCCGCCTCCTCCCTTGGTTGTGGTGGAGGCGGGCACTACCCATGATCCAGAATCTCAAAACCCTGACCGACCATCGTGGCAGTTTGACCGTGATCGAGCGGCTCCCGTTCGACATCAAGCGCGTCTATTTTCTGCATCACATCAATCCTGATGAAACACGCGGTGGACATGCCCACAAGGAACTTCGCCGAATCATGGTCGCGGCACATGGCTCGTTCAAGGTCACCATGCGTTCGATGAGCGGTTATCACGAATTCAATCTTTCCGATCCAACCGTCGGCCTGCTGATTGAGCCGTACCAGTGGCTGGAACTGTCGACATTCACGCCGGACGCCGTTTGCCTGGTGCTGGCCTCGCTGGAACACGACGAGAGCGACTGTATCCGCGACTTCATCGAATTCAAAAGGGCGCTATGAAACTGAGCCTTATCCTGCCGTATTGGGACCGCCAGGAAGCCACCGACCGCGCGCTGTCGCTGTTGGCCACGCAATACCAGGGGATGAACCTGGAAGTGGTTGTGGTGGATGATGGAAACCCGGTGCCCTTCCACGTTCCGGATGTTGGCCTCACCATCAAGGTCGTGCGCTTGCCAACCAAGAACAAGCCCATGTGCCCCACGGCCGCATGGAATGCCGGCGTGGCGGCGGCCACCGGTGACATCCTGGTTCTGAGTTGCGCCGAGATATTGCATGTCGAGCCCGTGCTGCAGCAGATGGCGATACAACTCGAGGTGCTAGGCCCGGGCGGCTATGTCCTTGCCTCGGCGTGGTGCCCAGAGGAAGGCAAGTGGCATTGCCACAGCACGGTCAGCGTCCCGACTTGCCCGCGTGGCACCGGTATCGCCTTCTGCGCGGCGCTGCACCGGGAACTCTGGGACAAGGCCGGCGGCTTCGACGATGCCTACCGATCTGGCGCGGGCTACGAAGATCGAGATTTCATCTGGCGACTGCACCGGGCCGGCGCTGTTTTCGTGCATCGGGACGACCTGAAGGTCATCCACCCGAAAAGCGGCGCGACGATTGCCTGGGGCGACGATGCCTTCCGGAGAAATATGGGCCTGTATTTCTCGAAATGGGAAGGCGCGGAAGCCATGGTGGATCAGCCCGTCACTTTCGTCTGCCTCAAAGCGGGTACGGCCTATGGTGCCGAATACGTTAACGTGCTGCGAGACATGATCGCCCGCAATCTATCCGACGGCTACCCGGGCCGATTCGTTTGCCTGACCGACGATGCGATGGGCCTCGATCCTGAGATCGAAGTGCTGCCCTTGCCGGCCGATCTGGAAACGTGGTGGGGCAAGCTCTACCTGTTCAAGCGGGGCCTGTTCCGGGACGGTGAGCGGGTCATCTTCATGGACCTGGACACGCTAGTGCTCGGCCCGTTGGATGATCTGGTGCGCTACCGTGGGCAGTTCGCCACGCTTCGAGATTTCTACCATCCGCAGCAGATTGGACCGGCGGTCATCACCTGGCAGGCCGGCGCGTTTGCCAGTTCGATCTGGGAAGAATGGGTTGCCGAGGGCAAGCCGCGCCATCCGATGGGCGATCTGTGGTGGCTCAACAGACTGGACCAGGGCCGCTTCGCCAAGGAGGTCGGCATTCTGCAAGACCTGTTGCCGGGACAGTTCGCCTCGTTCAAGGCTGACTGCCATCCTTACCCGCCCGCCGGGGCTCGCGTCGTCTGTTTCCATGGCCAGCCGAAGCCTGACAATTGCCCCGTGTCCTGGGTGGCGGATGTGTGGCGTGTCGGGGGCAGCGGCAACGCGGAACTGGAAGCGATCGCCAACACGACAAGCGAGGTCATTGCCGACAACATCCGCGCGGCCATTGCTCGAGATTACCCATGGATAGAGCCACTGCCGGCGCACGATGGGCAAGCCGTCATCGTCGGCGGCGGCCCGTCGCTGCTCCGCACCTTGCCAGAGATCAAGCGACGGGCCGCCGAGGGTCAGACCGTATTCGCCCTCAACGGGGCCGCGCGATTCCTCAACGAAGAGGGCATCATTCCGCAGATTCAGGTCATCATCGACGCTCGACCGGAGAATGCCGAATTCGTCCGTAATGCTCTGGCGTATGAATACCTGTTGGCATCGCAATGCGCGCCGGAGGTGTTTGATGCCGCCAGCAAATTTCTGGTTGGCGTTTTTCACATGAACACGCCGGGTATCGGCGAGATATTGCCGTCCGACCGGCAGGCTACGCTCATCAGTTCTGGTACGACGGTCGGGCTGGCCGCGATGGCGCTGGCCTACGTGCTGGGATTCAGGGCAATCCACCTGCACGGCTTCGATTCCAGCTACGACGAGGCGCACCACGCCTACGCACAGCCTGGCAACGATGCCGATACCGTGATGGATGTCTCTGTCAACGGACGATCCTTCAAGGCGGCACCCTGGATGGTGATGCAGGCGCAGCAATTCCAGACGCTGGCGCAGCAACTCGTCCAAGCGGACGTGGTGATTACCGTGGCCGGCGACGGCCTCTTGCCGCACATTGCCCACTGCATGAATCAACCTCAAGGAGAATCGAATGTCTGCTGCTGAACTTGCCTCGTCGCGCGAAGAGCGCCCTGCCCATGTCTTCTTCGAACGCATCGCTGTCGAGGACAAGGCCGCCAGCCTGCGCGAGGGTCGCTATGTCGCCCGCGATATCGACTATGTCAATGTCACGCCGGCCTACAGCAAGGACTGCTACCGTGCCAAGGCGGAAAGCTGGTTCACCCAGGTTGAAAGCGATGTCGGCGCCGGCCGCACTCCGGAACGCTGGCTGGAGCAGTGGCGCGAAGCCTATCGCCGCTGGCAGAATGGCCAGGAAATGCCGCTCAACGGCACGCCAATCAAGGGATGGGGGGTTATCTCGCCGGCGCAGCAGGAAATGCTCATCCGCATGAACTGCCTGACCGTTGAAGACCTGGCCGGCACCAACGACGAAGGACTGCGCCGCATCGGCATGGGCGGGATCGATCTGCGCAGCAAGGCGCAGGCATGGCTGCAATCGGTCAAGGATCACGGCCCGCTGACGCTGGAGGTCACCGAACTTCGCAAGGCTAATGTCAATCTGGAAATGCAGGTGGCGACGCTGACGGATCAGGTCGCCAAGCTCGGTGCCCAGGTCGGTGCGCAGGGGCCGGCGCTAGCGCTGGTTGAGCCCGATAGCCTGAGCGCGGCCGACATCCTCCCCGACCCGGAGCCTGCCGCCGGCAAGCGCGTGCGCCACCGCGCAGCGGACCCGGAGTAAGTCGCCATGACAATGCTCTCTGTCGTGCAACTGTTCTGCCGGCGCACGAACCTGGACGTCCCGGCCACGGCCTACGGCTCGACAGACGATCAGGTGCGCCAGATTGTCGGCTTACTCGAAGAAGAGGGCATCGATCTTGCCTCTCGCGGCGATTGGCAGGAACTGACCTACGAGGCCACGCATACGAGCTTGGCGACGGAGGACCAGGGGGCGATTGCCACGATTGCCAGCAATGGCTTCGACCACTTCAAGGTCGACAGCTTCTGGGACCGCACGCTGCGCCTGCCGGTATTCGTGCTGGACGGCCAGGAATGGCAAGCGGTCAAGGCAGTGTCACTCTCAGGGCCTCGGTACCAAGCGCGGATTCGCGGCGGCCGGCTGATCGCCAATCCGGTGCCGACGGCCGGGCATACCTGGGCCTTCGAGTACATCAGCAAGAACTGGATTCTCGGCGCGGACGGCACGACCTACAAACAGTTCTTCACGCTCGATACCGACACGCTTCTGCTGCCGGAATCGCTGCTGCTGATGGGACTGCGCTGGCGCTGGAAGAAGGAAAAGGGCCTCGAGTACGCCGAGGACTTCGCCACCTACGAGGGTCAGGTTAAGAAGGCGATCGGACACAACGGGCTGAAGAAAGCCTTCTCGATGGCCGGTGGTAGCCGAGGACCCTCGCCGGGTATCGTCGTGCCGCAAGGCGATTGGATGCAATGATGCGCACGCCCGCCCGCCGCAAGACCGCCCCCAAGGCCCAAGTCTGCCAGAGCGTTTCCTATCCGGCGCCGATTGGCGGATGGAATGCGCGCGACGCCCTGGCGGCGATGAAGCCAACCGATGCGATCACGCTTGAGAACTGGTTCCCGCGCACCTCCTACGTCGAAATTCGCGGCGGCTATGCCAACCACGTGACCGGGATCACCGGCGCGCCGAAGACGCTGGCCGTGTACAACGCGCTCGACGGTACGAACAAGATGTTTGCCGTCAACGCCACCGCCGTTTATGACGTGACGACGGCGGGAGCGGTGGGCGCTTCGGTCGCCACCGTGACGAACGCGCAATGCCAATGGCTCAACGCCGGCAACGGCACCGACAATTACCTGATCCTGTGCAACGGCACCGACAAGCCGCTCTACTACAACGGCACGACCTGGGTATCGGTCGATGCGGCGTCAAGTCCCGCCCTGACCGGCCTAACGACAACCAAGATTATCAGCGCTTTCCTGTCGAAGGGACGGTTGTTCTTCATCGAGAAGGATTCGCTGTCGTTCTGGTATCTGGCGGCCGGCGCGGTCGGCGGGGCCCTGACGGAATTCCCGCTTGATGGCGTCGCCAAGAAGGGCGGCTACCTTGTGGCCGGGGCGACCTGGACCTTCGATGGCGGCGACGGGGCTGATGATGCCGTCGTCCTCGCCACTTCGCAGGGCGAAATCATCGTCTACAAGGGCACGAATCCATCGTCGGGCAGTACCTGGGCACTGGCGGGCGTATTTGACCTGGGCCGTCCGCTGGGACGGCGCTGCATGGGCAAGCTTGGTGGCGACCTGATCTTGATTACCGAAGGCGGCGTGTTTCCGCTGGCGAAGGCATTGGAATCCGCTTCCGTGGACCGCAATTCGGCGATGACGAACAAGATTGAGAGCGCATTTGTTGAATCTGCGGTGACATACGGGTCGACCTTCGGCTGGGAAATGACCGTCTACCCGGCGGAATCTGCCGTGCTGTTCAATATCCCTAGCGTTGGCCAGTATGTGATGAACACGATCACGAAAGCCTGGTGCAAGTTCACCGATTGGGATGCCGAGACTTTTGCCGTCTTCAATGGCGAACTGTACTTCGCGACGAGCACAAAGGTGGTCAAGGCATGGACAGGCTTTATCGACGGCACGAGCGACATCGTGGCCTACGGCAAAGGGGCGTTTTCGTACTTCGGCAATACCGGCTCGACCAAGCGCGTGCTGCTGTATCGGCCGGTCCTGGCGGTGACCGGGAGCCTGTCGTTTCTGACCGACATCGACGTCGACTTTCGCGATTTTACGATCAGCGGCAGCGCCACCTATACGCCGGCGGCCGGCGCGGTGTGGGATATCAGCTTTTGGAATCTGTCCTACTGGGCATCGGCCATCGAGATCGTGCGCCGCTGGACCTCGCCGGCCGCCTATATCGGCAACTGCATCGCTCCCAAGATCAAGGTGGCCACCAGCACGCTGCAAGTGCAATGGCTCTCGAACGACATGACATTCGAGGTCGGCGGCCCGACATGACGCTGACCTTCGCCATCGAACCGCTGGCCGAGGTCTGGGACGGGATGATAGCGAATGCGCGACTGCATTGGGCCGAAACGGAGATGGCGGCCGCCGGGGAAATCTTCGCCCCATCGTTCGATCGCTATGCGCAGTACGGCGCGATGTACACGGTATTCACGGCACGCGACGACGGGAAGCTGGTCGGCCACTGCGGCATGTACCTCGTTGCCTCGATGCACTCGCAGAAGCTCTTGGCGACCGAGGACACATGGTATTTGCTGCCCGAGTACCGCAAGGGCCGCAACGCCATCCACTTCTACCGCTTCGTGGAAGCCGAGATGCGCCGGCGCGGGGCCGAGAAGATCACGATGACCGCTGCGCCCTACAACGGTGCCTGCCGCATCATGGAATATCTGGGCTACAAGCTCGACTGCTACAAATATTCGCTTGACTTGAAGGTTAGCGACCACTTACTATCGCCTCAAGGTGCAGACAGCGCCATGACGAACGAAACCGTTATGGAGAAATCGCATGTGTGCACCGGACCCGCCGCCGCCCCCTGATTACGCTGGAGCGGCACAAGCCCAAGGCGCGGCAAACATCGACGCCGCCCGCGCGACGGCCAAGCTATCCAATCCGAACGTCATCAACCCATACGGGACGCAGACCGTCACCTATGGGGTCAATGGCGATCAGGATCAGGCCACGGTCAATCAGACGTTTTCGCCTGAACAGCAGGCGCTCTACGACAATAGTGTTCAGGTCAAGGGGCTGCTCGGTGGCCTGGGCGTCACCGGTGCCACTGCGTTGCAGGGCGTCATCGGCAAGAACTTAGATCTATCAACCGCCGGTGCCCTGCCGACCGCCTACACCGGGCCGAGCGATTTGCCCGACGTGTATTCCGGGGCAAGCGCGCGCCCGGCGGTATTTGCCGGTTCGACAGCGAGCCCGACGGTTTATGCGGCCCCTGGAAAAGCGCCGGAGATTGGCCGAGAAGTCGGCATGGCGACCGTTGGTGCGCCGATGGCCTTCCGCGCTCCCGACGCGCTTGATCGGAATTCACTGCCGACGGCGCCGACCGCCTACACCGGCGCGCAGAACCTTCCCGGCATGCCGCAGGAATCGAGCGCGATCCGCGAGCAGGTCATCAACGCCATGATGGGGCGGGTCGATACCGACATCGCTCGTTCGCGCGATCAGTCGAATTCAGATCTTATCGCCAATGGCATCCGCCCCGGCACAGAAGCCTACGACCGCGCCATGCAGGGCTTTGACCGGCAACGCACGGATGCCTTGCAGCAGGCCCAGATTGCTGGCGGCAATGCGGCACAGCAGGCGTTCACCATGGACTTGTCGCGCCGCCAGCAGGGCTACAACGAGACGACCGGAGATGCGGCGCTGACGTTCAATCAGGGCATGGGGTTGCGCACCCAGGCGGTGGGCGAACAGGGGCAGGAATTCAATCAGCGCCTGGCGGGAACCGGGCAGGAATTCAATCAGAAGCTCGCATCCACTGGGCAGCAGATTCAGCAGAACCAGGCTGCCGCGCAGTTGGCCGCCCAGCAGCGCGAGGCAACCTATCAGGCGCAACTCGCCAGCGCGCAACTGGAACAAGCACGCCAGGCGCAGCGCTTCAGTCAAGGCATGTCACTGTCCCAGCTTCAAGCCGCACAACAAGCCCAGCAGTTTGGTCAGGGCATGTCGTTGTCGCAACTGGAACAGGCGCAACAAGCGCAGCAATTCGGCCAGGGCGCGACGGTGGCGCAGATGGAGGCCGCCCAGCAGGCGCAGCAGTTTGGGCAGGAATCCGATCTACGGCGCCAGTCAATCAGCGAGATTCTGGCCCAGCGCCAGACGCCGCTGAACGAGATCAACGCGCTGATGAGCGGTTCGCAGGTATCGAATCCGTTCGCATCGAATCTTGGCTACCAAGCCGGGGCCAATGTCGCACCCCCGCCAATCATGGGAGCCGCCCAAGCCCAAGGCGCATGGGACCAGAACGCCTATGCGCAAGGGGTGGGGCAGAGTAATGCCATGATGAGCGGGCTATTCTCGATTGGATCAGCGGCGGCTGGAAATCCCAAGTTTTCTGATCGCCGCCTGAAGCGCGACATCCGCCGCATCGGCACTCATCCGCTCGGCATCGGGCGCTACGCGTGGACCTACCTATGGGGCGAGGATTCGACTGGCGTCATGGCGGATGAAGTGCGCGCCGTCATGCCGGCGGCCGTCGTCACCATCGGCGGCTACGATGCGGTCGACTACGCGATGATCGGGGGTGCGTGATGGACCCCTACGCCGACATCCCCGAACTCTCTGCCGAAGCGCAGGCGCTGGCCCGACGCCGCAAGATTGCCGAAGCGATGATGGCGCAGTCGCAGCAGCCGCTCGAATCGATGGGTCAGGCTGGCGGCGCACCGGTGCCGATCAGTTGGACGCAGGGGCTCGCCAAGATGGCGCAAGCCTACTTTGCCGGCCAGCAGGGCAAGGAACTCGACACCGCCGACAAAGGGCTGGCCACGCAGCGCAACCAGATGGAAGCCGATGCCGTCAAGGCGTACCAGCAGCGCCTCGCCGGCACGCCAGAACAAGTGAATGCCCTGCCGCCCGATCAAGCTGGCCCGCCGCAGATCACGCCGGCCGTACCCGCCACGCCCGACCAGCGCCGCCAAGCCATCGTCGAAGCCATGGCGCAGAGCAAGTTTCCGCGTCTGGCGGTAACGGCGGGAGCGCAGCAGAAGTACGACGAGGCCGACGCAGCGCGCACCATGCAGATGGATCAGCGCCGGTGGGAGGTCGAGCAGCGCGGCCAGGACAAGCTCGATCAGATCGAAGCGCAGGCGCGCGAGGGGCGTATCAGCCGCGCCGAGGCAGATCAGCGGGCCAGGGAAGCCAAGCAAGACATGATTCGTCTGACGGCCGCCATGCGCGCGCCTGCTGCTGTGCAGCCGCTGGTGCCCATCGTCGGCCCGGATGGCAAGCAAATGTTGGTCGAGCGCAAGGATGCCGTCGGCAAGATGCCGGCCGGCGCCGGGTCGAAGGCCGAAGCAGTTGCAGCCGGGAAGACCGACGTCGACAAGGACGTCATGACGTTAAAGTCTGCACTGGACTCGCTCAACGAAGGCGGAGGGATCACGAGTACAGCGAAAGGCGTATTGCCGAACGTGGGGTCGTGGATGGCGAATACCGGCGTCGGGCAGACAGTCGGCAGCATGGGTGGCACCACGAACCAGAAGCACCGCGATGTCATCGCCCAAGCGCGCCCGCTGCTGCTGCGTTCGATCATGCAGGCGACCGGGATGTCAGCCAAGCAACTCGACTCGAATGCCGAACTGAAACTATGGCTGTCTGTCGCCACAGACCCGACGAAGGGCTACGAGGCGAACACACAAGCCCTGAGCAACATTGCCGAGAAGTATGGTTCCGGCGGCTTCATGGAGGGCGGGGGCGCACCGGCTTCGCCTCCGAGTAACGGCCCGCCCCCCGGCGCGGTAAGGCTGAAGCGGTAATGGCAACCTACGAAGTCGACGTCGGCGGCAGCACCTACGAGGTTGATGCTCCGGACGAGACGACCGCCTGGAAGTGGGCGAACGCGACCCATGTCCAGGGCCCAAAGCCGGCGGCAGCACCAGCAGAGCCGACAACCGCCGAGAAGATCGCCGCGAACCCGCTGACCCGCCTGCTGACCGGAGTGGCATCTCCGTTCCTCGCCGTGGCCGAGAAGGTCGACCCGACGTGGAAGCGCAACAACGAGCAGCTGAAGCAGATGGAGGAGGCCGGCAAGGCCGCCTATCCAGGCTGGGTAAATGCGATCGGCACGGCCGCGAATGTCGGTGGCGCAATGGCCTCGCCGCCGAATCTGGCGATCGCCGGAGCAATGCCGGTGGCGCAGGGAGCAACCGGACTGGCGCGCGTGACGCAGGCGATGCAGAACATGGGCTCGGGTGCCGTCGGCGGCGGCGCTATGGGATTCCTGACGCCGGGAGACACCAAAGCCAACGTCGAGGCCGGCGCCCTGGGTGGCGCTGTCGCCGGCGTCGGTATAGAGGCCCTGAAGGCGGCCGGCGCGGGCGCGCGCAATATCGTCGGGCCGATGCTGCCGAAGATGGATGCCGCCGCACTACTGCCGCAAGTGATTCAGGAGCGTGCGCGCAAACTGCTTCCGCAGTCCCTGCAAGGCAAGACTTCGGGCGCGGATCGATCCGTCGGGCGGCTGGTGCCGATCGTCGCCGGGAATCGAACCGATGCGGTGTTGCGCGGACTCGACAACGCGGCGGCCGGTGAGACGGCAGGACAAGCCGCCGTGTCGGCTGGAAGCGCCGAATTCTCAGCATTTCAGAAACTCGCCGAGAAGCATCGGCCGAGCGAATATCTCGACATCGCCAATGCGCAGCACCAGGGCAACCTGTCGATTCTCCAAGATATCGCCGGTGGCGCGAACAAGGAAGCGCAGGGAGCGACGCGCGACCTGTTCAAGCAGGGCGTAAACGCCACGACGCTTCCGTTGATGCGCACCGAGTTGAACGCAGCGAACACGGCGGGCGACGTGATATCCGAACTCGGCCCGGCAGCTGCGGCGAAGCGCGCCGAGGCGGCCAATGCCGTGCAGGACGTACGCCGATTCACGGCAGCGGGGGGTCGCGCCGACGCCATCGCGCAGAACACTTTCAAGCCAGCAGGACAGCCGAGGGTGCCGGGCCGCTATACCTACGCCGACGAATTGGCGCAACGGGCCGAACGTGTCGCGCAGCAGAACGCTGACCTGTCGCTGCAACGCGGCGCCGAGGCGCGGTTCATTGAGAACCAGATCGGTAGCCTCGAAGCGCACGGCCTGAAGCCGCTCGACACGGCAAAGATCGCCGGCCATATCGACGGCGTGCTAGACACGCCAGGTCCGCGCGCTTCCGAGATGAACCAGAAGGTGCTCGGCGGCATCAAGGACTTGTTCACGGCGGCGGCAGAGCGCAATGGCGGCACGCCGAACGCCTACGACGTCTACATGATCCGCAAACAAGGGGTGAATGAGGTCGTCGACAAGCTGACGGCTGGCATGGACCCGAAGCAGTCGCAGAAGCTGGCCGCCAAGTACGCTGGCGAGTTGAAGCCTCTCATTGACGACGCCATCGAGGCGGCCGGCGGCTCCGGATGGCGTGATTACCTGAAGGCGTACAGCGACGGCATGGCGGGCGTCAACCGCATGTCCCTGGGCGGCAAGGCGCTCGACCTATACCAGAACGCGCCGAAGGCGTTCCAGCGGCTGGCGACCGGCAACGACCCGAAGACCGTCGAGAAGATCATGGGGACTGGCACGCGCACGCTGGCCGAGGCCGATCCCTACGCGGCGCCGAAGTACCAGCAGATTGCCGACGCCATGTTCCGCAACAAGACGCTCGATCAGCAGGCGAAGGCCGGAATGCCTGAAGTTCAGCGCATCACGGGTGAATTCGAGAAGCCGGTTCGCCCGGTTCAGATGCTCGACCGGGCGGCGATGATCGTGAACGCCATCATCAGCCGGGCAGAGGGTCGCGGCGGCAAGGCGATTATGACTTCCGCCGCAGACTTGATGCGCGATCCGCAGCGCCTCGCCGAAGTGGTACGCGCCGCCACACCGAACGAACGCCAACTGCTCATGGAGGCCATTGCGCAGCGCGCGGCGATCTCCGGAGCATCACAGGGAGCCACCCAATGAGCCGCAATGGATCAGGCGTCTACACGCCGCCAGGAGCATCCTTCCCGGCCGTCGCCGAAACGCTGATCGAGGCGGCGAAGTTCAATACGACGATCAACGACGTCGCCGATGCTTTAACCGGAAGCGTCTCAGCCGACGGACAGACGACGATCACCGGCAACCAGGCGATGGCCACCTACCGTCATACCGGGGTGGGCAACGCCGTTAATCGCACCGACTATGCCGCTACCGGACAGGTGCAGGACAGTTCCTTCCAGTGGGGCGGCACGGCCGGCGGCACAGCCGATGCGCTGACGCTGACGCTGACGCCAGCCATCACTGCCTATGCTGCCGGGCAGACGTTCCGCTTCAAGGCGGGCGCGGCGGCAAATACCGGCGCAACGACGCTGGCGGTCTCGGCGCTGGCGACGAAGGCGATTCAATTGCGCGGGGCCGCGCTGGCCGCTGGCGACATCCAGGCGAGCCTCTGGTACGAAGTAACCTACGACGGTGCCGCGTTTCAACTGACGCCGCTGGGGGCGCTGCCGCGAAGCATTCTGGTGGCCACCGCAGGGGGTACGGTCGACGCCATCACGGCGACCTTTAGCCCGGCGATTGCGCTGGCGGATCAAACCCTCGTGGCGGTCGTCTGTGCCGGTGCCAACACCAGCACCGCCCCGACCTTCGCTCCCAATGGCCTGACCGCCCGCACCATCACGCGCGGGGGCGGCCAAGTGCTGCTCGCCGGCAGTATCCCCGCCGCCGGTTTCGTGGCGCTGCTCGAATACAACCTGGCGAACACGCGCTGGGAACTGCTGAATCCCTACCCGCCGCCGAGTGGGCTGACGACGACGGTCGTCTCCGGAACCACGCAGACGGCGAGCACAGGGACGCGCTATCTACTCAGCAATGTGGCGGCTACTGCCGTCACCGCGCCGACTGCGGCCGACGGAGCGGAATTCGAAGTCGTACCGGTGAATGGGCTATTCACCAATACGCTCGACTTTGGTTCTGACACGGTGCGTGGTCCAAATGGGACTGCGACCGGTGTTATCACGCTGAATCTCGGCGCGCCGCTGCATGTGATTTATTCCTCAACTCTTTCCAAGTGGGTGATGCTATGAGCGGAGTTCAATCGGCACTGATCGGGGCAGACCCGCGCGGCCGGACGCCAGCGGTATTGCAGAACTTTTTCGCGAGTGCATGGAGTCTGGCATCGCAAACCACGACAGTCGCGCAGCACAAAAGCTACGGCATCCTTGCATCGTTGTCTGGGGCAATGACTGCCAATACGCTGAAGACGGCGCTGACGGTAACGGGATCGGGCGCGCTCAATTTCTTCGGGCTGACGTGTGTCGATACGACAAGCCGGACGATGCGAATAAAGATCACGCTGGACGGGGTTGTCGTGTCCGATGCAACGTCAGCCGCCATTGTCACCACCGATCTGGGCGGCTATCCAATCGGGGCGATGTTCAATGCCACGAGCAACCCAATCGCGGTTTTCGATGAGATTGGGTTCGTCTCGTCATGCCTGATCGAGATCGCATCCAGCGTCACGGAGACTGACAAGTTCAACGTATTCATGCGCTACAGGACAAATTAACCATGGCTCAAATCCAGAACGGCGAATACCTCGAAACCTGGGACGGCGATGTGCTGGTGTCGAGCGTCATCCATCGCCCGATCGTTCCGACGCGGCGCGACGAAATCATCTCGGCCCTGGCCGAGATTGACCAGAAATCCGACAGCCCGCGCGCGCGCCGGGAGGCTGCGCTTGGCAATACGACTTGGCTCGCGTCGCTCAATACTCAAGCCCTCGCCCTGCGGGCAGAACTGGCGGCGCTGAAATGAGAGTCGCAGTCATCGGAGATTCGATCAGCACCCAGAACAACGGGGCGTCTTCCGCTTCGTGGCCGCAACTGCTGGAAGCCAAGATTCGCGACGGTGGCGTGCAGGGCTGGCAGATCGACAACTACAGTCTCCCCGGCCTAACTTGGAAAACTGCGCACACGCCGACGGCGGGGTTCCTGATCGGGAATGCGAATCCGCCCGTGCAAGCGATGATGGGCGGCGGGTTCTACAATCACTTGCTCGTCATGCTCGGCGTCAATGACCGCTGGAACCCGAACGCCGCCGCAGAATTCCAGCAGTTCAAGAATTCGCTCGCGCTCGTGGAGATGGACGGAACGCGCGTCACGTTCTTGAAGCAGAACTTCACGATTGCGCCGGGCGTGCTGGGGATGAACTGTTCCGTCTCACTGGCCGATTCTGCCGCCATCGATGCCGTGTATGCGCAGATTACTGACGAGTCGTTTTCCATCGGGCTGGGCAAGCTCTACGACCTCGGCTATACCTACGACACGCTGCATCCGACGAACTCCGGCAAGAACTGGATCGCCTCGGCGGTTTATATGGCCCTGATGCAGCGCTATCCGCTGACGCCGATCAACAAGAACATTGCCTGGCTGTACGACCAACTGCCGGAAATCCAGGCGCAGATGCGCGAGGCGAACACGTAGGGCAAGATTTCGATACACAAAAGGAAGAATAAACATGAACGAAACCATGCTTCTTGCCCTCGCGGCATCCCTAGTCGCCGCGATGTTCGGCCTACTCTGCGCCATCCTCGGGTGGCTCGGAAATCGCATCTACAACAAGGTCGACGAGATGTCGAATAGCCTGACCAGCATGGCCAGCGAGCTTCACACTCGCATCAGCGGCATCGACAGGCGCGTCACTGTCGTCGAAACCCGTTGCATGGACACGTATCCAGGATTTAAGGCGGGGACATGAGTCCAATGGAGGCCATCATCCAGGCCATTCTGGCACAACAGAAGAAGGCCGCGCCGCCGGCATTGCCGCCGTGGATGCCGACGCCGACGAGCGGGACGAGAGGTTAATCGCCATGCAACTATCGCAGCATTTCACCCTGGACGAACTGACGCGCAGCGACTATGCCATCCGCCATGGAATCGACAACACGCCATCTGCCGAAGTGCTCGCGAACATTGGAATGCTCGCGGCGGGGCTTGAAGGGGTGCGCGCTGTTCTGGCCGTGCCCGTTCATGTCTCCAGCGGCTACCGCTGCGCCAAGCTCAATTCCGCCATCGGCGGCAGCAAGTCCAGCGCTCACATGCAAGGGCTAGCGGCGGATTTCACCTGCCCGCAATTTGGCACCCCCGCCGACGTCGCTCGCGTTCTTGTGGAAAGCAAGCTGCGGATCGGGTTCGACCAGTTGATTCTTGAGGGGCGATGGGTGCATGTCAGCTTCTCGGACGAGCCGCGCTACGAGGTATTGACGGCACATTTCGGCAATGGGCCGACGACCTACACGAAGGGGATTGCGTGATGGACATCACCGGCATCGGCACAGCAGCAGAGGCGGCCAAGGGAATCATCGGCATGTTTTTCCCGGACAAGACGGAATCCGAGAAAAACCAGCTTGCCGCGAGCCTCGCGCTGATTCAGGCGCAGACCGACATCAACAAGGTAGAGGCCGGGAATCCGTCGGTATTTGTTTCGGGCTGGCGGCCGGCTATCGGCTGGATATGCGGTGCCGGCTGCGCGTGGAATTGGGTAGGACTGCCGATCGCCAAAGCGGCGATGCTGATCGCCGGCCATCCGGTTTCCCTTTCACCGGCCGATATGTCTGAAATGATGCCGTTGCTGCTCGGGATGCTCGGCCTTGGCGGGCTGCGAACGGCAGAGAAAATCAGCGGCGTCGCAGCCCGGTAAGCTACCCATCATCGTGCCTTCAGGAGTGCGAATGCCGCGCAAAGCGCTTCCATCTGCTCCCGTCGCAGCGAGCCGGACAGGACATTCGCGCCGTGCGGCCCGGTCACTCCGACCGTCACGCCTTCGCTGCTCGGCCACGTAGAGACGTCCGCCTGGGTGTCTCCGGTTCTCACCGTGGCGCACTCGGTTTCTGTCCGCCAGGTTTCCAGTTTCGCCGTCATTGCGACGTCTGCCCGCTAGCAGGAGCCTTCTTCGTTCTCGGTGCCCGAGGCTTTTTGTTGATTGCGGCAATGACAGCCTTGAGGTCTAGCGCGTCGGTCGTTTGCTCGTAGCGGCGGATTGCGGCAAAGGTATCGGCGGCGCGGGCTTCGCATTCTCCGCTCGTTTCGATTTCTTCGACCGTGATACGGTATTTCGTCATTTCATTTTCCCTTCAGTTGATCCATGCGTGCCTTGAAAGATTTGGCGAACCGGTCGCTGGCACGAATCGCGTCCGGTAGGCTTTCGGCGTACTTCGACATTTCGTTGATGGTGCAGAAGTGCGATAGCTTCACCATTGCCACGAGAATCGCCTGCGTCATTCCGGATTGACCGCATTCTCTAGGCGTGAGTACGCCTTCTCGGCGTGATGCCGACCATTGACGTTGACGAGGTTATCGGCGGCTTCACAGACGGCGATGGCCCAATCAAGCGCAATGCCAAGCGCGGTTGGATTAGTCATTTCACCGTCGCCCCCATGGCGCCATCGATTGTGGTTACGGAGTGTTTTAACGTGCTGGTGTTGTTTGCTCATCAGAATGGGATATCGTCGTCGAAATCGCTAAAACTACCAGGACCTGAAGCGGGTTTCTGAGGCGACGGTTCCGCTGGCGTTCTTTGCTCGGGGCTGCGCGGGGCGGCGGCTTGACCGCCTTCGCGTTTTTCGAGCAAGGTCAGGTCATTAACGCGCACCTCGATACTCGTTTTTGTCTGGCCATCCTTCTGGTACTCGCGAGAAGACAATTCGCCGGTGACTCCGACGAGTTTTCCCTTGGTGAGATACGGTAGGACCGACTCTCCGCGCTTGCCCCAAATCTGGCAGCGCGCCCATGTCGTTGTCGCCTTGTCCCCGTAACCAGACTTGACCGCGACCGAGAATGACACGACGCTATCGCCGTTAGGGACGAATTTTTGCTCGGCATCGTTCCCGAGATTCCCTGTAAAGCACCAGTTGTTCATGCCGCCCCCTTGTCAGCTAGCGTCTTGATCCAGGCCATGGCCCCGCCGAAACGATCCGCAGCGAGATACGCCAGCGATGCGATCTCGGATTTCTGGCAGAACTTCTCCAGCGGGAACCCGACGAATTCCAGTCCTTCCTTGATCTTGGACGCTTGGTCCTCTGAGATATAGGCGATTCCAAGCGATTCTGGGGCCGTGGCTGCGTTTGTGGCGGGCGGTTGCACCAAGGATGTCGGCGCGGGCTTTTTGACGCCTCCGGAGGCCCATTCCGCGACCAGCTTCCCGGATTCCTCGGTGATGGGCTTGTCGAGCGGGAACAGCGCTCGGTGCTGCTCTTGGAGTTTGATCGGCCGAGGAATTCCGGGCCGATCTGCCATCAGCAGGAATGAGGCCGTCAATTCGAACGGCAGGTTCTTTTCCGAAACCGGAATCCAGCCGTCCAGACCGGTCAGCGATTGCTTAGCGACGATCTGCATCTTGCCTCTGTCGTCCTTGACCATCTCGATTTTCGGCTCGGCGCGGAAGCACAGAATCAGGTGCGCGCGGACCTGCAACAACTTGGCGACCATGTGCTTGTGCGAGGTCTTCGGTTTTATCCAAGCCGCCATTTTCACGGCCTCGCGCTTCTTCCAGTCGTCGCCGGCCATGCGGTCAAGCTCGTCTTCCTGCCAGTCGAGAACGCCGCCGTCACCGGCCCAGACGTGCGACATGGAATCGACGACGATGACGGGATAGCCGGCCTTGTCGGCGGCCATGATCGCCTCGGCGTAGGCGTCCGGGCGGAAGAGAGGCCGAAGGTCGCCATGGTCGAATCGGAACTGGTCGGCGTAGTGCTTGGCGCGGCCGGCCTCGGTATCGATGACGGCGAACGGCTTGCCGCCAGACATCCCGGACGCGAGGCGCATCGCCGTATAGGTCTTGCCGCTGCCGGTGCCGCCTGCCAAGCCGATCAGCAGGCCAACGTTTTCACGCACCGCAGGGCGGAAGGTGAACCCACTCATGGCTTGCCTGCCAGAAAGCCCGTGATGGCCTTGGCAATCGCCTTGAATTCTTCGCGCTTGCCGTAGACGCCGACGAACTGGCGCAGCAATTCTGTTCCGTCTTCGAGTTCGGCGGCCGCGCGCCGGATTTCGCGCTCCCTGGCTTCCTCGGCTTCGCGCTTGGCCAGTTCTTCAGCTTCTTTGGCCGCGCGTTCTACCCTGGCGCGTTCCTCCGCT
This sequence comes from Gammaproteobacteria bacterium RIFCSPHIGHO2_12_FULL_63_22, assembly GCA_001801685.1. Classification (GTDB taxonomy): domain Bacteria; phylum Pseudomonadota; class Gammaproteobacteria; order Xanthomonadales; family Xanthomonadaceae; genus Arenimonas. Next base: position 16,287 of record MGYJ01000098.1, on the reverse strand, counting down.
TCAAGTCGCGCCTTGCGTTCGCGTTCCTCGATCTCGCGGCGCTCGGCGTCGACCTTCTCCTGCGTTTCGCGGAGGCGGCGATCTTCGGCTTCGCGCTTGGCGCGCGCCTCCTCATACAATCTGTCGCGCTCGGCCTGCGCTTGCCGATCGGCTTCCCGGCGAACGCGCTCGGCTTCCCGCTGCTCGGCTTCGATCTTCTCGCGGGCGGCGCGTTGTTCCGCTTCGAACTTCTCCCTTTCGGCACGCTGGGCGGCTTCAATGGCGCGCTGCTTCGCGGCGATTTCCTCCTGCTGCCGCGCGATTTCGGCGCGCTGCTCGGCCAGGATGCGTTCTTCCTCGGCCTTGCGAGCGGCGTGCTCGGCGGCGATACGATCAGCCTCAGCTTTCGCTTTCGCCGCCGCCTCTGCCGCCTTGCGCCGCTCGTCGGCCTTGATCTGGTCGTCAATCGGATCTTCCAGCGCGGACAGCGCGGTCGTGATTCGGCGCGCCTCGCTGTCTATTTCCTGCGTGCGCTTGAGGGCCGGGGCCTTGATCTCGACGCGGATTTTTTCCAGCGCCACGCGATAGCCGCGGAGTTCGGCGCGGCCCTTGATGGCCGCCGCCATGCCTTCCTTGCTGGTCACGTCGAACAGCACGCCCTGATACTTCTGCCGCAACTCGGCCAGTGCGGCCGCCGTCGTGCTGTATTCGACAATGCTGGTCGACGGCTTCTCCATCACTTCGGTTTCGTTCATCATATCGCTCCCGCTTCAATTTCAGCCCGGCTCAACCACTGCCCCGGCTTTTCCTTCTTTGCCCGGTCGGCGGGCATGCCGTGTTCTTCGATCTCTCGAATCTCTGCGGCTTCCCACTGTGCCAGCATGTAGGCCGGCGTCTCGGGATAGCAGACGCGATTAGGATACGCTGGCCACTGACCCGACTCGACGCAACGCTCCCACTGCATCAGCCCTTGCTCGATCATGTGCGCGCCGGCCTCCAGCATGGCCGGCTCGACGCCGACGAGCGAACAGAGGTAGGGAGGATTGACCTCCTGAGCAAGGAACACGTAATCAGGCTGAACCCCTGTCGCCGCCATCGCGCCTCGCCGATACCACGCAGCCGAGAGGTAGTAGCCCATGCCAATCAGTTGCGAGCGGCCCCAGGACGATGGCTCGACGCTGCGCTCGGTGGTCTTGTAGTCGCAGATGACGCCTCGGTCAGCGCTCCATCGATCCGTGCGCATCTTGCACAGCGTCTGGCCGTCCTGCCAGACGACGGTTTCCTCAGACGACCCGCCGTCCGGCTGGAACATTGCCCAAATGGCCGGCTCGGTGTCCTTCACCGTCTGGAGAAATTCCCATGTTGCGCTCACCATGTTCATGATCGAGGCGTGATCGTCCAGCAGGATCGGAATCTTTCCGGCCGCGCGGGCCTCGTCTCGGGCCGCCCGGATCGATTTGTTCGTCCAGCCGTCCGGGACGTTGCCGGTTTTCTCGGCGGGATGATCGCGCGGGTCAATGGCCACGAGGCAGTCTTCCGACCCCTCCAGCAGGATCGCGTGGCAGATCGTGCCTCGATCCGAGGCGCCGTTGTTGTTGACGGATCGCCTCGGGTTCAGCCAGCTTTCAGACCAGGCGGCTCGCGGGCACTCGCCGAGAATCCGCTTGATGATGGAGGCGCTAGCGGCTTCGAGGCCCAGGTATTCGGACATCGACAGCCCAGGATGGATTCCTGGATTCATACCTGCCCCTCCTCGCGCTGGTACGCCCGGGCGCGGTCCCGTTCTTCCATTTCCTCGGCACGCAATGTTTCACGTTCGTCATCGCCGCCGCGTTCCTTCGGATCGAACAATTGGTGGTCACTGCAAATTCCGGCGAGCATTGAATGGCAGGTATATGGGATGAGTTTCGCGGCGGTACGAATTCCCGGGCAAGTTTCATCATTGTGAAACGACTCCGGGTGCTCGCAAATATCGAGCCTTTCGATGTCTCCGGCCAAGTAGAACTCGCAGTCGATGCAGAGCTTCGCGTTCATACTGCCGCCTTGATGGCCTTCGCCAGCGCCGCGTCGCTGATAACGCCCGTCAGGTGCAGCAGCGCCAGCGCACCAGTCGGGACCGGAATATCGCGTTCCGTCTCGTAGCGCGAGCCGCAGCTTTGCGTGACGCCGTAGCGATTCCAGAACGTTTCTTGGTTCTCTCCGCGCGCAATCCTGACATCGCGCAGGTTGTGAATCGTCGGCTTCGGCTGCTTCTTCAGCGGTGCGGGTAGTTTCATTTTGGACTCCGTGGATGGTTGGAGATTTGAAGGTTACGCGACGCTTGCATGTATGTCAATAACAATTATGCAATTAATTATCGCCAGCCCACGGAGCACCAATATTCCGAAGTGCCACCTTGAGCGCCAGCAACGTGCACTTCTCGCCGTCCGCCAGGTGGCAATTCTCGTCGAGCGTGCGACAGACGGCAGCTACTAGGTAATCGCGCTGCGTGCGCAAGCTGGCGACATCGTCTTTTAGCGTTTCCTGGATCGATAGCAGCGCCTCTATTGCTTCGACGCACATTCGGCGTTCGTAGCTCTCGGTGTTGCGCATATTGGAGTAGGCTGGATTTATCCGGCGTCGGAGGTCGGAAGCAAGGTCGCTAGGATTCATCAATCATTCCCTTTCGATATTTATCGCCTCAAAGCCTCCCCCTACCCAAGAATGGTAAAGGAAGGGTTATCGCCCCGCTTGCGCGGATATCCATGCTCGTTGCCGAGTCCCCGGGCTTGGATATGAAGCCAGCCCCCCGGATTGTAGGAATTGCACCTTGACGGACTTCGTCGACCGGGTACGCCGTTCTCTCTTCGGCAGCCTTGCGCGTGGCTCGCTACTGTGTCTAGCGCGGAAGGTACGCTAGAAACGCAAAAGGCCAATTTCTGCTGCGTTTCCGGTGCGGGGGCTCACCTTCCGTCTTTCAACGTGAAACGCATGAGAAATTGGCCTCATGGTCATAATGCGCCCCCGCATAGACGCCGCCACAATAAGCCGAACGGCCTATCTCGTCAACATGAAAATTCACCAGACACCGAACCATGCCCCGGTCCCGTGGATCACGGCGATGGGAAAAACGATGGCACCCGCGATCAGGAAGCCCCACGATGCCGTCTTCAGGCACACAAAAATATGTGTCATCCACGCGGCCAAGAGCCAGAGTAACGTAAGTAGTGATCCGAATTCGTTGTCGTCCATGTGGTTCCCCATCGAAAATAATAATTAAGAATCGTAACATATGAAAATTTATTTTGAAAAATTACTTTTCATGTGATACAGTCCGAAACATGACACCAAAACAACTCCTTCGCCAATTTGGCGGAAACCAGACAACAGCAGCCAAGGCCATCGGATACACGCCGCAACGTGTTGGCCAGTGGCTGGCGAGTAACGAAATCCCGTGGCGGGCGCAGTGCGCAATCGAATCGGCGCTTGGCGGTAAGCTGATGGCGGAGCGCCGGCCGACGACCAGAAAGGTCAATAAATGACGATCATCTACGCCATAGACCCGGGGAACATTGAGTCCGCATGGGTGACGTTGCGCGACGGAATCCCGGTCGATCACGGCAAGGTCGAGAATGATGAGATGCTGAGCACGGTCAGAACGGCCTTCGTCCCCGGCAACTTGTTGGCGATTGAGATGATTGCATCGTATGGGATGCCGGTCGGGCGAGAAGTTTTTGATACGTGCTTGTGGATCGGACGCTTCCAAGAAGCGTTCATCGCTCGCGGCGGCGCGGTTGAGCTGGTCTATCGCAAGGACGTGAAACTCTTCCACTGCGGCTCATTACGGGCAAGCGACGCGAATATTCGTGCGGCACTGCTTGATAGATTCGGGCCTGGGCGAGTAAGGGCAGTAGGAACGAAGGGGTCCCCAGGGCCGCTTTACGGCATCGTCAGCGACCAGTGGAGCGCGCTGGCAATCGCCACCACAATTGACGGGAGGATCGATCTGTGACGCCGGTAATCAAGCCCCTCATGGGGAGCGTGGGGCAGGTGGGAGAGGTCGCGAACTACGGCGACCACAAGGCGATGGTAATCCATGGCCGGGTCTATCTGAACGGTAACCATATGTCAGAAATGACATATGAAGAGGCGTGTTCAATAGCCCGCTACCGGGCTAGCACCCAGCCTGACGAACCCATCGCAGTAGATACCGGGAGATTGACCGGGGCATTGGCTGGATGCGCCATTGCGCTGGTGGTCTTGGCAATCTCGGTGGTGTTCAAATGAGCGAGGGGCTGTTCGCGCTGTCGCCGTCGTCAAACAGCGGGGGACGTGTTAAACGGGATGGGGCGGGACGCATTAGGCTGGCCACCTTTCTCGATGCCTGCAAGGCGCGATGCGAACCCGCAATCAGCAATTACCAACCGATCTTTTTGTACGCTGAATCGATTGGATTGCCCATCGATATGCTACAGCTCGCGTGGTTCGAATTTTGCAGGCAATTCGGAGCTGGTGGAGCCTCAGAATCCAAGCTACAAATAGATTGGCGAAGGACGTTCAGGAATTACGTGGAACGAGGATATCTGAAGCTTTGGTACCTCGACAATGACGGGGTATTTCAGCTCACGCAAACTGGGCGGCAGGCGAGGCTTGCGAATGCGCATCGGATGTCTGCGTAGGTTACGCTGTGTTGTAGCTCCCTCTCTCACCCCGGATAGCTACAATACAACGAAGAAAGGATTGACATGCAATCTTTTGAGCAGTACGCCTACACGCTGGACTGCCTGGCGGAAGAGCCGGAAACCGACGACCCGGAATCGCGAAGCAGACTACTGAGGGCGTGCGCAAGCGGTATGCGCGATGCTTTGAAAATAGTGTCAGCGACTCGCGGCCTGCTGAAGTTCCACCAAGAGGGCGACGACGGCGCTGAACTGCCGCGCGAATACTGGTCGCATGGGTATCGCGAGGCGGTTGAACGTGCTGAGGCACTGGTGGGGCCCAACGCACTAGCTAAGGGGCCGGCCGCTTGCGGACGGTTCCGCTTGAGCGACGGGTGGCCGGCGCTGCTGGAGATGACAGATGACCCGACGGATGGAGACGAGGCGCTGATGCTCTTCGCCGTATTGCTGACGGCCGGCGAGCCACGCGACATAAATAGCGCGCGCCTGGCTGTGATGCGTGGGCACGGCGCAATGGGGAAGGACGCAACCGCCAGCAGCGGTAACGAGTGGGGTGACACCGTGCGATGGGCGCGAGCACGGGGAATGTTGATCGAGGATTCATCAGCACGCACCTGGGCAGCGGGGCGAATTCCGGCATTCCTGACCCCGCCAGACGAGTACATGAAAGCGGCAGCCACCGGATGGAGTTCGGTGACGGCCAACGACTTTCGCGTCGAGATCGGGCAAGACGAGACCGAGCGCATCCGCCAGGAAATCGACAGCGCCGTGCGGGGCTGCGCGCAGGATGCGATGGCTTCGGTGTGGCAGGAGATGCGGGATACCTTGGCGCACCTGGCCGCCAAGCTCGGCGACCCAAATGCGCGATTCCAAGCGACTACGGTATCCAAGATCGAGGATCTGGTGCAGCGGCTACCGCATTTGAACCTGACGGAAGACCCCCACCTGGAGCACTTCCGTAGCGAGATTGACAAATGCCTGAACGGCTATACGGCGGGGGAGCTGCGCGAGGTCATCGCCAAGGTGCTGGCGCGTGAGCAAGACTAAGGCGACCCACGGAGATACGACATGCAAACACAACAAACAAGCAACCAAGAAAAGCCGTTCATCGTGTTTTGGGAAAACGATTGCGGTTACGGAGCAGACTACTACGCAACAGAAGCCGAACAAGAGGCGGCGCTTGCTGACGTTCGCAAGACCGGAACAGAAGCGTGGGCTGGTTACGCGCATTGATGGCTAACGTGGATGTCGCCGGCCTTGCGCATGAAGCCGCGCAAGGTCCCGCTCGATGGATTAGTTGGGCGGCTGCGCCCGGAAAGGAAGACGAAATGCCGAGCAAGGTGTTCATGATCTGCAACAGCTACGAATCCGGCTACGGGCACGGGTTGGCGAACGATGGCCTTGACCTGAGCAAGACGCCACACGCCGACCCGGAACTCGGAGAGGCGTACCAGATTGGCTACGAGGCCGGGCAGGAGGCGCAGCAAACTGAAGATTGCTGCGCCAAGGCTAGCGACGGAACTGGCATGAAAAGGAAAAGAACCATGATTTACGAAGAAGCGATTGTTGACGGCGTGCTGTGCTGGCGGAACTCTCCGCGTGACTGCAAAGGCCACGGCTCTTGGGTTCCGAAGACGCCGCAGGAGCTGACGGCGATGTTGATGGAGGCTCGTCGCGCGTCTGCGGTGATACCTCCGATGCGCCTGCCTTTCTATGGCCCAGGCTTAGTGGGGCCACAGAAAGGTGAGACATGAAAGCAGAAGACAGAACCAAAAACCTGATGACGCTGCTGGGATGGCAAGGTGGCACGATTCACGCCGCATGTAAGGCACTGGGGGTTACCGACTCGCACTCGTTTTTGTACGACTCTGCGGACTTCTCCGACGACGGACCAACGTTTGATTTCAGACGGGGATACGGAGACGCTTGCAAGTACCAACGCGCCCCCTGGAATGACCGGACTGAACCTAACGAATATTGGTGGGGTGCAGTGTGTGCCGTTGAAAATGAGTTTGGACCTCCGCCGCGCGATTGATGGGGCCGAACGTTTGAATTCACCGGACCGCTGCGCGGCTGGTGGAATGATTAGTTAGAGCGCTGGCAACTACGGAGACACGGGAATGACGTTTGACGAGTGGTGGAAGAAAATGAAGCCTGCGGAGTGCGACGAGGTAAAGGAGCACTTTCAAGAAGCATGGCATGATGGGTACGGAAAAGGTGTTGCGGCGTTTCACGGTGCCAGTAAAACTGGAGCGCGAGGAATGTGCCGGGTTGGGGCTACCGTGTCGCCAGCGCCGACTTTTGCAGATGTGATGGCGGCTAAATGCCACGAGTGCGGATGGGTAAGCGGATTCCACGACAAGCGATGCAGAGGGTATCTGGTCGATCCTGAGACTGGCGAACCGATACCGACGCATAACGTTCAAGGTAACCGGCCTGGCGCGGCTTTATGCGACAGGTCCGGTTGAGCGACGTGTTCGCCATCACTACGCGATGACCTATGCCAGCCTACTACAACGAGTTCGACCCCTACGCGGCCCAATGGCTACGGAACCTGATTGCGCGCGGCTTGATAGCGCCGGGCGATGTGGACGAACGCTCAATTCTGGAAGTTACGATCGATGACCTACGAGGCTACGAGCAGTGCCATTTCTTCGCCGGCATCGGAGGCTGGAGCGCCGCCCTGCGTCTCGCCGGCTGGCCCGATGGCCGACCTGTTTGGACAGGCTCTTGCCCCTGCCAGCCGTTCAGCGCCGCAGGCAAGCAGCGTGGCAGCGACGATGAGCGCCACCTATGGCCTGCGTTCTTCCGGCTCATCGGCGAGCGCAGACCTGCAACAGTCTTTGGTGAACAGGTTGCCGGCGCTGCTGGACTCGCTTGGCTCGACCATGTTTGCGCTGACCTGGAAGACGCAGGCTACGCCGCTGCGGCGGCAGATTTGCCGGCTTGCAGCGTCGGCGCCCCCCACCGACGGCAACGGCTTTTCTGGGTGGCCCACGCCGAACTGCCCGAACGGCGGAAGATCGATGTCCACGGAGAAAATGGACGCGACCGGACGAACAAAAGACGGCCGGAAGCATGCGGCACAGTTGGAGCACGCGGTGAAATTTGCGCGCTGGGCGACGCCGGCAACGAGGGACTGGCACAGCGCGAGTGGTTCCGCGGAATTTCTGGCGGGCCGAGCGGAACAAGCGAGGGGCAAGCCGCTGAGCGAACAAGCCTACACCTTGGCGCCTGGGCCGATCTCGAATGGATCGAGTGCAGCGACGGGAAAGCCCGGCCAACTCAACCCGGCCTTTTCCCGCTGGCTCATGGGGTACAGAACAGAGTGGGACGACTGCGCGCCTACGGGAATGCGATCGTCCCGCAAGTCGCGGCCGTCTTTGTGATGGCGAACGCTCCGCATGAGGGGCCGGGCGCGGCCTCATCGCGCACGGTCCCGCTCGATGCGGTTGTTGGAGGGCTAGACCGATGACGGCTGTTTCGCGGGACGCCCCACGGGCTGCGGCTCAACGCCCAGGCGGGCAAGCGCACGGCGGACGCTGGACACTGCCACGCCGTAGCGCAGGGCCGCAGCAGCCGGCGTGCAGCCGGTGCGCTGGAGGTGGGAAACCGCGAGCGTTACCTCGCGGGATTGGCGGGCGGTCATTTTGCAACCAGGTCGCCATAGTAGGCGGTGAACTCGTTGCCCTCGGTGTCGATGACGGTGTGGCTGTACTCGCGTTGCTTGTGGCTCTCAGCGGCGGCGGCAGCGGCGGTCTTATGCGTGGTGTAGCCCTTGCCGCCGTAGTAGCTGGCGAGGACGACGGCGTACTTGCAGCCGGGGGCGAAGATGATGTCGCGGTCGAACATGTCGCTAGCGATGTCGTGAATGCTGCCGGAGTTGGACATTTTTTGCGGGATGGTGAAGGTGGTCATTTTGCGCTCCTTGGTTTTCGGCGGCCCTGCGCTACCGATGACTTAATAATAGTGCATCATGCACCAATAGTCAAGAGCTTTTTGCAACAAAATTCCGAGGGCGGTTCCAAGCCCTCCAACGTGTAGGTGACCGGCCTCGCGCGGCCTTATGCGCGAGGTCCAGCGACCGAAGGGAGCGAGGTCGACCGTAGGGTTGGGCCTCATATAGCTACGGAGCGAGAGCATGTTTGATTACGCAAGGCACGCCAGGAAGAACGGATGCAGGCTGCGCCTGATGACCGGCGACGCCACCGATGCGGCCGGCAACCGAATTGGCCCGGACGCCTGCGCGAGGTGCGTTGGCTGCGACCGCGCGAGGGGAGACATGGGATTGGCAAACGAGACAGGAATGCGGCTGCGCGGAGAGGACGGCGGGGTGCAACTGGTGTGGCAATGCCCGGAGTGCAACCGTGAAGTAGTGGAGGACACCGACTGGCTGTCGGTGAATGAGGATGCTCGTCGCTGCGCGGGTGATCCGTTGTGCTACCACTGCCGCGCGGTGAGGCCCAACGCAGAGCTAACCGGCGCCGATAGGCGTCCGGGTTGAGCGCCGGGTTAGAAGGCACTACGGAGAAAGGAAAGAACGATGGAATGGCAACCGATTGAAACCGCACCAAAGGACGGAACTCGAATTTTGCTGTACCGCCCGCTGGCCGAAAGAACGAACGATGACCCGATAGAGATCAAGCGCGGAGTGCCACGCGACGAAGGATGCTGGGAAGAAACGATACCGCCCGGCATGGACGCGACGAACTACACAGACGGCGCTTGCAAGGCTACGCATTGGATGCCATTGCCGGAAGCCCCTAACGCCGTTTTGAGGGGTGAGCCGCTTGCGGCGAGTCCCCTCGAAAACACAGTTATGCACGGAGGTTGAGATGGAACGGGTTTTTACTGACAAGATCGTGATAGCGAAAAAGCATTACCGCTGCGACGCTAGTGAACAGTGGCGACGCGCTGGCTACACCGTTGCCGAATGCGAGACGAGCGAGCAGCGGCTGATGGTCGAGGCCGCAGAGGCTGACAAGTGGCGCATTTTGCCGGGGCAGGCTTACCGGAAAGTGACTGGGATTCACGAAGGCGATTTTTGCGCCTACAGGGCGAGGCCCGGCATGGACGCAGTGTGCAGCGACCTCGATATGTGGGACGAGTGAGGGTGCATAACGCCGAAGTAACCGGCGGGCCGCTTGCGGCACGTCCGGTTGACTGACGTGTTATGCCGCCGTGCCACCAGAACCGACTTTTACGATTGGAGAACAAAATGGCAGAACTGAAAGACCTGATTGGTAAAACGCTGACCAAGGCGGAGCAAGTTGGCGATGATGAGATTGTTTTCATCACCAGCGAAGGCAAGCGGTACAAGCTCTACCACTCGCAAGACTGCTGCGAGTCGGTGACGGTGGAGGACATCGTGGGCGACCTGGCCGACTTGGTTGGCGAGCCGATCCTTGTGGCCGAAGAAGCCACCAGCGACAAAAACCCGGACGGCGTTACGAAGGAAGACCAAGACAGATTCACTTGGACGTTCTACAAGTTCGCCACACGCAAGGGCTACGTGGACATTCGCTGGTACGGCGAAAGTAACGGCTACTACAGCGAGAGCGTGGATTTTGAAGAGGCATAACGTGGAGCTAACCGGCACCGAACAGCGCGCCGGGAAGCTCGATTAAATGCACTGCGGATGCCCGCTGTTTGGTGTCCGCGTTCAGCGCAGGGTTATGCATCAACTTTGATCGGAGAGAAGAGATGAGCAGAGCAGATTACCGCAGGCCCGCCGACTACCAGATTCGACAGGTAGCGAAGTGCGCCGCGTGCGGAGCGGAAAGCGAATACATGAACGACCAGCAAGTCGATGGCGGTCGGTGCGCGTGCGGCGGAACGCTGCGAGTGATTGGCGAGAGCTACCCGGCAAGCTCCAACGATTGGGACGAAGAGCGCGATTCGCAGGACGGCGAGTGGCACCGCCGGTATTGATGCATAACGTGTAGGTAAGCGGCCGTGAGCGGCCTTATTGCGAACGGTCCGCTTGACCGTAGGGTTGTGCGTCTTGGTAAGGATGACAAATGGAACACACGAAAGAACCGTGGGAATGGTCGGAGCACCAATTCAACGCGCCGCCGTTCGAGGGTACGCTTGACCACGAATGCGGTATTTACCCACCAGACGGCGAGTGCGGCCCTGTGGCGATAGCCAGCGGTAAGAACGACGCACGGCGCATCGTGGCCTGCGTGAATGCTTGTGCCGGAGTGACGACCGAAGAACTTGAGCAAGGCGGGTTTGTGGTTGGACTGGTTGAGCGACTCGAAGAGGCACCGCGCTGGCGCGACGTTGTTGATGAACTGCCAAAAGAGGCACAAGAGGTTTTGTTTGTCCGCGCCGGCAAGACTGTTCACGGCGCTTGGATAGGTGGGATTTTCTGGCACAGCAACCAGAAGATGGCCGCCGCAACTTGGATGCCACTTCCCGCCCCGCCAAAAGTCAGCGCTGGTGACGCGGCGGCAGAGACGCACAACGTGGAGCTGAGGGGCGCGGAGCCGGCATCATCGGCGGAGCGTCCCTCTCAAGCGCCGGGTTCGGCGGCTGCCGACAACGAAGCGCCGTAGTACCAGCGCCGACTTTTGAGAGGACTAGAAATGGAAACAACCTGGACACGAAGAAGCATGTGCATGAACGTTGACGGATTCCTGCGGAACAACAAGTTCCCGAGTGACTTTGGCATCTTCCAGAAGGACGACGGCACGCCACTGAAGCCAGAAGAGGCGCTGACGTACCTGCACACTGAGAAGGCAAAGGGCCACAAGGTTATCCCGTGCAGCGGTAGCTGCGGAAACCCGTGCAAGAACGCCGACAAGGGTTGCACCGGCTTTGACTACAGCGGCGGCGGATGCCCAGGCTACAAGGTTCCGCCCGAGACGCCGAACGTGAAGTAGACCGCCTAAAAGATGTAAAACAACCCGTCATCTACCCCGCAACCCCCAGCTACGCCAGTCGTATCGGGCCTGTGGATGAATAACGAGGGAGGAAAAGCGCCTTGTTTTCTGATTCATTTTCACCTGTGATGCCGCCCCATTCCATCGAGGCCGAGCAATCCCTGATCGGCGGCCTGTTGCTGGACAACACGGCCTGGGACCGCATCGCCGACATGGTGACGGAGAGAGACTTCTACCGCGACGACCATCGCCGGATTTTCCGACATATCTCTTTAATTGCCGGCGGTGGTCAGCATCTCGACGTTGTGACGGTCTACGCCTCAATCACCAAGGCGGCTGAAGTCGAGCAGACCGGCGGCCTCGCCTATCTGGGAGAAATTGCCAACGCCACGCCCTCGGCGGCCAACATTCGCCGCTATGCCGAGATCGTCGTCGAGCAGGCGGCATTGAGGCGGCTGATGGAGATTGGCTACTCGCTAGTAAATCGTTGCTCTCTGCCTGGCAGAGATTCGTCGGCGGCGATCATCTCCCAGATCGAGGGGGCATTGGCGGTGGCGGGCGACGACGGCGGCGGCGAAGAACCGGCCTTGCTGGCCGATGTGTTTGGCGAGGCGCTCCAATACATCGACACGCGGATCGCCCGGCGCGGGCTGATGACCGGCGTCGAGGATTTCGACGCGCTGACATGCGGGCTTGATCCTGGTCAATTGGTCGTCTTGGCCGCCAGGCCCTCGGTCGGGAAGACGGCGCTTGCCTGCCAAATCGCTGACTACTTGGCTTGCGCCGGTAAAGCGGTCCTGTTCCACAGCCTGGAAATGGGCCGCGAGCAGATCGGCATGCGGTTGATGGCCTCGAGGTCGTCTGTCAGCGTGCATTCCATGCGCGCCGGAGCCGTCCCGGCGTGGGGCTGGTCAAGGCTGGCGGATTCGGTCCCTGCTGCGGCCGGACAGCGCGTCTGGATTGACGACAAGCCGGCCGTGTCGGTGGCGCATGTCCGTGGCCGGGCGCGGCGATTGCAGCGGATGCACGGCCTCGACCTCGTCATCATCGATCACTTGGGCTTGATGGGCGGCGGACGCGGTGATTCTCGGGCGAGAGAGGTCGGGAGCATTACCAACGCCCTCAAGGCGCTGGCCAAGGAGCTCCGCGTGCCCATCTTGCTGCTGGTCCAGCTCAATCGAGCGAGCGAGACACGGACTGACAAGCGCCCGATCCTGTCTGATCTGCGGGACTCTGGCGAGATCGAGCAGGATGCCGACATCGTGGCCATGCTGCATCGGGAGGCCCTTTACAATCAGGCCCCGTGGTGCCAAGGATTCGCCGAATTGCTGGTCCGCAAGCATCGAGACGGCCCGCTGGGTGACGTGTTGCTGCGCTTCGGCGGCGCGTCGATGTCGTTCGGGACGTGGGAGGGCGACAGCCCCCGCCCCGAGAACGGCGGATGGGTGCCTAAGCGGTTCCGGGACTGATGAGCCCGGAGGATGAGGCAGAGCTGCGGCTGCGGCTGCAATTGGCGGTCCAGGGACTGGACCCCACCCGGGAAACGGAATGCGCCGGGAAATTCCCGCATGCGAGCCATTCGGCCGCCCATCACTCGATGCGGGGCATGCAGCGTGGCCGCGTCACGGCCTACCGCTGCCACCATTGTGGCGCGTGGCATGTTGGCAGTCAGACGATGCCGTCGGCGCAGCGAAAACGGCCCAGGATGCGACAGGTCGACGAGGATTGAGGCACGGGCCACCGAGGCGAGCAAAGCGCAGCAGTGGCCCGCTTCCCAGGCTACAGGATGAGCCGAAGTTGTTCTCGGATCGATCGCCGCCACGTCGCCGGGCGATGTGACGCCAAGAGCCAGACCTCGGCACCGTTGCCGAGGGCGATCAAGTACGCCTTGATCCAAGTGATCGCGGCATGATTGTAGTCGGCGGTCATGGTTGCGTCGCCTTGGCGATTGCGGCGCGGGCGGCATCAAATTGAGCAATGCGCGGATCGTCGATTCGGACGCCGACGACGTCCAAGAGGCCAGCAAGAGCTGCCAGCAAATCCGGTGCCGCCGAAATCAGGCGGGCATCCTCAATGCGATGCCCGGTGTTGGCGGGGCATTCGGCGACCAAGACCCCGCCACCATCAGCAGTGCGAGCGGTACGGACTAGATTGCTGACGGCCTCCCATGGCTCGGGTGTGTGGGTGATGTTGGACATGGTCATAGCTCCTCTGGTAGGTCGGCCGGGATATCGACAATCACTCGGTATCCGAGTTTTTTGATGATCTCGATGTTGCGCGAGGTCAGTGTGCTCTCGCCGGCGATCTCGGCAAAAAGACCAGCGATCGGGCAGGCCGGGAAAATGCGCCTTTTGCCCCACTGGACGCGCAGGAAAACGTGGATTTCTGGCATGGTCTCAGTCTCAGGACTCAAATGCGGTGCAAACTGGGCCGCATTTGCTGGTTTTGCAGTCGTGCGCGCGGATGGCGCGGATTTGCTTGGCCTCCATCTCACGGCGCCGAGTCGATGACCAGACAACCGGTGCCGCGCCGAGCGTCAACTCGTCGCAGCGCGCGCAGCCTGATCCGTAGGGCTGGCGCTTACCAAAGACCGGTCCGTTACCATTGTTGCAGGTGTGCTTTGTGGCCATGGCTATCTCCTCAGGCTAGCGCAGGATGGCAAATATCGGCCGGATGCGCCGGGCCGACGAAATCAGCCACCAGCCGTCGCTCGACCGCCCACATCGATTGTTCTGCGCCGGCGAAATCAGGGGCGAGGATCGGCTCGGCCGCGTGCATCAGGGACGCGACGTAGGCCATCGAGTCGGCTTCGTCGGTCATGCCCAGGCCGCGTGCCTGGCCAGCACGCTCCAGCAGCATGCGAGCGGTAATGCCGTGCCAGATGTCGGTCGGGCGGCCGTTGTTGATGTAGCTCATGATTGCTCCCCATCAATGATGGAGCGCAGCGTGGCGAGATTCCCGGCAAAAACGCCGCGCTCCATCTCGTAATAGTTGGCGCCCTCGTGCAAGACATCGATCAACCGATCCATCATCTCGTCCTCGCGGAGTCTGCCCGCCTCGTCATCTCCAAGGTACTCAGCGGTAATGGCGCGGAGCGCGTCGTAATCCATACTCTTGAGTTCGTCGCGCAGCTCGTCGCACTCGACTTGCGTGGCGTTGTAGCCGGCAACATAGTCGATCCACCACTTGGCCGCATCTGCGTCGTCGGCGTAATACGTGGCTCCGGCCGCCAGTGCGGCGCGCTGCATGTCGCTCTCGCAGTCATCCTTGTCGTCCTGGACTCGATGCACGTTGCCGCATCCGGTGATGTCCATGCTGCCGAGTATGTCCTGCTCGCAGTGGCATCCGCTGGCGCTGTCGATGATCGATAGCGCTGCCGTTTGCGGCTTGCCGTTGCTGTCGATGTAGTAGATGGTTGTGTCAGACATTTTGACTCCCTGCCTCTGATCCCGCGAGGCGCCGGTTGCGCGTGGTGCGCCGTATTGACGATGCCAGTATAGGCCGCGTATACGCGCCGTCTAATGAGTTTTAACTATCAAGACAGGCCAATCAATAGCTTCATTCAACTGGAACGGCCTCAATCTGCCTAAAAAATAGTCAGCAGAATCGTGTAGTTGCAGCAAACACAAGGCATACACCAATTTATCAAATCTACTAGCTTGTGGATAACTGCTGCCTAAAAAATAGGCAACGCCTCCGAAACCATTGCAGCGCAAGGCTTTGGCCTACACGCCGCCAATAGGCGGCTCCAAGGCAAAAAGCCCGCAAATACGTTGTCAAGAACTATTTGCCTGTGGATAGAAAAACGTAGATCGCCACAGCACAAGGCTTTCAAGGAAGCGCGCTGCCTAAAAAATAGGCAACACGCCATCCGGACCAGAATCCAGCCGTACCATCAAAAACACCCCGCCGACTCCCCCGCGCGCCCCCGGTGTTTTTGACTTTGCTTGGTCTTGACTTGCTTGGTCTTGTCTTTGACCTCCGTCCAGTCAACTACAACTCGCCCCAGGCGCGGCGCCTCAAAGCCGCAAGCGCCCCGCTCCGCAGCAGGTCTTGACTTGGTAGTGATCGCTGACTACCATCTGCGCCATGGCAAATACCCACGTCTTAGGCGTCAGTGGATCAGTCCAAAATCCTCGCAGACAGGCCATCTGTGAGGACGCCGTAGTCAGCATCCTCGACGGCCAGACGATGGCAGACATCGCAGCACGACACAACGTAGGACGATCTACCCTCGCCCTATGGCTCGCAAATATGGACGGGTATGAGCAACTGCGCCAGGTCTGGTGTGACGCTCAGCTCGCCGATGCCCAGCAAATGCTCATGGATGCGCCTGACCAGTTGGAGCTAGCACGTGCGCGGGAGCTGCTCAGGTCGGCCCAATGGATTGCCGAGCGTCGAGACGCCAGGTACAGACCCAAGCAAGAGGTCCAGCAGGACACGACGATCACGGTCGTGCTCGATCCTGGGGCAGGCCGCGTGATTGATCAGAGTTACCCACAGGCCGAGCGCGTGCCCGATGGCGCCGACCCACTAGATGTAGTACCCATGGCAGAGTTGCCCAATAAATAGGCAGGTCATGCGCCGTGCAATGCGGCGTAAGTGCATGATGTATAAGTGTTGGTGCACTGCATGAGTCGCATAATGTCCATTATGTAAAATCGATAGTTATACACAATCTGTGCACATGGGTCGGCGCGTCGTGGGTTAGTGCTCACTTCGCATGTGAGCGCCCACTGACCAAGGTACCGGGGTACCGGGGG
>MGYJ01000097.1 GCA_001801685.1 Gammaproteobacteria bacterium RIFCSPHIGHO2_12_FULL_63_22 | reverse complement strand
GTGGGCCAGCGGGATCAGGTTCGGGTTTTTCAGCAGCCGCAGCCCCCGGTTGTAAATCTTGAGCAGCAGGTCGGGGTCAAGAGCTACGACCTCGACGTTGGTATCAGTCTGGTTCGACCAGGCCGGGCCGTCGTGGGTGATGGTCAGCGTGCCGGAGCCATAGCTAATGTCTGAGATGGGCCGTATCTGGTCTCCCGCCGCCCGGTCGGGCCGGAAGAGGAAGCCACCACGGTAGCGCTCCAGCGCGGCCAGTGAACCGGCCTGGACAAAGCGATGGTCGGTAGTGGTGACGTAGCCGCCCGCGTAACCGGCGGTGAAGTTCATCCCGAGGCCAGGTACCCGGTCGTACAGGTCGCGGCGGGCTGCCGTCCAGGTCGTGCTCACCTGAGCCTCCTCGGCTGAGACGGCAGGAACCTCGGGGGCATGACCCGCGATAGCTCCTGCCTTGACCCCGTGGCACGGAAGCGGGGTCCAGGTACGTCCAGTCCTCTCGGCATAACGGGTATCAGCCCGAAGCCGTGAGTCTCGATTACAAGGAACAGTATAGCCAGATTGCCGCCCGGCTGAGGCAGGCCGATAACGATTACCGGCGCCCGCTGGCTGCTCGAACCCCACGATGACGGGCGCTGGTCGAGCAGGGCGATGATGCTGCCCTGAGAGAGCGGCGGGCGTGACAGGTCAAGGGCGCGGAAGATGGGCGGCGTGCTCCAGGACGGCACCACGCCGTACAGGGCGGCTGAGGCCGGGGCAGATGGCGTGATGGCCGGATAGATGACCACGGGGCGGCTCGGGAACGGCTGGACGCGGGTGCCTGGCGGCGGCGGGTCTGCCACGACTACCAGAAGCGTGGTCGTGCTGAGGTTGGCGGGTGAGGGTATCAGGCCGGGGAGCCGCACCGTGGCCGGTAGCGGCTGCTGAGAGCGCCCCGGCGGTGCAACCAGCAGGGTCGTGAGCAGGTTCGCGCCCTGGCGGATCAGCGGCAGTGCCATCGCCGGCTGCTGGAGGTAGTTGCGCATACGGGTGCCGGGCGGGGGGTCTGCCGCAGCCGCGACCGCGTTGAGATTCAGGCCCACGCACACCCAGGGGCGTGACGTGCCGAGGGTGATGTCGAAGCTCACCGTTGCCGCACCAGCTAACGTGTAGGCGGCGCCTGCGACGGCGCTGTCTATAATTTCCGACTCACCAGAGGCCGGGGCAAAGGTGGACGTGCCGGTAGATACTCCAAAAGCCACCGCGAGGTCACCCGTCGCGCTTGCGACCGTGTTCTGCATCGCCGTACCGGAGCCTTCGGCCTCGTCAGCGCCGTCGTCTGGCGTGGTCTGGTCGCAGTCGTAGAAAGAGGCGATGAGTAGCGTGTGGTTCGAGGTGCCTCCATACGTGACAACCAGGTTCGCCGTGGTCGCGGTGGGGTTAATTAGCCTATACAGATACCAGTTGTCACCTGCCGCGTTGTAGGTGCCGGAAGCAAGCAGGGCAGGCACCTCGCTCGTGTTCCATGTGATAGCGGACACGCCGTTCTGCGCCGGGTCGCCAACGAAGGCATAGAGGACGCGGTTCGAGTTTGCCGCGATGGTCAGCGCGACGGTGTGAGATGAGCTGCTACCGGCAGCGGCACCTACAGCATCGGTTAGCGGCGCGGCCATCTATTCAAGTCCCTGGCAAACTGAGACTGCAACGCTGCGGGTGTAGGTCGTGCCGTCGCTGTAAGTTGTCCTGACTGTGCAGGCAGAAATGCTCTTAGCCGGAGGCGGCGTAGCTGTCGGGGTCGCTGTCCTTGTAACTGTCGGGGAGGGCGTATTTGTGGCCACTTGCGTATTCGCCGGTGTTGCTCCTGGCCCAGTGCTCGTAGCGGTAGGGACAGAAACGCCGGTCCACCATGCCGCGACCATCTGCGCGACTAACACCTTGCCGGTGTCCGAGAAGTGCCCTTTGCTATCGCCTGAGCGGAATTGCGAGCAGGGAATAGTGAGGTAAGGCCCCATGATGAGGCTGGGGTCGCTTGCCACGACCGCCGCAACAACATCTCTGACTCGAGGCGCCGCCCGAGATGACCAGTTCGTGCAGTTCACGTCTGACGAACCAACCATAGGCTTGAGAATGATTGGCCCACTGAAGCCTAGCTCCTGACGGGCACGGGCAACGCCGTCTGTCAGGACTGCAAAGCCGTTGCCGAGGGAGCCGTCCTCGCGGAATCCCACGTCGAAAAGGATCGTTGTCGGCGCACGGTCATTGACCGTGCAACGGCTGCTGATCGTGTCTCCCGCCCAGATGTCCCATACCCAATCATCCTGGTATGCAAGACGGGCTATATCGCTGCCACCCTCAGCGATGTTCTCCCACTCGCCGTTCACGATGCCGGGCTTCGACTCAAAGCCACCGTCCCTGAACCACTGGTTAGTGTTCGAGTAGCCGATGACCACCGTGCAGGAGGCGGCGCTACTTGGCCGTGCCATGCCTGACGCGAGCAGGAAGAAGCCGCCAAGGGCTATGAGCAGCGCGGCAAGGGTGAGGTGCCGCACAAGTTACAGCTCCTCAATAACAGCGTGGCAGGTAATCACGTTCGTCCCGGAAGTGGATTCTAGCGTGATCTCGTTGTTGCCCGCCGTGGCGCCCTGGATGATAGGCGCGTCCAGTCCCGGCCACGCCATCGCCAGTGCCTGCCCGTAGGCTTGCAGCGCGCGTTCCACCAGCCCGGGAGCGGCGGCCGTGGTGGGCTCGCCGGTGGCGGTGGTTGAGTAGTCGATGTAGGGGGCGGAGCCTGACGGCCCCATGTCCGCCGGGGTCTGCGCGGTCGGGGTGGTCAGGTTGGTAGTCGAGCGAAGCATGGTCATGCGGTTAATACCAGCAGACGCCGCCTCACCGTCCACGGTCAGGGACCGCACCAAACCCACCTCTTGCAGGCCGGTGGTTGCGCCCAGGAGCATGTTTCCCGCTACGGGAGTGGCGCCTTGTCTTCCAATCGAAAAGGACGGCATGTTAGACCTCCGAGACCTCGAAACTCCAGTGCTGGTGTAGCCCGTGGCCGGGGAGCTTGCGCAGGAAGGCGGCCTCGTCATCCTCCAACTCGACCGTTACCGGCTGGGTAGTATCACCCCAGGGGCCAACCCGGTTGTTGTCAACGCGCTTGACGGCGCCGCTAGAGTCGCGTAACACGTCCTGCTCGACCGTTGACCGCGACCGGCTCAATGGCAGGAAGCGGGGTGCCGGGTCAACCGATCCGTCCGACCTGGTGTAGAAGGATTCAACGATGTAGGTCTTCATGCCGGGGGCCTCTCTCCTACCAGCAGCCTGCTGGTGCCGTCGTGGTTCAGGTAGCCGGCCAGGTTCGCCATCTGGCGGCCGGTGTAGCCAACGTCCGTCCGCCGCACGAGCTTTGTATCGCCGGTCTCTTCGTCAAGGATGCGATACAGCGGTTCGCTCTGGGCGTCCCTCAGCATCCAGGGCTGCTTCCAGAGGTCTTCGAAACCCCTGTCAATGTCCGGGCGGATGCTCATGCACTCGCCGCCCCGGTGCGCACTCGCCGTCTCACATCGCAGGCAGATGTAGTGGTCGCAGGACCTGCACACCGGCCGCGGGCGGCGCCATGACGCCTCGGGGTTGTTAATGATGGTGCGCTGGCAGTGCGAGCAGACGTAAGACGGGTATTCCGTCACCGTCCCGGCCACATAATCCGTGACCCGGCAATAGACGTTCTCCTGCTGGCCGAGACTAGGCATCCGCCATCGCCCCCTCTGCCACCGGCTCCAACCTCTGCCGCTTCCAGTGGAGGACGATCATCTCCGGGTTCACGCCCTCCAGCAGGAAGGGGAAACTCGGGTGATAGAGCACCATGACGTACTCGCCGGTCGGGGAAAGGGTGCAGCCCTTGAGCTTGCACTTTGTGAAGTCGAAGCCTTCCGGCCAGCCCTCGAAGTAGTACACGCCGTCCCCCTGCTCGCGCAGGAATTGGAAGGCGAGGTTCGGACTGAGAGGCAGCAACTTGATGCGCCGCTGCTCGTTGGCGTCCTCGATGGGGTTGATCAGGTGGTGGATGGGGGATTGCTGGGTCACGGTCAGCTGCTCCTCTTCCCTCGCCGTGAGGGGCTAACAGGAGGGGTAGGGGTCGATACCTGCCCCTCCTGTGGCGCAGTGACGGGGCTGCTCCCGTGCCCGAGAAGCCCCTTTGCCTCTGCCTTGTGATGCTTGAAGGAGCCCACCGGGTAGCCGCAGACAGGGCACAGGTCAGTTGCGGTCATGGTCTCCCTCCGGTATTACGGTGCGTTGCCGAACATCACCTGGGCCAGCGTGGGCGGCAGGATGATGGCGTTCACGATGATGAAGCCGGTGCCGGCCTGCGATGCCGCGTAGACCGACAGCGAACCGCCAGCGGCAGCGGAGCCGAGCGTCCCGGCTGGTGAGCCGAGGATGACCGGCGGCGCACCGTTCTGCCGGTGGTTCCAGCGGAAATTCAAGTCGTGGCGGTCATTCTCGGTGGTAGCCACGGTGTCCGTGAGGGGTCGCTGTGCTCGCCAGAAGGTGAAGGAGCCGGTGACGTTGGGGTCGGTGATACCGGCCGCGTCCACGCCTCCCGAGGCTGTCACGCCACTGGTGATGCTGGAGCCCACGCGCATGTTGGCGACGGTCGCCAGCGCTCCGCCGGTAACCGTGGCCGAGGAATCGCCCTCGGGGGAGGCCAGCGCCATGATCTCCATCGTTGATTCGGTGCCGACCGCCTCAAACGTGACCTCAATCTCCAGGGGGATAAATGCGTAGCCGTTGGGGATATGGACGAAGAGGTCCGGCGCGTCGGCGTCGTAGGCCCCGGCGAAGGTGATGGGGGTCGTGGCAAGCCCGGCCTGGATGTTGAAGCCGTAGCCCGCCCAGATCCATGCGGCCGCCCAAAGGTCAAGAGATGCGACCAGAGAGCCATCCGGCAGGAACCAGGGGCCATTGGCGAGGAACCCTCCCTCCTGCGAGGGGGCCGGTGTCCTCTTCACCAACTCCGTGATGCGGAACAGGTCGAATCCAGCCATAACGTGTGTCCTCCTGGGCCGCGCCCTAGATGTAGTAGAAGAAGCCGGTGCCGTAAAGGGCGAACCGGTTGGTGGTGCCCGAATAGGCGCCGAAACTCACCGGCAGCTCGTCCGCCTCAAGGGCCAGGTAGGCCCGGTGGGTGAACGTGATGCCGTCCGTCGAGGTGTACCAGTCCACCCGCTGCAGCACGCGGTCGATAACGATGCGGTGCAGCAGCATGGTGGTGACGACCGCCAGCGCGTTGACCACGGTGGCAGCGGCGGCGCCGGAGGCCAGCAGCAGGTTGGTGCCGTCAGACTTGATCCAGGCAAAGCGGTTGGCGGCGGTGCCCGCCGTCCCTCCGGCCTCGACCAGGCCGAATCCGGAGGTCGACTCGTCAGCGGAGGCGGTGGTGAGGGCGCCCCACCACTCGGCGACAAACTGCTTCGGCGGTTGGGCGCCCGAGATGTTCAGGCATTTTGCCGCCTCGTAGAAGCCCATCGGGTCGGCGAAGATAGCCGGGCTCTGGAACAGGTCGGTGGTGTCGCCGCCTGCCAGCTTGCCGGGTGTGCCCCAGTCGAGGGTGCTCCAGCCGGCGTCCGGCACGTCGGCGCCAGAGCCGCCCGTCAATCCGAGGGTCGTTGTGGTGAAGCCGTAATCGGCCAACTCGTGCGCGTCGCCGGAGGTGAGCGAAGGGCCGCCCACGGCGAACTTGATAGCGTAGGTGGCGGCCGGGCGCATCGACCACTCCTGGGGCGTCCATGCGGTAGCCCCGTTGCGGATGGCCTGAATGAGCAGGTCTCTGTCGTTCATGGTGCTCTCCTACTCCGCGCGTCCGCCGGTTAAATGTCCTGGCTCGTGGTGGCGTTCTTGTACGCCTTGCCGATGAACCCCGCCGGGCCGTGCATGGCCCAGATGCGTCCGGCCGCCAGCATGGAGCCGGTAATCTTGCCGTCGCTCTGGAGGTGCCTGCCCTTCGCCGGGATGATGCTAACCACATCGGAAGCCACCATCGCCACGGTGCTGGCGCCCTGCGATGCCTTCGGGCTGGCCGGGTAGTCGCCCGCGTCGAGGGTGATGCTGTTCGCGCCGGCCGACGTATCTTCACAGAAGATCATCACGTCGTCATCGAACTGGACATCGATCTCGAAGGTCTGCCCGGCGGTGAGCGCGGCGCCGGTGCCCAGTAGGCCGGTGCCGACCTCGGGCATGTCGTCGTTGCGCTTCATGATCTGCACGTTGCCGTTGTCGGTCGTGCCGTCGTAGGCGGCTACAGTTACATCGGCCATCTCAATTACCTCCCGGCCTCAGCGGCCCTAGTTGCCCTTCGTAACGACGCACTTCGCGATCAGCTGCGGGTAGACCACGGTGCCGCCGAAGACGTACCGGGCTCTCATGCGGTTGTCGTAGCCGTCGTGGTTGGTCTTGTTGTCCAGGTACTGCACCATGCCCTCTTCGGGGATGTGGCGGCCCCAGGTCGTCGCCTTGTCGGAGCAGACGATGATCGTGTTCACCGGCCCGTCCGTGTCCTGGCCGGTGCCGGCCGAGTCGAGGGCGTTGCTGGTCTCGTGGATGGTGACGTTTTCGAGCACGCCGATGCGTTCGCCGCGCAGCGTCAGGCGGGCGGCGGCGGTGTTGCTGCCGGTGAACCGCTGGTCGAGCAGGAGCTTGGCATAGAACCAGAACGGGATGAAGGCGTGCATCCCCATGGGCGCCACCTTCGCGGTCTCCTTGATGGCCGTGACTATCTCTACGATGAGGTCGTAGGCGGACTTGTTGCCCGCGCCGTTGCCGACGATCTGCGACGTGTAGGTAATCGCCGCCTGCGAGGCCATCAGTTCGGACAGAAAGACCTCGGCCAGGTCGGCCAGCGCCCAGGCGCCGTTGATGGCGAGCTCATCGAACGACTTGACTCTTGAGAGCTGCCGCTCCAGGTCGTCTTCCTGGATGGCCCACGCCTTGTCCTGGTCGATGGTCAGGGTGATGGCGGACGGGCGCAGCCGCTCGTAGGTCATGTTCGTCCCCACCACGTAGTTCGCGGGGGTGGGCCGTGGCACGCTGAAGATTTTCAGCACGTCGCCCTTGCCCTTGATCTCGCCCTCGTAGTTGGTGTTGCAGCCCTCCGTCCAGACGTGGCTGGGGTCGAGGTTCTTCAGCACCTTGGCGCTGAAGAGGGTGACTACCGCTGGTGATACTGCCATTGCCTAATCCTCCTGGGCAGGACTGCTGCCCTGCCTAAGCCGAACCTGTACCGGCCAGCACGCGCCGGATGTCTGCGTCAAGGTCGTAGGTGCCAGCGGCAGACGCTTCCGCGAGCTGCCGGGCGCTCTTGCCCTCGGGGTTGATCTGGGTGTTCTTTGCCGAGCCTCCCGCGCCCGGCGTGCCCTTCGCGGTGATGCCGTGCGCCTCAAGGGCGTCAGACACCGCCTTATCGATGCGAGTCTGGATGCCCTTCTCCGCGTCGGCCTTCTTGACGTAGACCTCGGGGTCGGGGTTCGCCTTGCCCGTCGCCAGTCCACGGTTGTACGCGACCGGCACGTAGTTCTCGGGCGGCATCTGCGTCAGCTCCGCGAGCGGGACGCCGAGACCTTCAAGCTGGCCGCCCTGCACGTTGACGTACGGGCCGACGAAAGCCTCTTCGAGGACGCCGGACATCTCCGCGAACTTGGGGCCGAGCCTGCCTTCCAGCAGTTCAACGTCCACGTCAGAGAGGTCGGCGATCAGTCCTTTGACGACATCGACTACGGCCTTCTGCGTCTCGGGGATGATGGCTTCGACCTTCGCCTGGCGCTCGGTCTCGGCCTTCTGCTGCGCCGTAAAGTCTGACTGCGCCTTCGTGTAGCGCTGGACCTCTTCGGGTAGGACGGGCTGGTTGGCCTGGATGGCGTCGTGGATGTCGCGCAGGGAGCGCGGCCCCGTGGCCTCGGGCTTGGCGTCGCCATCTCCGTCTCCGTCAGCGTCGCCGTCAGCGGGCTTGGGGGCTGGTGTTGGGTCGGGGTCTGCTTTGGCGACGGGAGCAAGAGGCGTGTCGCCAGCGTTCAGCGCGTCGAGCGCCTCTTGGGTTAACTCCGTGTCCGCGCCGGGAGTGGGAGTGGCTTCAACTTCGGGAGTGGACTCGTCGTCTGGCATGAAAACGACCTCGGATGCTGAGAGCACTTCGAGGCCGTTTGTGCGTTGAGGCCGTTATCGAGAGTGGGAGGGAGGAGGCGGTGATTAGCCGCCCACTCGCCGCAAGGAGATTATGGTACGCCTTGCGGCTTTGTCAAGTGAGCGGCCCCCGGAGAAAACCGCGCAGCGTGTCTACCCGCGAGCAACTGGGGCATTCGATCCGTAGCGAGAGGCTTTTCAGCAACTCCTCTTCGCCCTTCTCAAACGTCGCCACCTTCGCGCCGCACACCCGGTCAGGCTGCTTGCGTCGGGGGAACCGGCAGCGTATCGCCAGTTCTTGGGGCGCATGGACGCGACGATTGGGCGCCACCATGGTGCTGATGTCCAGTGTTGCCGTGGTCAACTCATACCCTCCCCAGTGGCCTTGAGGTCCGTGCCCTGATGTTGGCGTTGGCGGCGAAGATGCGCAGCAGCGACGGGTCTGACCCGCCTGCGGGACGCGACGCCTGGGGGGTCAGCTTGCCGCTGTAGCGAGACCGGAAACGCGAGTGAAGTTGAGACGCCACCCGTTGCTCGTTGGCCTGGGCGCGGCCGATGTCGTTGCCCGGCTGGGGCGTGATGGTCACCTTCTCGGACTGGTCGCCGAAGACCACCTCCGGCTTGCCCGTGTCCACGTCAACGATCGCCTTCATGCCGTCCGTGACGAACTCGCCGCCCCTGGCGAACACGGCGGGCAAGCGGCTGAACTGCTGCTTCGGGGCGCCGGACGGCTTGTATCTGAGCGCGGCCGTGCTCGCCGGAAGCCAGTTGCCGTATCCCTTGCCCCAGCTCTGCTGGAAGCCCCCTAGCGCGGGCTGAGTACGCGGCAGGTTCGCCCTGGCGCCTCTGGCATACGCCTGCGCCGCCGCCCCCGGTGATAGCCCGAAGGCCATCATCAACCCGGCAACATCGCCGCCGTAAGTCTTCGAGAGCATGTAGTAGTTGGGCGAGATGGGCTCAAGCCGCATCCCTGGCCTGCCGGTCTGCTCCTCGATGGGCATGTAGTCCTTCGGTGGCGCGGCAGCGGGCGCGTCAGGGTTTGCACCGACCCAGGGGCTTCTCGTGGGCCTTCCCGTGGCGCCACCGCCCCACATCGATACGCCGCCCGCCGCCGTAAGAGGCTGCTGCTGGAGCGCCAGGTCGGTCTCGTCAACCTCCGGCTCATTCGGCATTGGCTGCTGCGCTTCCTGCTGCATCAGATACAACTCGAACTGCGACAGCGGCTGGCCGATAGCCTCGCGGTAGGCGGCCAGGGCGTTGATGTAACTCGGGTGGGTGCCGGGCCTGCCAGTGGAGCCGGGCAGCGACGCCAGCGCGGGTAGGTCGACCTGCAGGCGCGGGTCGGTGCCCTGCCGCATCGATTGCAGGTTCATGCCGATGTCGGTAATCTGGCCGGCGCTCTTGCCCGCCAGCACCGAAGCCGACCCGGCAGGGCCGAGGATGTCGCGGATGTAGTTGGCGTCCGGCAACCCCTGGCCGATGCTCACCGGGTCGGCGCCCTCGTACGGGTAGTAGACGCCGGTGGCGCTGAGCGGTGCGCCGCTAGGGCTGATGATTGGCTTCATGCCGCCGCCCTCGTAGATGCCGCCGTAGGTGATGGGCAGTTTCTTGCCCTGTGGCGTCAGCGTGGAGCCGAGGAAGTCGCCTACCTGGGTGCCGGGCGTGGCGGCAGCCTTCGCCGCTTCTTCCTGGGTGATGTAGTTGAAGTTCGCGGTCTCGGTTGGAGCCTGGCCGCCCTGGTAGCGCAGGCTAGTGACGCCTGCTTGCGACTGCACCGGGCCGGTCTTGCTCGCGGGCGCCCCGGCCTTGCTGACGGCGGTGAAGCCTTCACCGGAGAGCACCTTGCCCGCGTTGGGGTCGGCGGCGGGCTTCGCCGGTGAACCATAGGTGCCGTCCGGGTTCTGCTTGTAGACCGTGCCATCTTGCAGCGTTGCCTGGCCGGGGACGCTGAAGTTGGCGCCAAGCTCTTCGAGCTGCGACCTGGTGACGGCGCCTTGAGGCTTTGCTACCTCTACCGGCTTCGCGGCAGCCGGGGTGACATCGACACCCAGTTCCTTTGCCAGCGCCACGGCCGTGATGTACTTCGGGTTGTCAGGGGTGAGGGATGCCCAGGTCGCCGCCGGGTCCCCGAGGACGCGCTTTGCGACCGAATCGAGGATCGCGGTCTCTTCCGGGGTGTAGCTCGGTGCTGGCATGGCGGGGCCTCCTGCAGTGCTTACCTGCGTTGGCGAGCCGGCGGCACGAGCCTGCTCAATATATGGCGATGGGTCAACGTAGCTGCCCGTCGCCTCTTCCCAGACATCATAGGAGATATGCGGGCCTGTCGATTTGCCCGAATTGCCGGAGAGTCCGACAACCTGGCCGGGTGCGACCGTCTGGCCGGCCTGCACGTTGGCCGAGTCGAGATGGCCGAAATTATGGATATAACCCTGGGCGTCGCGCACCCAGACCCGGACGCCCCAGCCGTCGCCGATGTCGCCCACGGAAACGACCGTGCCGCCAACGATGGCGGTGATGGGGGTGAGGAGCGGGACGCCATAGTCATGGCCTTTGTTGTAGTTCGCGTAGCCGCCGTAGCCGGAGTCCAGCGGCTCGTTGGTCGGCCCGAAGCCCTGGGTGAGCATGTAATCCCACCAGTTCACGGCGCCACCTCGGCGATCATCCGGAGGGCGTCAGAGACGCTGAACCCCCACTTCGCCAGCAGCCGCACAAGCTCGGGGTGGTCCATCAGGTAAAGCTTTGAATCGATGGCAGGCAGCTTCATCGCCATGTCCACTTCGACCTGCGCCAGCTTCCGGGCGATGGTTTCGGGGATGCCGTCCTTCACCATCGCCTGCGCCTCCATGTAGACGTACAGGTCTGGCGACGCGGCCCTGGCAAAGCCGGGGTTCTCGGCCTGCGCCTTGCGCCATGCTTCGTCCCGCATCTCGAAGTACGGCTCAAGTTGAGCGATGTCGCCCAAGTACTCCTTGCGCTTGTCCGTCTCACCCACCAGCCCTTGCGACTGCATCAGCTTCTGCTGGTCTGGCGTGAGCTTCGCCATCTCCCGGTCAACCTTCTCCCAGTCGATCTGGCCCGTCTTCGACGTGGCTGCCTTGATGGCGTCCGACTGCAACGTGAGCGCCTCAGAGAGTGCCGTGTCCTGCTCTTTCGGGTCTGAGCCGTAGTCCTTCGCCCGCTCCCGGACGGCGGCGCCGTACTCCCGGTTGCGCTGGCTGGACTGGTCGCGCCAGTCTTCCGGCGTCATAGTCCCCGCGGCAAACTCGTCGTCACGCGCTTGCTGCTCGGTCTTCTGCTCAGACTGGAGACTATGAATGGCCTGGGTGGTGTCCTGCCGCTGCTTCTCAAGCTGGGTCGCCAGCTCCGGATGCTTGGCCAGGAAGTCTTCAGCGGCCAGCGGGTCGGCGGCCTTGAGGTCGTTCAGGTTGTCTACCGGCTTCTGGCTGCCGTCCTTATCGACGTAGGTCTTGGGGTATGTCACCGTCACGCCGTCGGCGTTGACGTAGGTCTCTGAGCCATCCTTGAGGGATTGACGCACCGTGCGGTCTGCTTCGGCGAAGGGGGATTCATCGTAGACACCGAAGCCGGCCTGGTTCGTCAGCATCTCCCTGGCCACGCTGCTCACGGAGCCCTCGCCCGTCCTCAGCGCCCTGATAGGCGATGAGGTGGTAATCGAGGCCGACTCCAGCCCGTAAAGCACAGCCTGCCGTATCTGGTCGGTCGTACTGCCCTTCGTGATCGTGTCGCCCTTCCAGTCCTCGTTGACCGCCATGTGGTAAAGGAAGCTGGGCACGTTGATCAGGCGGTTCGCCAGGTAGTCCACGGGCGCGTCTGTCTTGCCCTGGGCCGTCCTCACCGCCATCCTCACGCTGGCACGCATCGGAGTCGCCAGCGGGATCGAGTAGCCGCCCGGCAGCTTGAGCATCCACCAGTCGCCGCTCAACGGGTTCGCGGACTCTTTCAGCCTGCGCTCGATTGACTTAGTTTCATCGCCAAACAAGACGTTGCTCGCGGCACTCAAGGCCGTCACAGACGCCAGCAACTCTGTGCCGTGAATCAGCGTCTCCTGGTCAGCAGCGCCCAACGCCCGCCATGCGTTCAGCGGGTTGCCCTTGTTCTTCGCAATCTCGCCCATGAGCTTTCCACCGGCGCGGGAGTACGACACGGCGAACTGCGGCGTGGCGCCCATGTAGGACAACGAGGTCAGCGGTGCGTTGATAACCCGCTGCGCCGCCCGCGATAGGCCCAACTTCGACAGGTCGACCTTCGCCGCGATGTTGTCCATCGCCTTCATCGACTCAGCCCCGGCCTGCGCCAGCGTGAGGTGGGCAAACTCCGGCTTTCGCATAATGCTGCGTACGCTCGTCTCCCACGCCAGATAGTCGCCGTAGGTAGCGATCCGGTTGGCGAGGTCATTAACCGCCCTGATGCCCTTGCCCACCTTCGGCAGCCGCTCCAGTCCCCGTTTGGCGTCGTCGGGACGAATCTCAGCCAGTGGCGAGCGTACCGACCGTCCTCGCAAGCCCTGATAGACGCCTAGCATCTCCTGGTCAACGCCCTTCCAGACGTCATTGGTGGCGATGGCCTTCGCGACCTCGCGCGGGTGAGTGACCATGTGCGCCGTCGTGCCGAGATACCCGGCAGCGCCCATCTGTGAATGTCCGTAGGTGACAGGTGAAAGGTCGCCACCATTGAGTTGCACCGACCGCGCTTCTTCCAGCAGGGCGATGATGCCATTGGTCTTGGTGCGGCTGATAGCGGCGCTGGCCCGCGCCACGTCGGGGGTAACCCACTTGTTCGTCACCGGGTCGAAGGCGTAGACCTTGCCGTTGACCACGCGCCTGTTGGTGGTCCGCACGGTGCGCCGCACATCGGCCAGCTTCTCCGCTTCGTCAATGTACTTCGTCAGGTTGGCCGTGAGGTTAACGATACCGGACTCGGCCTGAGCCAGTGCCCTCGCGTTCGCGGCGCCCACCTCGCTCAACTGCCGTGTCATCTGCCGCGCTTCGCCAGACAGGTATGAAAGCTCCGGCCCGAAGTCGTCGCCCAATTCCGCGATGCGGGCACTCACGAGGTCAATCTTGCCCTGCAACCTCTCGGCGGCCTGCTCCGTCAACTCCGTCGCTTTCCGGCCGGCCAGGTAGTTGGCCTGCTCTCTGGCGATACGGCCCTTCGTGGCGGTTACATCACCAGTCAGCTTCTTACGCAAGGCAAGCAGCTCAGGGTGGCCCTCTTCCAACAACTGCATCTCCGTCTTGCCGTTGATCAGCGCCTTGTACGTCGCACGGCTGGCCGCGTCCGTCTGCATCGCGCCGTACCGCTGGGCGATAGTCCGCGCGTCCGTCTCAGGCTTGAAGTCGGGGTCGAACTTCATGCGCTCCCCGATGGTCGGGATACCGCGCTCTTTCTCGATAGCGACCTTGCTCGTGCCCAGCGTTTCCCGCTCCGGCCCCAGCTCTCCCGCCTTCCTGCGAGCGTCCAGAACGTCCGTAGATTCCATGTGCGGGACGTAGGACGCGACCTCTCCGTTAGGGCCACGCCGGAGATACGGGTTGATCGTGACGCCGTACACGTCCTCCATGCGCCGCAGGCCAGCGTTAAAGGCTTCGTCCCACTGCTGCCGGGCCGATATAAGCGCGGGTGACACGCCTTCGTAGTCCCACCAGTTTTCAAGGTAGTGATACCAGGTGCCGATGTTCGGGTCATCCGAGGCGCCGATGTAGCGTGCAGGAGAGGCTTTCCACACATCTTCGATGTCGGCTGCCTTCAGCAACGGGTCTGTAAAGCTCGTTACCTGGGCCTGGACGGACTCGCGTGCGCTGTTCGCCACGAGCACCTGACGGGGAGCCTTGTATCCGGGCACGGCCTGACCCGCGACCTGCCGCGCGATGCCTGGCTGGACGCCGGACTCGACGTTGAATACAGACGGAATCTTGGCGTTGGCGATGTCCTTCGCTTCCTGAATGCCGGACGGCAATTCGCCGCCCATCGACGCCGGCGGCTGTACCGGACGTGGGGCAGCGGGGGGAGCGCCGCCGCCGCCACGCCCGGCGGGAGGAACCTGAGCCGGGGCAGCCGCGGCGCCGCTGGCGGGTGACGCCGACACCGGCTCAGGCGGCTTGGGGGTGGCGGGGATATTTAGTTGACCCTGCGACTGACGAATGCCGTTCAGTTCCGCCTCAGTAGCGTAGGTGTCAGTGACGTTCCCGAACAGGTCGGCCCGCTTGACTGTAGCCGGGGCTAAAGGCGCTGCTGGCTGTCGGGGGGTGATACGCGGGTTTGGCGTGACACGGATGGGCATACGTTCCGGCCTAACTCCGGTAGCCGGGTCGATGAGAGTGTCAAAGTTGAAGTTGTCGAAGGTATCGTTCGCCATCGCCTCATGGACGCGGACAAACTCCGCAGCCTTCGCCTTGTTTGCGACACCAAACCCTGACTGATAGATCGCCTTGTCGCCTACACGGTCGAACTGCTGCGCTGCATCCGGCCATTGGTCAAGCTCCGCATGAACTTCTAACTGCGCCTCTAGTTTGCCAATCTCACTGAACTTGCCCTTTGGGTTGGCATATAGCTCGTCCAGCCGCGCGTTGATGGCGGCGGGCGTTTCGAGGCCAAGGGCAGCGCGGTCGAACACAAGGCCCTGTCCTAATTCCTCCATGTCGGCATTGAGCGGCATCACCTCACGCAACGCCTTTGGGTTACGCTTCATTGCCTCGCCACTGCCGAGCTTCGCGTTGATCGCGGCGATGTCGGCTTGAGACTGTCCGCCATACATACGTGGCCGGTTCGGTTGGTTAAATGTCCGCCCTGGCGTGAAGTCAGACCCACCAACAGCGGCGAACGGCGCTACCTCGCCCGTCTGCACGTCGCGCGGCAGCCGCATGTTTGGCACCGGCAACTCTGCCGGCCTCACAGCGCCTTCGGGGATAGCGCCCACGCCCGACTTCAAGGCAGTCTCCCCGTACCTGGCCAACGCCCTCCCTGACCCACGCGCCGCTACTTCAGCCAGGTCAACCGCACTCAACGCCGCGATACCTCCGGGCAACGCCACGGCCATCTGCAACCACGGCGGCAAGCCTGCCTCGGCAGCAGCGCTCGCGGCAGCCGTGCCACCGGCAATCATCGACCCGTACTGCACCATCGTGATGTCGCCACGGCCCAGAAGGTTAGCCAGCAGCCCCTTGCCCGTGAAGCCAGCGCCTATGACGTTCTCCGGCGCGAGGAGCTGGTTCAGCGTCTCGCCAACAATCCGCCCCGCCGCGTTGTCGCCCAGGAGCTTGATCGTCTGCTGCTTGGCGATGTCGGACGGGCGGTCGGCTGTCTGGTACACGTCTGCGAGGCTGACCCTGCCGTCCGTCGCACGCTCGCGCAGGTACTTGTCCAGTCCCAGCGTGCGCGCAATCGGGTTCGCCGCGACGCCCGACTGAATCAACGGCTCCGGGATGAAGTCTGCGCCCACGACCTTGCTGACCGCCCGTCCGTAGCGGCTACCCGTAAGCCCGCTAACAAACTTCCCCACCAGTCCTGGCTCTTGCGTCCTGCCCGACAGCACGTCTTCGATCTCCTGCGCCGCCCATTGCGGCGCGGCCTCTTGCAAATCCCGTAATTCTTTCTGGGCCATCCAGTTCTCGAAGGCATTCTTCGCCACGCTTGCGGGCGTGGCCTCTTCGCCGCCGTAGCCACGCTGGAGGGCGTTGTACGCCTCATAGTCGTAAGCCCGCGACAGGTCTGCTGAGCCCAATCCCCACTCACTTGCGGCGCGGTCGCGCATCTCGGTCTTGGCCATCGCCGTCAGATACGCCTCGAAACTCGCCTGCTGGCTGGCATCAAGCGTCGCCTGCTCTGACCCCGGCACCCGGTACGAGCCGTAGGTCTCCCCCGTAATCGTCAGCGGCTGAGGCGGCGGGGCGTAGGTCTCCAGCGGCGCCAGAGGCTGCACCGGCTGCGGCGTCGTGGTCACACTGAGCTGTGGCCCCAGTACTTCGGGCAGCACCATCGGCGCTGCTGCCGCAGCGTTGGCCGCAGCACCAGCAGCGGAACCAGCATTCGCCACCGGCGGCTCGGGGAGGGTAGCAGGCGGCGGCGCTACCATCGTGTCGAACTGGGCCATGTCCGCGGTGTACTGGTCGTAGGGCGTGACGGACTGATAGCCGAGGTCGGCGAAGGCAGACGCGGGGTTGTAGGTCAGGCCGGCCACGGGCCGCCCCCTCCACCCTCTGAGGGCATAGGCAGCACCAGCGGGTCAGCCTGCATCTTCTTCTCGTCAGCCTTCAGGATTGAGGCATAGTCGCGGATGTAGCGCACGCCCTGCTTCGGCTCGTTCTCGTACTGCTGAGCCCACCAGCCGGTCAGCAGGTCTTGAGGCATGACCTCACCCGCCTCCAGCCTGATGATGCGCTCCTGCCACTTGCGGTACATCTCCTGCCACTGCTGCCGGGCGGCCTGGTACTGCTGCACCTGCATCGGGTCGTAGGCGGGCTGGCCGGTCGCGGGGTCAACCTGGGCCGGGAGCGGCAGCGGCTCCCGCGGCATGTTCTGGCCGTAGTACTGGAGCAGCATCTGCACCACCGGCGGCTCCACCGCGAAGGGCAGTCCCTCGTCCATCGGCGCCAGCCACGCCGAGATGTCGGCGGCGGGCAGGACAAAGATGGGCAGGTGCTGCTCATAAAGGCCCCGGCGGAAGCGCGGTGGCTCCTTCCAGAAGCCGGAGATGGCGGCATCAAAGTAGTCGCACAACTCGTCCCAGTACTCGGCGGCCCAGACGAGCAGTTCCTCTTCGATGAAGGCTTCGGTCTTCTGGTCCAGGGGGCCTACGAGGTTGGGAAACTGCGGCATGACCATCAGAACGGCCTCGGTGCCCAGCTCTTGAGAGTCAGGCGCATCGCCCGCACTCCCTCGTGGTTCTGAAGAGCCGGGCTCCAGTAGTAAACCGCTAGGCCGTTGTCCATGTCGAACTCGACCGTGTCATCGATCATCTGCACCGGCGCGCCCGCCTGGTCGAAGGAATCCAGCATCCGAGGATCGCAGATG
The DNA here is from genome assembly GCA_001801685.1 of Gammaproteobacteria bacterium RIFCSPHIGHO2_12_FULL_63_22. Taxonomy (GTDB): domain Bacteria; phylum Pseudomonadota; class Gammaproteobacteria; order Xanthomonadales; family Xanthomonadaceae; genus Arenimonas. The sequence goes on along the minus strand of MGYJ01000097.1, from coordinate 25,929 downwards.
TCCTCTTCCGGCACTCGCTCGATGAAGTGGCGGCGGCGGCCGGTGGTTTCGTCGAAGCTGAAGACGAGGTGCTCTCCCCTCCACGCCTGGCCGAGGGGGTGCCCCGGCTTCAGCTCGATGACCCGAGCATCCATCACAGCGCCCCCGAGTTGGCCGCCGGCGTCGGTGACGGTGGCGGGTTGTAGGTGAAACCGGTGTTCACCCGGCCTCCACTTGATCCTTGTCCCATTTGCGCAGGGCCGCCTGCCCCGGCGGGCTGCTCCGGCGCGAACATCAGCAGCATCAGGTTTTCGTCTCTGCCCTGGCGCAGGGCGATGCGGCGGGCAATGCTCTTGACCGAGGCGTTGAGGAGGGCGCGGGCGTTGAGTTGCTGCATCTGGTACAGCCTGATCTTGCCCATCTTTTCCGAGACGTTGTTGTAGCCGCCCGCCTCGAACACGTCCTCGGGCGTGGCCAGCGGCGGGTCCATCGCCATCAGCTCTGCCTGGTTCCTCATCGCCAGCATCCGCTGCTGCTCCGTCGTGGCGACCGGGTTGACCCGGATGCTATCCGGGGAAGACAGCAAGTCCTTGAAGGCACTGGGCGGTATCTCCACCTCTTCGCCAGCGCCGTGGGGGTTTTTCAGGTCTTCCGTGCCGAGGTAGCTGAACCTCACCGGGCGGTCAAGGTCGCTGTTCTCCCCGTTCCGCAGGTGTGGGTTGCGTGCCACGACCTGGTGGTTGGCGAACATGCGGAACATCGTCGCGTAACCGCTGGTCGTGGAGTCGATCGTGGGCTGGAACACCCGCAGCCCGGCGCCGGTGCCGTAGAGCACGACGGCGGCGGTGCCCTTCTCGATCTGGTCGGGGTTGGGGTTCAGGAGGGTGAGCGGCGATGACAACATAGCCCACTCGTTCTGGATGTCCTCCAGCGTGGCCAGCAGGGCCTCGTCAACCTTGTTGCTCACGTCCTGCAACTCGGCGTCGACGGCCGGCACGACCACCTCCCCCTCGGCGGTGCGCTTGCGCGTGTCGGTGGACTCCGCGCTCTTGGCGTCCTGGCTGGCTGGCAGGCCCGACCGGATGCCAAGCCCTTCTTTGGGCGGCGGCTGCACCCACCGGCGGTTGGCGGCCATCGTGAGGATGAGGGTGTGGGTGATGTTCCAGTTGCGCTCGCACTCAGTGAACGGCCACAGCAGGCCCTCGTACGCCTGCTCAGGCGGCAACCCGTCCCGCCGGATGCCGTAGAACGGCACCAGCGACGGTCGGCCGAAGGTGTTCGGGTAGACCTCCAGCTCCTTGTACTTCTCGCCGCTCTCTGAGGCCGGCTGCTCGACGTAGCAATAGATGTTTACGCCGTCGTCGGCCATATAGACGGTGAGTTTGGAGTCGAGATAGCGCTGGTCGCCCAGGCCGTCAACGCCCTTGCCGTCACGCGCCCGCAGCCAGTCGAACCGCTTGCCGAGCACCTCCAGCGGCGCCGTGTCCTTGCCCCCACCGCCAAAGCGCCGGGCAATCTCCAGCACGTCCATCTCCATCTCGACGCAGGCGAAGGATATGTCGCCGTCGCGCGGCAGGATGCCCACGGCATCGCTGGGTAGCAGCTCCATGCGGTAGGGGTTGTACCGCGACTCCTCGTCCCGGCAGTGCTCATCGTGCGCCGTCTCGGCATCAGCGCATCGCATATCGTAGGCGGCGCGCTCTTCGCCGCCCTCGCGCTTCGGCCGCTTGAAGGCCGGGCGCTCGTATTCCGAAACCGAAACCCACACCCAGGCGGCGCGGTCGCGGACCTGGCCGTTGTGGACCATCATTTTCTTCGCCCCGCGCGGGTCGATGCGCTTGATGATGTTCGCGAACCAGCCCTCCAGCCGGTCGTTAAGGTCGTCAGCGCGGGCGCCCTTGCTGGGCAGCCTGATGTCCGGGCGCAGCGGCCAGTTGATAGCGGAGATCAGCTCCAGCGCCTTGATGCTGGAGCGCCTGCCCCGGCGGACGACGGCCTTGCCGAGCTGCTTCGGGACGTGCTCCTCGTACTTATAGGCGCCAGTCTCGATCTCATGCGAATCCCGTTCCGGCTTATCGAGCCTCTGCATGTACTGGCGGGCCTTTGTGACCTCGCCGCGAATGTCCGTGATCTCCCGCTTGCTGGCCATCAGCGCACCTCCCAATTCAGCGATACGGACTCTTGGCGCTCGCCAATGCGCTCCACCAAGAGCCGCATGATAGCGGCGCTCGTGGTGTCAACCTGGTCATCATGCGCGCCGTGGGGAAACTGGGCGTGCTCCTCGATAAAGCCCTTCGCCCACGATTCGTGGGGCAGGTAGCACTGGCCCGCAGCAACGTAAGGGCTGGCGGCCTCGGCGCGGTTGCGCTTGCTCTTGCCCAGCACCGGCACCGCGATCACCGTCAGGCCCTTGGACTTGAGCATCTGAATCAGCGAGCGGGAGCTGGTCGTCTCCTCCACGAACAGCGGCAGCCGGTACTCCTCCTGGGCGATGATGCACTGCTCGACAAACTGCGCTGCCGCCCACCGGCCACGGCGCAACCCCAGCCAGTAGAGGTCTCGCACCACCCGGATCACCGGCGCCAAGACGGTGTAGTCGCTGTAGGTTTCCTCTGTAAAGGCGGCGTCGACGAATATCCCGCCCGGATAGATGCCCTGGTCCGACCCATCCGGCGGCGACTCGTAGTACTGCCACCACGAGCGCTGGAACAGCAGGCCGGACTCGGGCGATGGGTGCTGCTGGTAGAGGGCGCTGAACCAGTATTCCGTAATGCCACCCTCGCGCCGGTTGGTCTCGGGGTTGACTGGGCCGTAGCGCACCTCCTCAAGCCATGCGCGGTCCTTGCCTATCGCCGGCCAAAGCGGTTCGCCCTCTTCGCGGCCTAGCGGGTCACTGCGCTCGGCCAGAGCTGGCAGCCGGAGCACGGTCCAGCCATGCGCTTCCGCCTCCAGAATCTTGCCCGCGAGGTCGGCCTCGTGCCACCTGGTCATCATCAGGATTTGCACGGCGGCCGCGCTCAGTCGGGTACGGGCGACGGACTGATACCAATTCCAGTTGCCCTCTTGTTTGACCTCGGAGTACGCCTCTTCGTCATCCTTCACCGGGTCGTCGATGATCAGCCATTCCAGCCCCCGGCCGGTCAGGCCAGCGCGGACGCCAACGCTCACCATGCCACCACGTTGGCCCTGCAGCCGCCAGTCAGACACGCTGCTGGTGTCCTCACGGACGCTCAAGCCCCATACCTGCTGGCCGTATTCCCGCATCGTATCCCGCACCTCGCGGCCCCAGTGCTCTGCCCAGGATTGGCCGTAAGATGCCAGGCCAATGCGCGCCTCAGGGTGGCGGCCGAGAATCCAGCAGGGCAGGAAGTGGGAGACGGTCTCGGATTTGCTGTGCTGCGGCGGCATGAATACCATCAGCCGGGTAATCTCGCCCCGCTCGCACTTGAGCAGGTACTCGTTCAGCAGCTCCAGGTGCGGCGCCCGCTTGTACCAGCCGCCCGAGAGCACCTCGGCACAGTCAACGGGGGAGAGCATCGCCTGCGCTATTTGCTGCGCGGATAGCGTCTGCGGCTCGTTGGCCTCGCTGGATGGCGCCTGCAAGTCCAGCGAGTTTATCGATGGCCACTCCCAGGCTGATAGCGAGATGTTCTGCAGATTGTCGGTCGAGCCACGCCTCGTCCTGTAGTTTCCGGGCGATAGCTCTAGACCCCCTGGCAAGCTCACTGATGAGGTCATAGATCAACTCCCCTATGTCCTCTTGTTTTTCTGGCGCTAACACCGGGTGGGCTTTCGCTTGCGCCCGCCATACCCGCAGGGTTGATTCGGGGATTTCGAGACGGCGGGCCAGGGGTTTCAGCGCCGCGCCAGCCAGCATCTCGGCGATTGCCCTGGCTCTTAATTCCGATGGATACGTGCGTTGCGGCTTCTTCGCCATACAAGGGCGGACCTCGTGATGGGTACGTTTTGGCCCTTATGTTACGCCGCGGCGGGGAGCTTCGCAAAATAAGCCTGAAAATAATCATCCCCACCCCTTGTATCTCTTGCTATCCCGTCGCTGCCCGCCTCAACCAAGCAGCGAGGATGCGCGGTATGAACCTCGGTGAGTACTTCGCCAGGCTCGCAGCCCTGCATGACGCGATGCGGGACCTGGCAGACACCGGCGACGAGCAGGTAGAGGTAGAGCTGATGGCGCTCGGGCTACAAACCGTCACGGGGTAGGCTCCCTCTGCGACTCAGCCGCGTCGACCAGGGTTTGCGCGGCTCCTGCAGCACCACACCAGGCGCAGTCTTCGATGGTCGTGGCGATAGCGCGGTCAAGCAGGCAGAAGCCGAGGGCGTTGAGGTCGTCGCGGTAATCCCGGCGCATCCGGAGCAGGCGCTCAAGGCGGCGCAGGAAGGTCTGGCGGGTGTAGGGGTGGATGCGGGTCAGCGTGTCGTCGCTCATCGCTGGGCCTCCGGTGGTGGGCTGTACAGCCGGGCGAGGAAGTTGAGCGCAGCCCACTCGCTCCCCGTTGCCTCCAGCGGCTCAAGGTGGTAAGCGCAGATATGGTTACGCCGCCAGCCGAACAGGTTGACGCACGCGACTGAGGGACGGCCACAGTCAAACAAAGGCCAGCCGCCTTTGCAGGCGGGGTTACGTTTGGTGGCAAGCCATAGCCGTAAGCGCCTCACGGAAACGCCTTCGCCGCGTCTAGCTCCGGGTCGCCCGATGGCATACCCGGCCGCGCGCCACCAGCTTGCTTAAAAAACATCGGCACCCCGGCAGCGTCGCATTGCGCCTTGAGGTCCCGAGCCCATTGCAAGTCGAAGGGGCGGCGGCCGGAGCCGGACTCGCCGCCGACGATGACCCAGTTGAGGCGCGCCTGGAAGGCACAGCGGCACTTGCCGGCTTGCCGGACTACGCCCCGCAGTTCCAAATCCTGACGAAGCGTCCGGAGCGTGCCCGAGCTTTTCTGACTAATCCGGCGCTGCATCGCGTTCCCGGCTACATAGCCTCGCCAGCGCCCTCAGCAGATCGCTCATCGCCCAGCAGAACAGGCCCAGTGCGCCCAGGCTGACCGGAAGCCATGGCTCCCTTCCCATGAAAAGGGCATGTACTGCCGTGATGATCATAAGGAAAACCAGAATATTTCCCACGTCTGTCCACTGTTCCCAGATCACGCTCATCGTGCCCTCACCGCCTCGATCGCCTTGTTTAGCTCGACCATCGCCGCCCCATCCTCCATGCCGGTTTTCGGATTGTCTGGATGCAGCCTCTTTGCCTTCGCCCGATACGCGGCCTCGATAACGTCGAGCTCCGTGTCCGGCCGCACGCCCAGCACCTCGTAGGGGTCTCGCTCCGTCTTCGGCGCGGGCAGCGCCATGTAGGCCGCCCGGATAGCCTCGGTCATGCCGCGCGCTTCGCCGAGGCGCATATCCTTGATGATCAGCAGGCAGCAACGGAGGTTGGTTTGGAACTCCGGCCATTTGTCCAGCTTCACAGTCACCTTGTTGCCGCGCAGCAAGAACGTGACGGCGGCTTCGCGCTGGCCGGGGCGCAGCATAGGCAGGTCGTAATCCAAGACGACGCGCTCGCCTGCCTGGTCGTTCCAGCGCTGGAACTCAGCCTGAATCTCGCCCCGGCTGCTGGACGGTGGCCAGCCGGTGGGCGGCGAATACTTGTAGCCAGCCATCACTCACTACCTCCCGCAGTACGGCCAGTGGCCGATGCCGCCGCTAAGAAACTTCCCGTACGCCTGCCGCGTGTTCTCCCACGGGTCGAAGAGGCCGGGGTCAACGTGGGGCGACGCAATCTGCCACCAGCCAACGAAGTACCAGTCCGCCCCCTTGTAGACCTCGTGCCCCACCGCATCCGGCTGGTTGCGGCTCTCGCACCAGACCGTCCGTAGCGCCCACTGGCAATCCCACGCCGGGAACTCCGGTGAGCACACCACCGCCGCCACGTCAGGTGCGCTAACAGGAGCAGCAGGAGCAGGGTCGGGGCCATCGCTCAGTCCCTCCTGCTCATCACCGTCGCCGCCGCCTTGCAGCAGAGGCTCATCGGCGGCGTCCCAAGGATTCGGGTCTGGCTGAGATCCACCTCGCAGGGCAGCTTGCACCGGCTGCACTGGTAGCGCAGCCTCACGTCCTTCGGTTGTTTGTCGTCCATCGTTCCCTCCTTCGAGGTTTACAAGCCCCGTCGCCGTGATCGCTAGTACCAGCACGGCGGCGCGGGTGAGCCAGGTCAGATTCCCTGCTCGTTAGTGCTAAGCGTGTCGTCCATGACTTCAACCTGCTCAAGCAACGCGCACAGCATTTTCCTGACTGCTTCATGCCAAGTATCTGGGTCTAGTCGCGGGTCAGTTGCGTTCACAACCGCCCACGCATCTTGGGCCTCATTGAGCAGCGTCTTATCGCCTGCCATCACTTCGTTACCTCCTGCGGCTTGGCGCCGCTGCTAATCGCTCGGTTCGTGTTTTCAGCTCAGTAGGGGGGCAGCCGTCGCGGCCGTGACGGAGCCGAATCTGGTCCACGTAAGCCCAGGACAGCTTGTTGTGCCGCTCGGCTTCGTCGACGCAATGCCAGATGCAATCTGGGCCAGAAGCTTCGAGGGCAGAGGATAAATCCAGATTGCTGACCCGAAGGCTCAGGCTACTGAGGCGGCGGCGGACGGCGCGCTCGTCGCGCTGATCCTCCTCTGCCTCTGTATCTGCCTCTGTATCTGCCTCTAAGTCTCTATCTTCCTCTCTCCTCTCCTCTCCTCTCCTCTCCTCTGGGGCCGTGCTTTCGCCGTGCTTTCGCCGTACATGTACGGTGGATGTAACGTTTCCTTTTCGTTTCATACGTGTTTCCTGCACCCTCGATGTAACATCGTCTGAAACGGGCTGGCGGCGGGGCCAGTTGTGCGCCCGATAGCGTCCGCTCCGGAGCTCCAGCAGGCCGATTTCAACCAGTTCGGCCAATAGGGATGCTGCCCGGTCAGCGCCTTCAGGCTCGCGGCCATAGAGCTTATAAGTGATGTCCTCGAAGCGCGGCGGAAGGTAGCCGCTGCGAGGGCCGCGGCTAGGCTCCGTCTCATTGATGACGCAGAGTAGATTGATCCAGCCCTTGAAGGTCGCGTCAGGAAGCAGCTGCACCTTTGGGTCGGCCAGCGCCTCGCTGTAGAACCGAAACCACTTCATCAGCCCTCACCTCGCAGCAGCTCGACTAGCACATCGCCGTGACAAGCCTTCGGCGCACACCAACAGCCGAGGCGCTTACCCCGCAGCTCTGGCAACGCGGCCAGCAGGTCGGGGCGGCCAAGGATGTACTCGCGGTACTTGGCTATGACCTCCTCGCGAGCGCCGTCCCTGCCGATAACGAAGGGGTTTCCCCACTTCGACGGGCGCGAGATTGACACGTCGTACAGGTGGCCGGTCAGCCGCCGGGTTCCGTCGCCACGGACGTTGACCACAACCGTGTCACTCATAGCATCCTCTCGCGCCCCATCAACGTTTGCCCAGGCCGAAACGGATCGCAATGTCGCTTGCCATCTCAAGCCGGTTGCTGAGTTTGGCGATTTCCTGGCCGCGCAAAGGGTTCTCATGCTTCGTCATCTCAAGGTCGAGACAGGCAAGATATGACTCCACCTCAAGGGTCAGGGCCCGAATGTGTTTCCGCGTCTCGCGTATCTCACGCTTGGCACCGCGTAGTTGCTGCTCTGTTGTCTCACTAGGCTTCATAACATCCTCTCGCGCCACGTCTCGTAACTCAGATACTCCAGCACCTCGGCGGTGTGCCCGCTCACCCGGCAGCTGCGCTGCCCGGCTACCCTCAGCTCCTGACGGGCAATCAGCCTGCCGTCAGCGTCGCGCTGGTCCGCCAGTAGCGGGTTGACGCGGGCACAGACGGCGGAGAGGACGATGTTCGACCGCAAGGCCAGCTCGTTGCGCGTCGCCGGGCCATACTCCTGTAGGACTCTCACACAGCGCTCGGTCTGCGTCTCGATGTGAGGCAGGGCCGCTATCGCCCCTGCGCGGCTAGTAGCGCTCTGTGGCTGGTAGGGCGCTGAACCGCTACGCTGCTGCCCCTTGCCCTTCGTGGGCGTGCTGCGCTGGCGGGCCTGCTCTGGCGGCGGGTGCAGCAGGCAGGGCTGGCAGCGGGAGCCGCGGCCTTCGTGGGGGTTGCCGCAGGTCTGGCAGATCATCGCGTAGCCGCCATGACGGCTATCAACTGACGGCCTATGTACTCGGTCATCACGGGCGGGATAGCCTGCGTAAGCTCCGCCTTCGACATCCAGTCGATGCCCATTGCGGACTCCCCGTCTGCTTTGCGGAATTGCCCGCCGGCCACGGTCACGATCGATTGATTGCCCCAAGCGCCTTTGTTGCTACCGGCGTTAAGCGTTCCTTTATGGCGGTCATTGACCATCCGTCCGTGACCGATGACGGTCCCGTGCTTCAGGTGATGAGGTGGGAACCAACGCCAGGACGATTCAAAACGGCGGTGCCGGTAAAGCGGCAAATCAAACATCCGACCACAAAGCCACGGGCCGTGGAGGGGTGCGTCCATGACGTTCTCAATTGTCCAGGGGATGCCTGCTGCGATTAGCCGCTCTCGGGTTGGTTCAATCAGTAAGGGCCACACGCGGCCCCTCAGCCAGGGAAGATGCCGTAGGCGGCTGTATCCCTGGCACGGCGGGCTCGCGTGAATAGCATCGAAGCCCTCCAGCGGATACGTCATGGCGTCCGCCTGGTGAAACTCAAAGGGGTATCGCGGCTGCGGCTTTAGATCGACCCCCACCACATCGAAGCCGGCGCGGTAGTAGCCAACGGCGGCTCCCCCTGCCCCACAAAAAAGATCAAGCAACCTGGGGCGTGACATACCGATCCTCTCCCACAATTGCTAAAGCTCGCTCGAACTGCTCTCGTTTAGGCTCCGAAAGCCACGGCCACAGGACGCCGATGATGTTCAGCGCTGCTTCATTGGTGGTGTAAATGCGGTTGATTGGTCGCCGATTCGGCGCTCGCCTCGCAGGCCGCTGCACAATGTTGCCGTGCCAATTGACTGCCTCCCGGAACCGCGTCAATGGCCGTAAGTCAACCTGCTCAATGGATAGCGAGATACTGGGGCGGCGCCCCGGTCGCTTGTCGTGAATCGCAGAGATGGAACCCTCTCCATCGAAAAAGCCAGCAGCCCAAGCAAGCTCTGTTGGAGAGCCCATCGCCGCGCCTCCCGCGCCGCAGAACAAGTCGAGCAGTCGTGGCCGACGTGCGCAGGTCACGGCGCGGCCTCATTACCCTTGAAATACGGACAGTCGCCACCCATGCTGGTCAACGGTCGCAGTCCGCCCCGGCAGGCAGGCCCTTCATCCAGCGCCTCTTCAACCACTTCGATCACTACGCCCTCATCCGTTGGGTATTTGGCCCAATACAGCGGGTGCGGCTCCAGGAGCTCGCAGCGCCGGCAGAGCCTCTCGAACGCCAGCAACATCTCAGCCTCAGCAGCAGCGGTGCCCCTCACGCCCCTAACCTCCGCGCTGCCACAAAAAGCTCCCTACGCCGGTCGTACTTCGGCGCTCGCATGGCTGGTGCCCGAAACTGGTCCGCGCCCTGGATGATGTAGAGCGGCCGGCCAGTCTTGCGGTCGATGCCGCCAAAGCGCGGGCCGGGCAGGTACTTATGGCTCTTCTGTGCGTCGATCCAGTGGTAGTGTTCAACTACCGACTTGCGGAGCCATCCTTGCCTCACAAGGATGGCTAGTGTTGACCAGAGTCCACTGCGCGACACGAACCCAGACGCCGCGATCATGTCGGTGTACCGGATCGCGCGGCCGTCCTTCCATGCATCCCAGATGGCTACCAGCAGGCGCTCGCGGCGGGTGAGGGTGGCGGGCGTCATAGCAGCCTCACCCTGAACGGCGCCAACCGCCTCTCGGCCATCGCAACATATTTCGGATTCAACTCGATCCCGATGTAGCCTCTCCCTGCCTTAGCTGAGACCAGGCCAGTTGTGCCGGAGCCAAAGAATGGGTCTAGCACCAGCCCGCCTTCGGGAGCGCCCGCAAGGATGCAGGGCTTTATCAATTCTTCGGGGAAGGTGGCGAAGTGCGCCTCGCTGTATGGCTGCGTGGCGACGTGCCAGACGGTGCGCTTGTTGCGGCCAGTCTCAGCCTGGTTGCCGTTCGTGAAGCCGTGGTGCTTGAGCAATGGGTCTTCGGTGCCATTGCGAAAGTTGCTGCGGTCTCGCGTGCCCCAGTCCTGCGCTGGCTCCTTAATCGCCTCGTGATCGTAGTAGTACGTCTGGCTCTTACTCAGCAGGAAGATGTACTCGTGCGCCTTCGTTGGTCGATCTGTTACTGACTCCGGCATCGGGTTCGGCTTGCTCCAGATCACATCGCTTCGCAGGTAATAGCCAGGTTCATAGAGCGAAGGCGGCTCCTTCATCCACGAAGGGATGATGACCGTCTCGTCTCGATTAAGCCGCCTGATTAGGTCCCGGCACACGAGTTGTTTGTCGAGTGCTTCTTGTGGAATTGTGACGCCGCGCTTCGTCTCGTAGCCGTCACGGATTTGCTGGTGGTTCCAAGCAACAAGCGCCTGTAGCCGCTTCACGATCAGGTACGGATACAACTCTTGCGCGACAGACGCCGCACGGACACCAGCAAGGCGCCACTGGTAAACAGCACGCTTTCCCCGCAGCGACGGTGGATACTGCGCCGGCGAAGCGACGCCCACCAGGGTTGCAGCCTTTTTAATTGCCGCTTCCGATGTCATGCGAATTTGTGCAATCGGTGGGTAGGAATTGCCGGAACCATGCGGCGATGTCGTGGAGAGGATCGTAAATGTTCCCTCGCCGTCCATCATCGCGGCAAGCCAGATACGTTCCTTCTCGTCCTTGATGTTGCCTGTGTAATAGGGCTGCTGCAACGCGAACGCGACACGCCACGGGATGCCTACGAGGTCTTTAGGCTTGAGGCCGGGCGGTGTGTCAGGGCGGCCGGCGTTCGATGAATGGGACGCCGAATGAATCTTGGACTTACCTGGGTCACGCGTTTTGCGCCCGCCGCTGGCATAGCTGTCTCCGAGATTGAGCCAGAGCGTGGCATCGGCTCGCAGCACCCTTCGCACTTCGCGGAATACGGCTACCAGCTTCGCCACGTACTCCTCCGGCGTGGCCTCAAGGCCGATCTGCCCTGCCTCGCCGTAGTCCCGCAAGCCCCAGTAAGGCGGCGAGGTTACGCAGGTGTTCACGCTCTCGGCCGGCAGTAGCGCGAGCTGCTCCAGCACGTCGCCGCATAGGATTGTGTTCGGCTCAATGGCTGCCAGCGTCACTTCATCCCCTCCCGCTTCGCCTTCGCCTCAGCCATCGTCAGCGGCTTACTGCTCGTCAGGGCCAGCGCCCCCGAAAGGTGTTTGCCACACCAGAAGGGCGCGGCCCCGGCGTTTAGCGTCTCGGTCGCTACCGACCGGCAGCGCTTCACCCGGCAGTACGCAAACAGGCGCGGGCGGCGCGAGCGCGACACGGCGGCGATCACGGCGCCACGTCCTGCAGTAGCGTCGCCGCTTGCTCTGTCTCAGCCCAGTGGCGCGCGCAGATGTAGGCAACTATGGCACCGTCTTTGCGCCCTGGTGTCTGTGAGTCGACTCTGAGGACTTTGTAGCAGACGGCGCCGGGCTTGATGTACCGCTTGCAGAACAGGCAGTAGCGACGCGTCCTCATGACGCCGCCTCTCGCCGGGGTCGCGGCGGCACGGGAACGATCTCAACAGCCAGACCGCCGCAACGGGTGCAGTAGATGCCGCAGTCCGTACGCGGGCAGAGGGCATAGACTTGGCCTCGTTTTGGGTCAAAGCGAGGATGCTTCTCAACGATGTGGAAGGGGAGCCAGCGGGTATCTGTGCCCCGCGCCTGATTACAGCGACGGCAGGCGACGACGATGTTCCGGTGTTGATTGCCAGAGGCGCCGCCCACCGACCGGGGCTTGATATGCTCTCGGGTTGCCTGGTCAGGCACAGACTCGACGACATAGCGCACGGGCAGGGCGCACCAGTAGCAGCGCTGCGACAGACGCCAGCGGTGACCCTCAGCCTGCCCGTCATCGACCCGGAACCGCGGCAGGGATGGCGTGCGGGAGGTCATGGCCGCACCACGCTGGCCGCTTGCGGGCTAGGCCCATCCTTGTTCACCCGAGGCCAAAACCGCTCTTCCAATGGAATGCGCACATAGACCCTAGGCATTGAGGGGCCTCACGACGTATCGCCAAGAGGCGACTCTTGCGCCAGGATCACGTTGGTAGACCACGTCGACCTGCTTGTCGGCCAGCCAAACCAACTCGACGATGCTCCCCTTGTAGGGCACTGCACCGAGCCCATCGCCGTAGTCGATCAGGCGGGGGGCTTCCTGGAGGCGCATCGCTCGCCGCGCACGGACGGGAGTCCCATGCTCATAGCAAACCCATCCCTCAGGCCGGTAGCGCATCGTGGCGTCACATCGTCCACCTACCCGCCGCCACTTGCCGCGCGGGTTCAGCCCTTCCGCTCGAGCTGTGCATTTGGGCGCCTGCTCTGGCTGCCTCATCTGCTCAGGCGTAAGGGCGACGAGCTCACCAAAGCCACGCCCTATCAACCAGGTGACAGTCGGATTGCCGAGGCCGTACATGCCGCCGAAGGAAGCAAAATTATCTGCGCCTTGGTGCACGTTCGATAGCACGATCACGTTGTCGCGGGAAGCCGTCATGCCTCGCCATCCTTAACCGTGCAGTCCTCATGGAGTGCCATGAAGTAGAGCAACCAATAGTGCATCGCCTCTATCGGAGCCGGTAGAGGCAGCTTTGTAGACTTCTGGCAACGCTCACAGACGGCGCTAGACGTGGCGAAATCAACCACTATCCACTTCACCCGCTTGCGTAGTTGCGCCGTAGTGGTCATCTGAGCGCCGCCTCTATCGTGCCGTCGTACCACTGCTCCGGCCGCCATTCGTAAGCCTCGAACCCGGCAGCCTTGAACGCCCGCAGCCAGTCAACCTGCTCGATAGCCAGCTTCCCCGTGGGGCTCTTGAGCTCGATAGCCAGCCCGCGGTCTCGGCGTAGCGCGATGATGTCCGGCCAGCCAACGCCGTCGCCCTGCACCGCCGTGCGCCAGCCCTTCTTTGTCTCTGCCGGGCGGAAATGCACGCACCGCCAGCCGAGCTTCTGGAGCGCGTCCAGGACAGCGTCCTGGAGTTTGGCTTCGGTCATGGCGCTGGCAAGGACGACGCGGGCGGTCATTCGAGCGGCAGCCTTCCCTGCATCGTCGTGGCGAATGCCCGCAGGTCTTCGTCCCAGAAGCCGTAATGTTCGACCTCAGCCCGGAACGCCTCGATGTCGTGGCCCTTCGTAGTCAGCTTGCCCTCTTCGGAGTCTTCGTCCTCTTCGATGTCGATGTGGCAAAGCTCATGGAACAGCAGCGCCTCGACCTGGTAGGCCGTGAAGCCCAACGCCTTGATGTGGTCTGCGGCCAGCCATAGGACGTACTCCGTGCCCGCGAAGTAGCCCACCAGGCCGCTGCTCTTGGTGAGCTTGCCGTAGACCCCCTTGCCGGACTTTGCGCCGCCCTTTTTTTTCCATAGGTACGTGACGCTGCACTCCGGGAAGTCAGGCAGCTTGGCCGGTATGACGTAATTGGCGATGTACTCAAGGTCGGGCGCGGGAGCGAAGTCGGCATACACGACGGGCACACTGAACCTCGCATCCGGGTCACCGCCGGTTACCAGCTCGCGCTTTGTGGGTGTTGCGTCCATTACGACTCCCTTCGTTTCGTGGTGCCCCGGCAGGTTGAGGGCCTGCCGGGGCTGGGGGGCGCGTGACGATTGGCAAGGTCGCCACGCCATGCGCTGGAGCTTAATAAGCGTGCTCTCGTCGGGGATTTCGCCCCTATCACGCCGATAACGGTCAACCGCTATCCACTCGCTGCCAGCGCAGGGCGCAGCGGCGGTGAGGGGACGCTGCTAAAAGAGTGCGTTTTGTCATCCACTTCGGCGTTTCCTTTCTCGCTAATCTCGTCCTCACCGCTGCCAGGGACTCACGCCCTCGTACTTGACGTGAGCCCTAGCAGCGAAGGCGGGGCGCTTTCTAAGCGCCCCGCGAATTGCCTTTAGGCAGGCACCGGCACCCCTCCAGGCACCGGCTCCCCGCGCCGGGTGCGCAGGTCAGCGATGCAGGCGGCGGCGGCCGATGCCGTCAGCGTCCGGAGGTCAAAGCTCTCTCCGGCCGGCATGTAAACGTCCTTTACGGCCCGGAACAGGTCGCCGTAATCGCGGGCGCTCCAGTCGCCCTTGCACGCCCGCATCAGCCGGGTGACCTCGGCAACCTGCTCGGGGGTCGCGGGGCCGTCTGTTTCGGCGGGCGGGTCCGCAGGCTCTGGCGCCACGTCCGTGATCTCGCCCGTGCCGGTGTCTACGACCTGACCGTCGATGTAAGGCTGCTCTGGCGCGTCGCCGGCGTTGTAAAGCTCCCGCTCGTCGAAATCTCCCTCGTCATCGCCGTAGGGCTCGCCGCCGTCAAAGACGGGCGCCCGGGCATCGAGGCCGTTGATCACGTCCGGGGCGTAGATGCGCAGCAGTCGCTTGGTGGCGTGCTTGATCATCCGGTCGTGGGGGTAGCTCTTGTTCATGTCCGAATTGGCGAGCCCGGCCTTGACAATGTCGGACCACTTGACCTCGTAGGGCTCGTTGATGTGGCGCATCGGCCAGATCAGCCGCATGACGCAGTGGGCATCGTCCAGCTCTTCCACTTTCAGCCGGGCGTCCGGGTACCGCGACATCAGCAGCCCGGCCATGACCTCTGCTGAGGGCGACACCCGGCCCTTGACGATGTAGAGGTGCTTGATCGCCGTCATGGGCCTGAGCCCCAGCTCCCAGCCGTACATCATCACGGCCGCCACCTTCTCGGGGCTGTCGAGCTCCTGCGGCAGCGAGACGGCTCCGGCGAAGATGATTTGAGCCTGCTGCTTGATCAGGCTCATGTCCCTCTCGCTCAGGACGAGCGCCTGGGGCGGCGTTACCTGTACCGGCACCAGTGCCTTCGATTCGGTTGCGTTCATTTTGATCTCCTTCTGGACGGCCTTCGCCGCCCAACACATAACGTTGTTCATGCCGGCTTCGCAGTTGCAGTACAGCCGCCCGTCCATAGCCACGTCGACGCGGTGCCCGACGCCCGGGCGGGTCCGGGACGGGACGTAAAAGGTGCGTCCCTCGCGCCGGATGCGCCCCTGCTCGAGGGCCCCCGCCAGCGCCTCAGACGCGGCCACGGCTTCCGGCGTCCAGCTAGTCATCGGGCTGCTCCGGTGCGCCGAGGATTCGATACAGTGCTCGCAGGTGAAACTCGGCGTCTTTCAAGTCGGCGTAGGGGTCCACGCCGAAACCATGATCGATTCGGAACCAGTCACGCGTACGCAGTTCCATGCGGATGGCGCCGGTCGCCTCTACTAATGCCTGGATGGCTGGCTTATCCATCAAACGTACCCGTGGTTGCGCTGCCGGGGCGTGCGGCCGTCAGGCTTCCGCGTCGCCGCCAGCGCGTCGTAGCGCGCCGTCTCGACCCGCTGGTAGCTGTCCAGCCTGACGCTCCGGCGCCCGTCCGTGAAGCGGACTACCGCCGTGTAGGTGCCGTCCGGCGCCTGCGCGATCACCCGCGTCCAGGCCGGCGTTTTGAGGACTTCGACCACGTACTCAGCCGTCATCGCCGGTAGCTCAGGTCAGGATTGACGTGGGGGAAGAAGGCGATAGCCTCACTCTCGCTCAGCTTGCAGCCCTCTCGATAGACTCGTTGCAGAAAGTCCGGCTGTGGCTCGCTATAGGTTTGCAGCCCGGCGATGTAGGCAGCCCAATCGTTGCCACCGCCCTGAACCGCCACCACCACGACAGGGGTCAGCGGGAATGCGCCGAACAGGTAGCGGTAGGCGAAGATCAATCCCTCGCTCATCGCCGGATCCTCCGGTAGGTGGTGAGGTCAATGACTCGCGGCTGCTTGCTGCGGTCGATGCGCGGTGGGCGCTCCTGGTCCAGCAGGACGAGCGCGAGGGCGAAGAGGACGACGCAGGCGATAGCCCAGACGAGGCTCACGGCTGCACCGCCTCATCCGGCACCTGGACAGGCCCCTCGATTACGCCGTTGTGGATGCGCCGCCCGTAGAGGTGCTCACCGCAGTAAGCCCACCACGAGGGCACGCGGCCTAAGCCGTCCCTTGTCATGCCCCGGTTCAGGGCGGCTACTGGTTCGGCTCCACAGATCCTATTGCCGGGGCCTACCGTGTACCGGCAGCGCTTCCCAGCAATGCGCTCAGCGGCCAGCGACCAGTCCGAATCGACCTCAGCACGCCACTCGTAGTGGTAGCCGGAAATCTCGTAGGCCGGCAGTTCTGCGCTCACGGCTGCACCGCCAGGCTGGTGTCCCGCACGTCGCCGTGGTCAGGACATAACGGCCCACAGGCGTGCTCGGGTGACGCAACATGGTGCAGCTTGCGTATCGGGTTCCCCTCCCACCCCTCCGCCGCCAACGTCGCCTCTGCGCGGTTGTCGCTGTCGTGCCGCCATGTCTCGTTGGCGTAGTGGATCGGCTCCTTACACGTCGCGCATACCGGCTCCGGCACCGCCTCGATGCTCTGGTCCGGGTGCGCCATCCATGGCGACGACAGGTCGTGCAGATGCAGGGCGCCACCGCCACGGACCTGCAGGGCGTACTCGCCTCGCAGCTTCGACACGGCGGTCTGCATCCGGCGCTCTGTCTCCAGCAGCCTGAGCGCCGTTGCCTCAGACCTGTCGTCGCCACCGGGCTGCGCGTCCTTGCGGGCGACGCCACAGTAGACGCTCAGCTTGTGGAGCTGGCCGCGGGCGATGTAGGAGCACTCGACGTACATCGAGCGCCACGACTCGACCTCGCGTCCGCCGCCGGGGTTCCAGCGGCCGGTCACTTCGTCAAGGGTCGCGATGCCAGCAGTGCGGGCCAGCCAGACGATGCTGTCGGCGATGGCGCCAAGCTGCGCATCCTGCTCCAGCGTCTGGAGGTAGGCGGCGGCGTCCGTGAAACGCACCTCGAAGTTGCCGACCGAGCGCGCGTCGCGGGCCGTGGTCTGCTCTCGCAACTCTGCGGCGTTCACGAGGTCACCTTTGCCGGTTCCAGCCTCGCGGCGGTCAGCGCCTTGAGGTATTCGGCGGTGGCCAGGTATTCCCGCGCGTAGACCGATTCGCCGTGCGTCTTCGTGACGGCCGCCTCAAACTGCTCCAGCGAGCCCGAGAAGCAGCCGGTAAAGATTTGGATTACCGCGTCGCTGTCAGGCTCAGGAAAGACCGCCGTGAGAAATGCATTGCGGCTCCCGACGGGGCCGAGAGTTATTAGCGATCTCTCGCCGAAGACCCGCGCCTCGCCGAAGACCCGCGCCTCGCCGAAGACCTGCGCCGAGCCGAAGACCTGCGCCGAGCCGGAGACCTGCGCCGAGCCGGAGACCCGCGCCGTATCTGCTACCCATCCTCCGCCATTCGGGTGCTGGTGAGCAGGCACGGGGCCGTTGCCGTCCCAAAAGTCGTGCGTTAGTGCGTTCACATCGGCACCGCCTCAAGCGTGCAAGTGCCAGCAGAATGAAAACCTGCGTACACCCAACCCTTGAGCTCGTCAAGGTCAACCACAACCTGCACATCCTTCGATACGAGGTATCTTCCCCGCTTGATCCCGAAGTAGAGAGAACCTGCGATCCCCTCAGCCGTTTCGCCTTCGGCGTCAATGATCAGGTCGTGGCTGCGCCCGAGATGCGAAAAGGTTGCTCTATATTTCACAGCGGCACCGCCACGGTCTCGGCCAGGTGGCCGGCCAGCAGCAGAAGCGCCTCGTCGCGGGTCAGCACGGCGGTTAGCCGTGGCGAGGGACGAGGGTTGCCATCGTCAAAGCGGCGCTCGTAGACACGGTCCAGTCCGTCCGGGTAGAAGCAGTGAACCCAGATCGTCCGGCCCGGCGTGAAGACCTGCCAGCGGCCTTCTTCGTGTCGAGTGGGATAGTCCATCTCGTAGCTTGCGGGCTGGCCGGGCGTCGCCGCCTGCTCCAGCTCTGCCAGCAGCGCCTCGGCTGCCTTCTTGCGGTTGCCGTGCTCGAAGATGAGGTGCGCGGCCTTCCCTAATCTCATGGCGTCAAGGCAACCCTGGCAGCCTTCAACGTTCTGGGCCGTGCTATGCGATTCGCCGCCGTGGTCGAGGTTCGGGAGAGTCTCTGTCTGTGTCATAATGTCCACGTAAGTTCTTTCTGAAAGCCGGTCAGCATTTCGACGCCCCTGACCGGCTTTCGCTATTCCGGCTCCTGCCGGGGTCCTGACGATGCGCCAGCAGCAGCGCTGCTAACGAGCGGAGCGAAGAGACGGCGCCAGAACGACGAGCGCGGCGGTTCAGGCTGAGACTGAGCCATAGACGTAATCAGCGCATCCATCGCGGCCATTGTCATGAGCGTCTGGAGTTGCGCCTGTCTGATACCTAGCTGCCGCTGCACCGCGATGATCGCCGTGCAATCGGCGCACCCGTCCAACTCATGGCCGCAGAGCGGCAGCAGGTCGTGACGACGGGCGGCGAGGCTGCGTACTTCCGACGCGCACGCCTCTATCTCTGCCCGCCGCCCGGGGCTGTAGGCGCTGAAGTCGATGCTCATCATCGTGATGGCACCGGCTTGAGCGGGTGGTGACGTAGCGAATGACAGGATTGGCAGAGCCACCTGACATCTAATGGCCGACTGTAATCCTCGTGATGCGCTTCCATGACTGGCGCTCCTGAAACGCGCTCGCCCTCCCGTTTGTAAGCGATAGCGCCACAATTCTCGCAACGTTCAGGGCGAATCAAATCGCCGCGCCTGACTGCCTGCGCCACTCTTGCGTGAGAGAGACGGCTTGGATTCATCGTACTTGGTTCCATTTCCTGCTGCCGCACTTGGGGCATTGCTGAGGAGGCGTCGCCTTTCTCGGGACCCAGATAGCGCCACACGCAGCGCACTTCAGACCAGGAACGGTTACAGTTGACTCCATGCAGGGAGTGTACACTATCAACACAGCCTGTCAATCCCTGCCGGGATTTGTCGAGCGCCGGGGCCTGCGTCAGATGCGGCAGTTGACCTTCGCGCCCCGCAGACCGGCTGCTGTAGGTTGACGGCGCGGCGTAGAAATGAAGAAGCCACCCCGAAGGATGGCATCTTCACCGGCCCCCGCCTGAGACGCCCCTATTCTAAACCCCTCGATAGCTGGTACGCCAGCGCGCCCACGAAGGCCGTGGCAGCGCCTACGATGAGCAACACGGACTGAGACACGGCGTCTCCTGGATAACTCATCAGGAACACGTTGACCGCCGCCAGCGCAGAACTGACGGCCATGAGATAGCGGGTTACTTCCTTCATCAGTCTTTCCCTTTCGGCCCGGTCATTTTGCAGGCCGTGACTAGCTTGCCGTCCTTCACCACAGGGCAAAGAACCCGAGGTTCGTGCAGGAAACAGTGCGAATCCCAAGGCTGTAAGCACTTGTCGCAGCGGCCAGGCTCCATCTCACGCCTTTGCCCTTTGTTTCGCCAGGACACGGTATGCCGTCCTCCGGGCTACACCCCACCGCTGCGCTATCTCATCCATGGTCAATCCCTGGCGCCGGAGCCCGGCCAGCTCTTGCTCCATCAGCCGGGTCTTGACTGCAAGTCCCCGGCCAGGGCTCGGCTCGTCGTACCGGCAGCGCTCGAACGGGCAGGTCAGGCAGTTCGCGTGCAGGTCGCAACCCGTGTCGAGATAGACCTTGTGTTCAGGCAGGCTGTCGGGCCGTGCAACCTTCGCGTCCATCACGCCAGCAGCCCGGCGCCGAAGCCGGCCAGGAACGCAGCCACGACGTAGGCCCGGCGCTCCCAGGCTATGCGGCGGAAGATGCGGCGCCGGATGCGCTCGCGCTGCTCTGGCGTAGGAATGTTGGCGGAATAATTTACGGCGCTTTTGCCACCGTGCATGATCCGGTTAGCCTCTCTCAACACCGCAGCCAGCTCATCGTCGGGCAGCATTTCATAAGCACCCTAACTCGACTTCGTACCGCTGCAGGCCCACGCGCCAGCTAAACGAGTTCTCAGGCAGTGCCCGATAGCACCAGCCCGGTTCGCCGATGATCTGAATACCGTCGCAGCCGCTCGTTATCGTCCGGTGTATGCCGCTCCAGTAGGCCGTCCCGTCCGGCGCAACCGCCATAATTGCGACCCGCGTCCCACGCACGGTATCGCCGCCACACCAGTAGCTGAACACCCCGCTGGCGGTGTAGCTGAACCCGTAGAAGCCTGAGATTGGCCGGGGCACCATGACTGCCCGTATCAGGCTAATGTCGATTGGCTGGAGCTGCCAGCGCCCCGTGCCGCAGTTCATTACGGTCGGGTAGGCTTCCTGCGAAATCGGCTTGCAAGCAAACTGCCCGTTGTCCAGGTACTGCTCATGCAACCCCAGGTTGTGGCCGAACTCGTGTCCCGAGGTCGACTTCCAGTCGAAGTAAAGTAGCGCCCGCCGATACGCCACAACTACCGGGTCGTTGGCGTAGGTGATACAGGCCGCCGCGCCAGGGCCGCACGAATTGATGAAGGTCTGGTCATCCGGCATAGTCAGCCAGACATCGGGGACGCCCGCCGTAATCTCGACGTACTCGACGCCGATGGTTAGAAGCTGGTCGAGGAAGATGGCCGCGTTCTGCGGTTTGAAGTTCGGGTAGTTGGCGGTCGCGTCGTCATACCTGTAGGTCAGGTAGCCGCGCTCCATCGCCCGCCGCATGATCTTGCTTGGGACGCCCGGAAGCGTCTGAAAATGATCCGCTTGTGTGGGCGCGGTCAGCACGAGCAATAGGCCAGCGACGAACAGGACGAGCGCGAGCCGTCTCATAGCTGATGTCTCTCGCGGAACTCGTGCTCGGCAGCTTTGCCGCGACGCCAGCCCTCCCAAAACTCTTCCTCAAGTTCATCGGCAAAGAAGCCCTTGAACAGCCTCCAGAGCAGGCGTCTCACCGCAGCGTCTCCGGGTCAAGATACTTGCCCGTCTCCTTGTCGAAACCCACCGGCTCGCCTGCCGTCAATTTCTTGATGATGTAGCGTGGCGACTCGCAGGCCATGAAGTCTGAGGCCGCGTCGCTGTCGTAGCCGCGCGTCTCAACAAACCCGTCAGGGCAACGCCACTCGGCAGGGCTGGAGGCAAACGGGTTGAGGTTCGGCACCTGGTCGAGCGGCGACGCCTGGTTCTCGGCCGTGGCGCCGGCGATGGCGCCTATCAGCAAGGCGGCCCCCGCCAGAAGCTGTCCACCTCCCGCAAGAGCCTCTTTCAACTTCATCCCGCTAACCTCCGCTCGCGCTTCTCGTCTGCATAATACCCCCGCTGCTCAAGGAAACGATGGAACAGGAAGTGACAGACCGTCGTGCTGCTCAGGCTGAAGCAAAAGAAGATGCTCAGGATACCCGTCGCCTCGCGTGAGGTCCCGTAGAGTCGCATCAGCCCGGCTACGAGGAGATAGATACCGAGGAGGACAAGCGCCTCTCTTCGATAATGGCAGTCGTGCTCGTGGGAGCTTCCTACCAGCATCGCCATGATGCCCAGGGCGGCGACCGCCACGCTGCTAACAACGTAAATCCAGTCCATCAGGACACCAGCCTTCTCACAAGCTCTAGCAGCGCAAGGCCGAGCACGGGTATCAGCACCGTCCGCAGCGTCGTGTTTACCATCCTTATCAGCCGTTCGTCCGCCTCGCGCACGGCGATGCGCCGGTGCAGGTTCATCAGGACGTGGTGCTGCGCCTCCCTCGCCTCCGGGGAGCCGGGCGTCGTGGCCTCGAAGACGAAGAGACGTTCAATGAAGTCTGGCTCAGACACCGTTCAGCACCTCTCCCGGCAGCGGCCCGTCAGCCTTCTCTGCCACCTGCACGCGGGGGTAGCGGATGCGGTGGCCGCATTCAGCCACGCGCCAATCCCGGTTGTTGGCCAGGTACTCGCTGACCTCCTGCTGTAGTTGTGGCGAGAGGTCGCTCCAGTCCACCCGGTTAGGCACCTTCCCGTCCGTCTTGAACTGGTCCAGCGCCCGCTCCAGGTCATCGCAGGCCGGCCCGAAGAGGTGCTCTTCCCAGCCGCCCGAGGGCAGTTTCTGGTAGACGTACAACAGGTCACCCGGCAAGCCGAGTATGACCTGTTCGTAGCTGAGATTCAGCAGCGCCGCCGCGCCGTGGCGCTCGACCACGAGCCCGAAGCGGGCGACAGCCTCTCTCTGTGCCTGATGGGAGAAAATCTCCTCGTCCTGGGCCTGCTCCAGCAACTTCGCCCGGCGCTTGGCGTGGCCGGTAACGACCTGCTCCGTGAGCCGGAAGGTTTTGAACTGCTCCCGCAGCGCCTGCATGTCGGATGCTTTGGTCACGTTGGTCACGATGTCGCCTCCATAAACTCAAGCCGGTGCAGCCGCCCCTTGGGGTCAGGCACAGGCTCCGTGCGTTCGCCCAGCGCCTTCGGCCGGAACCGTGTCACCATGGGCGCCATCGACGCCAGGAACGTGTCCGCGCCTAGCCTGAGCGTCTGGACGGGCAGAGTGTTCTCCTGCGTCTGGAGCAGGCTGTAGAGCTGCATGGCGCCGCGCTCGTACTTGAGCCTGAACTCCCGGCCATCGGCATCGAAGTCGATCGTAACCACGCGCACCTTCCGCCATCCAGAGTACAGCTCGATGAGGATGGGACCGAGGCCGTTTGGCGTGCCGGTGCCGGCGGCGGTGTGGTTCAGGCTGACCCGGAACATCAGATAGCGGAAGGCCACCGGCGTCGTAAGGACGCTCTTCGAGCCGAAGCTGGTAAACGTCGTCCACGTCGTCCAGGTGGAACCGCCGTCACTGCTGTACTCCAGCTTCACGGTGTTGGTGCTGGAGATGTCCCGGCCCAGGAACCAGGCGACGAGGACCGCCTTGTTGCGCTCCGGCGGGCCGCCGATGTCCGTGTCCGGCGTGATGAGGTAGAGCGGCCCGTCCTCCTTGACCTCTGACGTGTTGTTATTCAGCGGGTTCTCGTACATGTTCCGTGGCTGGAAGATGCGCGAGACGCTGGTGTTGGTCGTGGTCGCGTAGAAGCGGTAACGGCGGCGCAGGTGGTGACCCACGTCAGCCCGGACATAGCGTATCGGCGTCGAGGTGATCGTCTCCCGCTTGCTGATGGGGCTGAAAGCGCTGTTGTCGGCCCGCCATATCCAGTCCTGCATGACGGTGCCAGCCGTGTTGACCATCTGGGCGATGAAGCCCTGGTCGCAGGGCCAGAGGTTGGCGATGCCCCAGTCCTCGGTAAAGCCCTGATCTTTGCTGTTGAAGCCGGTCTCGGTCGGCGTCCTGCCCGGCAACAGCAGCTTGCAGACCTTCGCCAGCCCTGACGACGTGTCCCCGGCCACCACGATGCCGCCAGCAGAGTAGGTGAAGGTCTCGACGTGGCGCAGGCCGGTGGGCACCTTGCCGACGCTGACCGTGGGCCGGTTGTTGCCCGCGTCGTATGAATGGTCGAACTTCCAGAGGAGCCGTGGCACGGTGGTAGCGCTGGCGTCGTCCTGAAACTCCGTGGCGGCGGCGTAGACCGCGAACTCGTCATTCGGGTCAGGGCTACCCGCGAAGCCGCCCAGCGTCATCGCCGCCGCAGTGCCGGTTAGCCGGTAGGCTACCTGCCACTTTATCGCGGTGATGTCCATTCCATCAGCGCCGCCTGCGCCGTCACCCGACGCGCGGCCGGGGCCGACGCGAATGGCGCCGCTCTTAAGCTCAGCCCCCGTAATGGCAGCGCCCAATGTGTTGTTGGTCGTATTGCCGGAGGTCTTGGTAACGGTGGACGTGACGCTATCGTCGGCCCCGAACTTGATACTGCGGACGGAGCCGTTAACTATGATTACAGCTCCGTCGTAAGCTGCCCCTACGACGACGTTCGTCTCGGTTAACGTCACTTTGACCTGATGGGCTTTGATGAGCGCGTCGTCCGGCACCGCGTCGAAATCGCCTGACGGGAAGCCGTATTCGTAGCCGTACTCAATCTGCGTGCTGGCGGTCGTAGCGCCCCAAGCCCAATTACCGTTGGCGTCCTGCTCCTGAGAGAGCGTCATTTCTGCCGATGTGACGAGGGCGATGTTGCCCTCAACTCCCACCGTGGCAGTGAGGGGCATCTGGGTCGGCGCCGTCAGTAACGCGGCGGTAGTAGCCAGGTAGTGCAGGCCGCTGTTGCCGCCAATCTTCCCGGCGTAGACCATGTAGCCCGGCCCGAGGTTCGGCATGTACCAGACGCCCCAGACGGAATCTCCCGCGGACAGGGCAAAGATCGTCGTCTTCACCGGCGGGCTGAGGGTCGGGTCGGCGATGCCGAACACGTCATCGGTAGCGCCGTTGGTGCCGCAGATGATGTAACGGGTCGAGTTGGCCTTGCCCTCGGTCATGCACAGGATGCTATCGGTCAGGCTCAGGCCGGTGGTCTCGACGGCGCTATCGGAGTCGCCCACCGCCCGCTTGAACTTATTCTTGAGGGCGAAGTAGGGGCGGGGGTTCGAGCCGCCCAGGGTGCTGTTGACCATCGATACCCGCAGGTTGGCCGCCACCACGCCGGAGATGTCGTTGGCGCTCTCAGCCGCCTGCGCCGTCACCGCGTAGGGCAGGAACATGCCGTTATCCATGTGGGTCATCAGGCCCTCGTTGTAGCGGTAGCGGGTGCCGTGGGCGACCTCAGAGCCGCGCAGGATGCCCAGCCCGCCGTGCAACGTGGTCAGGGAGTAGGCGCGGGTGCCCTCGCGGTCTGTGCGGCCGCCGTAGCCCTGCCGGATGGCCGCGGCCTCACCGTCGGCGTACTCGACCGTGATGGACTCCACCGCCGGGATGGTGTAGGAGCCGTATTTCGCCTCATGGACGTCAAGCGCGGAGGCCATCTCTACGTCTCCACCCAACTATTGCCGAGGCTGTCGTGGCAGACCCGGACGAGGATGGGCTGCCCATTATCGTCCGTGCCGTAGTTCTGGCTCTCGCACCAGACCGTCACGCTGTCGTCCGCCGCCGGTGGTGGCGCGGGCTCGGGCGCCGGTTCTGGCGGCGGCGGCGCGGGCTCCTCGTATGACGGTTCTGGCGGCTGCGGCTCAGGGGCGGGCGTTGGCTCTGTGACCACCTCGCCGGCCGGGTCGTACGCGACGGCATCGTCAGCCGTGACAACACTGGCATCGACCTGAGAGATGGTGCCGTCGTCAATGACCACCACCTCCACGTCCTCATGCGCCACGTCGCCGGGCGCGTCGTACAGCCGGTCAAGGGCGAGGGTGAGCCGCTGCCCGGCTGTCAGGCCAGCAAGGTCGTTGAAGTTGCCGCGCGGCGCTCGCGGCGCCTCCGAGGTCAGCACGGGCACGCGCTCCTCACGCGCGACAGAGCCAGCCGGGTACAGCAGGTCGCCCGCCGAATAGAGGTAAGGCGATGTCTGAAACAGTGGCATCAGCGGGCACTCGGGAAGACGCTATCCCAGCCGGTGTCCTTCTCCGGCTCGGGGTTCTGGAACCGTTGCGCCCACACCGCCCGCTCCGGCAAGGCGATGCTCGCGCGGTCGGCGAACCGCTCCGGGTCCTCCTCATACAGCAGGATTTGCACCTGTGCTTGTAGCAAATCGAGCGGGCAGTCCGTCTCCGACGCCTCAGTGCTGAACACGGCGCTGACGCCGCCGAAGGGCGCCGACCATGGCTGCTCGATGCCCACAAAGAGCGGCTCTTCCAGCAGATGCATGAACTCTTTCTCAAACCGGATGATGTGCGGATGGGCGGAGCCGGGGTAGGTGTAGTGGCGGTAAACCGTGCCCTCGATCAGTTTCTCCACTTCGACGGCGCCGGCCAGGTAGCAGTCGGCGTCAGCCAGTGGCAGGTCGTAATGGCCCCGGTAGACGCCGAGGACGGTGGCGTTCTCGTGCAACCAGCTCGGCAGATAGAAGGTGGGGTCGCCCAGCTTCACGAACCAGAGGTGCTGAG
>MGYJ01000096.1 GCA_001801685.1 Gammaproteobacteria bacterium RIFCSPHIGHO2_12_FULL_63_22 | reverse complement strand
GGCGGCGGAGGTGGTGGCGGCGGTGGTGGCGGTGGCGGCGGCGGTGGAGGCGGTGGCGGCGGTGGTGGCGGTGGCGGTGGCGGTGGTGGAGGTGGTGGCGGTGGCGGTGGTGGAGGCGGCGGTGGAGATTCGTCAGCTGCAACCTGCGGTTGCAGCGACGCAGCAGTCTGCCGCACGGCTCGTCGACCGCATGATCCGACTCACTGAGCCGCAGGAGCAATGTTCCAGCAGCCGCGGCGTGGCCGCGACTGCTGCTCGATCATAACGCCGCAGACTCAAGGGGGCCTAGCACTATGGGCTGGTCGTCAGAGAAATTTGAGCAGTGGTGCCTGGTCGAGTTGTTCGGTCATTCCCGGATTGCGGGCTTCGTCACGGAGCAAACGATTGGCGGTCAATCGTTCGTCCGTGTCGACGTCCCGGAAACGAAACTGCAGAAGGGCTTCACGAGGCTCTTCGGTTCCGGGGCGATCTACGCCATGAATCCGATCGCCGAGGACGTCGCCCGCGGCCTGGCCAAGGAGCTGGAAGTGAAGCCGATCACCCCCTGGGATTTTCCCGAAGATCTTCGCCAGGCAATCAGCGCGGGGCAGAAGCTGCTGGCAGCCAAGCCGGCCAGCCCGGACGAAGTCGATGAGGATCTGCTGGCCAACGAACAATAACTGTAGGTTACTGCAACAACAAAGGAGGTTTCATGCCGAGGATTCAGGAACTGCCGCTGAACTTCGCCAACTTGGCGACGATGGACAACGGCAAAGTCGACAAGTTGCTCAAGTTCCATCTGCAGCGAATCGCCACCGACCTGCTCGCACGGCCGGGAGACGATTCGAGTCGGAAGGTGACGATCGAGTTTAGCTTCAAGCCGATCATGGGATCGGAGGGTGAATGCGAGGGGGTGAAGGCCGAGATCGAGGCGAAGAGCAAGATCCCGGTTTATCGCACCAAGACGTACGAAATGCGCGTCGTGAACAACGGGATGTTGTTCAATCAGGATTTCCCCGACGCGATCGACCAGCCTTCGCTGCTGCCCAGCGAGGATGAGGAGACGGAAGACCATGCAAACTGATCTCGCCGAGGCCCTGCAATTCACTGCCGAACAGGCTGAGAAGGCGGCAGGTGCCTGCAATAAAGTTCAAGTGCTCGATTTGCCATGCGAGCCAAAAGGTGTTTACGGCCTGGTGACGGCCGATGGGACGTTTCAGCGACTCGTGGCCGGAGCGAGCCCCCGCGGCCACGCCCTGCATCGGGTCGACCAGATCGTCGATTTCGTCCAGGACGCCCGCGACCGGCTGAGCGCGAAACCGACCGTCTGGTATTCACGCAAAGGGGTTCAGGTGCTGTTGGTTGACGATTCACTGGCAGCCGATCTGCAATCGCGGACGACAATCACTTTTGCTTTCACTCCGCAGTTTGAGCTGATTCGATCGTGCGCAGACAGCTCCCCGTGGCACGACCCGAAACAGTTCTGTTTGTGGATTCGCTCCAAGCTGATTGACTGTCTGCGGGATGGCCGCGAAATCCTGAGCATCATGAAAGATCTTCGGTTCAGCGTTCAGTCCGGCGGCAAGTCGACCATCGGCCAGGGGCGGGAATCCATCGGCCGGGAAGTCGACGCCGAAGTGGTTTCTGAGTACGGCAATCTGCCTGACGATCTGTTTTTCGACGTCCGCGTGATCGACGATCCGTCTCTGCTGCGGCGCCAGGCGATTCAGTGCGCGCTGGAAGTCGATCCGCAGAAATGCCTGATGCGAGTCGTGCCGCTCGCCGGCCAGATCCAAAACGCGCTCGATGCCGAACTGGAGGGCATCGGCTCATTGCTGAAGTCCACGCTCGATTGCCCGGTCTATCACGGCGTGCCGTGACGGAGTAAGTGCTAGTTACTGATTCAAGAGGAATCATCCCGACAGAAAGGGGGTGAACGTGAAGGAGTGAGATCTCACCTCGGGACATCCGTTGCAGAATCGTGGGGTGGAGCAGTGGTAGCTCGCCAGGCTCATAACCTGGAGGTCGCGGGTTCGATCCCCGCCCCCACTATTGCAGTCTGAATCGATTTTTCACCGGGAGAGGCCGGGCGGGGGTGTTACTCACCCGGCCTCTCCCCAGCGAAAGGAAGCGCCAGCATGTTAATCCTGTCCCGCAAGCCAGGGGAAGAGATTCAGCTCCGAATTCCGCCGTCGGCGGAAGAGCAGATCGTGACGATCCGCACGGTCCGGATCGGATCGAACACGGCCCGGATCGGCGTTGAGGCCGACCGGCAGGTGGAAATCGTGCGTGTCGAACTCCTGGAGAAGCTTGAGACGCAACTAGAACCTGTCCCCGCATGACGCACGCCCAAAGGAATGATTCCTGTGAGACACATGAAGCACTCGCCTACTCAGGCGACGTTTGATTTTTCCCGAGCCGAGAAACTTTCCATTTTGCGATACTGCCGGCTCGGCGATCCCGACAAGATCAACGATCACAACCCGTTAGCCAAGGCAATGCTGCGAGCGATCGACGATCGGATCGGGAGGAATGAATCCTGGACTATGCTGCCGGAAGAGGTCATCCGCGACGCTGATATGGCGCGTTCGACGGGCTACCGCATTTTGCGATGGCTTGCCGAGGAAGGCTTTATTGGGATGGCCAAGCGTCCCGACGGGAAAACAGAGTTCAGGATTTACTGGGGGCTTGTCCGGGAATTCACACCTTGGGGTGGGTGCTCTGTCAGTCCCGGAGCGGGACCCACAGTCCCGGAGCGGGACTCACAGTCCCGGAGCGGGACTGACCAGTCCCGGAGCGGGACCCACAGTCCCGGAGCGGGACTGACATATAAGGAGGAGCGCCCCGTCAGCGCCCCAATAAGCGCCCCACCAGCGCCCCCATCGTCAGAGGATGCGACGGTGATGGCGAACGTGATTGATCGATTGATTGATGCAGGAATGAATCGAGCTGTCGCGGCGATGGAAGGTTCGCTCCAACTACGGACGGTCCAAGAAACCGCAGCCCTGGTGGAATACTATCTGACGTCGTTTCGGTTGCCCGACGGAACCTGCGACGCCGAGAACAATCTGAACTGGCTGTTCTGGCGCCTGACGAGCAAGGACGGCCAACGGCTGCCCGTCGACAAGGGGTGGAAGAAACCCAGCCAGGCGTTCACGAAAGCCCGCTGGGAACTGCAGGAGCGATCTAAACGCGACACCGAGGCCGCGGTCTGGAAGGCGGCCCGACTCGCGCGTCGAACTCAGGATGGAGTCTCAGTGGAGACCGGGCCGGAATGACACACACACACCGTGAAGCCGATCGACGGCCAGCGAGATTTGTTCGGCGGCGAGACGCTTCGCGTCTGCCGGCGTTGCGGCCGGCGATTGATGGGAATGGAATCCCGGCGTGTAGGACTCGGCCCGGCGGTGCCGGATTGAACAGGGCGTATCTACCAAACCGGAGTTCAATGATGAGAGCGGAGATGGAAAAACAGCCTATGCTTGCCGAGATAGAGGCCGCGATTCGAGATTCGCGCTGGCTGATTCGCACGGACAATGACGGGATTTCCTACGGCGGATTTTGCTGGCCTGAGATCGGCAAATGGATTGAGTGCCCAGATTGGAATAATAGACCGGAATGTGGCGGTGGCTTTCACGGTCAGACGGCGAAGGCGGGAGGTTTTTGGAATGGAGGATCTAGGCTCGTTTTTTGTGAGTTCGACGGAGAGGAGATTGTTCTTGGAGATAAATCAAAGGTCCGGCGGTGCCGGATTTTACAGGTAGGAATCCCGGCAATTTTTTCGTCAGCCTGCGTCGGCGGCTCGCTGGATCTCCGTGGGCTGTCGAGCGCGGAGGGGCTGACGCTGCCGCAGAGCGTCGGCGGCTCGCTGAATCTCCGTGGGCTGTCGAGCGCGGAGGGGCTGACGCTGCCGCAGAGCGTCGGCGGAGTTTTTTTGAAACGCGGCTGAATTAGGACTCGGGCCGGCATGTCGCCGGATCGAACAGGGCACCACAACAAAACAGGAATCCCACGATGCCGACAACGACAGCACGACGGCCAAAACTCGGAAAGCTCGATCAAGCCGGACAGGATGAACTGCTCCGCAGCTTGTTCACGAAAGTCCCGGCCAGGCCGCCCGCCTGGGATAAACTCGCCGCGGCCGGTGCGAGCGATCATCAGATCAGCGAGTCGATTGGCCAAGTCCTGAACGAAGCTGGCTGTTACGCCGACGATGCGGGGCGATCGTGCTGTTGGGCTGCGACTTATGGATTTCCGATCTGGTTCGGAGTTTTGGCGCCCACGAAACGCCCGGCAGATCTGTCAGCCTCAAAGCTGGTGATGGCCATCCGCCGGATCTTCGGCATCGAGTGGCCGAAAGACGGAGCGCCGCCAAAGACGTCGGCCGAAGTGCAGGCCGACTTCGACGGGCCGCCTGCGGCGACATCAGTCCTCGCGCCGCAACGAATCAAGCCGGGAAAGAACGGACGGAGTAACGGCCAGTTACCCCAACAGAACGAAGTCGAGATAATCGAACTGAGGTTTCGGCCGGAATCTCGCGTCGCAATAACTCTCCAGCTCCAACAGCGACCGGAAGGCTGGGCGGAACGGCTCTGCTGCTCCACTGAAGGCTGGTTGAGAGATGGCCGGGACGCCTCTAATGAGCACGGCACCACCGAGATCTTCGAGCCGCACAAGGCGCCGCCCTGCCAGTCGCGCGAAGAGTGCCTGGCGTTCAATTTCGATCGGCTGCAGGAGCGATTCGCCGGCATCAGCCGCAAGAATCTCACCGAGGACGGCCGCCAGGCCCGCACCGCGGCGATCGAGGACCTGCAGTCGGAGCGCCGCCGATTGCTGGGCGGCGAGGCTGTCGCAGTAACTCCGCCCAGCAATCGGCGGCTGACGATCATTCAAGAGATCGATATTCCGGTGGGGAATATCTTCCCCTCCCCGGAGAATCCCCGCGAGGACTTCGACCAGGCCTTCCTGGAGCAGCTTGGCCAGTCCCTCCTCGATCACGGTCAACTGACCCCGCTCTCCGTGCGGACTCCGAACGTCGACGGGCACCACGAGATCATCGACGGCGAAACCCGGTACCGGGCCGCCAGGCTGAAAGGGATCGCAGTCCTCCGCTGCTCCATCGTCGAATGCAGCGACGGCGACGCGGCCCTGGCCCGCGTGCTGAGTTATCGCCAGCGCCGGGATTTGAATCCGCTGGAAGAAGCCCGCGGCTTGCAATTGCTGTTGAACAAATACGGCTGCTCGCAGCGAGAGCTGGAAACGAAAATCGGTCTGTCTCAGGGGCAGATCTCGAACCGCATTCGCCTGCTGAAGCTGTCGACACCGTGGCAACAGCGGGTGATTTCGCACGAAATCAACGCCACTCAGGCCCGTGAACTCGCCGCCTGGAACGAGGAACCAGCGGTCGCCGCCGAGCTGGACAAGGAATGGAAACGCAACAAAGGTCATATCGATTTCGAGCACGAACTCCGCGACGCCATTTCCCAGGCGTCCCACGAATTGAAAGGCTACGAGTACTCGGCGGGCGCTAACTGGTCGATCGATCCGAAAGATGCCGCGGTGAAAGAGTCGCTGCGAATCAAGCGATGCCCGGGTTGGAACGGCAAAACTGAACCGCGGGCCTTCAATGTCCAACTCGCCGAGCAGCTCAAGACAGAAGCGATCGCCGAACTCACAGCGAAGGCGTCGAAGAAGTCGGAACGGTCCGAGGCCTCGGCGAAGCGGGCCGGTCTTTCACCAGCGGAACGCCGGCAGAAGACCGAGCAGCTCAAGGCCCAGCAGGCCAAGAAAATCTATCGCTACAAGATCGCCTGGCTACAACGGCGGCTGCTGGAGATCTTCGACGAGGGATCGATCCAGATCACCACGCCGCTGTTGATCACCTGGTCGCTGTGGTTCACGACGCAATCACAGGAACACGCCCGCGCCAAGGAGATGCAGAAGCTGCTCGGCGGCGGGAAAAAGGGCTTACTGGAATCACTCCAGGCGTATGCCGGCGACATCGACCAGGCCGGGCCGCTGCTCCGCCAGGTGCTCCGTAAATGGCTCGCGCATTCATTCGAGGGCTGGCGGACCGATCTCCCGCCGGCGACCGTCGAGAGTTTCGCCCTGCAGGCCGGCATTGATGTTTCGAGAGAATGGCGGCTCGACCAGGACTTCCTGGAACTCTTCACGAAGGGCGGGCTGATCGATCTGGTCGGGGAGTGGAAGCTGGGGATGTATTTCCTCGAAAAGAAAAAGGGCGACATCGTAGGCTCCTCCACGCTCGAAAGCCTGAAGCGATCAGAGCTGATCGACAAGATTCAGCAGGTAGGCATCGGCGTGAAGGCACCGGCCTGCCTGCTGAAAGTGAAGGAGGTTTCGCTGCGATGAAAAGCCAGGAGGAAATTGATCGCGCGCTGGTGATTTTGGTCGAAAGAGCCTTCACGCCTGGCATCAACGGTCAGCAGAAGAGTCTCATCCTCGGCATGTGCAACGCGCTGGCATGGGTGTCCGAATCAAAGCACTGCAGTTCAATCCAGGATCTTCTCGACGGAAGGCCGCTGGCCGTCCCGTCGCAGCCAAACAGCGGTTTGAATTAGTAATTTGTAGTTAGGGCTTCAAATGTCCGAGGGATTTCTGAACGCGTTTGTAATGGGTGCTTCGCCGGAGCAGGTGATCGATTATCTGAAGCGCGAAAATGCCGCGCTCAAAGAGCGGCTTGCCGTGACGGGTCAGCCGGCCGGGCCGACGATCCCGATTGAGGTTATTTTCGCATCGCAAGTTCTGCAGCGCTACCAGGATGCCACAATGCCGCATGCCTGCGGATCGCTCCGAGATCCAATTATCATCCGTCGAGAGACCGGCGCCGATGAGCTGATGGCCGTCGGGGCCGCGTGTGACTTGCTGGTCGACTTCTTCGATCGTCACAATCACAAGAAGACCGCGGCGACCAGGCCCGCGGCCGGCGAACCAACGGGGTAACCGGCTGTTACGCAGACAGACGGCAAAAACGGACGATCCAACCCCCGGACCAGGCCATCGGAACGCGGCTGGCGCAATCCTGGGGCTGCCAAAGTGGCAAAGCCACGCCTAACGCTTTACAGAACGCGCCCCGCAGGATCTTTACTGAATTCACGATGCGAATTCAGTTCTGAAGCCCCGGGCTGCACTTCTGAGCGAGTGTAATTCTTCAGTTTGTTGTGCAGCGTACGGACGCCCATCCCCAGCTCCTCCGCAGCCTTGCCTCGGTAATCGCCGTGCAGGTCCATCGCGAATTCGATGATCACGCGTTCGACCTCCTCCAGGCGGGGAACTCCCGTGTCGATCATGTATCGCAGACGCGCGAGGCATTCCCTGCGAACCGCCTGGCGATCGATTTGTTTTCGATGCTTCATGATGATCTGTCGCAGTAACTCGTCGTCACCCCTTCAGGCCGCGGCCTCGCGAGCGTGATCCGCGTCCTGCTGGATCC
The DNA here is from genome assembly GCA_001801685.1 of Gammaproteobacteria bacterium RIFCSPHIGHO2_12_FULL_63_22. GTDB lineage: Bacteria > Pseudomonadota > Gammaproteobacteria > Xanthomonadales > Xanthomonadaceae > Arenimonas. The sequence continues at coordinate 4,629 of MGYJ01000096.1, read as the reverse complement.
GCGCGAGTTTCTCTCGATCAAAGATGGAGAGCATTAGCCGATTGACGCTCGTCCGCAGCCGCGGAGCGAGCTGTCGCAGTAACTGCCAGGTCTCGTGATCCAGGCTCACGGAAACACGCTTCGTGCGGCCGGCCATGCGAATTCTCCTTGACGGGCCAAAGTGCTGCATCCACCCTGATTTCACGACGTCGCCAGCCGCCGAGTGACAAGGATGTCGCTCGGCGTCTACTTTCCCTCGCCTCAACGGTCGCCAGGATGGCCATGCCCCTCCAACAATGCCCACCCGTCGCGGCATTCGCCTGATCCGGCCCGTTGAGGCCTGCGCCACAGGCCTGACATGCTATCCGATGGATTGCCGCTCGTCGATCACAAATCACCGCCGGCCCGCAGCGGGGGATGGTAATTATGTCGGCTGGAGACGCTGCAATTCCAGGCGTTCAGGCACCCGCATCACCGGCCGTAAGCGTGCCTGGAGATGCGTTCGAGCGGTTGTTGCGTCAATCCGCGCAACAGCAAGAACAGCAGCAGCAATCCGCGGCCAAGACCGGAAATCAAACCGCCTGGACGATCTTCGGGATGAGCACGACCAACATCGCCAGCTTGCTCATCGCTGGGGTGCTGTGGGTTAAACCGAAGTTTGACGAGGCGATCAATCACGCAGTCTTGGCCCTGAAAACCCACAACGAAACAATGCCGGTCATCACCGAGGCGCTCAAGACGACGTCGGCCAACCTGGTCGAACTGAAAATCGGAAATGACCTGGTGAACCGCCGGCTGGAAAACTTAGAGCGACGGCTGGACCTGGCTGGCGCTGATCGAAACCACGAAACAGAGAAGGCCGAGCATTGATGCTCGCGCCGTCTCCCGTCCGCCAGAGGTGATCATGCAGATCTTCGGAATGGACTTGCGAACTGCGGCGACAATCGCGTTGATCACGATCGCGGCGCTGTGCCTGATGTTTCCCCCGCTCAAGGCATCGCTGGAAGCCTGGCTGAAATCGTGGCTGGCAGAATTGAAGGGCGGGACATCGCCCACGCCGACGAGCACGGGCGAGACCCCGATCGCTGCAACCCGCCTGGACGCTGACGAGATCATCAAAAATCGCGCGTTATCGCTGAAATCCGCTTGTCCGAAGGCCGACCCCGAACTGCGGCTGAAATGGCTCGAATCCGGCATGGACGATCACCGCGCGCGAGTGGACTACATCGGCGTGCTGGAAAAGAAACTGGAGACGACGAAACAGTGACGTCCCGCACGCTGGCCGCTGTTTGCTTACTCCTGATCGTGCTGCTGCAATTCGGCACAGTCGGGGGCTTGCTGCATTCGTCGCCGGTCCCCGGAGAGGGATTGCACGTCGCGATCCTCTGGGAATCCGGCAACCGTGGCGAGATCCCGCCAGGTCAACTCGATGCGATCTTCTCCACGGAGGTCGACGATCTGATCAAGGCGTCTGGTGGCGCGAAGTTTCTTATGGACGTCGCCACTGACCAGAGGAGCGAATCGGACGAATGGGCGCGGCGGGCGTTCGCGATACCTCATCCGTCGCTGCCGATGATTGTGATCGACCGCAACGGGCGCGGCGAAGCCGGCCCTGTACCGACGACCGTGGACGGCATGAAAAAGCTGGTAGGGAAATACGCGAAATGACCTACGATTCCAGCCACAACGGGATGCCGGTCATCTCCGACGACAACGCGGATCAATTCCTCAACCCGGTCGTCGACGGCGTGATGCGCATGTGCTCGGCGATGCCGCAGCCGGAGGGTGCTCCGGGATTCGCGGCGGTCAAGCCACTCAAGACGTTTTCGCGCGCGGACCTGATCGCACGCATCAAGCAGCAGCAGGCGACGAAGTCGGACCTGATTTCGATTCTCGATTCCCGCAGCGTTCCAGTGAAGGATCAAGGGCGAACAAATTACTGCTGGATCTACGGCACAGTCCACTCGATGGAGATCGCCTACTCGCTCCAGGGAGAGGACTTCGTTCCGCTCTCAGCGACAGCAGCCGGCGTAATGATCACTGGCGGCCAGAACCGCGGTGGGTACATCGGCGAGGCGGTCCAGTATCTCGGCGAGCACGGCACCTGCCCGCAATCGATGTGGCCGGAGCACAATCTCTCTCTGCGGAACAACTCGGACGCCGTGGAGTCCGCTGCGACCGCGAACCTGCTTACCGAGTGGAACGAGTTGCCGTATGGCGACCTCGATCAGCTCGATGCCGCGCTGGCACTGAATTACCCGATCGCAGCCGAACTCCCGTGGTGGCGTCATGTGATCGTGTTTGTCGGTCACACGCTGTTGCCGAACGGTGAACTCGGCCGGGTGATCGATAACAGTTGGGGCAGTCGCTGGGGAAAGAACGGCCGCGGCGTCCTCACCCCGGAGAAAGCCCGCGGGCGAATGTACATCCCCGTTTCCGTCAAACCCCGATAGGAGCGAATCATGGCCCGGATCATGATGTTTCTCGCCGCGTGCACTCCGTTGTTGTGGTTGCCTGATCATGGCCCGTCGCAATTCGCAACAGCCAAACCGATGGCAACTGCAACTGCATCTGCAGCGCCGACATCATCCGCGAAGCCTATCGATACGTCCTGGGCGAAAAACATCCACACGGTCCGGGCCGGTGACGCCAAAGGCACTGCTGTCTCTGTCGCTCCGGGCACACTCTACACCGCGCAGCACGTCGCTGAGCATGGGAAGGGCTGGGCCTACGTCGCCGTGAATCGTAAATGGGTGTTGGCGACGGCGAGGCCGATCACCAATGCCGAGGGACGCCGCGACGGAGCGATCCTGACGATCACCGATGCCGAGGTTCCCCCGATGCAGGTCCGGCCGGCCAAGTACCGCGAGTCGGTGACGATTTTCGGCATGAAGTCGCGGACGCGACAACGGGGCCTGATCGTCTCCGCCGACATGCTCAGCCTGGACGAGTCCGAGCCGGGCGTTGATCGCGGCGACAGCGGCGGGGCCGTGGTTGCTGACGACGGAAGTCTGGTCGGCATCCTGCGGGCCTACGAATCGGAACAGCCGACTCTTGGCACGGAAGCGAATCGCCGCGTGGTGCATTTTACGCGGGCGGAACTTTTCGCCGAGGACAACGCTCCGGCATCTCCCGCGAAAACGCCGCAGAAACCGGCCGCAGTCCCGCAAGCGAACTGCCCGAACGGCCAATGTCGTCCGCCGCAGCTCCAGCAGCCGCAGTTCTTTTTCCGCCGGAGGTGATCCGTGAACAACTTCATCAAGCTCGCGGCGCTGATCATGGCCGGTTACGTCCTGATCGAATTCGGGCCGCGGGCGGCACAGTTTTTCGACGACGTCCACGCGTTCCGTCAGCAGTCTGAAAGCTGGCAGCAGAGCGTCGACGGGATCAAACAATCGATCGACGAGTTCAAGCTGAAACTCAAATTCTGGGAGCCGGCACCGGGTGACGGCGATGATGTCTGTGGTTGCGGGTGCGGGAAGCCTGGGTGCACGTGTAGTGTGCCCCGGAACAAAAAACGGTGAATCTTTTGAAGGAAATCACATGCTTGGCGATAGAGCAATCGAAGTGATCAAGCGGCTGCAGGAGTGGGGCCAGGCCGATAAGCCGCAACCCGCGCTGTTGACCCCCGAAATGAAGGCCAACGCGAAGGCGTTGTTGCTGCCGATTTTCAAGCCGGCCCTGATCGAAGCCGTCCCGCAACTAGCGACGATCGAAGCGATGATCGGCGATCCCGAGGCGCTGGCGGCACTGGTCGCCGAGGTGATCCGAGAGGGGCTGACGAAGCTACGCTCGGAGCCGGAAGTGGCGCCCACCAAACCTGCGTAGGGGAGTCGACGTGCCGAACCGCGGCGAATCCTGGGCTGCCACCATTTCGGTGGTGATCCATTACGTGATTATGTTTGTCGCGATCGCCGGCTTCGCGCTGGGCATCGCGTTTCAAAGTCAACGGCAAGGAGGCCGACGTGCTCACTCCCCCGGTGCAATCACCAGCGAAATTGAAAAGCCTGTTCGACGTTGACCAGGCCCTGCATGAGCTGAGCTGGGTGCGGCATGAGCAGCGAAAGATCGACGCCGCGATCCAGCAGGAGATCGACAAGCTCAAGGGCGAACGCCAGTCGAAATACCAGGTGATGATCAACGGCAGCGAGTCCTCACTCGCCGAACGTCAGTCGTCGCTGCAGCAGTCGCTTACCACCTGGTGCAACCACTACCTGGATGGCCATCTCGAAACAGAACCGAAGAAGAGACTCGACCTGCCACATGGTCGAGTCGGTCAGCGCACGCTGCCATTGGCGATCGAATGCAGTGAAGGAGTGAAGCCGAAAGACGTCTTCGACAAGCTGGACCGCAAGTGCGGCTTTCGCGAGAAGATCAACGAGATCGCCGCAAAGGTGATCGGCCGATTCACGCTCGGCATGTTCGTGGAATTCAAGCCCGCGCTGTCGATGGTCGGGCTGCGCAACGCGTTCAAAGCGCAGCGCGTCGACGAAAAAACGCTCAACACATTCGGCCTGTCGGTCAGAAAAGAATCCGAAGAAATCTTTTTTGATTCCGCCGAATATCAAACCGACGCGAATTCCCCCGGGTGACCCCCCCCGTCGCGCGGGGTCCTCCCCCACCCACCCCCGCCCCGCGCGGTCGAACAAT
>MGYJ01000095.1 GCA_001801685.1 Gammaproteobacteria bacterium RIFCSPHIGHO2_12_FULL_63_22 | reverse complement strand
GATCACCATCGAATTGCCGTTTCCACCGGCGACACGTGAGGCAGGCTATGCGCAGGACGAGTGGCGCAACGGTGCCGCCCAGGCGGTCGCCGAACAGAAGCCGGCGCGCGCGCCTGGTCCCGTCGATATCTGCGTCACTCTTGAAGATCGCCGCGACTTCCGCGCCTTCGACAATTTGACGGCCAACATCCTGCACTTCCTGGTCTGTCAGCAGATCATCGCGGCCGCGCATTCCACCATCGTGCGGCGGATGACGGTGCAATTCGGTGGAGTGCTCCATGGCGCCCGCGTCGAAATATCGAGGGCGGCGGCATGAAGTTCTTCACCACGACCCGCCGCGAGAACGACCTTCTCGAATTCATCCGAGCGCGGATCGCGACCGATGGCATCGCACCCTCTTTCATCGAGATGCGTCAGCACCTCGGCCTCAGCTCAAGCGGTGGCGTTCATCGCCTTCTTGGCGGGCTTGAGGAGCGCGGCCGCATCCGGCGCAAGAAGTTCCGTGCGCGCTGCATCGAAATTACCGAAGAGCGTTGCCCGAACTGCGGACACGATCTGCATGAGGCGCGGGCATGAGCCAAAACACCTCTCATGCCGTCATGGCCCAACGGGCCGAGCCCAACGACAGCTTAGACCATTTTCCCACCCCTCCGTGGGCCACGCGAGCGCTGTGCGAACACGTGATCGAGCTTCGCGGCCGCACGGTCTGGGAGCCGGCGTGTGGCGAAGGAAAGATGGCCGCGCCCCTGAAGGAATATGCGCTCACGGTCGTCGCGAGCGACGTCCACCATTACGGCTACGGCTATGTGCACGACTTTCTATGGGTGCCGCAGTGTCTCACCTGGGACGGCAAGAACATCAACAGTCGACCCGACTGGGTGATTACCAACCCGCCGTTCCGGCTGGCAGAGCAATTCGTGAAGCGCGGCATGGAGATCGCCAACGAGGGCGTTGCCGTTTTGGTCCGCAGCGTCTTCATCGAAAGCATCGGGCGATACGAGAACCTCTTCCGCCATACGCCGCCTGCGGTCATGGCGCAATTCGTCGAGCGCGTACCGATGGTGAAAGGTCGCCTGGACAGAAACGCCAGCACCGCCACGTCCTATTGCTGGCTGGTCTGGCGCCGCGGCTCGAGCCTGCCGTCCCGGCTGCAATGGATTCCGCCCTGCCGAGCGAAACTGGAACGCGACGGTGATTACGCATGAGCGCGCTGCAATCCTTCGCATACGTGGCGACGCCATACACGAAATTCGCCGGCGGCATAGGTGAGGCGTTCAAGCTCGCCTGTGTCGCAACAGCCGAACTGATCCGCAGCGGCATTCCAGCCTACTCGCCGATCGTGCAGAGCCATCCGGTCGCCATCTTCGGCGGGCTCGATCCGTTCGATCACGGCCTCTGGCTGTGCATGGACGAGCCTTTGATGCAGGCCGCCCGGGCGCTTGTCGTCGTGCGCGCGGAAGGTTGGGAAGAATCGGCCGGCATCAATGCCGAGCTTGAATTCTTCACCCAGGCGAACCGCCCGATCTTCTTCTTCGATCCTGGCCGGCTGACGCCGGAGATGTGCAGGCCGCTTCTGGCGGCGCTGGAACTCGGCAAGGAGGCCGTGACGGCATGAGCGACGACACGATTGGCAGCAATTCGCAGGCCGAAATGCGCGCCATCATTGCCCGGCTCGAGGATATCGAGCGCCGGAAGAAAGCCGCGGCCGAAGACCGCAAGGTCATTATGGCGGACGCAAAGGCCAAGGGCGGAAAGCCCGTCAAGCGCAACATCCGCGATCTGGCCTGGGTTGTCGTCATGTGGGCGCAGCGCGCGCGGCAAGGAATCAACTGCGCCGCCTTCCGCAATGAGGGTGCCGGCCGATCGAGCGATCTGATCCGCGCCGCTGATAGACTTGCCTTCGCACGTTGGCCAGGCGAGCGCCATTACACCTATGTCAACGCCGCGAAGGTGCGGAGTTCGAACCCTGGATTCTGCTTTCTGATGGCCGGCTGGCGTCGTTGCGGTCGCACCAGGGGCGGGCTGCACATCCTCGAACTCAGACCGGAATGGGTGGCGGCATGAAGAAGCTCTTCCGCACTCGCGACACAATGGAAAAGGCCAAGATCATTAATCTCTATTTGGCCGGTCTGCCTTGGCCATACTTGCGAGAACGGTTCGGGCTGAGCAATGCGGGGCTCCACTCGATTCTGGAACAATTCAACGTTCCTCGACGTGGCGGCCGTTCGACATATCAGGAGACCCCCACGCCATGACTTTCGAAGCAGCCATGCAGGGCAGGAGCGGCAGCGCATGACACGCGAAGCGCGCATGATCGACACCACCACCCTCTCGAACATAAACAACCGAGGCGGCGCGGCTTCCCGTCGTCAACACTCAAGAAGGAAGACCGTCATGTATCGTCAGGGAGATGTTCTGATCGTTCCGGCCAAGGCGATTCCGAAAGGCGTCGAGCCGATCTCGCGAGACAAGGGCCGCGTCGTTCTCGCCTATGGCGAGGTCACCGGCCACGCTCATGCGATCAAGTCGGAGAAGGCGGCGCTTTTCCGCGACCCGAAGTTGGCCGCGGTTTTCATGCACGTAAATGGCGGGGAGACTCACCAAATGCCTCGCTACCGGCAAACCGACAACATCATCGGCCGGGATGATGATGGCGAGCCGATCTTTGAGACCGTGATCGACGGCTATGACGATGTCGAGGGGGTTGCGCTTGATCATGAAGAGCATACCAGAATCGTCATTCCGCCTGGTGACTACCGCATCGTGCAGCAGCGCGAATATTCGCCGGAAGCCATCCGGAACGTGGCGGACTGACCATGGTGAAGACGCTCGCGAAACCCACGTCGGCGCCCTCGCCGGAAAGCCTGCCATCGGTCGCTGAATTGCAGGAGCGCTACAAAACCGCCTGTACGCTGAGCCAGCCCGTTGATCGCGCGGTCATAGCCCGCGCGCTTACGGACTGGCTCTCCCAACTTGGCCACCCGGATGTGCCGGTGCGGTTTGTCGACAACGGCCAGGAGTTACTTCGGGCCGAGAGGGCCGCGAGGGACGCGAGGGACGCGTGGGCCGCGAGGGACGCGTGGGCCGCGAGGGCCGCGAGGGCCGCGAGGGACGCGTGGGACGCGAGGGACGCGTGGGACGCGAGGGCCGCGAGGGACGCGTGGGCCGCGAGGGACGCGTGGGACGCGTGGGCCGCGAGCTGGACGTGCGTCGCTGCTATCGGCGCGGTAAGCATCAACGACGAAAAGATAGCGCGCATCTGGTTGCCGACGCTGGAAGCCTTTGAGGCCGGCGCCTTCGCATGGTGGTTCACCGAGACCGGATTAATGGTGGCGACGCGACCGGCGGCGGTGCGCACCGATGATCGCCGTCGCCTGCATTGTGAGGATGGGCCTGCGTTCGTCTGGCTTGACGATGTCCGCGATCATTATTGGCACGGCGTGTATGTTCCGGATTTTGTGGTTGAAGCGCCGTCGAAGATCACCGTTGCCTTGATCGACGCCGAACAGAATGCCGAAGTTCGACGCGTCATGATCGACCGCTATCGCCATGGCGAAGAGATCAAGGGCGCGGCGGCCTTCTTGCGCGATGCCGGGGCGATCAGACTCGATCATGATGAGCGCTGGGGCACGCTGTGGCGCCGCGAGGTCACCGGTGATGAGCCGATCGTTGTGCTCGAAGTGGTGAACCGCAGCCGCGAGCCCGACGGATCGTTCAAGCATTATTGGCTACGCGTCCATCCGCAATTGTTACCGCTGCCTCCCGGCGACTGGAACGATGAGATGAAGGCGGAGTTCTTGCGCAAGCAGAAGCCGCAGGCGGTGACAGCCCATAATGCGGTGGCTTCGCTGCACGGCTTGCGCGGTGAGGAATATTCGCCGGCGGTCGAAACATGAGCGATCTGGCCGTCACCTGCCCGCGCGATTTCTTTGCGCAGTGGATTGCCGAGGGCGATGCCGCCGGCGAGCTGCCGAGCGGGCAGGAATACGCGTGGTTCTTAGGTGGCAAAAAGCCGCCTATCGAACCGGGCGAACGGCTCTATGTGTTCGCCAACGGACTGCTCCGCGGCTATGCGCCAGTTACCCGCGTCGCCAAGACGGAACGCGGCTGGGCGATCTGCCGGGAGGGCGGCGCGGTTGCCGTTACCCTGCCCAGCGGAACGCGGCGGAGACTGCCCGATGTTCACCGAAGTCAAGTACGGAAGGCGCGGCCCGCATGAGCATTGATTACGGAAGGGTCCGGGCGATACGCCTCAAAGCGTCGCGTCAGGAATTCGGCGGGCACACGCGCTTAGAATGGCTCGCGCTGCTGTTCTACGAATACGGCCGGTGCGTCTGTTGCTGCACGATCCCAGATGCGATCACCAAGGATCATATTATTCCGCTGAATTTCGGCGGCGCGGACACGATTGAGAACATCCAGCCGTTGTGCGCCCGGTGCAACGCCTCGAAGCGGGATGCCTCTGATTATCGGAGCATCGGCGCCATGCCGTGGGTCCATCAGTGCATGCGGCACAAACAGTGGTTCGTGGAACTTCTCGCCGGGAAATCCATCTTCGAACTCGCGCATGAGGCGAATGGCGCGCGCCGCTCCATCAGTTTTGTCGGGGATTATCGCCGGCAGCGCCCCTTCACTGCTGAGCGCGCCGGCGACCTCTTGGGTGACAACGTAAGCGAGCTTGTGGTCCGCGTCGACGGCCGGCTGGTCTGCTTCCTTCGAGATGCCGCTGGCCAGGTTCAATCAAAACCCTTCATCCCGATGGTGCTGTCATGAGCCGCGATTACGGACGCGTGTATACCTCTTTCTGGAACAGCCCGGATATACGGTCGCTGTCGGACGATGGGCGCCACGCGGCCCTGTTCCTGCTGACCAACCCGCATTCCAACATTATAGGGGCATACCTGCTTCCGGATGCCTATCTGATGGACGGGCTGCAATGGGATGGCGATAGGGTTCGAAAGGCCCTCTCGGAACTGTTCGCAAAACCATTTGCCAAACGGTTTCGAGACGGTCGCCATATTGTCATTTGCAAGTACCTCGAATGGAACCCAATCGAGAACCGAAACGTCGGCATGGCCGCCGTCAAGCAGGCCGAACAGTTAGACCGCATGGACCCCGCGTTCGAATACGTCATGCGGGGTTTATCTCTCTACCGACAACACTTTAAGGATGAGTGGGAGGCTGTTTCACTGCGGTTATCACAACCGGAGCTTAATGGTCTTGGAACCCCTTCGGAGGGGTTACCCAAACAGGTCCATGAACCCGTTCAAACTCCGGAACTAGAACAGGAGCCAGAACCAGAGCCAGAGCCAGAACTGGAGAGGGAGGGCGCGCGCGCGCAAACTGATGCCGTGGCGGAATGGAAGCCAGGTGACCCGTTCCCGGAAGGCTGGAAGGCCGAAGCCGCACCGCGGCGTGAGGCGCTGATGCTCGGTCCCTGCGATGTGAACCTCGAGGCTGAGAGGTTCGTCCTGTGGTACGCCCAGCACGGGCTGGACCGGCCGAACTGGCATGCGGCCTGGATCAGTTGGGTTTTGCGTGCGCACCGGATTTCCGCTGAGCGCGCTTCGGAACTTGTGAAGCCGGTAAAGGCGCCGCCGCCGACCCGCCGCTTCGACGTGTGGGGAGGTCACCCAGCCGTGGGCATTCTCCGCGCTGAGCTAGGTGAGGACCTCTTCGAGAAGTGGCTGGCCGTCTGCATCCTCAAGATCACGGATGAGGTGCCGATCCTGCAGGCGCCGACCCGATCGGTGCGCGACATGATCTGGAACAGATACATCGCGCAGGTCGAGCGGGCTTTCGAGCGGCCCGTGTTGCTGGAACTCCAGGTATCAGACGCCTCCCAAGTTGTGTCCATGCCCGTGGCCAGCACGGCGCCAGGCGCCGATAGCTTCGAAATTCCGGCGTTCCTCAAGCGCGAGCAGCCGAAGAAGGTCAGCGCGGCATGAGCGCCTATCGCGACCATTTCCGGCCGGAAGAAAGGCGGGTCGTCGCTGACCTCGAAAAGGACCTCGCACGCCTGAAGGGCGAGATCGACGCGGTGCGCGCTAGGCGCAATCGGATCGTCAATCGGGCAATCCTGCGGGCGCGGGATGCCGCCCGGAAGGCACGCAATGTTTCACGTGTGACAAATACGGATCATGTGTGGAGTGATGGGCTGTGAAAAGAGCCGGCGCCCAGACTATGGCAGCAGGCTTCGCCCGCGCAGCTCGCCTCTTAGAGGCAGGCAAGCGCGATGAAGCTATCGCCATGGCCCGAAGCGTGCACCGGCTTGCGATCGCAGTGTCGAATTCAGGTGGGCGTTGCCGGCATCATGGCGATCCTGGGCATGACGGCACGCCGCAGGATCTCCGCCCCCATCGTGATCGCGCCGAATGGGACAAGAAACGCGAACCGGTACCGGATTTCAACATCAACACCGATCGGCTGGAATGGCTTTTCGAGCACGGACATATCGACGGCTTCCAGCGCGATGCTGGATTGAAGCTGCAGAAGGACTGGTATCTCAGCGAGATCATCAAATATGCGTCGGCCGGCGGTTCTGTCGGCGGCGCCGCGAAGAGCACGCTTCCGGATGCCAAGCTCATGGCCATGGTGCGATTCGGTGGAGCGATATCGGCGGTTATGCTGGCGCCCTGCACTTCTGACCCTCAAAGACGCCCACTGGCGTTCCGCGGGGAACAGGTGCTGCGCTTCATGATATTGGAACACGATTGGTCGATGGAGCGCATGGCCAAATATTGGCAGGTGCGCAAGGGTTTGGTGAAGCCGATCATGCTGGACGCGCTCAACGCCTTGGTCGCGTTCTACAAGGTCGGCGGAAAGAAGGGCGGCAACACTCGCCCGATCCAGCCTTACCATCCGTTTCATGGGGAGGGGTGATCGTTGAGCACGCCCATTGAGAAAATTACCCCGATACCGCGCGGCGCCGATCTGACGGATGATGATCTGCGCTTGCTTATCGAGGATTTTTACGTTGTGCGAAATTGGGCCGCGTTACAGATGCGCATGGGTGTTGAGCCGATGAAGCGACACCTTCTCGCGGCACTTCAGGTGCGGCTTGGTCGCCGCCCGCAACAGTTGGATGACTCCCAATGACCACGCCAGCCGCGACGGAGAGGGGCTACATCATCCGGCAACACGTCGGCTGGTTGAAAACTTACGTCGCCGAAATGACGCCGGAGAACTGGCGGGACATGCGCCTCAGATGCGAGCGGCAATTGGGTGAGCTGTCGGGAGCCCTCGATGCAGCCAACCCCATGACCGCTGACGCCACCCTAAGGGAGGCTCTGATGGACGCGGCCAAACACGGCGATAAGCCGCTTGATCTATCCCTTCTTGAACGAGCCGCCGTCCACATAGGCCGCCTTGAAACAGAGAACAAAGAATTAAGAGCCGACAATCTCAGGCTTGTTAATGATCTTGAGGCGGAGGGGGTGCGCATTGAAGCGCTCCAGCGGACTGCTGGACGTCTCGAAACGCAGGTGAAGGGCGATTGGCGCAAGGACTGTTATGGCAATGAGCGCGCAGCGTTATATCTCGGCAAGCTGTTCGCTGGGTCGATCATGCAATTCAACAATTCCAATAGGCGCGGCTGGTTTATGTTCGATGATGAGGGCAGCTCAACAGGCTGGTATGCGACCGACGATGAGGCGCGCAAATCAGTAGAAGCAGCGTTGGATGACCCCGAGACCATCGCGACGGAGAGGGAAGAGATTGCCAAGCTGATTGACGAAGCGGCGATCAAAGATGGCGGCTGGGATGTTCGCTATCGCGACTGCCCGGCGTGGCCGGAAGCATTCGATGACCTGAAGTATGCAGCCGCCGACGCCATCATCGCCGCCCTTCCTTCACTCGGCTACGCGAAGCGGGAGGATGTGCGAAAGGAATGCGCCGATCTTGCTGACGAGATTGCCGCCGACAGTGGCGTGGCGGGTGCGAGTGCCCAGATAGTCGCGAACCGCATCCGCTCCCTCGCCACCGTGGAACGCAATGCACCTGCATAGCGCCACCTGGAATTGCCAGCGCTGCGGCTCACGCGGAAAGGGCTTAAACGCCCAAGGCATCGCCGCCCAGCATGAGAAGCGCACCGGTCACGTGGTCGAAGTGACATGCGTCTATCGAAGTGGCGAGACGAGACAGACAAAGCCGCAAGGGTTGGTATTGCCGCTCGACAATCCGGAACGACCGCAGCGATGAACATCATGTAGTTTATCACGTGTGTATTTACCCAGCATATTGACGACGGGGCGCATCAGTGGCAGGAAATTGCTGTGCTGATTCGCATGTCTGGTAGCGAATCACCCAGCGACGCGATTATGTACTTGACTGAACGGTTACTGTCTCTTTAGAACGATTCTCGACAGGCCGTCCGGGGTCCAAGTACCGAGGCACCCCCTCAAATCGCAGAAGGTTTTGCAACACGAGGGGGTGTCAGAGGTAGGCCAGCGCCGTGGGCGCTCAAACCGGGCGACAGGCCCGCCAATACGGTCCCGGCCTCTTAAGTGACCGGAACGCGGCCAAGCTTAGCGGTGCCGAGCGCCTCAAACGAATCAAAGATGCCGAGGACAAGCTTCGTGAGGCTTTCGAGGCCTGCCGTCACCTCAACGCCTCCGAGTGGACCTCCGAATGGGAAGACGACGCTGATATCGATTGGTGATTCAGCGGGGCCTATCGCGGGTTTTGAGGTTGCCGTCATAGGCTCACCATCTTTGATAGGAATAGAGATTGGAATGGGGTTGCCGTTCGTATCTGACAGACCGAACGCGATATTGGATTCGGCGACCTGTGTGAGGGCCGGGATCAATGATCTGTGCTTGTCGGTCAGGTCCAGATCATGCAGCGCCCGAAGCTCGCCCTTATATGGAGCGAGTTTCAGTATGTGAGCTTGAACGGATGAAGAGGCGCGGTTCATATGGCGCTTATTCATCATTACGTTTTTCAAATCGTCCTGCGAGTGCGCGAATGGAAAAAGCGCGCCCTTGTCGTCTTCATCGTTCATCCTGACAAGCTCGCAAGCCATTAGGTCCAGGGACGCCCTGAGATTGTGGATCGCGTCTCCGATGATCGTCGGCCAACACTTTGGGATCGGCTCTTTGACCCGAATGCACTGGACCCACCAATCGCCTCGCTTTTCCTGCACGATCACGACGGGGCGGGGCGCGATGTATTCGCCAATTTTGCTTTGCAATTCCTGAGTATGCTTTACTGCCCTATCAACTTTCAGCTTTGATGCCTCGAATAGCACTTTGGAGTGCTGCCTCATGCCAAAGTCCCCCGACAATTCGCGCGCGCCCAAACGCGAAAAAATAGACCCGACGAAAGACCCTGAGTTTCAGGGCGTAGTGAAGCACTTTCTGAACACGCCGCCGGCGACGCACAAGCCGAAGGGCGAAAAGTCTAAGGCGAGTCGGGAGACGCCGCCAAAAGCAGGAAGCAGATAAGCCTTTCCGGTGACTATCGCGTCCCCGTTTGTTTATCGGCACTCGATTGTAAGCCGAACCCAGCAAGGGAAGGAATCGCGCCCTGAGCGACATCCTCAGCAATTTGCCGTGGCAGATACAGGTTTCACTCGCGAGCGGGTATGCAGCCTATTTGCTTGCCTACAGGGGAATCAGGGCAGGCCATAGAGCGATTGACACAACCTTCATCACGCTAGTTTTCGGCCTGATCGCAACCGGGGTTCTAACTCTCTTGCCGGAGGAATCGGCGATAATCGCTGGAGCGGCCGCATTCATAAGCGCGTGTTTTGTGGCGTTGGTTTGGAGACGCTTTTTCCGTCGATGGCTTCAAATGGCACTCAGATGGGCCAAGGTAAGTTGGTCCGATGATGATCCTTCCGCGCTTGCCACTCTTTCAGGAAACGCCAGATTTCCGGTTAGCCAGATCGCCGTCGAACTGGATAACGGCACTTGGCTTCGTTGCGACGACGCATCGCGATTTGCAAATGCACCGTTTGGCCCCTTTGTAATTGGCCCAACTGGCGACGTGGCTCTTTACCTGACTCACCTAGAAAAACCCGGTGAGCCTGATGTTGAGGTGCACAATGTTCGGGATGGGCATTGGGGTGACCGAATTACCTATGTTCCTGCGCCCCGTGTTCGCCGGATAACGCTACGGCACAAACACTAAGTCACTTGTCGCTTGATGGCGGTGGAGGTGGCGGTGGAGGTGCGACGTTCTGCGAAGGCTGAACGGCAGGCGGCTGGTAACTGGCTTGTCCCGGCGAACTCGCTGGCAACTGCACACCGAGTGCCGGCGCTTGTGGTGCCGCCGCCTGTGGTTGGTGGCTTTTCCCAAGGTATGAACCTTGGAGATTGAACTCTCTAACCATGGTCGCTCCTTGCATATATGCAGGAGCCCATACGGTTATCGTCTTGCGGTGGCTCCAGGGGCCCGCGAGACGTAGAGTCCTGGAGTGCTGCAACCCTCCAGGACTCATCTATGCAGCCATTACTGTTCCCTACTCGCCCCCTCGTCACAAGCAGAGAAATTGAGGCGCTTTCGGCGCCACCGCTTCTTAGGCGCGACCGGAAAACCGTTCTTTCGACGCCAGCGGATGAATCCGCGAATTTGCTGGGCAAGCGTCTTAGGCTTGCACAGTCCGCCGATAGGTGAGGCGCTTGCCTTCAATGCCTTTGAGGGCGATTTCTGCGCGCGCCTCGTCATTGACGCCCAACTTGGCGCGATTGCTGTAGCGGAAATCGAACTCCGCCAGATAGCGGTGAAGGTGTTGTTCGCCGCAATGCTGGTAGGTGCCGATCATGCCGCGCTTGAAGATCGAGAACATTCCTTCGACCGTATTGGTGTGGATCGAAACGCCCTTCGCGTAGCGGACATACTGACCGAGCGAATGGGTGACCGTTGCGTGCTTCATGCCGGTGTCGCGCTCGTACCACTTGGCCTCGTCGGTATAGAGCGTGCTCTTGCGGTCCACATTGGTGTGCAGGACGGTTTGAACCGTCTTCTTCGTGGCCTTGCCGATATGGACCATGCGGCCCTTACCGCCGCGCTCCACTAGGCCCATGACCGCGATCTTGTGGCCGTGGCCCGCGCCAGGGTTGGCCGCCCCGGCCTTCCTGCCGATATAGGTCTCGTCGGCCTCGACGGTCGCGCCCTGTCCACCCAGAGCGGGCGGGGTCTTGGGTGCCATTCCTTCGCGGATGCGATGGGCCATGAACCAGGCTGTCTTGTAGGTCACGCCCAGCATCCTATGGAGCTGATGGGCGGAAATGCCCTTCTTGGAGGAACAAAGCAGGTGGGTGGCATAAAGCCATTTGTGCAGGGGGACGTGAGAACGCTCATAGAGCGTCCCGACGCGGACCGTGAACTTCTGGCGACAGTCGCGGCAGCTAAACCAGCCCTTGCCCATCGAACCTTGGGCCGGAAGCGCCTTGACCGTCTCTTGCTGTCCACAGAAGGGGCAAACCGGGCCATCGGGCCAGCGGTTGGCTTCCAGGAACTCCCTGGCTTTATCTTCGTCTGTGAAGGTCTTGCTCAGAACGGTCATGGCCTATCTCCTTGAAAAGAAGGATAGAACATGGCCGTAATTCAGTCAAGTATATATTCGCGCCCAGCGACCCCCGAAAGCCCCGACATGAAGCGCCGCCCTCGGCTCACGATGATGCGTCCGCGCATCGCGACGATCGACACGCGGGCGGTGAAGCCGCCACCTAAGCAGGCGTCGCCTATCTACCACACGACGGAATATGAGTGTTGGCGCGAGGGTGTAATCACGCGCGCCGGCGGGCGCTGTGAGTGGCCAGGGTGTGATCGCGTTGAGCGGCGCATGTTCGCTGACCACATCAAAGAGATCGCTGACGGCGGAGCGCTGTACGATGCGGCCAACGGGCAGTGCCTCTGCGGAAAGCATCACACGATCAAGACGAACGCCGAGCGCGCGAAGCGGCACGGCCTCGTACCCCCAACGCTAGGCGCGCGAGCTGCTGCGCACCCAAGGGGTAGGGGGTAAAATCTCTGGCGGGCCTCGATGATCCAAC
>MGYJ01000094.1 GCA_001801685.1 Gammaproteobacteria bacterium RIFCSPHIGHO2_12_FULL_63_22 | reverse complement strand
GGCCAGGGCATCGACCGCGTTGTTCACTTCCTGCTCGTAGTAGTCCGCCACCTTGAACAGCATGGTGTCCAGGGCGCCGGCTTCTTCACCGATGGAGGTCATCTGCGTGACCATGTGCGGGAAGATGCCGACCTGGTTCATGGCCATGTTGAGCTGATAGCCGACGGCGACGTCGTCGCGGATTTTCTTGATCGCATTGTTGTACACGATGCTGCCAGTGGCGCCCGCGCAAATATCCAAGGCTTCAACCAGCGGTACACCGGCCTTGAACGTGAGGGCGAGGGTGCGCGCAAAGCGAGCGATCGCCGACTGGTGGAGAATATTGCCAATGACTGGAAGCTTCAGCATGGCACGGTCAACCAGTTCGCGCATTCGTTGCGACCGCTTGAGCACAGCGAGGTAAGCGAAAATGGCTCCGATAATCGAGCCAAATACCAGCCACCACCACGTAACCATGAATCTTGATGCGTGCACATACATCATGGTGAACGCGGGCAGTTCAGCGCCGAAATTTGAGAATACGGCTTCGAACTGGGGGATAACCCAGATCAGCAGGATCGAGGAGACCAAGATTGCGATGACCATGATGCCGGCGGGATAGAACATCGCCTTGCGAATCTTGCCCTTAAGTGCTTCGATGCGCTCCTTGTAACTGGCCAGAGTGTCCAGCACGGTGTCGAGGACGCCCGCGCCTTCGCCCGCCTTGACCAGGTTGCGGTAAAGATCGTCGAACTGAAGCGGGTGGCGACCGAGCGATTCATAGAGGGTAGAGCCGCCGGAAATCGAGTCACGAATGTCCAGCAGCATCAGCCTCATTCGCTCGTTCTTCTGACCTTGCGCCAGAATCTCAAAGCTTTGCACCATGGGCACGCCTGATTGCAGCATGGTCGCGATCTGCCGACTGAAAGTGGCAATTTCCAAGGCGCTGATCCGACTGCCAGCCTTGCCAAAGAGTGGCTTCTTCTTGGCTTTGACGACGGTTGGATTGATTCCCTGTTTCCGGAGCTCGGCCCTAACTGCGTTCATGCTCTTGGCGGACGATTCGCCCTTCATCTTCGTCCCGCGCTTGTCCATGCCTTCCCACACGAATACTTCCATGGGATTGACGCGTTGTTGCGCGGGTCGGGTCGCAGTGGCTCGGGTAGTCGCCATGGCTTAGTCCTTGGTAACGCGGTTGATTTCGGTGAGGCTGGTAACGCCGTTCTTGGCTTTCAGCAACGCAGATTTACGCAGATCCCTCACGCCGGAGTTAAGGGCTGCTTCGGCAATCTTCATGGCGCTGCCGCCTTCCAGGACGATCTTCTGGATCTCGTCTGTCATCGGCATCACCTGGTAAATGCCCAGTCGGCCCTTGTAACCGTCATTGCAATCGGCACAGCCCACGGCTTCATAAAGCGTGACGCCGGCCTTGATCTCATCGCTTGTGAAGCCTTCGGCGAGCAGCGCGGACTCGGGCAATTGCAATTCCCGCTTGCAGTCGTGTAGTCGACGCGCCAGTCGCTGGGCAATAACCAAGGTTACCGAGCTCGTAATGTTGTACGGGGCAATGCCCATGTTCATCAGGCGCGCGACCGTTTGCGGCGCATCGTTGGTGTGCACGGTTGACAGCACCATGTGGCCGGTTTGCGCCGCCTTGATCGCAATCTCTGCGGTTTCCAGGTCACGGATCTCGCCGACCATGATCACATCCGGGTCCTGGCGCAAGAAGCTGCGCAGCGCCACGGCGAAAGTCATTCCCTTCTTGAGATTGACCTGTACCTGGTTGATGCCCGGCACACGCATTTCCACCGGATCTTCGCACGTCGAGATATTGCGTTCGTCGGTATTGAGGATGTTCAAACCGGTATACAGCGAAACCGTCTTTCCGGAACCGGTCGGGCCCGTCACGAGGATCATGCCGTACGGCTTCTGCAGGGCGTCCAGATATAGCTGCTTCTGGTCGTCCTCATAACCCAGCTTGTCGATGCCCAGTTTGGCAGCGGAGCCGTCCAGCAGGCGGAGTACGATCTTTTCGCCGAAAAGGGTGGGGCAGGTGCTGACGCGGAAGTCCATTTGCCGGGTCTTCGACACGTTCAACTTGATTCGGCCGTCCTGGGGTACCCGGCGTTCTGCAATGTCAAGCTGCGCCATCACCTTCAGGCGCGCCGAGATTCTCGGGTGCAGCTTGATTGGGGCCTTTGCCATCGCTCGCAGGATGCCGTCCATGCGCATTCGCACCCGGAAATCGTTCTCGTAGGGCTCGAAGTGGATATCCGATGCGCCACGCTTGATCGCGTCCAGCAAGACTTTGTTGATGAATTTTACCACGGGCGTGTCATCGCCCTTGGCTTCAACGCCGCCTTCGTTCGGGTTGTCGTCGTCGCCGCCAGTGGCCTCCAGATTCTCGAGGCCTTCGTCCTGCCCCTCGTCCTGGGCCAGGTTGTCGCTGGCGAGCAGCGCCTGGTCAATGGTGCGGCGAAGCTTGTCTTCGTCAACGAGGATCGGTTCGACGGTCAGGTTGGTGGCGAACTTGATGTCGTCAAGCGCGCGGGTGTTGGTCGGGTCAGATACAGCGACGAACAGACGATTGCCGCGACGAAACAGCGGTAGGGCCTGGTGCTTCTGTATCAGGTCCTCGCTGACGATCTTGATGGCCGAGTAGCGAAGGTCTAGCGCCGACGCATCGAACAGCGGCATGCCGAACTCGGTGGAATTGGCAGCGGCGATCTGTGCTGTCGAGACCAGGCGGTTCTCAAGCAAGTACAGGTGGGCCTGCTTCTTGGCCTTCGTCGCCTCGTCCAGGACGCGACGTGCATCGGCCTCGGTCAATACCCCATCAATGACAAGGCGGCGAGTGATTCCGGTAATCCCGACCAAGTTGGCTGTCGCAGCATTCATGCGTGACTTTCCCCAGTAACGATAGGACTTTACCGCAATTTCCTCGATTTGGAAGTACCAAGCCCAAGCCGGGGGTCGTGATGGCCGGCGCAGGGTGCTTCGGGTTAACCTGAACCCTGCCGCCAGACAGATCGACCATGCGAATCTCACTGATCCTACCTGCCAAGAACGAGGCCGACGGCCTCCGTCGGACACTGCCTGGCGTGCGCGACCTGCTGCCCGACGCCGAGATCATCGTCGTGGACGACGGTTCGACGGATGCAACCGCATCCGTGGCCCGGGAACACGGTGCGACGGTCCTCAGTTCGCCCTACTCAATGGGTAACGGTGCGGCGATCAAACGCGGCGCCAGGGCGGCGACCGGCGACATCCTGATTTTCATGGATGCAGACGGTCAACACGATATAGGCCTGATTCCAAAGCTCTTGAAGCGCCTGGATCAGGGTTTCGACATGGTCGTCGGCGCCCGCGGCTGGGACGGCCAGGCCAGCGTCGGGCGGGGGATGGCCAACGGTCTGTACAACCGGGTTGCCAGCTTGATGACATCGCACCAGGTGGCCGACCTCACTTCGGGTTTTCGGGCCGTCGATGCCGAAAAGTTCAAGGAATTCCTGCACCTGCTGCCCAACGGGTTCTCATACCCCACCACCATCACCATGGCGTTCTTCCGCAGCGGCTATGCCGTGGCTTACGAGCCGATTCCGGTCGCGCAGCGGATCGGCAAGAGCCACATCCGGCCAATCCGTGACGGAATGCGCTTTTTACTGATCATCTTCAAGATTGCGACCCTGTACTCGCCTTTGAAGCTGTTCGCCCCCACCGCCTTGCTCTTCTTTTTCCTGGGCTTGGGCAACTATGTCTACACCTTCATCACCGAGGGCAGGTTCACGAACATGAGCGCGCTGCTCCTGAGCGCCGCAGTGATCGTCTTCCTGATCGGGCTTATTTCGGAACAGATAACCGGCTTGCTGTACCGGAAATAGCATGATCGTTTCCGGAAAGCCGCTGTCGGTGTTCGTGATCGGTACGCGCGCCCAACTGATCAAGGTTGCGCCGGTTATTGTCGCCTGCGAGCAACGCGGGTTGCCGGTCTGTCTCCTCATGACCGGCCAGCACAAGGAGACGATGCAGGATCTGGTGGAGGAGTTCGGCATAGGCTCGCCGCAGGAGGTCGCTGTCGTGGCATCCGAGCGATCCACCGTATTCTCGCTTCTGGCGTGGATTCCCAGGGCGTTGCATGGCTTGGTCAAGAGGCTTTGTCCGCTGAGAGACAGCGGTGCGGCATCGAGGGTGATCGTCCATGGAGATACGATGTCCGCCGTGCTGGGCGCAATCGCCGCACGTCTATGTGGCATAAGCGTTGTCCATCTGGAAAGCGGCCTGACCTCGCACCGACTTTTCGATCCGTTTCCAGAGGAAATGGCGCGCCGTATCGTTTTTCGCCTCACCGATATTGCGCTCTGCCCAAGCGCGGAGTCAGCAGAACATATGCGCCGTTCCGGATACCGATGCGAAGTGGTCGACACTGGGGAGAACACGATTGTTGACTCGGTGTTGATAGCGACTCGGGGCGCCCCGGCCTTGCCGGAAGACGCCGCCGCGCGTCCCTACCTAGTCGCTTCGCTGCATCGCTTCCAGAACATTTTCGATCGCAAGCGGTTGCAGTTCCTGGTCTCGCAGTTGGGCAAAGTTTCGCAACGGTTTCGGATTCATTTCGTACTGCACCCGGCCACGCGTAAGCGGCTGGAATCGCAGGGCTTGCTGGCAGAACTGGCGAGTTACCCGAACATCAACCTGTCTCCCCGCCTGGGATACGCCGAGTTCCTCCGGCTCGCGGCCGGTGCCGTTTGTGTGCTGACCGATGGCGGGTCCAACCAGGAGGAGCTCGCTGTTCTCGGCGTGCCGACTATCGTCATGCGTCAAGCCACCGAGAGATTGGACGGGCTCGGATCGAATGCGCTGATGGAGGCAGACGTTGGACCGAGTCTCGCGGAGTACATGCTCTCGGACGGATTCAATGCCTTGAGGCGACCGTCCCGGGTAAAGAATTCCATGGGGCCATCGAATCTGGTCGCAGACCTTCTCGCCAGCTGATGCCGAGCGCCCATGACTCCCGCTGAATCCATCGAAGCTGCCGGCGCTGCAAAGCGACCTCGGATCCTATGCATCGGAAAGCGCTTCTACACCAACAAGGACACCTTGCTGGAACGTTTCGGTCGCGTCTACCGGCTGCCGATGCTTTGGTCCAGACAGGGTGCGAACGTGTTGCTGTGGCTGGTCGACTACCACACGAAAGAGCCGGCGCAAGAGCTGGCAGGCCGTTTCAGGATACTGTCCGCACCAGCACTCGGCCTGTCGTCCTTCAAGGCGCTATATGCGGCGCTTCGCACGCGCCCCGAAGTCGTTGTCGCCAGCGGTGACTGTTACGTTGGTTTGCTGGGCTGGCTGCTGGCACGCATTTCAGGCGCGAAGTTCGTTTTCGACATCTACGACAAATACGATGAATTCGCGGGATACCGTCGATTGCCGGGATTTGATCCATTCGCATTCCTGCGCAAACGGGCAGATATGAGGTTGTTCTGTTCGCAAGGGCTGCAGGCTTTCTATGCGGGCGAGCAAGCGCAAGGCCCCTCGTTTCTGGTTCGCAACGGCGTGGACGAGTCGGTGTTCGTGCCTTTGCCAAAAGATGATTGCCGACTGCGTCTCGACCTGCCTAAGCACCAGGTTCTGATAGGGTACTTTGGCAGCATGGAGCCGGATCGTGGCGTTGGGGACTTGCTGTCGGCCGTGGAGATCCTGCGAGGCGAGGGGCTCGATCTTGCCCTCCTCATCTGCGGAAAGGCGGACCCCGCGATGCCGATGGAACAGGACTGGGTCATCTTCAGGGGCATGGTTCCGCA
This sequence comes from Gammaproteobacteria bacterium RIFCSPHIGHO2_12_FULL_63_22, assembly GCA_001801685.1. Taxonomy (GTDB): domain Bacteria; phylum Pseudomonadota; class Gammaproteobacteria; order Xanthomonadales; family Xanthomonadaceae; genus Arenimonas. The sequence goes on along the minus strand of MGYJ01000094.1, from coordinate 68,257 downwards.
CGATCGCATGCCCTTGTATATCAATTCGTGCGATCTTCTTGCGGTGCCGTACCGGGAGTCGCCCGTCATGGACATGGGGGCGTCATGCAAAATTGCCGAATACCTGATGTGCCAGCGACCGATGGTAACCACCAGCACGGGTAACTTCACCTCCAACTTTCCGCTGCAGGCTTCCGCACTGGGCGCTGGCATGTGTCCGCCGGGAGACGTTTCGGGAATTGCCCGGTCGATTCGATTCCAGCTTGCTGAAAAGCGCGTGCTGTCGCCGCCGGCGGACATGGCGTGGTCGAGCGTAGCTGCATCCGCGCTCGAAGCGATCCGGTCTGGCGTGAGGTCCGACCCATGACAAGCCATCCTTCGCCTGGCAACCGGCTGGTAAACCTGGCTTGCGTCGTCGGGACTCGGCCGGAGGCCATCAAGATGGCCCCGGTCATCCAGAAGCTCCGCAGTTCTGGCTGGGCGCGTTGCCACGTAATCGCCACCGCGCAGCACCGCGGCCTGCTCGACCAGGCGCTGCTGCCCTTTGGCATCTCTCCGGATATCGACCTGGACCTGATGACCGAAGGCCAGTCGATGCCTGATCTGTGCGGTCGGATGCTGCCGGCACTCTCGCGGGCGATAGCCTCGGTTCAGGCGGAAGCAGTGCTGGCGCAAGGCGACACTGCATCGGTTTTTTGTGCGGCCCAGGCCGCATATTTCGCCCAGATTCCGTTCGGCCACGTGGAGGCTGGACTGCGTACCCATTCAATCCAGGAGCCATTTCCGGAGGAGGGGTTCAGGCAAATGGCGGCGCGGCTCGCGCGATGGCATTTCGCGCCTACGGAAAGCGCCGCACGCAATCTTTCAGCTGAAGGCATCGCTGATAGCTTGGTGCACGTGACAGGCAACACAGGCATCGATGCACTGCTGTCGATTGTTTCCGCCAAGGAAGCCGGGATTGCGCAGCACGTTGGTCCTCGATTGATCCTGCTGACAGCGCATCGTCGCGAAAGCTTTGGCGCGCCCATGGCGGAAATCTTTTCCGCGGTCAGGCAGCTTGCCGACGCACACCCGGACGTACGCGTCGTTTATCCCGTGCACCCAAATCCCAATGTGGCTGGACTGGCCAGGTCGCTGTTGGGTGGACACGCGCGAATCGACCTGGTGACTCCGATGGACTACCCACAGTTCACCGCCACGATGCAGTCGTGCTTCCTGATCCTGACCGATAGCGGCGGAATCCAGGAGGAAGCGCCGGCGCTAGGCAAGCCTGTCCTGGTATTGAGGGACCAGACCGAGCGTCCCGAAGCCATCGACGCCGGCGTGGCCCGCTTGGTGGGAACTGACGCGGCCCGAATCGTGGCGGAGGTTGGCCTTTTACTGGACGACTCCGACCATTATGGGCGCATGGCCGCTGGCGGTTCGCCCTATGGCGACGGACATGCGGCAGAGCGAATCGTGCAGATTCTCAAGACCGACCTGCGCCCTGATCTTCCTGCCTGAATTGGGTCAGGTCCGGTCGCCCAGCCAGGCACGAAGCCGGCGATAGCTCGGATAGGCTGCCCACCACGCGGCGTAGACCGGAGCCAGCGCAGGCGTCCGAAACTTGTCGTGCACCCTGCGTTCTTCGTCAAACCGGCGCTTCAGGTTGGGCCAATCGAGCTGACTGCTGATGCCCGTGTCACGCATCATCGCCACCACCGGATCCGCGTGGAAGGAAAAACGCGCACCCTGGCGGTAGGCGCGCAGGAAAAACTCGTAGTCCATGGCGATGCGGAAACTGGTGTCGTACAGGCCGATCTTTTCGAAAAGGCTGCGACGTATGAACGTCCCCTGGTGGTTTAGGCCCGTCTTTAGGTTCAACCAGAACCCGGCACCGCGTGGATGCATGGTGACTGCGCTTGCTTCGTTGCCGAACAGCACCGGGAACCCGCATATGTCCAGATCGGGGGCAAAATGCGCGGATGCCTTCGCCAGGACGGACGGATCGCAAAGGTAGTCATCGCTTTGCAGAAACAACAGCCACTCGCCCGTGGCCAGGGCTATGCCCTTGTTCATCGCATCCGCAATTCCCGTGTCCGGGCCCGAGACGAAGCGCCCGCCGGGCCGGATTTCGGCCTCGACGATCGCCATGGTTTGGTCCTTCGACCCGCCATCGGCAACGACGTGCTCGCAGTGCACGTCCGCTTGGGCGGCCACCGATTGCAGGGTCTGGCCGATATGCCGACTGCTATTGAGACAGGCGGTAATAACTGAAATGGTAGGGGTGGTCATGGCTGCCACATTGTATTATCGGGGCGGGTGTTCCGAGGCAAAAAGATGATCCCTTATGGTCGCCAGGACGTAACCGAGGCCGACATTGCTGCGGTGGTGGAGGTGCTTCGGTCCGATTTCCTGACCCAGGGGCCGGTGGTTCCCCGCTTCGAGCGCGCTTTGGCGGACTATTGCGGTGCGCGTCACGCCTTGGCCGTGAACAGTGCGACGTCGGCGCTTCATATCGCCTGCATGGCATTGGGGCTTGGGCCCGGCGACTGGTTGTGGACCAGCCCGATAACCTTCGTGGCGTCGGCCAATTGCGGGCGCTACTGCGGCGCAAGCGTGGATTTCGTCGACATCGACGCGCGCACGTACACCATGTGCCCAAGAGCGCTGGAACAAAAGCTGGTCGAAGCCGAGCGGGAAGGGCGGTTGCCGAAGGTCGTGGTGCCGGTACATCTGTGCGGGCAGTCGTGCGACATGCGGGCCATCCACGCGCTCGGCCAGAAGTTCGGTTTCAGGATCATCGAAGACGCATCACATGCGGTTGGGGGCAAGTACCTGGGTGAGCCCGTCGGAAGCTGCCGATTCAGCGACGTTGCGGTTTTCAGTTTTCATCCAGTGAAGATCATCACCAGTGCCGAAGGCGGCATGGCGCTGACCAACGACGACGAACTCGCCAGGCGGATGGACTTGCACCGCAGCCACGGAATTACCCGCGATCCGTCATTGATGACACACAAACCGGATGGCGGATGGTACTACCAGCAGGTTGCACTCGGATTCAACTACCGCCTTACCGAAATCCAGGCCGCGCTGGGGCTCAGCCAGGCGCAGCGCATAGACGAGTATGTTGCGCGTCGCCACCAACTGGCGCACCGCTACGACCAGCTGCTGGCGAGCCTGCCTGTCACTACGCCGTGGCAGCATCTGGATGCCTATTCCGGGTTGCATTTGTACGTGATCCGACTCCAGTTGAAAGCCATTCGCGGGAGTCATAAGCAGGTATTCGACGCGCTTCGAGCCGATGGAATAGGCGTAAATCTCCACTACATCCCCGTCCATACACAGCCCTACTACCGGGCATTCGGCTTTTCCGAGGGAGATTTCCCCGAGTCCGAGCAGTACTACGCTGAGGCACTCAGCTTGCCGATGTACCCGACTATGACTGATGCGCAGTTGGAACGTGTGGTCGAGCGCATTTCCAAGGCAGTCTCGTCATGAAAATAGCGGTGATACCTGCCAGGGGTGGTAGCAAGCGAATTCCGCGAAAGAACATAAAATTGTTTTGCGGAAAGCCGATGATTGTGTGGTCTATCGAGGCCGCCGTTTCGAGTGGCTGCTTCGACCGGGTCTTCGTGTCCACCGACGATGTTGAAATCGCTGAAGTCGCCGTGCAGACTGGTGCCGAGGTTCCATTCATTCGACCGTCCGAACTCAGTGACGACCATGCTTCATCCGTAGCCGTGGTTGCGCATGCCATTGATTGGATGGCTGGTACCGGGCTCGTCCCGGAACTTGTTTGCTGCATCTACGCAACAGCCCCGTTTCTGCGTGTCGACGACTTGCGAAGGGGGCTCATCGCATTGCAGGAGTCAGACGCGAAATTTGCGATCTCCGCAACTGGCTATGCCTTCCCGATACAGCGTGCATTTCGGGTGGACGCGCGCGGTCGCATGGAGATGTTCGAGCCCCGGAATTTTTCCGTTCGTTCCCAGGACCTGGAGCCCGCCTACCATGACGCCGCCCAGTTTTATTGGGGCCAAACAGATGCTTGGAAAACGCCAGGGGTGATCTTCTCCAGTTCATCGATTCCCATTCTGCTTCCTCGCGATCGGGTGCAGGACATAGACACGATCGACGATTGGGCTCGGGCGGAACTCATGGCCAGGATGTTTCGGGAAGTCGAGTGAACACCGAGGCAAGATCTCGAATCTTCTTTCGTGTGGATTCCTCGGTTGCGATTGGCACCGGGCACGCTATGCGATGCCTGGCACTAGCGGCGCAACTGGCGTCGCGCGGCAATCCCTGCCATTTCATTTGCCGCGCGCACGCAGGTCACATTGGCGCCAGGATTGAGGCCGAAGGCCATCGTCTGACTCTGCTGCCGCTGGATCATTCCTCGAAGGGTGGGCCCGGTTCCGTCAACGACGACTACCAGTCGTGGCTCGGCGGCACATGGCAGGTTGATGCCGAACAGACACGGGCAGTCCTTGGTACGGACATGACGGCATTGCTCGTGGTGGACCACTACGCACTCGATGGAAAGTGGGAATCGGCATTGAAGCCGAACACCCAGACTCTATTGGCGATAGACGACTTGGCCAACCGATCGCATTCCTGTGATTTTCTGCTTGACCACAATGCGGGTCGAGTGGCAGCGGACTACACCCGCTTTCTGCCCGGGCAGGCGATCTGCCTGGCAGGGCCGGAATTCGCCCTGCTTCGGCCGGAATTCCTTGCCGCGCGAGGCGAAAGGCTTGGGCGGGCGTGCAAGCCAAGGATTCTGAGCGTGCTTGTGAACATGGGTGGCGTTGACCACGTCAATGCCACCTCGATGGTTTTACGCGCGCTCAGGAATTGCGGGCTGTCGTCGGATTGCCAAATTTCGGTCGTCTTGGGGTTGAATGCCCCCTGGCTTTCCGAGGTGGTAGGGCTTGCTGGGCAATCCGCGCTTCCCTGCCAGGTGATGGTCGACGTGCAAGACATGGCAAGCCTTGCCGCTTCAAGCGACATCGCCATCGGCTCGGCCGGCGTGGCTGCGCTGGAGCGGTGCTGCGTTGGCCTTCCTTCGGTGCTAGTGGTGTTGGCGGAGAACCAGCGCCCGGGTGCATTGGCCCTACATGCTGCCGGCGTAGCCGAATTGATTGAGTCCCTGGATGAGATCGAGGTCGCGCTTCCGCGCAAGTTAGCGTCACTCGATTGCCCTGAGCGTCGTTCTGCCGCATCGGCGGCCGCCGCCAAGTTGGTCGACGGCCGCGGCGTCGATCGCGTCCTGGATGCATTGGGCTTCAACCAATGAGCCCCCAGCCGGGCACTCGTGTGCGCAAGATGTCACGCCAGGATCTCGGAATGGTTCTGACATGGCGAAATGATGAATCCGTTCGGATGAACATGTTCTCCTCAGCCCCGATTGGAGTGGAAGAGCATAGGCAGTGGTTTGAGCAAACCGAAGCCGAGCCGGGACGTCACTTGTTGATCTTCGAAGTGATGGGCGTACCAGTGGGATTCGTGAACCTGGCCCCGTGCGATTCAGCGGGCACGTCACGCTGGGGTTTCTATACGGCGCCGGGCGCGCCCAAGGGCACCGGAAGGCTGCTTGGAGAGACCGCCCTGCATTATGCTTTTGACCTCGCCGGTATCGAGCGGATATGTGGGGAAGTGGTCTTGTCGAATCAAGCTTCGATAAGATTCCATCTCGGCTTGGGATTCCACCAACTCGACCAGCACGCCATACGATCGCTTGGGGATGGCCAGACGGCAGAAATAGTACAGTTCTGGCTGACGAAAGAAGACTTCAGGAAGGCTCGAGAGTAGTGAAAAAGACACCGGAAATGTACATCGCAGGCCGTCGCATTTCGACGGATGACGCGCCGTATGTAATCGCTGAGATATCGGCGAACCATAACGGGAGCATCGAGACGGCGATGCGCCTGATCGAAGCCGCAAAGGCCGCTGGCGCGGACGCCGTCAAGCTGCAAACTTACACGCCGGACACGATTACGCTGCACTCGGACGCGGAAGGTTTCAGGATTGACGACGGGCTCTGGGCGGGCAGGACCCTATACGATCTCTACCAGGAGGCGCACATGCCCTGGGAGTGGCATGCGCCATTGTTTGCGCATGCGCGACAGGTCGGAATCACGATCTTCAGCTCTCCCTTCGACGGCACAGCCGTGGATTTGCTGGAGAGCCTGGATGCTCCCGCATACAAGATTGCATCGTTCGAGGCCGTTGACTGGTCCCTGATTCGACGCGTTGCCGCCACGGGCAAACCGGTCATCATTTCCACCGGGCTGGCCGACGCCGATGAAATCGGAGAGGCAATTGAGGCGGCCCGCTCCGCAGGAGGCTCGCAAGTTGCAGTCCTGCATTGCGTCAGCTCATATCCTGCCCTTGCCAGCGACTACAACTTGCGAACGCTGCCAGACATGATCCAGAGATTCGACGTGGTGACGGGCCTGTCCGATCACACTCTGGACAACACTACTGCCATCGCCAGCGTCGCGCTGGGTGCTGCGATCATTGAAAAACACTTCACGCTCGATAGGAGCGGAGGTGGGCCGGATGATAGTTTCTCGCTCGAGCCGCAGGAGCTCGCCGACTTGTGCACGCAGTCGCGCACCGCTTGGCAGTCGTTGGGGCGGGTGGACTACGGCCTGAAGTCTGGTGAGCGGGGGAACCTGAAGTTCAGGCGGTCGCTTTACGTGTCGAGGCAGGTTCGGGCAGGCGAAAGGGTCAGCCCGGACAACGTGAGATCCGTACGGCCCGGATTTGGCCTTCCCTGCAAGCATCTTGACCAGGTGCTGGGCATGACATTCACGAGAGCTCTGCCCTTTGCTACGCCCTTGGACTGGGATATGGTCGAGTAAGAGTCGGACGGCGTTCCCTGCCACCACGGGGAGTTCATCGGACAGATGCGGTAACCTGAGCCAAAGGCACCATGGATCGTTGAAGACAATGGCATTCAAGACTGAACAAGAGGAGTTCTGGGCGGGCGCGTTTGGTGCCGACTACATCGGGCGGAACCAGGGAAGCGAGCTTCTCGCGTCCAATTTGCACTTTTTTTCGATCGCCCTTCGGAATGCGCACGGTATTTCAAGTTGCGTGGAATTTGGTGCAAACATCGGAATGAATCTGCGCGCTCTGAAGTTGCTCTATCCGAAGCTCGATATGCATGCAATTGAAATAAATCCGCAAGCAGCGGTGCGGTTGGAAGAGGTCATTCCGCAACAGAACATTTTCGCCGGATCGATCCTGGAATTCTCTGCTGTACGCACTTGGGACCTAGTGCTTATCAAGGGTGTATTGATCCATATAAACCCGGAAATACTCCTTGATGTGTATGACGCGCTATATCGCGCAGCCAGTCGCTACGTCCTTGTTTGCGAGTATTACAACCCGACGCCCGTTAGCATCAGTTATCGAGGTCATTCCGATCGATTGTTCAAGCGTGATTTTTGCGGTGAAATGCTTGATCGGTTTCCGGATTTGCGATTGGCAGACTATGGTTTCGCATATCGACGTGACCCAAGCTTCCCGCAGGACGACATCAGTTGGTTCCTCATGGAAAAAGCCCCTGAGAAGAAGTGACCTCGGTCCGGAGGAAATAGTCGCGTGACGAATCCGAACGATTTTGTGGTAATTGGTTGGGAACCCTCTCCGTGATCGTCGTCTGCGAGCCAATCTGCAAGGCTTTCAGCCATGAAAAGGTAAACAGCGGATTCCTGCTCGCATTACGGCTTGCGTTTCCGGCGGAGGCGATTCGAGTATATGCCGACGAGAGTCATATCATCGCGCTGAATCGCATACTGGAGAACGACAAGAAGGCTATCGATAATCTGGAATTCCGACCGATCCAGTTCGGAATAAGTTACCGGCCACTGGACCTGTTCCGGTATCGACGAATGCTTGGACGCGTCTGCCGGGAGTCCCGCGCTGCGGGGGTCGATAGAGTATTTTTCCTTTCCTTCAATTCGGTCATCCTGTTCCTGCTCAAGTCGCTCAAGTGGAGTCGGCAGCTTCGGCGCATGGCATTTACGCTCGTTCTCCATGGCGACTTCGAAGACATCGCCGATGACAGGCTCCCTTCCCTGACACCACCGTTGCCTCAAGTACCGGTCGCAAATCGAATCAGGAATGCAAGCCTCTGGAAACTCCCAGGGATGGCAGTCCGGTATGCCTGGAGGAGGCTCCAGGGAAGCTTGAAGGCGGGACTGCAGGCGGTTGTTCTCCGTCTTTTCCCGCTGAAGCGGATGCTCGAATGGCGGCACTCGCCGGATTTCAGGTACATCGCGTTGTCCCCGCACATACTCGTGAATGCCCGAAAGTACCTGGACGTCGAGTGGTTGAACATGAGCGTCGTCGCCATGCCGATCGTTTTCGCCGATGCATCGCCCATGCCTCGGAATCCGCATCCAAAATTCGCCGTTTTCGGCTACGGCGATTCGGCGATGCTGCATCAGGTCCTTAAAGGATTGTCTGTCAGCGCGGCGGCGGATTTGCCGTATGAGATTCGCATAATCGGAATGGATGACCGGGGCGTCAGCGGATTCCACAAGGTCACGACGCCCTCGCCGGGCAGGCCGATGAGCCGTGAAGAGATGGAAGCACAAGCCGGTGACATCGACGCCTTCATGATCTTTTACACAAGCGAGCGATACAGGCTCAGCTGCAGCGGGAGCATCTTCGAGGCATTATCGTACATGAAGCCTGTGCTGCACATGGAGAACGAATGTGTCAACGAATTCAACAAGCCGGACTCTCCTATTGGATTGCGGGCGGAATCCACCGACGAATTCGTAAACAACCTCGTGATGATCATCCAGGACTACGGGAAATTCCAGGAAGACGCTGTGCAGTATCGGCGGAACATCCTGCGGCGTCGCGCTGAGTACGGCATGGAAACCTCGACCGAGCAGCTTCGACAGAGTCTTGTCTGAGACTCAGTCAATTGTCTCGAAGCGGGAGGAATGTGTCGTCGATGGGGCTTAGAAGTGAAAGAAGCGCTCCCGATCGGTTGAGGTCAGGTGCACAGGGCCATAACCACGCCAGACGTCATCGATGTCCTTCTTCACCCATTGGTTGTCCCTGATCGCCCAGACCCTTGGGTCACGGAACCTGTCTGCCTCTGCGTCGAATCGCGCCTCTGTCCAGCCGACATACGCCAGCCAGCGCTGCAGGTCACGAGACTTTATCGGATCCATTCGCTGGACGAGTTCGATCCCTTCGGCTCGCGACAGGATGCCGGCACGGATGTCCTTGCAGACATGGTCGGTGGCTCGTCCATAGCCGAACTTGACGAATTTCATATAGTCGTGGATGCCATTCTCGTGCATGTCATCCAGATTCGACATGGTGCGGTAGGTTCGCTCGAACGGCTCGTCGGTCGGCTCGAAGCCGTATTTCTCGACCATCAGGTTGCCATGGTCGTTGGCATCCCAACGAAAATAGTTCGAGACGTAAACCCCGCGAACCCCGACGGCTTCCACCTCCTCGTCTGTCGGATACACCCATGGAATCAGATTGCGTCGCTCGAGCGTTTCCCCGCGCGCTGCAGCGGCGGCCAGGAAGTCAGGCCACTCGTAACCACGAAGCGCATGTTCGTGGCGGAACCTGTAGGTGAATTCCACGAAATCGTTGTAGGAGTGCATTCCGCCCAGGTCCATGAAACCATGTTCGCCCCAAATCATCAGCGGAACCCGGTGCTGGACGGCCTCGCGGATCGGATAGGTGAAGATGCCGGCATGGGCGTGCCAGTTCATGTCGCCCATCATCACCATTCCCAGGCGATTCATCGCCTTCAGAACATCGATGCTCGGGGTGAAGAAAATATGGTCCACCGCGAATACCTCCCGCATTCGCACCAGGTTTCGCATGCCGGCAGGGGAGTAGTTGTTGCCATGGTAGGTGACCAGCAATGGGTTCATTCCGCAGATTGCTTTTACCAGGTGCACCTGGTAATAGCTGTCCTTGCCGCCGCTTACGGGAATGATGCAGTCGTAGTTCGAGCCGTCAACGCTCCTGTATTCATCCAGGAGGCGGCGGAACATCGTTTCCCGGCGAGCCCAGTCGACTGTCTCGCGCTGGCCGGCCACTCGACAACCGGTGCAAAGTCCGGCCGCGTCCAGCGCTAGGGGTGCAGCTGAACTCGTTGGATACACACATCTGGCACAGAAGCGGACTGCAGGCTGTGACGAGCTTTTTATGTTAGATCCGGACATTGATTCCCTCCCTGGCCAGCAGTTGCTTGGCACGTGGATAGCTGCGCTCGGTGAAGTGAAAGATGTTGCCAGCGGCAATGCCTGAAACGCCGGTTTCGCGAGCCAGTTCAACGAAGTCATGGAAGTCGCCGGCGCCACCACAGGCGACGACCGGTACCTTGGACATGGATACCACTGAAGCCGTCGTCCGCAGGTCGTAGCCGCTGGCCATGCCATCGCGGTCGATGCAGGTCAACAATATTTCTCCGGCCCCGGTATCGATGCACCGACGAACCATCTCAGAGACGGAGACGCCGCTGTTGGTGCAGCCAAAATCCGTGTGTACGACGGCCTCGCCATCAACAACCCGATAGTCGATGGATGCCACCACCGCCTGCGAGCCGAAACGGTTGGCGACCTGCTGCACGAGCTGTGGCGTCTTGATCGCCGCAGTATTCATCGTGATCTTGTCGGCGCCCAGTCGAATGCGGAACTCGGCATCCTCAACGGTACGGATGCCGCCGCCGAAAGTCAGGGGCATGAAGCACACTGCGCCAATCCGACTTATGATCTCGCCCATGTTCGAGTACGACTCGATGCGATGATCGTCCCTACCCAGGTTGTAGCTGCCTTGGCGCGTGATGTCGATATAAATCAGTTCATCCACGTCCCATTCGTTGTACCGCTGCGCCTGGTTGACGATGTTGCCGATGTTCTGGTGCACATGGAATCCCTCGCTTCGGACGATTAGTCCGTTGAGGATATACAACACGGGAATCAGCCGGACCTTGACCATGTCAGACCTTGAAGAACTGACTCAGGATGGAAAGGCCGTGGCGCTGGCTCTTCTCTGGATGGAACTGGCATCCGAATACATTGTCCCGTTCTATCATCGAGGGGAATTCGATGCCGTATTCCGTCATTGCCGTGACGTCCATTGGATCGGAGGCATTGCAGAAATAGCCGTGGACGAAGTAGAAGGAATGGGTGCCTGCCGGATCTTCCCGCAATCTTGACGGCCGCGTCGGACGCACGTCGTTCCAGCCCATATGGGGAATGACGAGGCCGGCGTCGACCGGAAGTGGCTCGACGATCCCCTTGATCAGGCCCAGGCCGGCATGTCGACCGGCTTCCCTGCCTTCATCCATCAGAAGTTGCATGCCAAGGCAGATGCCGAGCAGCGGGCGTTGTTTCGCAGTTGCATGTTCGCGCAAGGCGTCAACCAGGCCGTTTTGCACCAACGCGTCCATGGCAGCCGCAAAAGCGCCAACTCCAGGAAGCAAGAGATGACCGCTGGCCTTGACTTGCGCCGGACTGGAAATTGTTTGGTTGGGCAAGCCAAGGTATTTGAGCGCATTCCGAACGGATGCCAGATTGCCGATGCCATAATCCAGGATCGAGATCACAGCGCAATCTCCTCTGGGCTGCAGAATAGGTTCACGGAGAAAACCGTCGTCGTAGTGAGTGTGCGAAACGTGACAACTTGAACGCCGTTCGGAGCAGCCGCCCGGCCTTGATCGCAGTCAAGCCCTCTTCTTCCCGCATGCGCGCGTCGAACAGGCCATGGGGCACCAGGTGACTATAGGCTCTTCCGCCGACGCGATTGTAGTGGCCGAACTTGACCAGTCCTTCATCCAGTCCAGCAGGTAGCTCCGGGCGGCGGCCGACAACCAGGTCAGCCAGCAGCGATACCAGTGCCTGGTGGGATTCCGGTCGCAGGCAGGCCCCAAGGTCTTCGTACATGGCCCTTCCCATCAGGACCGAGGGCTTGCCAGCGAATGCAGCTTCTATGCCAATGGTGGACCCGTAGCTTATTACCAGGTCCACGGCGTCGATGAGCGCGTAAGAGGACACACGCGAGCTCGCGCCAATGACAACAAGGTTCGGAAACCTAGCAGCCAGCGCCTGGACGCCTAGTAGTTGCGAGTTCTCAAGCCCGGCCATGTTCGGGTGCAGCCGCAAGAAGAATCGCAGGCGGGGCTCGTCCTCGAAGTCAGACAAAAGTTGGAGAATTGCATCATTCTGGTTTCGGTAAAAGGGGTTGTTCCATTCCTCGATGGCAACGAATTCATCCTCTGAGGAGACGAAGATAGCTACGTCCACGGGTGCCTCGCCGATCCCGACTGGCAACTCGTCGCGCCGCTGTCCGCCGACGAAAGAAACCCAGCCTTGCGCAATGCCGTCACGCCTTTCCCGATACCAATCGAGCGCCTGATCACGCTCCTTGGTGCTCAGCTCAGCACGTGAATACAGCTCCTCGATCTCGCGTTTGATAGGCGCCAGATCGTGTGGGTAGGTATCCATGGTCAGTCCGTACCGCTCACGATAACCTGCTCGCTCGTGAACATAAGTCGTAACGGCAAGCTGCTGTGCCGCGCGAAGCGCTGGACGCAGGGCTGCCAGCCGACCATTGAACAAAGTCATAAGATCAGCGTTCAGGCGGGGAAGTTTTCGCGCAATGGAAAAATAGACCATTGCCGCCGAGGCGACATGAGCTCCGATCTCGCGCGCGAACACTGTTACATCTGGACTTGGCTCCCTGCACCAGCTGACGAGTGAGCTAACCGCCGCGAGTCCGACATCCGCCCCATTGAGCCTGAAGTTTCGAACCTCCTCGAGATCTCGCCACTTCCTTTGCCGCAACTGCTCCACTTGCAGCGCTTCGTCCTCGGTAAGCTCATAGAACGTTTCGTGCAGGATGGCCGGGTCTTTCAGCCAGCGCATTCCACTACGGAAGCGGCTCTGGCAGGTCAGGCACGCCAGTCGCCTGTGCTCGGGATTCGGCTCGCAGGTCAAGAGTTGCCCATTGCACGACAGTACGATGGCGGAACCGCCTGCATCGACGTGGTTCTTGACTAGCTCAAGGTCCGTTTCGAAGTGCGGGGACCACAGGGCGAAAGGCGCGAATGCGACCAGTACCGAGCCGGCGCCAGTCTTGCCGGTTTCGGCGGACGGTTTTGCTGGTCCGGAGCCAGAATTCGGGCGCGATGGCATGTCAAGGGTCGGTTCGTGCATGTGCGCATTATGGCGCGATGGAGCGGAAAAGACGAAGGTATTCAATTGACTTCGCGGGCATTGCAATGAATCATCAACAGCTGAATCTGGAAGCCTTCCAAGGGGCCAGCCCCTTGATCCGGTCGGTCCAGTCGGGTCGGGATTTGTTGCAGAACCAGTGAGGCCAGGCGGGCGACATGTACACTGAAATCAAGAAGTGCCGGGTTTGCGGAAGCGGCGATCTGAATACCGTGCTTTCGCTGGGAGAGCAACACCTGACTGGGGTGTTCCCCCGATCGGTCGAAGACGTTGTTACGAAGGGCCCCCTGGATATCGCGTTCTGCGGCGGCTGCGGACTTCTGCAGATGCGGCACTCATACGATCCAGGCGAAATGTACGGCGACAACTATGGCTATCGCTCCGGGCTAAACGCTTCGATGGTTCGCCATCTCCAGCAGAAGATTCGGTCGATCGAGAGGTTGGTCAATCCTGAGCCAGGCTCGCTGGTCATCGATATCGGCAGCAATGACGCGACTTTGCTCAAGGCATATGAAGGGCAGTACCAGCGCGTGGGCATCGATCCAACGGGCCAGAAGTTCCGTGAATTCTACGACGATGACATCTCGCTTATTACCGACTTTTTCTCTGCTGCAGCCATCCGGGCGTCGTTCCCGGGTCGAAAGGCACGCATCATCACCTCGATTGCAATGTTCTACGATCTGGCGGCGCCCCTGGATTTCGTAGCTGACCTTGAAAGCATCCTGGCGGACGACGGAATCTGGCATTTCGAGCAGAGCTACATGCCCTCGATGTTGCGCACGAATTCCTATGACACGATTTGTCACGAACACCTTGAGTTCTATTCGCTGCGAGTGGTCAAGGATATCCTCGGGCGGTGCGGGATGCGCATCATCGATGTGCAGATGAACGCCGTCAATGGTGGAAGTTTTGCAGTGACCGCATGCAAGGACGCAGCATCGTACAAGTCGAACTCGGCTGTGATCGACTGGCTGTTGAGGCAGGAAGACGAGATGGAGCTCACCTCCCTGAAGCCCTACGAGGAGTTCGCCTCCCGTGTCTTCAGGCATCGAAAAAACCTGAAGGCGTTGGTCGAAGCCCTGGTGGCAGATGGCAAGACGATCGTGGGATACGGTGCTAGCACCAAAGGCAACGTGCTGCTGCAGTTCTGCGGCCTGGGTCCGGAGCTTATCAAGTGCATTGCCGAGGTCAACCAGGACAAGTTCGGGGCTTTCACTCCAGGGACCCACATTCCCATTGTTTCGGAGCGGGACGCCCGAGCCATGCAGCCAGATTACTTCCTGGTCTTCCCGTGGCACTTCAAGCACGGAATCCTTGAGCGCGAACGGGAATTCTCCGAGCGAGGCGGGAAGTTCATTTTTCCGCTACCGGAAATTGAAATAATCTAGACACATGTGGGGTCGCGTTCCGCTTCGGGAATCGATGCCGCCAGGTTGCCGAGGAATGTGATGGGCGAGTCGACGCTGAGTTGGATGAAGGGACTGGTTCCAGGTTCGAGCCGGAGTTTTCTCAGACAAAAGCTGTTCGCCTTGCTTGGCGCACCTTTCTTCCGGTTTGGCCATCAGTCGTTCTCCCAGGCAGGCGAGGACTGCGTCCTCCGCTTCCTGTTTCTTGACTGCAAGATCAGTCTGGACCAGGTTTCCTATCTCGATATTGGCTCCCGGCACCCCACGGCGGGCAGCAATACATGCCTGCTTTACCTTAGTGGGGCACGGGGGGTATGCGTCGATGCCGACCGCACTTTTATTGAGCTGTACCGGCAGATGAGGCCACGCGACAAGGTGCTGAACGTCGGCGTCACCGATAGCGCCGAGCCGGCGTCATCTCTCTATTTCATGGAAGGCGGAGGCAGTACGTTTAACCGGGAGGAGGCGGACAAGCGTGTTCAATCTGGCACCGCGTGCGTCACGGACGTCGTCACGGTGCCGATGGTCCACATCAATTCGCTGATCAAGGCCGAGTTCGACGCGTTTCCCACGTTGCTTTCGATTGACATTGAGACACTGGATCTTCGAGTGTTGAAAGCGCTTGATTTCGATTCATTCCCGATTCCGGTCATTTGCGTTGAAACTTGCCATTATTCCGAGAACCACGTCCGCGACAAGGACCATTCCATTGCGGACTTCCTGCTGTCGAAAGGCTATGAGATTTATGCCGACACCTACATCAATACAATATTTGTGTTGTCACGATGGTTTCGTTCTCCCCAGCCAGGCGCGGGTGCGAGAACAAGCGAGGGAATGGGCCCATGACTTCCACGACTAAGGCAGAAGGCCTGTTTTCGAGATGGCGCAGGGGTTTTGCAATCGCAACCTTATCCGCGATCACCACCCTGCTGCGCCCCTTCCAGGGTCAGGTGGTTGGCCTTGTCCGGTTCTGCAAGCGAAACAACTTGCTGTACATCAACGATTGGCAATCGGAAGTCACTCCGCTGGTATTGGCTCAGCAAGGTGGCGAAGTGTACGTCGTCAGCCTGGCTGACATGACGATAGGCGCAACCGTCAGGAAGACCGGTGGCTTCGACTTCGAAAAGTTTGAAGCGACGGTCGCGCTGTTACCTGAAGGCTTCAAGTTAGAGACCGTGTATGACATCGGGGCGAATATCGGAGTCATCTGTATCCCCGCGGTGAAGCGGGGTATCGCCAAGCGTGCAGTTGCGATCGAACCTGAGCCCAGGAATTATGAGCTGTTGGTCGCGAATATCTACTTGAACGGGCTTCAGGCTCAGATTGAGCACCATAATCTGGCCCTGGGATCGCAGGATGACCAGACGCTTTGCTTCGAACTGGCCGAGACCAACTACGGAGATCACCGTGTCCGGGTCGCGTCCGGCCCAGGCGCGTTTGGAGAGGGGCGCAGAAAGTCGATCGAGGTACCTTCCACCAGGTTCGACCGTCTGATCGGAAAGATTGACCGGGAGTCTTCCCTGGTCTGGATGGATGTCCAAGGCTACGAAGGCCATGTGCTCGCTGGAGCCGAGGCGGTCACGGATGCCAGGGTCTTCTTGGTTACCGAGGTATGGCCGTATGGCCTGATCCGGGCTGATGCAGTGGATTCGTTCAAGCGTGCAGTGGCGAAGTACAACCATTTTTACGACTTGGCTGACCCTGCGCCTTCGGCCATTCCGGTAGCTCAGATCGATGACCTGTTCGAACGGCTGGGTCAGGCCGGTGATTCGACGGACATCCTGCTGTGTTAGCCGAGAAGCGTCACTGATGGGAACCGCAGTGATCTTTGGTGCATCTGGCCAGGATGGCCATTACCTATCTCGTCTTCTTCGTTCACACGGAGTGCAGGTCGTCGGAACGTCGCGAAAGGATGGAGAGCACGCGGGTGACGTTTCTGATTTCGGATTCGTCGAGTCCGTGATCAAGCGACATCACCCCGATTTCGTGTTTCATCTTGCCGCCACGTCGAGCGCGCGACACTCATTCCTCTTCGAGAACCACCAGTCCATCAGCACCGGAACACTTAACATCCTCGAAAATGTTTACCGGAGTTGTTCGTCGGCCAGAGTGTTTCTTTCGGGAAGCGCCTTGCAGTTCCGAAATCAAGGGTTGCCCATCGACGAGGATTGCGAGTTTGAGGCGAGCAGTGCATACGCCCTCGCCCGAATCCACTCGACCTACGCCGGAAGATATTATCGTGCAGCTTTCGGCTTGCATGTTTTCGTCGGGTACTTCTTCAACCACGACAGTCCAATGAGGTCGGAGTCGCATGTCAACCAGGCGATCGCTGCCGCTGCATCGAGGATAGCCGCCGGGAGCGACGAGGTAGTTACCATCGGAAACGCCAGCGTGCGCAAGGAGTTCAATTTTGCCGGGGACATCGTCGATGCCGCTTGGGCGCTGGTCCAGCAGGACAAGGTGTACGAGGCTGTCATCGGCTGCGGAGAGACACACACCATTCGGGAATGGGCCGAGCTTTGCTTTTCCCTGGTGGGACTCAACCTGGATGACCACCTCGTGGTGCCGGAGGGATTCGTGGCGGAATACGATGTCTTGGTCAGCAAGCCGACCCTGATACGAAGCCTGGGTTGGAAACCAACGGTAGGCATGCAGGGACTGGTTGAAATGATGATGGGTAAAGAATGAACTCCAGACTCTCGAACCTCATGCCGAGCAGTCCAATGCTTCGCTTCCTGCTCCGTGAAATAGGGAGGCGAAACGCGGCGACACTATTCGCCAACCTTGGCTTGGTTTCCCTCCTGGACCTTGTCGGAATCGCCATCGTATTCCCCTTTCTGAAGCTGTTGACTGATCCGACGCTCGTGAGGCCCTTGCTCTTGAGGGTAGGGCTAGACTCGAACCTTGCCAACATGCCGCACTCGACCTTCGTATTGATTCTCGGCATGTGCCTCGTCGTCTTCTACGTCCTCAAGACGCTGGTCCAGATACTCCTGATACGGACGCAGGTCCGGATACTTTCCCGTTGCACGGCGAGGCTGACGGATGACCTGACCTCGAAAGTTCTTAATGCGAGGTACGCGACATTTCAACAAACCGCTGCTTCCGAGATCGCCGGGACTATCTCGGTAACTCCGCACGCGTCTGCAGCGATTGCCGCGATTATGCAGGCAGCAAACGATCTCCTCCTGCTCGTTCTGATGTTCATCGGCTTCCTCTGGATCCAGCCAACATTCGCGCTCAGCGCGCTACTGTTCGGCGGGGGCGCGGCTCTTGTCGTCTATTGGCTGGTGGTTCGCCGTTCGGTACGTGTGGCATCAACGCTCCGGCAGGTGGATATCGTCAGGTACAGGCTTCTGTATTCAATCGCAAGTGCGATCCGGGACATCAAGATCATGGGTCTCGAGAGCCTCTTCGAGCAGCGTAGTAGTCGCGTATCTCTCGGACATGCACAGCTGGGCGCTCAGCTCAATGTACTGCACACGTTGCCGAGAATGCTCATCGAGTTTTTTGCTCTTGTTGCAATCGTAACCCTCTCGTTGGCCGTCGTGCTGTTGAAGATGCCGCTGGCTGAGGCAGGTCCGCTGTTGGGACTAATCGTCATCGCGACGATGCGCGCCATCCCGTCGTTCTCACGGCTGATGGGTTCGCTCAACGTCTTTGCCGGTTCCGGACAGTATGTTCGGATGCTTATGGATATCCGCGAAAAACTCGCTGGAGAGGCCGTGCCTCGGCAGCACGACAAGCTTGAGTTCACTCGCATGATCGAACTGCGCGGTGTCGGATTTCGATACGGAGACAAAGAGATCCTGGCCGACATCGATCTCAAGTTGGGTCGAAGCGAGTCTATCGGAATCGTGGGATCTTCCGGGGCAGGAAAGACGACGTTGCTGGACATATTCACCGGCCTGCAGAAGTCGACGTCTGGGGTATTTACCTGCGATGGCGTCCAGTTCGATCCCTTCACCAGCCATGCAATGCAAGGTCTGGTCGGCTATGTGCCGCAGGCGATCACGCTGCTCGACGAATCCATCGCATTCAATGTTTCGTTCGAAGAGCATCCTGACCTGGATCGCGTGATCGGCGCGTTGAAGGCCGCAAACCTGATGGCTATGATCGACGCACTGCCAGGAGGCGTGGAGACGCGTTTGGGGGAGAACGGGCTGCGTTGTTCGGGCGGACAACGGCAGCGCATTGGCATTGCAAGGGCCTTGTATCGTTCTCCGGAAATCCTGGTCTTCGACGAGGCGACGAGTTCCCTTGACACTATTTCGGAAGCCGAACTCATCTCCGAGATCGAGAAGCTCCGAGGGCAGGTGAGCATTGTGATCGTGGCGCATCGCCTGTCGACCGTCATAGCGTGTGACCGGATTTACGTGCTGTCCAATGGAAGGCTCGAAGCGAGCGGAAAGCACGATGAACTGTTGCGCGCGTCGGAGACCTATCGGAAGCTCTATGCAGGCCAGTCTTGAGGGGCGAATGGAATAATTCTGAGCTAATCAGATGATCATTTCGTATGTCGCGCCACGATTCTTACGGCGTCGATGTACCTTTCCGCGAATACCTTTACGGCACCAGCGTACCTTGCGGGCGCAAGGGCGGCCCTTTCTTGCTCGGTGGCTGGATCAAACTCCGCCAGTGCGCGTGCCATTGCGGCAGCTAAATCCGCCGGATCCTTCGGATCGAAATAGATGGCACCTACTGCAGCCTGTTCCCTGTGGACATCAATGTCCGAAAGTATCAATCGCTTGCCCTGAGCCTTTCCTTCCTCGACCGTTGAACTCCAGCCCTCGAAAAGGGAAGGATTGATAACCGCAACAGAGGCGGTCATCAATGCCATCATCTGGTTGCGCGGCAAGACGCCAAGAAGTCGAAACCGATCAGTGAGGTCATAGGACGTGATTCGTTTGAGCAGCTCATGAATATGGCCATCGCCCCGATAGTCGCTGATGGCGCCCGACGAAATAACTTGAAACGATTCAGGCAGTTGACGCAGTGCCTCCACGACAACGGAATGATTCTTGTGGCGCCAGAACTGATTCGGAAGGAAGAAAAACTTACCCTGGATCCCCAGCGCTTCAAGGACCTCCCGAGTTGCGGGTTGATTCCCTGGGTCCAGTAAGGGAGAAAACGGAACCACATGGACATCCACTGCGGACAGATGCGGGAAAAAACGCCGAAAGTCGCGAGCGGCGCTTTGGCTACTAACCAAGAGGTGTCCCGACCGCTTACTCGCAGTGATGTTCCGATCTCGACTCCAGCGTTCTCGTTCGGAGAAGAACTCCGGGTAGTGGCAGTGCTGGAAATCGGGCATCCAAAACAAAGCCGGGCAAGGGGAGAGTCGGCCGGGAACGACGTGGGAGATCACGCTCGCTCCCAACTGACGGGCGAGCGAGTAGAGGCGGATATCGACCGATGTCAGCGCAGCAAGGACCGCATTCGCCTTGTAGTCCCATTGGGCGTCAGGATCGAGCCAGGGCGCTTCAACAATCGTCACGCCAGCATTGCGCATGTCGTTGAAGGCTTCGGGGCGATTGGTCGCCACGAATACACGCACGTCATCGGCGGCTCGCTTTCCGATAGCCGAAACCAAGCTCAGGAAATAGTTCGCTCCTCCGAGCCAGTTGCTGGATTGGAATCGAACGGGCAGCAATATTTTCATGGTCTGTGAAGTGACGCATGCCAACGAACGTAGTCGCGAAGGCCGGCATTGAGGGTGGTCTTCAAGTATCCGGTGAGAGGCGCTTGCTCCCGGGGACAGGCGACCAGTCGGTCCGGATCGCCGATTCGCTTTGTTCCAGCGAATGTCGGCTGTGAGCTAGATCCAGCTATCTGGAACAGGAGTCCGAGCACATCGCGAACTGAGGTTCCGAGGCCAGTTCCGGCGTTAAGTATGCGCGGAAAACCATCTGTACGGACGCCGATCTGGACCAGAAGCTGGACCAGATCATTGACATGGACCCAGTCACGCATCTCGTCGCCAGTGCCGAAGAAGACCAGGTCTCCGGAAGCTAGCTTGGCCAGCGCTTCCCAGATAAGTTGACGCCGTAGTCCCGGACCATAGACTGAAAACGGTCGGACAAGCGTGTACTCGGAGTCTTCCAGGCTCTCGCCGATCATGCGTTCAGACGCCACCTTGCTCTCGCCATACGGCGACACCGCGAGCAGAGGGGAGTCGGTGCGGGTCTCTTCCGAACCCGAGGCGCCATACACTGCGGCGCTCGATAGAAATACCAGATGCGATCCGCGCCATTGGTTTGCCATCAATTCAAGCAGGTCATTCAGTGGCGGAATAGACAATTGCCTGTCGTGCTCGGGATTGCGAACTGAGTCGCCTACCGAGGCACCGCCAATTGCCCAGAAAATGACGTCCGGGCGTGAGCATTTTCCCAGGAGTTGACTGTCTACCCTACCTTCCAGCGCCCGGGCGAATGAGGGAATGGGGGCGTTGGATGCATGGAATCCCGCCACTTCGATATAGTTGAAGCTCTCGGATCTGCTTATTGCGTCGGTGAGATGGCGCCCGATGAAACCAGCGTTTCCCAGCACGAGGGCGCGGCGTTGATCGGAGCCGGAACGGGAAGAGACTCTGCCAATCATTCCCTTCGCAGGTCCTTTACCCAGGTAGCAGGATTGCCTGCGACGAGTGTCCACGCTGGCACATCATTTCGAACCACGCTACCGGCGGCGACAATTGCGCCCTCGCCAATGCATACTCCGCCGAGGATGATGACGTCGAATCCCAGCCAGACTTTGTCTTCGATGACAATGGGTCTGGATTTCACAGTGCGCCACTCTTTTCCATGAATGAGGGGACGCCCCGAAGCAACGTTTTCAACGAGGCGCTCGTGGTCGCGAGCACGATCCCGCCAGTCCAGGGAGTGCGAGTTGTGATCGTAGATTGTGCACCCCCAGGCAATCGTGACGTTTGATCCGATCTGGATGGACTCTCGGCTGATCAGGCGGGTTCCGGAGTTGATAAAGGTGCGATTCCCGATGCTGATTGAACCCTGATCGCCTTCGAAAACAAATTCACAACCAACGATGGCTTGGTCACCAATCCTTATCCTTCCAAGAAAGCCTTTACTTCCCGTCTGAAATTCGAAGCGAGCACCGCGTGTCAGGACCGCACCTTTGCCCAGTTCAATGAAAGCAAGGCGGCCGGCATGTCTTCTCGGATTGTAGAAGAGCTTTCGAAGCAAGGCGATGACCATTCGCATGGTGCTTTCGTTCCTATCGACGCTGCTTGATCAGGCGTTCGTGATCAGCCATCGTGCGCGACCTCATCCCGAGGCGGGGAATAAACGACAGTGCCCTCGCCAGGAATCGGCTTGTGAGTATCCGGAAAAGAATTGGAGGAATGGACCGACTTGTGATCAGGTGTACGGAGCCATGTGAATAAAGCTTTCGGCCCAATTGCGCTGCCAGCGCCTCCAGAGTCCTACGCTGGAAGAACGAGATATGTTGCCCCGCCTCGAAACAGTAGTACCACCACTGGTTGGGATCGGGCGGTCTTCCCGAAAATAGTTCTGTGGAAAACAGGAGCGAGGTGGCGCTCGACTTGGCTAGCACGTCGCGAATGAATTCCAGGGGATCTGATACATGCTCGAGGACTTCAAACGTCGTAACCAGTTCAAATGTTTCGCCTGGCTTGCTTTCGAAGCCTTGGGCGAAGACGTTCTCGCAATACTTGTCAGACCAATAGAAGTCAAAACCAACGTCCCGCATTAATCTGACGAAAAGGCCGTAGCCGCCTGCATAGTCGAGGAACTTGGACCTGGAGGGGAAGAGGGCATACAGAAGTATGGCGCTCATGGTTGCCAGGCTCTGGTTCCGCTGCAGAACGCCGGTGTCGGCGGCCACTACCGCGTCCTCATAGGCCTCATCCAGCCAGTGTGGTTCTGCAGTCTGCAAGAAGCCGCAGGTTTCGCAATAGAAAAATTCGGCTTCATACTTGAAAAGCAAGAGCGCATTGAACGCATGATCGGCAGCGTTCGAACAAATCCTGCACCGCATTGTGTCTTTCATCCTGCGGCCTTCGTTCCCGGGAAAATCCGGCGGGCGAGACGCATGACCTCAGCCTTGAGTTTTCTCGTGGTGGAAAAACCGTAGACGTGTCTGTCATTCAGTTGATCCGCTTGTTCTGAGCGATCTACGCTGTCGGGGTGAACCAACGGAAATGAGAGCGGCCCCGCGGGAGAGTTCAGCGCGAACGCGGGCATGTCGCTGACCGTATGCGTGGCATCTCCGTCGAAACCGAGGTTGCTGGTCTGGTTTCGGGCAGGGACTGCGCAGAGGGACCCGCTTCTCCAAAGGTTGAATTGCCACTGGTAGTCCCAGGTGTCGATCTCACCGCGATGCACCGCGCCAAATGCGCGTCGCCAGTAGGAGGCCGCTGCCGGGTCGGCGAAAATTCGTTCCAATCCACCCGCCCTGTCCCAAGCGGGCCAATCAGGAAGGGCCGCGTCATAGTCCTTCCAGTTGCGTCGCCAGGTTGCCCAGCCCCAAATGTGGCAATACCGGGAAAAGAAATAGCTCTCGGGCATACTGAGGCGGCCCGAGAGAAAATTGCAGCCACTGATAGCGCCGACACGATCATCGTCCCGGTATCGCTCAAGAAGTTCATCGCAGTATTTGAAGAACCCCGGCTCTGGAAGTACGTCGTCTTCCAGGATGATCCCCTCACTCTCGTGTTCGAAGAACCAGCCGATTCCGGATGAAACGCCCAACTTGCACCCGAGATTATGTTCCCGGAACAGCGTGCTGAGTTCGCATGGCCAGTCTACTTTGCTCACGATCTCGCGGACGGCTACGCACCTTTCAGATTCGCCGGGGCGATCGCTGCGCGGCCCGTCCGCGGAGACATATAGCCTTGGTGGTCGGGCGGCGCGAACCGACTCGAATACCTCTGCGGTCTTGTCGGGGCGGTTGAAAACCAATAGTAGAACGGCGCAGTTCATGGCTTATGTGGCGCCGGTAGTCACCGGCACGTGGCTGAAGGAATCGTCCACATGCCTGCGCACGAGCATGCGAATTTCGTCAACGCCAAGCCAGTGCGAATTGGTGCCACTGTTATAACTGAAACCGGCCTCGCAGCGCTTTCCACGGAATTGGCTTGCATACTCGTCCACATCCCACTGGACGAGCGAGGGCAGGATAACGAAATAGTCATCGAACTCAAGGCTGTTCAGCGCGTCCGTTTCCGTAACCATTTCCTCGTGCAGCTTCTCGCCAGGCCGGATGCCAACCACTTCATGGCGGCAATCCGGAGCGATGGCGAGCGCCACATCGGTAATCCGGTAACTTGGAAGTTTGGGGACGAAGATTTCACCGCCCCACATCTTGTCGAGCGCTCCGAGTACGAGTTGAACTCCCTCATCGAGCGAGATGTTGAAGCGGGTCATTCTCTCGTCGGTGAGAGGTAGGGTGCCTGAGCTCCTGCGCGAAAGGAAAAAAGGAATCACGCTTCCGCGGCTTCCCATCACGTTTCCATAGCGGACCACCGAGAACTTGAGGTCCCGGTGTCCCGTCATGTTATTTGCCGCGACGAATAGCTTGTCCGAACAAAGCTTGGTCGCCCCGTACAAATTGATCGGCGCAGCGGCTTTGTCCGTGCTTAGCGCGACCACTCGGCGAACTGAGCTGGACAGGCAAGCATCGATTACGTTCTGTGCACCGAGGACGTTGGTCTTAATGAATTCGAAGGGATTGTATTCGGCCGCCGGCACCTGCTTCAGTGCGGCCGCGTGCACCACGATGTCGATGCCTTCCATCGCGCGCACCAGCCTGTCCCGGTCGCGAACATCGCCAATGAAATAGCGCATCTGGGGAAAGCGCTCCACCGGAAACTGCTGCGCCATGTCGAACTGCTTCAGCTCGTCCCGGGAGTAGACCACGATCCGCTTGATTCCCGGATACTGGGACAACAGGACATCGACGAACTTCCGCCCGAACGACCCGGTGCCCCCCGTGATAAGAATTGACTGGCCCTCAAACATGATTCGCCTACCGCTGATGCAGATATCGTCTCAAACTTACGGGCTTGTTCATGTGGCCGCAAGCCCTTCACGGCAAATCCAGGCGCGATTCTGTTGTCGGTCACACATTCAGCGGGGATTTGACCGAGGGACTGGGAACGTCTCTTCCGCCCGGGACAAACGGACCGCCAACTGTTCGGCAACGCTCTCGTACTGTCCCATTTTCCCGCTCTGGCGCAGCTGAAGCAGTTCGTCCCTCGCTTCGTCGTACCGGCGCAGGGCGATAAGCAGCTTTATCACGCTGATCCGGTACTGCGGCTCCCGAGGGTTGCGCTCAGTGGCGCCGTGCCAAAGAAAGAGCGCCATGTCCGGCTGGCGAAGCACATTCAGGAAATAGCCGCCCAGGACACTCTCCACTTCGGGATTCGGGCCATGGCTGAGAGCTGCCTGGAATGTCGCCATCATCTGGTCCACGGGGAAGTCGCAACGACGCTCACTGGCGCAAGTGGTCAACCCCCCCAGGGCCGCGAGTTCCTGCGGGCCCAGCGGTCGATCCCGCAGCCGGGTCTGCATATGAACCCACCACTCATCCTCGAGCGGCAAATTCAGCCGGGCCGCAAGCACAAGCGCGGCCTGGTCGGGCAGGATATTGCTCTTCGGCAATTGTCGCGCGTGATCAAAGCGCTCGAAAGCAGCGGCCACGATGGGCGAATCGGGCTGTAGGTCCGGAATATTCGCCAATGCCACGCCAAGAGAATAGACGGCTCGCGGTGAGTCGGGATGCTTGCCCGCCTCGGAAATGGCAAAGCTAAGTGGGTCGCGCCACTCCCATGCGCGCAATGTCGTTGCCAGGCCCAGGATCAGCACGAAGAGAACGGCGATACCGGTCCCTGCCTTCCGCCAGGTTGCGTTGTCCGCAAGAAGCAGCAGCAAATCCGCCAATGCCAGGCAGACGCCAAAGGAGGCGAAATAATTACGATGCTCGAAGACCAGCTCCAGCGGAATAATAGTCGCGGTCATCAACTGCGCGGATAGGAACCAGAGCACGCCCAACGCCATAAGCGGGCGTCGGGTGCGCACCCATATGGCGAATAGTCCAAGCCCTAACAAGAGCACGATGGCAATTGCAGTGGAAAGTGGATCGAACAAGGAGCGCGAGATGACATAGTCATCCTGGTAGATGCTCATTTCCTGGATGCTTGGGTATATCGTCCAGCGCAAGTAGTCGAGAACCACTCTTGGCTCGGTAAGGAGGCGTTCAACTAGATTGAAGTCGCGCCCGGGGAATGGATCCGGCCCCAGGACAGGCGGGAGCAGTCGACTCAGGGCGAGAATCGCTGGCACGACCAGGATCGTCAGATACAGCAAAAAGAACCAGAGGCGGGATTTGGAATGCGCGCCGCGGAACCTGAAAATGCACAGCTCGAGGCAGAGGCCGTAAACAGGCAACAGAAGCGCGGACTCCTTGGAGAGGGCGCCGAGGACGCCAAAGACGGGGAGGCTGCCTGCAACCAACCACCAGCCGCCTTGGCCGCGCATCGTCAGTTCTCGGCCCCGCAGGTAGGCCAGAAGGCCTGCGAAAACGAATACGTGACACAAGCTTTCCATCCGCTGCACGACGTATAGAACCGCCATCAGGTTGATGGGGTTCAACGCCCAGGCTGCAGCGACGAAGAGTGCCGCTTGCTCCGATCGCTTGGCCGATGATTCCGAAAAACCTGGAGTTGCACACCGGATCAGGGAAAGAGCCAGCCGGAATACCAGATAGGTATTCAGCAGATGGATCGCAACATTTGTGAGCTTCATCGGCCACGCATCGAGGCCGGTGAAGTAGTGGTTCACGGCGAAGGTGAACATGGCCAAGGGCCGCGGGAAATTGGCTGCCGGCGAAGAGAGGGTTGCGGCAACCCATTCAGCCCATTTCAACGAGCTGACGTGAAGCGCCGTGTTCGCGTAAATGTTTGGCCGGTCATCAAAGATGAAACCGCCACCCAGTCCCGGCCAGTAGGCGAGCATCACCAGCAGGGTAAGGAGCAACAAGGCGAATTTTGCGAATCTGGAAGTCGGGGTCATCAGGGCTTGGTTGCGATTAACGGATGCCCACAAAAAGAAAGGGCCGCACTAGGCGGCCCCTTCAGTTTGCACTAACTTAAGCTTAGCGGCAGCTGGCCGGCAGCCACTTGTCCTGCAGGCCTGCACCGTTGCTGCAGATCCAGGACATCGAGCCCGCATTCGGGGTCGGGGCGAACTGGAGACGCGCGCCAACGATGGCGGTATTGGCCTTGAACTGATGGCCGGCGACGAGCGCATCGCTGTACCAGGCAAACACGGTGCCGTTGTGCACGCCAACGCTGCCCACGTAGGTGCCGATGATCGACTCGGGCTGAGCCAGGCCGAGCGAAGCATTGTCACTGCCGGTGCCATTCGGGAAGCGGCCGTAGTTGTTGTAGAACTCGCCGATGGCGGTCTTGACGCCGTCAGCCAACGAGGAGCCTTCCGAGACCTGCGAACGAATCACATAGTCCTGGTACTGGCTGATGGCGATGGCGGCGAGGATCGCGATGATCGCGACGACGATCATCAGTTCGATGAGGGTAAAGCCTTGCTGGTTCTTCATGTGTATCCCCTAGGGTTGTTGGTTTCACGTTCAGCGGCAACAGCGTTCCAGTCCTTCGGTATTCCGACTGCCTTGAACGTGCGGTAGTAGCATTGCACTATCCATGCCAACAAATCTAGTACTACAGCCGGAGAAATGGGTCACAGAACGGGGCATTAGTTTCGATTGCAGCCCGGTGCTTCGATTTCGGGAGGCCATGGCGGCCAGTGAACGTCACAAAGTGACAAATGGTGTCACCCATTCGCCGGCAACTTACGACGCCGCACGACCGTCCACAGGGCTCCCAGCGGCAGTAAGGCGAGTACGAAGATCAGTGGTCGGAATGGAATGGCGTATCTGGGAAAGGGCGCCACCACCATGTGAAAAGCAATGGCATAGGCGATCACCAAAGCAAGCACGGAAGCTGCGATTGCAGCGGGTCTTTCGATCACCAGCCAGCGCGGACGCAATGCAAGTGTTGCCATTCCGACCAGCCCGAGAATCATCAAGGGCCAGTGCATTTCCAGGCTGATGCGTCGAATAACGGCGAACTTCAAGTCCTGATAGAACGGCGTCTGCGATACCGGATAGATCATGATGTCGGCGGACTGCACGTCTCTCAGGGAAAGGAAGAAGTACGGCTTGCCGAGCAAATACCAACTGGCATAGGTGCCGGGCTGCTCGGTGAAGCGTCTGCCGATGTCCTTAAGCACGCTCGGCACATCCTTCGTTATTTCCGGCAGGTTGGGGTCGAAGCGGTAGGGAAACGCAAATGTCTCTGGCCGACCTTCGTACATGAATCCGGGGTAGGAGCCATGGGCTAGCGTGTTGACCATCAGGCTCGAGCCGGGATTGCGCAGCTCGGAGACCTGGTTCCTGATAAGCCAAGGAGACAGCACTGCCACGAAACAGGCAAAACCCAGTAGTGCATTTGCCCTGTAGCCGCGCAGACGGGGTACCAGCAAGACGGCCAGCAGACCAAGCACTGGAAAGAACTCTGCAGTCGGCCTGACCAGGCTGCACAAGCCCCACAGCAACCCGGTAACGACGAAGAATGCGCGCCGTTCAGTTCTCAACGCAGTTATCAGCGAAAGCACGCTGGCGATCAGCAAGAACAGGAAGAGCGATTCGGTCAAGAGATACGTGCTGATTGTTGCGAGCTGGGGGGCGGTGGCCGTCAGCAGTGCCGCCAGCAACGCAAGGCCTTGGCCAAGCAAAGGCACGGCGATCAGGTAGATCATCCACACCGACAGCACCCCCAGGGCCGCCTGCAGGTACGTCACCCTCAAGCCATACATGGCGATCGGGCGCGGCGTCCCAGCCATCAGCAGGAAAAGCGGATAGCCAGGCGACCGGATGCTGTCCGGCGCAGGCGCATTTTCCGGCGGCGCGCCTACCCAGGTTCTGGCAAGGGAGAATGTCTCGTAGTGGTGCAGATTGTAGGCATACGAAAAATACTCACCGGCGTCCGCCCGCAGGGGATCATCCACGATCGTCTTCGACACTACGGTGAACTGGATGAAGGCAGAGATCGCCAGGATCAGGATCAGGAGCAGGCGTGGCACCAGGTTTACCGGAGGGGTGGTGGCTGCGGCACCATCGGCTGAGTAGGCGATTCCCATGTTTTCCCCGTTGTTCAGGACCCGGAATGCCCGGTCTATGGCTGCTGGGTTAACATATCGGCCAGCCCGCCGGACTTTATCAGTTTGGAGCGAGGGGGCGGCAATGGATGGCAATTCGACATGACCCGGTTCCAAAAGTGACCCGCACCGCCCTTATTTGTGGCATCTCCGGCCAGGACGGCGCCTACCTTGCGCGGCTGCTCCTTGATCGTGGCTATCGCGTTGCCGGCACGTCCCGCGACGAGCAGATGAGCGGTTTCCGCAACCTCGACCGCCTGGGTATTCGCGACCGCGTCGAATTGGCCTCCATGGCGATCAACGACTTTCGGAGCGTCCTGCAGGTGATGGCCCGTTTCAAGCCGGACGAGGTCTATAACCTGGCGGGGCAGAGCTCGGTCGGCCTGTCCTTCGAACAGCCCGTGGAAACCCTCGAGAGCATAAGCGTCGGCACCCTGAATATCCTTGAGGGCATTCGGTTCCTGAATCCCGATGTCCGGCTGTATAACGCCGGTTCCAGCGAGTGCTTTGGTGACACTGACGGCCTGCCTGCTGGCGAGGACACACCCTTCCGGCCACGTAGTCCCTATGCCGTGGCCAAGGCGGCCGCCTTCTGGGAAGTGGCCAACTACCGCGAGGCGTACGGCTTGTTCGCCTGTTCCGGAATTCTGTTCAACCACGAATCTCCACTCCGGCCGGAGCGCTTCGTCACCCAGAAAATCGTTCGGGCCGCCTGCCGCATCGCCGCGGGCAGCCATCAGCG
The DNA here is from genome assembly GCA_001801685.1 of Gammaproteobacteria bacterium RIFCSPHIGHO2_12_FULL_63_22. Lineage (GTDB taxonomy): Bacteria > Pseudomonadota > Gammaproteobacteria > Xanthomonadales > Xanthomonadaceae > Arenimonas. The sequence goes on along the minus strand of MGYJ01000094.1, from coordinate 38,706 downwards.
CCTCGCCTTGGGTAACATGGACATCCAGCGAGACTGGGGCTGGGCGCCTGAATACGTCGAGGCGATGTGGCGGATGATGCAGCAAGAGACGGCGCGGGACTTTGTGATCGCCACGGGCGAAACACACAGCCTGGCTGAATTCGTGCAGCACGTATTCGCAGCCGCAGGTCTGGATTGGCACGAACACGTGGATCATGACAAATCGCTGATGCGGCCGACCGATATCCGCATCAGTCGGGCTGACACGTCGAGAGCGGCCGAACAACTCGGTTGGCGCGCGCAGACCCACATGCCTGAAGTCGCCCGCCTGATGGTCGAGGCTGAGCGTAGCAAGCAATGAATCTCAAGTACCAGACAGGAATGGAAAGGCAGAAATGAAGAAGGCTTTGATCACAGGTGTTACCGGACAGGATGGCGCTTACCTAGCGGAGTTCCTGCTTGCCAAGGGTTACGAAGTCCACGGAATCAAGCGTCGTGCCTCTTCGTTCAATACTGGCCGCGTGGACCATCTTTACCAGGATCCGCACATCTCCGATGGCCGTTTCGTATTGCACTACGGCGACCTGACCGATGCTACGAACCTCATCCGTATCTTGCAGCAGGTAAAGCCCGACGAGGTATACAACCTCGGCGCGCAGAGCCATGTGCAGGTGTCCTTCGAAACACCCGAGTACACCGCCAACTCCGACGCCTTGGGCACCTTGCGCATGCTGGAGGCGATTCGCATCCTTGGCTTGGAAAAGACCACGCGCTTCTACCAGGCGTCGACTTCCGAGTTGTTCGGCAAGGTGCAGGAAATTCCGCAGCGAGAGACCACGCCGTTCTACCCGCGGTCCCCTTATGGCGTTGCCAAGTTGTATGCCTACTGGATCGTGGTGAACTACCGCGAGGCCTATGGCATGTACGCCTGCAACGGAATCCTGTTCAACCACGAGTCGCCGTTGCGTGGCGAAACTTTCGTGACCCGCAAGATCACGCGCGCCTTGGCCAGAATCCACTTGGGCCAGCAGGATTGTCTATACCTGGGCAACTTGGACGCGCGACGCGATTGGGGCCATGCCCGCGACTTCATCGAGGCGCAGTGGCTGATCCTGCAGCAGGATGAGCCCGAAGATTTCGTGATCGCGACGGGCACGCAGCACTCGGTGCGGGACTTCGTGACTCTCGCTGCGGGCGAACTCGGAATAGCCATCCGCTGGGAGGGCACTGGCCAGGACGAACGTGGCTTCGTTGCATCGGCGCCCGAGGGATCGTCGGCCAAAGTCGGCCAGTGCATTACGGCCGTCGATCCACGCTATTTCAGGCTTGCCGAAGTGGAGACCCTGCTGGGCGACGCAAGCAAGGCCGAAGCCAAGCTGGGATGGAAGCCCAAGATTTCGTTCCCGCAACTCGTGGCTGAAATGATGGCCGCCGACTTGTCGGAAGCTCAACGCGATGCCTTCGTCGCCCAGGCAGGCTTCACTTCCCAGGTTCGTTCCGGGCAGTAAGCCTTGGACCTCCAGGCGCGCATCCTTGTAGCGGGGCACCGGGGATTGGTCGGTTCGGCCATCGTCCGTCGGCTGCGCGCGCTGGGCGCGAACAACCTGATGTTGGTCGGGAGGGAGCAACTCGACCTCGCCGACCAGGGGGCCGTCGAAGCCTTCTTTGCTCGGGAAAAGCCGGAATACGTCTTTCTTGCAGCGGCGATGGTCGGGGGGATTCACGCCAACAGCACCTATCCCGCGCAGTTCATCCAGGACAACCTGGCTATCCAGACCAACGTGATCCATTCGGCCTGGAAGAACGGAACCCGAAAGCTGTTGTTTCTAGGGTCGTCATGCATTTACCCGCGCGATTGTCCGCAACCAATCAAGGAAGAGTATTTGTTGTCGGGGCCGCTGGAACCGACCAACGAGTGGTATGCGATCGCCAAGATCGCGGGGCTGAAGATGTGCCAGGCCTATCGGAAGCAATATGGCTTCGATGCCATCAGCGCCATGCCGACCAACCTGTACGGGCCCGGGGACAACTTCGATGCCGGCAACTCCCATGTCCTGCCAGCGCTGATCAATAAATTCCACGAGGCAAAGGTGGCTGGACTGCCCAGCGTGTCTATCTGGGGTACGGGCGCACCGCGTCGAGAGTTCCTGTTCGTGGACGATCTCGCGGAAGCTGTAGTGATGTTGATGGACGAATATTCGTCCGAGCAGATTATCAACGTCGGCGTCGGCGAAGACATCAGCATCCTGGAGTTGGCGCAGTTGGTCGCGAGGGTGGTTGGCTACCCTGGTGAAATCACGACGGATCCCTCAAAGCCGGACGGGACGCCGAGGAAATTGCTGGATGTCAGTCGAATCCGTGCCTTGGGCTGGGCTGCGGCGACCTCGCTGGCGTCTGGAATCGAGAAAACGTATCGGTCATACCTGCAGGAACGAGGCACCGCCGGAGCGACGGAAGCGCCTATTCCATCTCAAGTTTCTTGAGCTTGTAGCGCAAGGCGCGAAACGTGATTCCCAGTTGCGCCGCCGCCTTGGTCTTGTTGTAACGACACGCTTCCAGTGCTTGCTGGATAGACTGTCGTTCAATCTGTTCGAGTGCGTCAGGTAGCGCTGACTCGATGCGGCCATTTGGCAGTCCCGCGGAAACGCCGCTCGATCGAGTGGGCACATCCGTTTCAGCAGCAACGCTGGGCAACGCCAGGTCGCTTACTTCGATCTCGGCGCCATCGCAAAGTGCAACAGCGCGTTCCAGGATATTTTCCAGTTCGCGCACATTGCCCGGGAATGGGTATTTCATCAGGGCGTTCAATGCGCCTTCCGACAGCGGTGGAAGAGCTTCACCAATCTCGCCGGCCAGCCGCTTCAATATGGCATCAGCGATCTGCGGGATATCTTCGCTTCGCTCTCGTAGCGCGGGAACCGGCAGCCCGATCACATTGATCCGGTAGTACAAATCGTGTCGAAACTTGCCATCTTCAACAAGCTTCGCGAGATTCTTGTGCGTGGCTGACAAGATTCGTACATCCAACGGCACTTCGATGGACGCGCCCACCGGGCGAACATTCTTTTCCTGGATGACGCGCAACAGCTTGACCTGCAGGTGTAATGGCAGTTCGGCCACTTCATCGAGAAAAAGCGTTCCGCCATTCGCAGTCTGGAACAGCCCTTCCTTGTCGGCATGCGCACCCGTAAAGCTGCCTTTCTTGTGCCCAAAGAGTTCGCTTTCCATCAGCTCCGACGGGATTGCGCCACAGTTGACCGGAATGAAAGGGCCGTTGCTGCGCGGACCCTGCTCGTGGATCAGCCGGGCCACCAGTTCCTTGCCCACGCCCGATTCGCCGGCGATGTACACAGGCGCCTGGCTGCGGGCCAGCTTGGTGATGGTGGCGCGCAACTGCTGCATGCGTGCCGAGTCGCCGACCAGGCGGTTGGTGGCGGGCTGGCTGACTCGGCGTTGCTCGCCCAGGTCCAACGCGTTCTGCACGAGGCGGCGCAACACGGCCAGGTCCACAGGCTTGGTGACGAAGTCAAAGGCGCCGGCTTTCAGCGCATCCACGGCCGCTTCAACATTGCCGTAGGCGGTGATCATGGCGACGGGAGTTTCCGGGAAGCGCTGGCTGATGTGGTTGATCAAGTCCAGGCCGCTGCCATCGGGCAGCCGCATGTCGGTTAGGCAGAGGTCGTACTTCTCGGCGGCCAGTTGGGCGCGGGCCGCAGCCACATCGGCCGCGGTATCCACCCGGATACCCATGCGGCCCAGGGTAAGCACCAGGAGTTCGCGAATATCGCGTTCGTCGTCTACAACCAGGGCGCTTCGTACGGTGGCCATGTGCTGCCGGAGTCGGGGGGCGGGGTAACTTTAGCAGGTTGCAGCATAGTACCTATGCCCTATGTGGTGGCAAGCCTTCGCTAAGCGATGGCGGGCCTCAGTCCCTCCCACAGTCCCTGGGAGCTGGGCATGACGATCCGGAAACAACTTCCCGTGCCGGGCACGGGCTCGTAAGTGAGAACGCTCTGGTTGGCTTCGCACAGCTGTCGGGCGATATAGAGGCCGAGCCCTGTGCCGTGGCTACTCGTGGTGAAGAACGCAGTGAAGATCTGTTCTGCTACCTTGGTGGGTATTCCCGGGCCGCGGTCGATCACCTCCACGATGGGATTGCCATTGGTAGGTTCCCTGCGCACGGAGACAGTGACCTTGGCGGGCTCGCCAGGCTTGCGGCCGTAGGTCAGTGCGTTTTGGACCAGGATGGTCAATACCTGGTGCAGTTGTTGCGAGTCCACCAGCGCGAACACCCGGGTGCCGGGATCCGTCGCATTCAAGACATCCGTTTCAAGAGGATGACTCTCGGCGTAGTCCCGCACGAAGCTTTGCGTAAACGCCACCAGTTCCAGGCTTTCGGTCTGCGACCGTTCCTGCCGGGCCAAACCCAGGATGTTCTGCACGATGCCGTTCATGCGCGTGCATTGGCTGTGGATGATCTCCAACAGTCGACGGTCGGTGTCCTTCAGGTCCTTCGATTCTTCCAATAGCTGGGTGGAGTAACTGATTGCCGCGAGGGGATTGCGCACCTCGTGGGCGATGCTGGCCGACAGGCGGCCCAGGGTGAACAGGGTCAGCTCTTCCGCGCGGCCCGAATAGATGCGGGTGTCATCCAGAAAGATCAGGAACAGTTTGTCGGTGAGGCTGAGCGCCACGAAGCGCGGCAGCACTTCCGCGCCGCCTTCAAAGAAGGTCATCGCCTTGGGTGCCTCGAACTTCCCTTGCCGCCAATCCCAGAGCGCCTTCTGCAGGTCGGGCGATATTTCCAGCAGGTCCTTGCTCTGGTGGGTCGCGCTTCCCAGCAGGGCCCAGGCGGCTTCATTCGACAGCCGGATCCGGTGCGAGCCGTCCACCACCAGCACGCCGGTGCGCATGCGCCGGATCACCAGTTCATTCAATTCGCTGAGGTTGGCCAACTCCTCGCCGCGCCGGCTGGCCAGCGCTTCGCTGGCGCTGATCTGGCGTCGCAACTGCTGGCAGAGAAGGGCGGTGCCGAGGTAAGTCACCGAGAACATGGTCGCTTCAGCGGCAGTGCGCGCCTCGCCGTGAGCCATGATCCGGTTGAAGAAGTATTCGCCCAGCAGGATCAATCCGGCGGTGGCGGCAAATCCGAAGCTGGCGGCGGGTGTCAGGATCAGCGCCGCCGCGCCGATATTGAAAACCATGAACATCGCCAGACCCGACTCGCCGCCATCCATGGCCAGCAGGGCGGCGCCCCAAATCAGCAGGTCCATCAGCAGACCGATGGCGGCCTGTCGGCGCAATCCGTAGTCGGGCTCGCGACTGGTGAACAGAAGGAACAGGGCGCCCAGGAAGTAACCTGCGGTCAGAATCTTCAGCAGCACCGGCTCGCGGATATCGGCCATGGTCTGGCCCAGCGGCGTAAACGCCACGATTCCCAATATCCCGGCCTCCAGCACCCGGAACAGGGCAAAGAAGTAAAGCTCCCGGTGCTGGGGGGTTACTAGGTCGGGCTGTCGGATCGGCATGCGGTGCTCGGCTGGGGGGTGGTCGGGCAAAGGCAAGGGTCTGGCCCCGCCATCCTGCCACATGTGAGAAAATGCGGCCCCCTAGACGAAGGTGGCTGCATGAACTTCCACGAGTACCAGGCCAAACAACTGTTCGCCGAGGTTGGCATTCCCGTGCCGGCCGGGCGCGTTGCCCGCACCCCCAGCGAAGCGGCCGAGGCGGCCAAGGCCATCGGCGGCCACCATTGGGTAGTGAAGGCGCAGATCCACGCGGGCGGCCGCGGCAAGGCCGGCGGCGTGAAGCTGGTGAAGACCGTGGACGCGGTGCGCGACGCCGCCAAGGCGATGCTGGGCACCGGCATGGAGACCTACCAGTCGGCCGGCCGCGCCCTGCCGGTGGACTCGGTGCTGGTGACCGAAGCCACCGACATCGTGAAGGAGCTCTATATCTCGATGCTCGTGGACCGCGCCACCAAGACCATCACCTTCATCTGCTCCGCCGAAGGCGGCGTCGAAATTGAAAAGACCGCCGAGACCAATCCCGACGCCATCCACCAGGTAAACGTGGACTACGTGCAGGGCCTGCAGCCCTACCAGTGCCGCCAGGTCGGATTCGCGATGGGCCTTTCGCCGAAAAACGTCAACCAGCTGACCAAGATCATGCTGGGCATGTTCAAGCTGTTCAACGATTTCGACATGTCGCTGATCGAGCTCAATCCGCTGGCGCTGGTGTCCACCGGCGACCTGATGGCGCTGGACGGCAAGTTGAACTCCGACGACAACGCCGCCTTCCGCCAGCCGCGCCTGCAGGCGATGCGCGACATTGCGCAGGAAGACCACACCGAAGTGCTGGCCAGCAAGTACGACCTGAACTACGTGACCATGGATGGCGACATCGGCTGCATGGTGAATGGCGCTGGTCTGGCCATGGCGACGATGGACGTGATCTCGCTGAGCGGTGGTTCGCCGGCGAACTTCCTGGACGTGGGCGGCGGCGCAACCAAGGAACGCGTAAGCGAAGCCTTCAAGCTGATCCTGTCGTCCGACAAGGTGAAGGCGATTTTCGTCAACATCTTCGGCGGCATCGTTCGCTGCGACATGATTGCCGAAGGCATCATCGAGGCGGTGAAGGAAGTGGACGTGAAAGTGCCGGTGGTGGTGCGCCTGGAAGGCACCAACGTGGAGAAGGGCAAGGAGATCCTGCGCAACAGCGGCCTTGCCATCATCGCCGCGGACGATATCAATGACGGCGCGCAGAAAGCCGTCGCCGCCGCAAAGGAAGCCGCATGAGCGTTCTGGTCAACAAGAATACGAAGGTCATCGTGCAAGGTTTCACCGGCACGCAGGGCACCTTCCACGCCGAACAGATGCTGGACTACGGCACCAAGGTGGTTGGCGGCGTAACCCCGGGCAAGGGTGGCAGCAAGCACCTGGGCCTGCCGGTGTTCAACACCGTGGCCGATGCCGTGGATGAAACCGGCGCCGATGCCTCCGTTATCTACGTGCCGCCGCCGTATGCGGCCGACGCCATCCTGGAAGCAGCCGATGCCGGCATCCGGGTCATCGTCTGCATCACCGAGGGCATTCCGGTGCTGGACATGCTGCGCGTGAAGAATGCGCTGAAGTCCTACGAGGACGTGGTGCTGATCGGTCCCAACTGCCCGGGCATCATCACCCCCGGCGAGTGCAAGATCGGCATCATGCCGGGCCACATCCACATGCCGGGCAAGATCGCGATCGTGTCGCGGTCGGGCACGCTGACCTATGAAGCCGTGAAGCAGACCACCGACGCCGGCCTTGGCCAGAGCACGGTGATTGGTATTGGCGGCGACCCGATGCAGGGCATGAACTTCATCGATTGCCTGCGTTTGTTCCAGGACGACGAGCAGACCGAAGGCATCATCATGGTCGGCGAAATCGGCGGCACGGCCGAAGAAGAAGCGGCCGAGTTCATCTCCGAATACGTGACCAAACCCGTGGTCGGCTTCATCGCCGGCGCCAGCGCCCCGGAAGGCAAGCGCATGGGCCACGCCGGCGCCATCGCATCCGGCGGCAAGGGCACGGCCAAGGGCAAGTTTGCGGCGCTGGAAGCGGCCGGCGTCACCACGGTGCGTTCGCCGGGCGACCTGGGCAAGGCCATCGCGGCCCGCCTGAAAGCCCTGTAGGAGCGGCCTTGGCCGCGATTGCATGACCGATTCGATCCGCATTGCGCTGGCCCAGTTCGACTTTCCGGTCGGGGACGTGGCGGGCAATGCGGAGCGGATTGTTGCGCTTCTATCGGAAGCGCGTGATGTGCATGGCGCGGACCTGGTGTTGTTTCCGGAGCTGACGGTTTCGGGATATCCGCCGGAAGATTTGTTATTGCGGCCTGCGTTCCTGGCTGATTGCGAAGCGGCAATTGCTTCTGTCGCCTCGCGAGTGCACGGCATTGTCGCCGTGGTCGGCTGGCCACGCCCGGTCGGTCCGGTTGTCTTCAATGCGGCCAGCGTATTGCGCGACGGCGCGATCGAGCAGACCTACCACAAGCGCGAATTGCCCAATTACGCCGTCTTCGACGAGCGCCGTTATTTTTCCGCCGACACCGATCCCTGCACCTTCCGGGTGAAGGACGTGACGGTTGGCCTGGTGATTTGCGAAGACCTCTGGTTCGCCGAGCCGATCGCTTCCACGGTGGCGCTGGGCGCGCAATTGCTGATCGTGCCCAATGCGTCCCCCTTCGAGCGAGACAAGTCCGCGCAGCGCGATGCGCTGCTGGCCGACCGCGTGCGTGAGTCCGGCCTGGGTATCGCCTATTTGAATGTGGTGGGCGGGCAGGACGAGCTGGTATTCGATGGCGCGTCGGACCTGGCCGATGGTGATGGTTTCGTGCATCCCGCAGCGGCTGCGTTTGCCGATGCGATGTTGGTGGCCGATTACAACGCCGAGACGCGTAAATTTTCTCGCCTGCAGTGGCCGACCCGCGACGACGAATGCCACGAGGCCTTGGCCTGGCACGCCATCGTGCGCGGCATCCGCGATTACTGCGGCAAGAATGGCTTCAAGACGGCGTGGCTGGGTGCATCGGGCGGCGTGGATTCGGCGCTGGTGATGGCCTTGGCTGCCGAAGCGCTGGGTCCGTCGAATGTAACTGCCATCCGATTGCCGTCACGCTATACCGCCGATATCAGCAACGACCTGGCTGATGAGCAGGCGCGCGCGCTGGGCGTTCGGATCGAGACGATTCCGATCGCGAAACCCTTCGAAGGTTTTCTTTCCGCGCTGTCGCCATTGTTCGCTGACAGGCCCTCTGATGTGGCCGAAGAGAACCTGCAGTCCCGCACCCGCGGCGCCTTGCTGATGGCGCTGTCGAACAAGTTCGGCGGCCTGCTGCTGACCACCGGCAACAAGAGCGAATACGCCGTCGGTTACGCAACGATATACGGCGACATGTGCGGCGGCTTCGCGCCGATCAAGGACCTGTACAAGACGGAGGTTTACGACCTCTGCGTCTGGCGCAACAAGCAACCGGGTGGTCCGGTGATTCCGGAAGGCGTGATCACCCGTGCGCCATCCGCCGAGTTGCGTGAGAACCAGACCGATCAGGATTCCTTGCCGCCCTACGAAATACTGGACGGCATCCTTTCCCGCTACGTGGACCAGGAACGCTCGCCCGCAGAAATTATTGCCGACGGTTTCGATCCTGCGACTGTTAAGCGAATTCTGCGTCTAGTGAAATTCAGTGAGTGGAAGCGGCGGCAGTCTGCACCGGGGCCGAAGCTGTCGCGACGCGCGTTTGGCCGCGAGCGTCGATACCCGATTACTTCTGGTTACGCGGACTGACCTGACGTTCACACGCCCGGGCCGATACTGAGGCGATGAAAACTCTCATTCTCGCCATGGCCATGGCCGGCTCGACGCCCGCCGTTGGCAACACCCCCGTCTCCGAACTCGACCTGGCCCGCTACACGGGCAAATGGCACGAGATCGCGCATTTGCCGATGTATTTCCAGCGCAATTGCATCAACGATGTCACCGCGACCTATACCAAGCTGCCCGATGGCACCATCAAGGTGGACAACGCCTGCCGCAACAAGGAAGGCACGATCGATCGCTCGATCGGCGCGGCCAAGACCGTGCCTGGCCAGCCTGGTGCACTGAAGGTGCGCTTCGCGCCCGGCTGGCTGTCGTGGCTGCCGATGGTGTGGGCCGACTACTGGGTCATCGTGAAAGACCCTGACTACAAGTGGGCCGTGGTTGGTGGACCGAGCCAGAAATACCTGTGGATCCTGTCGCGCACGCCGACAATGAAGCGCGAGCAATTCGAGCGCATCAAGGCCGACGCGAAAAAGCGCGGCTATCCGGTGGAGAAGCTGGTGATGGCCGCGCCCCTCGATTAAGGGGCGGGTAGTTGCAGCGCGCCGTGGATAAACCAGCGCGCCGCGAATCGGTTATTACTTCAACTCGCCCTTGAACGGGTTCAAGCGGCGGAACACACCCTTCTTCGGCGGGAAGTCACCGCTGAAATAAGCATGGCTCGGGTCGTTGAGCTTCAGCACGGCGGTGGCATCGTCGGCCAACTGCTTCTGGCCCAGCGCGGTGTAGGCGACCACCATGGTGGCCACGGCATCGCCCTGGTATTCCGACCGCGGATAGGTTTCGATCAGGTACTTGCCGCGATTGGCGGCGGCCACGTACGCGCCCACGCGCAGGTAGTACAGGCCGACGTTGCGCTCGTGCCGGGCCAGCTGGTTGCGCAGGTACACCATGCGCTGGCGCGAGTCGGCGGCGTAGATGCTGTTGGGGTAGCGGCGGATGACTTCGTTGAAGTCGTTCAGGCTCTGCTGCGGGCCGTTGAGGTCGCGCGACGAGACGTCGGTGCGGGCGATCCGCGTGAAGAAGCTGATGTTGCGGTCGAAGTTGATGACCGCCTTCAGGTAATGCGCGTAGTCGATGTGCGGATGGCGCGGATAGGTGCGGATGAAGCGGTCGATGCTGGAGGTCGCATCTTCGGGCTTGCCCAGCTTGTACTGGACATAGGCCAGCTCCAATTGGGACTGCTCGCTGTACGGGCCGAACGGGAAGCGCGCGACCAGGCGGGTGTAATACCGGCTGGCGTCGCTGTAGTCGCCGTCACGCATGTTCTCGAGGGCCTCGGCGTAGAGGGTCTCGACGGGCAGGGTTTCCGTCTTTTCTTCCTTGCCGTCCTTGCCAAACCATCCCCCGACCGTCTTGCAGCCGGGCAGTGCGAATACGAGCACGAGGACGAGGGAAAGACGGATAAAACCGGTTGGACGCATCATCAGCGGGCTTCTGCCTGGGCGGGTAGGACGATAGTGGGGGATAATAACGCATGAACCCAGCAAACACCCCAGACATCCCCGAAGGCGATGACGCCGAATTCGAGCTGCAGGAGGCCGCCGTGCCCCTGTCGTTGGCGGGCAAGCGCTTCGACCAGGCCCTGGCCGAGATGTTCCCCGATTTCTCCCGCAGCCGCCTGACTGAATGGATAAAGTCCGGCGACGCCCTGCTGGACGGCCAGCCCGCCCGGCCCCGCGCGCCCGTGCGTGGCGGCGAAACCGTGGCCCTGAACGTGCGCACCGAAGTGGAAACCACGGCCCTGGCCGAGGACATCCCGTTCGAGATCGTCTACCAGGACGCCGACGTGCTGGTGGTGAACAAGCCCGCCGGGCTGGTCGTGCACCCCGGTGCCGGCAACCCCCGCGGCACCCTGGTCAACGCCCTGCTGCACTTCGACCCGCGCATGAACGAGCTGCCGCGCGCCGGCATCGTGCATCGCCTGGACAAGGACACCTCCGGCCTGATGGTGGTCGCCCGGTCCCTGCGATCGCATTCGGCGCTGGTCGAGCAATTGTCCGAGCGCGAAGTGCATCGCCAGTACGTGGCCGTGGTCGTGGGCCCGATGATCGCCGGCGGCACGGTGAATGCGCCGATCGGCCGCCACGCGACCGACCGCGTGCGCCAGGCCGTGGTGAAGGAAGGGCAGGGCCGCGAGGCCATCACGCACTACCGCGTGCGCGAACGCTTCCGCGCGCATACGGTATTGGAATGCCGCCTGGAAACGGGCCGCACCCACCAGATTCGCGTGCACATGGCCTACGCCAAGCACCCGCTGATCGGCGACCCGCTGTACGGCGGTTCCTTCAAGCTACCCAAGGCCGCAACGCCGGAACTGGTGGAGATGCTGCGCAGCTTCAAGCGCCAGGCATTGCACGCGGAAAAACTCGAATTCGTGCATCCGGTGTCAGGCGAAAAGATCAGCACCGAAGCGCCGATTCCGGCGGACATGCAGGCCTTGATCGCGACGCTGCGCGCGGATACGGCTGTCTACAAACCGTAAGGCGGCCTGTCGCTAGAGAAGCCCGGCCTTTTCAGCGGCGGCGATCTGCGACTGCGCCAGCGCCTGAACCCTGGCGTATGCCGGTGCGAAGCAGGGATCCGCGCGAAAGTCCGCCAGCAAGGGTTCGACGGCCAATTCCATGTGCATTTCGTACATGCCGACATCGGCGGCCGCGGCCATGGACCCGCAAGCTTTCCTGTTCTGGCCCAGCAGGGCCAGGCCAAGCACTTCCGTCCAGCCCTTGCCGCCGCCGATGCCCGAGCCGGGGTGCCGCTTGGCCGCCATGTCCAGCCCGATCTGCAGCACGCGTTGGGCCCGCTCCGTGTCGCCAGTCGCGATCAAGGCGTAGGCGACGTCGATGAATTGATGCTCGTTGTCGAGGTTGGGATTCCCGATCGGATCCTTGAACCACTCGGGCCAAGCCTGGCGGTAGATGGCAAGGGCTTCGGTGGGCTTACCGTTCAATCTGGCCGTATAAGATCGAATGATCGTGTCCGGATTGTCCATCCGTGCCTGTGCCGTCGGCAATGCGTTCCAATCGCCTGCCCAGACGGCCGCGACCCATTCCATCTCCGGAATCGCATGCGCGGCGCCGCCCAGCTTGCTGAATTCGCGCGGACAGGATCGCGCCAGTTCGAGAAGTCCGGCGCGCGCCATCGTGTCGCAGCGAGCCAGCTTGGCAGACGCCGACAGGGGGTCGGCATCAACGAGGCGTTGAAGGAAGCGAAGCTCGCCAACCAGGTCTCCACGCGCCCGGCGCAGGGACGCTTGCAGGTTGAAACCGTGCGGAAACTTGGGGTGATTGGCCACCAAGGTGTTGCCGATTGCTTCGGCTTCTTCGATGCGGCCAAGGGCGAGCAACATCTGGGCCAGGCTGAGCCTGAGCGAGGGATCCAGCGGATCGATCACGATTGCCCGCTGGAGTAACGGTATCGCATCGGTGGGCCGCCCGAGAAAGCCGGCCAGCCATCCGGCGTACCACGCGTAGCCCGTCGTGTAGCTTGGCGCGAGGGCCAGCCCGCGTTTGAAGTCGCGTTCGGCGGCGACGGGATCGCTGCGTCGCAACATGGCGGCGCGCCCGATATGGGCTTCGCCGGAATTGGGGTCCAACTCCAGTGCTTTGCGAATGTACTGTTCGCGACGAGTCGCTTGCGCCGGCGACAGGCGGGCCATCGCGTTGAGCATCGTGTAGGTGTTGGCGCACACCGCGTAAGCCATGGCATAGCCTGGATCGAGCTCGATGGCTCGCTCGAAGTGGACTATCGCTGCCTGCAAGTCCTCGACGGTGCGCAATGGCAACCGTGCGGTGCCGCGCAAATATTCCTGGTAGGCCGCCAGGTTTGTAGTGCGGCCGGCACGCATCGGCCCCGCGGTGGCAGCCGGCAGCGCGAGTTCCATCGCCTTGACGATTTCGGCGGCCACCTCGTCCTGCACGTCGAACACATCGGCCATCTTGCGGTCGTAGCGTTGCGACCACAGGTGCGCGCCATCGCTGGTGCGGATCAGCTGCACGGTGATGCGCAGGCGCTGTCCCGATTGCTGCACGCTGCCTTCGAGCAAATGCGTGGTATCGAGCGCCTTGCCGATCTTGCGCACGTCGTCGGGCTTGCCCTTGAAGGCGAACGAGGACGTGCGCGCGATGACGGTCAGGTCGGGCACCTGCGCGAGCATGTCCAGCAGGGTTTCGGCGAGGCCATCGGAAAAGTATTCGTTGTCGGGATTGCCGCTGAGGTTTACCAAGGGCAGGACGGCGATGCTTCGCTGGGCTTGTGCTACAGCGGCCGTGTCTTGCAGCGGCGTCGCGGCCGGCTGCGCGCGTTGCGACAGATACCACGCGACCGCTGACAGCAAGGCGAGTGCCGCTATCGCAACAAAGGCAAGATTTCGGCGGGCTGGTGCGGGCGACGCCGGCACGGACGATGGCGAGGCTGCCGGCGTGGGAGTGGCCGACGTAGGTCGGGACGGCGTCATGGCCGCCAGCGTGTCATCGATCCTGCGGGCGACATCTGCTCCGCTTTGCGGCCTGTCCGCCGGGTCCTTGGCCATCAGTGCATCGACAAGCGGTTGGAATCGTTGCAGCGGCGGCGGCAGGCTCGGCCGGGGCGCGCTGATGTGTTGCATGCCGATGTTCCAGCCATCGGTGCCGCTATAGGGAAGTTCACCGGTGAGCAGCTGGTAAAGAACGACACCGAGGCTGTACAGGTCGGACCTGCCATCGAGCGGCTGGCCCTGCACCTGTTCGGGACTCATGTAATGCGGGGTGCCGACGGTCATTCCATCGGCGGTCAGCGACAAGCCGGGTTCCGTCGTGCGTGCGATGCCGAAATCGGACAACGCACACGAACCATCGTTGCGGCGCAGGATGTTCTCCGGCTTCACGTCGCGATGCACGACGCCTTGCTGGTGCGCGTGGTCGAGGGCCAATGCAATTTCGCGAATGACCTGCAATGCCTCGGCGGGCGGCATGGCGCCGCCGGCGATGCTGTCGCGGGGCATGTACTCCATGCTGAGGTATGGCTGGCCTTCGTGCTTGCCGACATCGTGCACGCCGACGATATGCCGGTGTTGAAGATGGGCTGCCGTACGCGCCTCGCGGATGAAGCGCTCGGCCGCAATCGGGTCGTCGGCGAGTTCCGGGGCCAGCAACTTCAACGCGACGTCGCGACCCAGCGACTCCTGCACGGCCAGATACACAGTTGCCATTCCGCCACGACCCAACAGCCGCACGATGCGGTATCCGGGTACGGGCTGGTCGGCCGGGATGGACATTCCCGGCAGCATACTCCCCGCTGGCGCGCCTGCACGTCCTGCGCGTGGACGAGCTGCCTGGACTAACATGACGCGCATGGACAAACCCACATCGCGCCTCGAAGCCGACTGGCCGGCGCCTGCCCACGTTCGTGCGTTCACCACGCTGCGTACGGGGCCGGGAGTTTCGCCGCCGCCTTTCGATCGTTTCAATTTTGGTTTGCGCAGCGGTGATGACCCGGCCAATGCGCTGGAGAACCGCCGCATTTTGCGCCGCGAACTCGGCCTGCCCGGCGAGCCGCGCTGGTTGAACCAGGTCCATGGCGCAGGCGTGGCAAGAATGGAGTCAGAGGGCGGTTCGGGTTCGGCGCAAAGGCACTCCGACCCCGTTTTCGAGCCCATCGCCGATGCGAGCGTGACGTCGCAGGCCGGGGTGGTGTTGGCGATCCTGACGGCCGATTGTTTGCCGGTGCTGTTCTGCAATGCGGACGGCACCGAGGTTGCCGCCGCGCATGCCGGATGGCGCGGGCTGGCCGGCGGGGTGCTCGAGGCCACGGTCCGGGAAATGCGCTCTTCGCCGCCGACACTGTTGGCCTGGTTGGGGCCCGCAGCGGGGCCGCAGGCCTATGAGATCGGCGCCGAAGTGCGCGATGCCTTCGTCAGCGCCCATCCTGCGGACGCAACGGCCTTCGTCGCCACGCGGCCCGGGCACTGGAAGGTCGATCTGTATGCGCTGGCCCGGCGACGATTGCTTGATGCCGGGGTCTCGCGCGTTTTCGGCGGTGACCTGTGCACCATTTCGGACCCGGCGCGCTTCTATTCCCACCGTCGTGACCAGCGCACCGGCCGCATGGCGACTGTGATCTGGTTCGGTTCTTGATCCAGCGCAAGACCTGAAGGGCTTGCGGCGCGCAGTCTTGAATCGCCCGGTACCGACCGCATCTTTGCTGGTATCGCGGCTTCGGGCCGCCCCTATACCCAAGGATCCCCTGCCATGCGCATGGACAAACTGACCTCGCGATTCCAGCAGGCGCTCAGCGATGCGCAATCGCTGGCCGTCGGTCGCGACCACAATCTGATCGAACCGGCGCACCTGTTGCTGGCCCTGGTGGACCAGAAGGGCGGCAGCACGCGGCCGCTGCTGGCGCAATCGGGCGTCAACGTAACGACCTTGCGGCAACGCCTGGTCGAGACCCTCGACAAGCTGCCGAAGGTTTCCGGGCAGGAGGGCAACATCAGCCTGGGAAACGACCTGGGTCGCCTGTTGAACGTCACCGACAAGCTGGCGCAGGACCGCGGCGATTCCTTCATCGCGTCCGAGCTGTTCGTGCTGGCGGCGCTGGATGACAAGGGCGCAGCCGGGCAGGCACTGAAGGCCGCCGGCGCGACGAAGGCGACGCTGGAAAAGGGAATAGAAAGTCTGCGAGGAGGCGAGAAAGTGCAAGACGAAAACGCCGAAGAACATCGCCAGGCCCTGGAAAAATACTGCATCGACCTGACTGAGCGAGCGGAGAGTGGCAAGCTCGACCCCGTGGTTGGCCGCGACGAGGAAATCCGCCGCACCATCCAGGTATTGCAGCGCCGCACCAAGAACAATCCGGTGCTGATCGGCGAGCCCGGCGTCGGCAAGACCGCCATCGTCGAAGGCCTCGCGCAACGCATCATCAATGGCGAAGTGCCCGAGGGCCTGCGCAACCGCCGCGTGCTGTCGCTGGACATGGGTGCGCTGATCGCAGGTGCGAAATTCCGCGGCGAGTTCGAAGAGCGCCTGAAGGCAGTGCTGAGCGACCTGTCGAAGCAGGAAGGCAATGTCATCCTCTTCATTGACGAGCTGCACACGATGGTGGGCGCGGGCAAGGCCGAAGGGTCGATGGATGCCGGCAACATGCTGAAGCCCGCGCTGGCGCGAGGCGAGTTGCATTGCATCGGCGCCACCACGCTGGACGAATATCGCAAATACGTGGAAAAGGATGCGGCGCTGGAGCGTCGCTTCCAGAAGGTGTTCGTGGGTGAGCCGTCGGTGGAAGACACCATCGCCATCCTGCGCGGCCTGAAGGAACGCTACGCCGTGCACCACGGCGTGGAGATCACCGACCCGGCCATCGTCGCCGCAGCGACCCTGTCGCATCGTTACATCGCCGACCGCCAGCTGCCAGACAAGGCCATTGACCTGATGGACGAGGCGGCGTCGCGCATCCGCATGGAAATCGATTCGAAACCCGAAGAGATGGACCGCATGGAACGCCGGCTGATCCAGCTGAAGATCCAGCGCGAAGCGCTGCGCCGGGAAAAAGATGCCGAGTCGAAGCAGCGCCTGGCCGACCTGGAAGCCGCGATCGAGGAACTGGAGCGCACGTTCTCCGACCTGGAGGAAATCTGGAAGTCGGAGAAAGCCGCGCTGACCGGCGTGTCGCGCATCAAGGAACAGATCGAGGCGGCGAAGCTCGAGCTGGAAGCCGCGCACCGCACCCAGGATTTCGCCAAGATGAGCGAGATCCAGTACGGCCGCCTGCCCGAATTCGACAAGCAGTTGAAGGCCGCGCAGGAGACCGAGTCCAAGGGCTTCAAGCTGCTGCAGGACAAGGTGACGGCTGAAGAAATTGCCGAAGTGGTGTCGCGCTGGACCGGCATCCCGGTCAGCAAGATGCTGGAAGGCGAGCGCGAAAAACTGCTGCGCATGGAAGACGACCTGCACAAGCGCGTGATCGGCCAGGACGAGGCGCTGAAAGCCGTGTCCGACGCCATCCGCCGCTCGCGCGCGGGCCTGTCGGATCCGAACCGGCCGAATGGTTCCTTCCTGTTCCTGGGCCCGACCGGCGTGGGCAAGACCGAACTTTGCAAGGCGCTGGCCGAATTCCTGTTCGATTCCGGCGACGCGATGATCCGCATCGACATGAGCGAGTTCATGGAAAAACATTCCGTGGCCCGCCTGATCGGCGCGCCTCCGGGCTATGTCGGCTACGAGGAAGGCGGCTACCTGACCGAAGCCGTGCGCCGCCGCCCGTACTCGGTGATCCTGCTGGACGAAGTGGAAAAAGCGCACCCGGATGTCTTCAACATCCTGCTGCAAGTGCTCGACGACGGTCGCCTGACCGACGGCCAGGGCCGCACGGTGGATTTCCGCAACACGGTGATCGTGATGACCTCGAACCTGGGGTCGCAACACATCCAGGAGATCTCGGACAGCGCGTCAGGTTCCGACGACGAAACCTACGCCCGCATGCGCGCCGCCGTGATGGCGCAGGTGCAACAGCATTTCCGTCCGGAATTCATCAACCGCCTCGACGACATCGTGGTCTTCCACCCCCTGGCCGCCGAACAGATCCAGGCCATCGCCAAGATCCAGACCGCCTACCTGTCCACGCGACTGGCGGAACGCCAGATCAAACTGGAGATCAGCGACGCGGCACTGGCATTGCTCGGCAACATCGGCTTCGACCCGGTCTACGGCGCCCGGCCACTCAAGCGTGCGATCCAGCAACAACTGGAAAACCCGCTGGCCAATCGCATCCTCTCCGGCGAATTCGGCCAGGGCGACACCGTCGTCGTCGATACCGACGGCGTTACCCTCAACTTCCGAAAGCTTTCGAGCGGTTAACGAAATGGCGCGCGGCGCCGGGTCAGGGCATGTTCGTCCGCGTCTTGGAAAAAACGTCCTGTTTTTTACAAGCCGCCGTTCTTTGCGTCCTGCACCACTCGGACGAACATGCCCTGCCCCGACGTCGACCCAATCACCAACACGATAAGCCGGGAAGAAGCAGACGTGGTCCAACCACGTCCGAAGCGAGGGGCAAAGCCGACGCCGCGCCTCCAATTCGAAGCCAGAAATATCAAGGGAAGTGCACACGTGGCTCCACCACGTGACAAGCAGCGCTTCGACAGAATAAGAACGATGACGGTGAACCCGTCTATTACCTCTCTGACCCTGCCATTCGCCGAGACGAAGTGGAAGCCTTGTATCGGTACTTGGTCGTGAGGACAGCAGGATAGAAGTACGGATTACGTCTGGGAGCGGGGGGCGGTGTTTGCTTCGACCAAGTCGCGCGAGCGCCGACAGGCGCGAGTGCAGCGACTCGAAGTGAATACCGACCCCTGCCTCGCCGTAACGCTCACTGCTTGGGCGCAGCGAGAACCATCTCGGCCATCGAATAGGCGAGCTCGCGTTCGGCCAGCACCGCACCATCGGCGCCTTGCGAGATGAGGTGGCGTGATTCCGCGTCGCTGTGGGCGCGGGCGAGGATGATCATGGCGGGGTTCGACTTGCGCAGGCGGGCGATGATCTCGCCGGCTTCGAAGGCGTTGGGGATGGCGACCAGCGCGTGCGTGGCGGCCTCCGGGAAAAGTTCGGCCATGCGGTTTGCCGAGGCGGCGTTGCCGCGGGTGGCCGCGAGGCCGTCGTTGCGGGCTTGCTGCACCAGGTCGGGGTCGTTGTCGATGACCGACAGGGGCACGTTGCGTTCGCGCAGAAGTTCGGCCAGTTGCCGGCCGACGCGGCCGTAGCCGACCAGCAGGGTGTGGCCGGTTTGCGGCAAGGCTGGGCCGGTGTCTTCGTCGTTTTCTTCCACGACACTCTTGCTGGCTGACTTGTCGGCGGCTTGCGCGACTTTCTCGCGGCGCTGCCAGTTGGTCAGCAGCTTGAAGGCCAGTGGGTTGGCGATGATGGACAGCAAGGCAGCGGCCAGCACCAGGTCGCGCGCCTCCGGCGGCAGGATCTTCAGGCCCACGGCCAGGCCGGCGAGGATGAAGCTGAATTCACCGATCTGGGAAATGCTGGCGGCGATGGTGAAGGCGGTGGTGTTGGATCGATTTGCCAGTTTCAGTATCAGGAAAGCGGCCGCAGGTTTGCCGATGGTGATGATGAAGAAGGTCGCCAGCACCAGCAGCGGTTGTTCGACCACGATATTGGGGTTGAACAACATGCCGATGGAGACGAAGAACAACACCGAGAATGCGTCGCGCATCGGCAGCGAATCGGCGGCGGCCTTGTGGCTGAGTTCGGATTCGTTCAACAGCATGCCGGCGAAGAAGGCGCCCAGCGCGATGGACACGCCGAACAGCTCGGCGGCGCCGAAGGCCATGCCCAGTGCGATCGCCAGTACGCCCAGCGTGAACAATTCGCGCGAGCCGGTGCCGGCGACGCGGCGCAGCAGGGCAGGGATGAGGCGCCGGCCGACCACCACGATCACGGTGATGAATACCGCCAATTTCCCCAGCGTGAACAGCAACGACTTGATGACGGCGCCCAGGTCGAATTCGCCCTCGCCCTTGCCCAGCGAGCGCGACAGTACCGGCAGCAGCACCAGCACCAGGATGACGATGATGTCCTCGACGATCAGCCAGCCAATGGCGGATTTGCCTCGTTCGGAATCGACGAGCCGGTTTTCCTCAAGTGCCTTCAGCAAGACGACGGTACTGGCCACGGACAGCGCCAGGCCGTAGACCACGCCCTGCCAATTTGTCCAGCCCAACACGCCATGGCCCAGGCCCCAGCCAAGCAAGGTGGCGAAGGCGATGGGCGCGAGCGCATACGGGAAGGCGATCTTGCGCACGGCGCGCAGGTCGTCGATCGAAAAATGCAGGCCGACGCCGAACATCAGCAGGACCACGCCGATTTCGGCGAGCTCCGACGCCATGCTGGCGTCGGCGACGAAGCCGGGCGTGTAGGGGCCGACCAGCATGCCGGCGACCAGGTAGCCGACCAGGGGTGACAGCTTGAAGCGATGCGCCAGCGCCCCCAGCAGGAACGCGGCGACCAGTCCTCCGGCCAACAGGGCGATTAGCGGCGTTTCGTGGGGCATTCGATCTCCTGGTGACCTGTTAAACTACGGGGCTATGATCGCCTTCAAGAATTTCGCGCTGCGCCGGGGCGAACGCCTGCTTTTGTCCAACGTGGACCTGACCCTGCACGCCGGATGGCGGGTGGGCGTGATCGGTCGCAACGGCTGCGGAAAATCGAGCCTGTTCGCCACCATTATGGGCGAGATCGAATCCGACGTGGGCAATCTCGACATGCCGAGCCGCCTGCGCATCGCCAGCGTAGCGCAGGAGACACCGTCATTGCCCGATCCGGCGATCGACTTCGTGCTCAGCGGCGATGCCGATGTGTATGAAGTGATTCGCGCCGAAGCCGCGGCGATGGACGCGGAAGACTACGACGCGGTGGCTGAAGCTCACCACAAGCTCGATGAATTGAATGGCTACGACGCCAGCGCGCGCGCCGGTCGATTGCTGCATGGCCTGGGCTTTCCGGCGGAAACGCATTCGCGTCCGGTGTCGTCGTTCTCGGGTGGCTGGCGCGTGCGCCTGAACCTGGCGCGCGCGCTGATGAAGCCGTCGGACCTGTTGCTGCTGGACGAACCCACCAACCATCTCGACCTGGATGCGGTGCTTTGGCTCGAGCAATGGCTGCTGAAATATCCCGGCACGCTGATGCTGATTTCGCATGACCGCGAATTCCTGGACGGCGTGTCCACGCACACGCTGCACCTGCACGAAGGCAAGGCCAAGCTCTACACCGGCGACTACACCAGCTTCGAGCGCCAACGCGCCGAGCACCTGCGCCTGCAGCAGATTACCCACGAAAAGATGCAGGCCGAACGCGCCCACCTGCAAAGCTTCATCGATCGCTTCAAGGCCAAGGCCAGCAAGGCCAAGCAGGCGCAGTCACGCGTGAAGCGCCTGGCGAAACTGGCCGGCACCGAGGCGGTGCGCGCCGAGCGCGCGTTCCACATCAACTTCGCCGAGCCGACGCGCCTGCCGCATTCGCTGATCCGCCTGAACCACGTGGATGCCGGCTATCCCGCGGATGTGGGAGCGGCCTTGGCCGCGATTCCGAAGAGCATCGCGGCCAAGGCCGCTCCCACAGTGATTCTTCATGATGTCGGGTTTGGCCTGGAGGCCGGTGATCGTGTTGGCTTGCTCGGCCCCAATGGCGCGGGTAAATCGACGCTGGTGAAGACGCTGGTGGGCGAACTCGCGCTGATCAACGGCGAGCGCGTGGCGCATCCGGACCTGAAGCTGGGTTACTTCGCGCAGCACACGGTGGAAAGCCTGCACGAAGGGCAGACGCCGCTGTGGCATCTGCGCGAGATCGATCCCAATGCCGGCGAGCAGCAGCTGCGCAACTTCCTGGGGCAGTGGAATTTCGTCGGCGACCGCGCCTTCGAATCGGTGGACGGATTCTCCGGCGGAGAACGCGCGCGACTGGCGCTGGCGCTGATTGCCTACCTCAAGCCAAATGTATTGCTGCTGGACGAACCGACCAACCATCTGGACCTGGACATGCGCGAAGCGCTGGCCGAGGCCCTGAGTGATTTCCCCGGCGCCATCGTGCTGGTGTCGCATGACCGCCATTTGATCGGCCTGGTCTGCGAAACCTTCTGGCGCGTGGCCGATGGGCATGTGGAAGAATTCAACGGCGACCTGGACGAATACGCGGCGTGGCTGCGATCGCGCGGTGGCAAGACCGACAAGGCTGACAAGGCCGCGCCCGTGATGGCAGTGCCCGTGGCCGCGCCGAAGCCGGTGCGTTCGAAGCAGGCGATCGACGCCGCGGACAAACGCATCAAGGCCATTGAAGCGCGGATCGCCACGCTGCAATCGGAATCCAAGCACATCGAGGACGAGCTCGCCGATCCGTCCATGTACAACAGCGATGGCGGTGGCGCGATGGTGCGCCTGGCGCAGCGCCAGGGCCAGTTGAATGCCGAACGCGAAGCGCTGGAATCCGAGTGGCTGGTGCTTCTGGAACAGCAGGAAACGGCTTGACGCCGATTTGAGGAATCACGATGCCGATCTATGCCTTTGAATGCGACAGCTGCGGCCATCAGTTCGACCGCTTGCAGCGCCTGTCCGACGCCGACCCGACCGTGTGTCCGGAATGTGGCGCCGAGCAAGTGCGCCGCCAGCTGACCGCGCCGAGTTTCCGCCTGGCCGGTGCAGGTTGGTACGAGACCGACTTCAAGAAAGACGGCGACAAGAAGCGCAACCTGGTGGACAAGGCGGATTCGCCTGCTGCCAGCGCGCCTGCAAAAACCGAATCGAAAGTTGAATCGAAGCCGGAACCGAAGGCTGCGACCCCGGCGAAACCGGAATCGAAGCCTGCGGCAAAATCATCCGACTAGCCGAGTCGGCTAGCGGATTGGTGCGTTAGCGGGCGCCGAAGCGGCCGCGGCAACCGTTGTCCACCCACAGGGTGTTGTAGGAATAGCCCCAGGTGCGGCCTTCAATGCACGCAGTCTTGGAAATCTGCTGGATCAGGCGCGGACGGCCCCAGCGTTCATTCCACGGGCACTGGCGGCGACGGTCGTCGTTGCTTTCGCAGGTAACCATCTGCCCCGAATTGCCCGGATAGCCATCGTTGCCACCGGCCCAGCCGGTGTCTTCGAAGCGTGCGCGGCAACCGCGCGACACCCACACCATGCCCTGTGCCTGGCCCCAGCTACGGCCTTCGATGCAGGCATGCTTGGACAGCTGGCGCACCAGTCTGGCCTGGCCGCGGAAGCCGGTGTTGCACTGGCGATAGCGCTCGTCCTTGCTTTCGCAGGTGACCTCGCGCTGGCCGCTGCCACTTCCCCAGCCCGGCCAGCCCGTGCTGCTTTCGGCGAAGCGCGCGCGGCAACCCTGGTCCACCCAGATCAGGCCCGGACGCGAACCCCAGTTGCGGCCTTCCACGCAGCGCGTGGACGAAATCTGCTGGGTGATGCGCGCGGGACCGTTGTAGGGTGTGCGGCATTCGCGATATTGGCGATTGACGCTGGTGCAGATGACCTCGCGTTGGTTCCAGCCGCTGCCCGGCGGGCGCCAGTTGCTGTTGCCGCGCAATGACGTCGCGATATCGGTCTGGATACGGCTGAAGGTCCAGCGCGAATAGCGGACCTGGTCGAGGTAGAAATCGAGCTGGTCGTCGGGAATGGAGCGCCCGCGCGACTGGTCGCGATATTCGTTTTCGATGACGCGGACCTGGTCCGACGTTGACAGTTGGCTGATGTTTTCCGGCGCGTAAGCGCGGGCGCCGACCTGTGCTTGCGACGGACTGGTCGCGAGCAAGCCGGCGAGTAGTAATGAAGTGGCGAGGAACTTGAACATCGGTGACCCCCTTGGTTGTGGACGCTGGGGTCGGCCATTGACTGGCCCGATGCCGGCGTCTTCCGGAAGATACGCCAATTCAAGGCCTGCGAGGCCAGCAAAGAGAATGCCCCGGCGTACCAAGGCATTGTCTTCACATCACGATGACGCGAACTTGATTTCGATCAACGGAAACCGAAGCGGGCGCGGCAACCGGCGTCCACCCACAGCTGGCCGCGGTTGTCATAACCCCAGTCGCGACCTTCGACGCAGTTGTTGGAGGACAGGCGCTGCACGATGCGAGGCGTGCCGTAGCGCGGATCCCAGGTGCAGAGCTGGCGACGGTTGTCGATGCTGGAACAGGTAACGCCGTAGTTGGCGTCACGGCGCCAGTCGCTACGGTTGTCGGCATAGTCGTCACGCGGGCCACGACGGCCGACGGACTGGAACTGCGCACGGCAACCATTGCGAACCCATACCACGCCTTCACGCTGGCCCCAGCTGCGACCCTCGATGCAGGCCTGGCTGTTGTTCAAGCGATTGACCAGCTCGACGCGACCACGGAAACCGGTGTTGCATTCACGATAGGCGCCCTGGTTGCTTGCGCAGACGACCATGCGATTGTTGCCCGGCTGCGGACCGGTGTTGCCGGTGCGCACGATGCCGAAGCGGGCGCGACATCCGTTGCGAACCCACACGGCGCCGGGCTTCTGGCCCCAGCTGCGGCCTTCGATACAGGCTGATTGCGAGATCTGCTGGGTGATGACGGCGGTGCCGCGGAAGGGCACGGCGCATTCGCGATAGCGATTGTCCACGCTGGAGCAGATCACTTCGCGTGCGGTCCAGCCGGTGGCCGGACGCCAGGCGCGGTTGGCATAAGCCTGTCGCGACAAGGTCATGTCGCGGCTGATCTGGTTCATGCTCCAGCCGGCGTTGGACCGGTCGAGGTAAAACTCGAGCTGGTCATCACTGATGATGCGGCCATTGTTGATACGGGCGTATTCGCTCTCGATCATCCTGATCTGGTCGCGCGTACTGGATTGGGCCTGGACCTGACTGGCCCCTAGCAGGGTGCCTAGTACAAGCAGGCAGGCGAGAAGATTCCTTTTCATGGTGAAGCTCCTGAGCAGTGTTGGACATGCGTGAGACACCCTAGGCACGGCAGCCTGTACGGCGACCCACTGGCCGAAACCCTGTTAAACGGGCCGTCACCTAGGTGTACGGATGCCTAATGCCCGGCCGGTTTCTGGCAAAATAGAAGGCTGATTTGGCCCAAGCGGCCCGGAGACCCCCATGCGTACCCATTTTTGCGGCCTTGTGACTGAAGCCCTGGTCGGCGAAACCGTCACCCTTTGTGGCTGGGCCGACGTCGCCCGCAACCTGGGCGGTGTGTGCTTCATCGACCTGCGCGACCACGAAGGCATCGTGCAGGTGGTGGCCAATCCCGATAGCCCGGACGTGTTTGCCGTCGCTGCGGATGTCGGCTACGAATACTGCCTGCGCGTCACCGGCACGGTGCGCGCGCGGCACAGCGTGAACGACAAGATCGCCACCGGCAAGGTGGAAGTAATCGCCACGAATATCG
Source organism: Gammaproteobacteria bacterium RIFCSPHIGHO2_12_FULL_63_22 (assembly GCA_001801685.1). GTDB lineage: Bacteria > Pseudomonadota > Gammaproteobacteria > Xanthomonadales > Xanthomonadaceae > Arenimonas. Next base: position 13,484 of record MGYJ01000094.1, on the reverse strand, counting down.
AGATACTCAATCGCGCCGACAAGCTGCCGTTCTATTCGCACGAGAACCCTGGCGAGGACGTGCGCCTGAAATATCGCTACCTCGACCTGCGCAGCCCGACCATGCAGAAGAACATGCGCAAGCGCATCGCGCTGGTGCAGGCATTGCGTCGCCACCTGGATGCCGCCGGCTTCCAGGACATCGAGACGCCGATCCTTACCAAGGCCACGCCGGAAGGCGCGCGCGATTACCTGGTGCCGTCGCGCGTGCATGCGGGGCAGTTCTTCGCCCTGCCGCAGTCGCCGCAGTTGTTCAAGCAGTTGCTGATGATGGCCGGCATGGACCGCTACTACCAGATCGCGCGCTGCTTCCGCGACGAGGACTTGCGCGCCGATCGCCAGCCGGAATTCACCCAGCTCGACATGGAGTTCGCCTTCGTTACCGAGCGTGATATCCAGGACTATGTCGAAACGCTTATCCGCGATGTGTTCCGCGAAGTGCAAGGGGTGGATCTTGCCAATCCGTTCCCGCGCCTGACCTACGCCGAGGCGATGCGTCGTTTTGGTTCGGACAAGCCGGACCTGCGCATAACGCTGGAGCTGGTGGACGTGGCCGAGTTGGTGAAGGCTTGCGAGTTCAAGGTGTTCACCGATTGGGCCAACGTGCCTGACGGCCGCGTGGCTGCGTTGCGCTTGCCCGGTGGTTCCGTGTTGAGCCGCAAGCAGATCGACGACAACGCCGCGCACGCGGCGAAGCACGGCGCCAAGGGCCTGGCGTGGCTGAAAGTGGAAGACCTTTCGAAGGGTCGTGAGGGCGTCAACTCGCCGATCGCGAAGTTCCTTGACGATGCGACGCTGGCTTCACTGCTGAAGGCAACTGACGCGCAGACTGGCGACTTGCTGTTTTTCGGCGCCGGTCCGTGGAAGTCGGTTTCCGACTTCATGGGTGCGCTGCGATTGAAGGTGGCGAAGGACGCCGGGCTGGTCGCGACCGGATGGGCGCCGCTGTGGGTCACCGATTTCCCGATGTTCGAATACGACGAGGAGGAGCATCGCTTCGTCGCGCTGCATCACCCCTTCACCGCGCCCAAGGTGGACGACGTGGCGGACCTTTCCGCCAATGCGCGCACCGCGGTCAGCCGCGGCTACGACATGGTGTTGAACGGCAACGAGATCGGTGGTGGCTCGGTGCGTATCCATCGTTCCGACATGCAGAGCACGGTGTTCGATCTACTGGGCATCAGCCGCGAGGAGGCGCAGGCCAAGTTCGGCTTCCTGCTGGAAGCCCTGCGCTATGGCGCGCCGCCGCACGGTGGCATCGCCTTCGGTATCGACCGCATCGCGGCCTTGATGGCCGGCACCGATTCGATCCGCGACGTGATCGCGTTCCCGAAGACGGCATCCGCGCAGTGCCTGCTGACTTCTGCGCCGTCGGCGGTGCCAGACAAGCAACTGGCAGAGCTGCACGTAAAGGTTCGCGACCCGGGCTGATCGGCCATGGCCGCCGCGGTCATCCTCCTGCACGGATTGATGATGCGCCGGCCGGCGCTGGTGCCGATGGCCTTGCGCTTGCGCAAGCGTGGATTTGCGCCGGAGTTGTTTGCCTACTCCACGTTGTGGCGCGACCCGGAAGAGGCGATCGTGCACCTGGGTGATCGCCTGCGCGCGCATGGCGACCAGCCCGTGAATGTGCTGGCCCACAGCCTGGGTGGCTTGATCGCGCTGGAAGCCCTGAAGCGCAATTCCGACCTGCCGAAGGCGCGCATTGTCTGTCTCGGCTCGCCCATCGCCGGCAGTGCGGCGGCGCGCGGCCTGGTGGAACACGGCGCCGGCTTCGCCTCCGGCCGCAGCGGCCCCCTGTTGCGGGCCGGCATCCGGCAATTGCCCCCGGACCGCCCCGTGGGAATGATCGCGGGTAGCCGTTCGATGGGCCTGGGCCGGTTTTTCGGCCGTTTCAACGAAGACAACGATGGCACGGTGGCCGTGGGCGAGACCCGGCTGCCGGGCCTGGAGGCGCACGTCGTCATCCACGCCAGCCATTCGGGCCTGATCGTGTCGGCCGAGGCGGCAGAACTGGCGGCCCGATACCTCGCTACCGGTAGCTTCGAGCCGGCCCGGCTATAATTGCGCCACGACACAAGGCGGGTGATGCATGGGCAGGTTGATGAAGATTGCCGGGCACAAGGGCGCGCAGGACGCCAAGCGCGGCAAGGTGTTTACCAAGGTGATCCGCGAAATTTCGGTGGCGGCGCGCGCCGGCGGCGGCGACCCGAAGGCCAACCCGCGACTGCGACTGGCGATGGACAAGGCGCTGGGCGTGAATATGTCGCGCGACGTGATCGACCGCGCCGTGAAGAAAGCCACCGGCGGCCTGGAAGGCGTGGACTACGAAGAAATCCGCTACGAGGGCTACGCCCCCGGTGGCATCGCCGTCATCGTCGAATGCATGACCGAGAACAAGGTGCGCACCGTGGCCGACGTGCGCCATGCCTTCAGCAAGCACGGCGGCAACCTCGGCACCGATGGCTCCGTCGCTTTCATGTTCAAGAAGGTCGGCGTGCTGAGTTTCCCGGCCGACGCCAATGAAGACGCCATCACCGAAGCCGCGATTGACGCCGGCGCCGACGACATCGTGGTGTATCCCGAAGACGGCGCCATCGACGTGATCACCTCGCCGGACCAGTTCCAGGCAGTGAAGGACGCGATGGAGAAGGGTGGTTTCATTCCCGAGCAGGCGGCAGTGACCATGCGCGCCGAGAATGACATTGCCGTGACCGGCGAAACCGCCGAGCACGTGGTGAAGATGCTCGACATGCTCGAGGACCTGGACGACGTGCAAAACGTGTATCACAACGCCGAGCTTCCGCAGGAAGCGTATCAGTGACACGCGGTCTGCCCGGCTGAGGCCGATCCCAAAATGACGAGAATCCTCGGGATCGATCCTGGGTCGCAGCGCACGGGTGTCGGCATCATCGATTGCGATGCCGGTGGCCGGGTGACGCATGTCTTCCATGCGCCGCTGAAGTTGCTGGACGCCGAGAGTTTTCCGCTGCGCCTGAAGCTGCTGCTGGACGGCCTGGGCGAAATCATTGAAAAGTACCAGCCGGCCGAAGTGGCGATCGAGAAGGTCTTCATGGCGCGCAATCCCGATTCGGCCTTGAAGCTGGGCCAGGCCCGCGGCGCGGCGATGTGCGCGGCGGTGATGCGCGACCTGCCGGTGCACGAATACGCGGCCAAGGAGATCAAGCTGGCGGTGGTGGGCAAGGGCAGCGCCGACAAGGTGCAAGTCCAGCATATGATCGGCGTCATGTTGAACCTGCACGGCAAGATCCAGGCCGACGCCGCCGATGCCCTGGCGGTCGCGATTACCCACGCGCATGTGCGCGCCACGGCAAAACGCATGGGCGTGTCCGCCCGCGAAGTCTGGAGCCGCAAATGATCGGCCGCCTGAAAGGCATCCTGGTGCACAAGCAGCCGCCCTGGCTGATGATCGATGTCGGTGGCGTCGGCTATGAACTCGAAGCGCCCATGTCCACCTTCTACGACCTGCCCGAGATCGGTCGCGAGGTGGTGTTGTTCACCCATCACGCGGTGAAGGAAGACTCGGTCGCGCTGTACGGATTCATGCGCGAGATCGAACGCAGGTTGTTCCGCGATGTGCAGAAGGTGACGGGTATAGGCGCGAAGATTGCGCTGGCCATCCTGTCCGGCGCCAGCGTGGATGATTTTGCGCGACTGGTGCAGACCGGCGACGTGGTCGCGCTGACGCGCATCCCCGGCATCGGCAAGAAGACGGCCGAGCGCATCGTGGTCGAGTTGCGCGACCGCGCTGCCGACTTCACCGGTGGCCCGGCGAGCATCGTCGGCAAGGGCGTACCCAACGACCCGGTGGCCGAAGCGAGCGTCGCCTTGCAGCAACTGGGCTACAAGCCTGCTGAAATCACCAGGATGCTGAAAGAAGGTGCCGCCGGCGACAGTGCCGAAGACATCATCCGGAAAGCGCTAAAATCCATGCTCCGCAACGGCTGACGCCGGCAGGAAGCCGCACCCATGTCCCAACAAGCGCAGGGAACGTCGCCGCCCAAATCATGGCCGCTGGTGCTGGGCGCCATCGGCGTGGTGTTCGGCGACATCGGCACCAGCCCGCTGTACACGCTGAAGGAAGCCTTCGGCGAGAAGTACGGCCTGCAACCTGATCCCGCCAACGTGCTCGGCATCCTGTCGCTGGTGTTCTGGGCGATGATGCTGGTGGTGACGCTGAAATACGTGATGGTGATCCTGCGCGCCGACAACCGCGGCGAAGGCGGCATCCTGGCGCTGATGGCGGTGGTGCAGCGCAGCCTGCCGATTGCGTCGCCACTCACTTACGGCATCGGCCTGCTGGGCATCTTCGGCACGGCGCTTTTTTTCGGCGACAGCGTGATTACACCGGCGATTTCGGTGCTGTCGGCCGTGGAGGGCCTGAAGGTGGCTGCGCCCGGTCTGGACCGCTACATCGTGCCCGTGACCATTGCCGTCTTGCTGGTGTTGTTCGCCTTCCAGCGCCACGGCACCGACCGCGTCGGCAAGATATTCGGGCCGGTGATGCTGGTCTGGTTCGTAACCCTCGCGCTGCTGGGTGGGGCGCAGGTGCTGCGCAATCCCGAAGTGCTGTATGCGGTGAATCCCGTCTATGCCATCAAGTTCTTCATCCATCATGGCGTGCACGCCTGGTTGGCGTTGGGCGCGGTGGTGCTGGCAGTGACCGGTGGCGAAGCGCTGTATGCGGACATGGGCCACTTCGGCCGGATACCGATCAAGAAGGCATGGATCTTCGTCGCGTTGCCGGCCTTGCTGCTGAATTATTTCGGCCAGGGCGCGATGGTGCTGGCGGACCCGGAAACCGCGCACAACCCCTTCTATTCGCTGGTGCCGACCTGGGGTTTGTTCCCGATGATCGGGCTGGCCACGCTGGCGACGGTCATTGCTTCGCAGGCGGTGATTTCCGGCGCATTCTCGTTGGCCCGCCAGGCCATATCGCTGGGCTACCTGCCACGCCTGGTGCTGGTGCATACCTCGGCGGAAACGATCGGCCAGGTTTACCTGCCCTGGGTCAATCGCATCCTGCTGGTGCTGGTGATGATACTGGTGCTGACCTTCCAGACATCGAGCAACCTGGCCTCGGCCTACGGCGTGTCGGTGACCGGCAGCATGCTGATCGACACCATCCTGCTGATCATCCTGGCCTCGCAGAAGTGGCGGATATCACCGCGCATCATCTGGCCGATGGCGATCCTGTTCCTGACGGTGGACATTGCCCTGTTGTCGGCGAACGCGGTGAAGTTCATGGAAGGCGCCTGGTTCCCGGTGGCCCTGGGCATCGTGGCCTTTACCGTGATGCGCACCTGGCGACACGGCCGCGACCTGGTGCGCGAGCACGTGAATCGCGACAGCCTGCGCATCGAACATTTCGTCGAATCGATCATGGTGGACCCGCCGGCGCGGGTGTCGGGCACGGCTGTCTTCATGACGCCATCCAACGAATACATGCCGCCGGCGTTGCTGCACAACCTCAAGCACAACAAGGTATTGCACGAACGGAATGTGTTGCTGAGCGTGGAAACCTTGAACGTGCCGCGCGCCGACGAGGGCGAGCGCATCGCCTACAGCGAGCTGGGGCATGGCTTCCAGCGGCTGAGCCTGCGTTTTGGCTACATGGAGAATCCGGACGTGCCGGCCGCGTTGAAGAACTGGAAGATTCCGGGACCGGCCTTCGACGCGATGGACACGACCTTTTTCGCCAGCCGCGAGTCGCTGACCGCGATTGCCGGCGAGGGCATGGCCCTGTGGCGGGACAAGCTTTTCCTGGTGATGTCGCGCAACGCTACGCCGGCCACGGAGTTCTTTTCCATTCCAGGCAACAGGCTGGTGGAGCTGGGTACGCAGGTAACCATCTAGGCCACTCGCGTAACGAACTAAGCCATAATGCCCGGCATGGAAGAAACGCGCGTCCTGGGCAGTTCCGTTACCCGCGAAGACGAGGCGGTCGAGGCCAGCATCCGGCCCAAGCGGCTGGATGAATACCTCGGCCAGGAAACCGTCCGCGAGCAGCTGAAGATCTATATCGAAGCGGCCCGCCGCCGCAGCGAAGCGCTGGACCACGTGCTGATATTCGGCCCGCCCGGCTTGGGCAAGACCACGTTGGCCCACGTGATCGCCCACGAGATGGGCGTCAACCTGCGCCAGACTTCCGGCCCGGTAATCGAGCGCGCTGGCGACCTGGCCGCCCTGCTGACCAACCTGCAGCCGCACGACGTGCTCTTCATCGACGAGATCCATCGGCTGTCGCCGGTGGTGGAAGAAGTGCTGTATCCGGCGATGGAAGATTTCCAGATCGACATCATGATCGGCGAGGGCCCGGCCGCACGCTCGATCAAGCTGGACCTGCCGCCCTTCACCCTGGTTGGCGCCACCACGCGCGCCGGCCTGCTGACCGGCCCCCTGCGCGACCGGTTCGGCATCGTGCAGCGCCTGCAGTTCTATTCACCGGAAGAACTGACCCGCATCGTGCGCCGCTCGGCCTCCATCCTGGACATCGCCTGCGCGCCCGAAGGCGCCGGGGAAATCGCCACGCGCTCGCGCGGCACGCCGCGCATCGCTAACCGCCTGTTGCGCCGCGCCCGCGATTTCGCCCAGGTGCGGGCCGAGGGCCATATCGACAAGGCCGCAGCCGACGCAGCGATGAAGATGCTGCAGGTGGATGCCCAGGGCTTCGATGAGGTTGATCGCAACCTGCTGCGCATGATCATCAACAATTTCGAAGGCGGCCCGGTCGGCGTGGAATCGCTGGCCGCAGCGCTTAGCGAGGAACGCGGCACCCTGGAAGACGTGATCGAGCCCTACCTGATCCAGCAGGGCTACATCGTGCGCAGCGCGCGCGGCCGCATGGCCACGAACAAGGCCTATACGCACCTGGGCCTGAAGCCGCCGCGTCGCCCGGACCAGCAGGCAACGGATCTCTTCGAGTGAACCAGGACCCCGACGCCGCGACCGAGCCCAGTCCCGCCGCGCCGTTCAGCTATCCGATAAGGATCTACTGGGAAGATACGGACGCCGGGGGCGTGGTTTACCACGCGCAGTACCTGTGCTTCCTGGAACGGGCCCGCACCGAGTGGGTCCGCGCCTTGGGCATCCACCAGCAATCGCTGCGCGACAGCGACGACCTGGTGCTGGCGGTGCGCGACATGAACATCGAATTCCTGAAACCGGCGCGACTGGATGATTTGCTGCAGGTGACCGTAGTGCTTACCGAACGTCGATCGGCCAGTTTCACCGTCGCGCAGGAACTTTTTCGCGACGACGAGTGTCTCCTGCGTGCGCAGATGCGCATTGCCTGCCTGCGTGCTTCCACTTTCAAGCCGCGTCCCCTGCCCAAGTGGATGCTGGCCGACCCCATTCCCGGAGAATCCCCCCGATGATCGATGCCCTGATGATGCTGGCAGCCACCGCCGCCACCGCAGCACCGCCGGAAGTCGCCGTGCAGGCCGTGGCGGTAGGAGAGGGTGGGCTCGATTACCTCGACCTGATACTGCATGCCAGCTGGCCGGTTCTGGTGGTGATGATCCTGCTGCTGGTCGCCTCGGTGATGAGCTGGTTCGTGATCTTCCGCAAGACCAGCGTGTTCAACCAGGCCAATCGCGAGGCCGAGGAGTTCGAGGGCCGGTTCTGGTCGGGCGCGGAATTGAATGCCCTGTACCGCACCTCGACCGAGCGAAATCGCGTGGTGACGGGGCTCGAAGCGATTTTCGAAGCCGGCTTCCGCGAGTTCACCCGCCTGCGCCAGCAACACCGCACCATTGACGCGCGCAGCCAGCTGGAAGGCGCGCAACGCGCCATGCGCGCGACTCTCGCCCGCGAAATCGACCGACTGGAACACAACCTCGAGCTGCTTGCGAATGTTGGATCGACGGCGCCGTACGTGGGCCTGGTCGGAACCGTGTTTGGCATCATGATTTCCTTCCACGGCCTGGCCAACAACAAACAGGCGACCATCGCCACGGTGGCGCCGGGTATTTCGGAAGCACTGATCGCCACCGCAATGGGTCTTTTTGCCGCCATTCCCGCAGTGTGGGCCTACAACCGCTTCGCGACGCGGGTCGAGCGCCTGTCGGTGCGCTACGAAAGTTTCGCCGAGGAATTTTCCTCGATCCTGCAAAGGCAATCGCACACGGATGAACAGGGCTAACCCCATTCGCCGCCCGCGACCGTTGAGGAACCTGCCATGACCACCTCCGCCTTTTCCCGCCGATTGCGCACCCGCAAGCTGAAATCGGAAATCAACGTCGTGCCCTATATCGACGTGATGCTGGTGCTGCTGATCATCTTCATGATCACGGCGCCGCTGCTGAACCTGGGCGTGGACATCGACATGCCCGATTCCCAGGCGCGCGGCATCACCAGCGACAAAGAGCCGGTGATCGTCAGCGTGGATTCGCTGGGCGGCTACGGGCTGAAGTTGCCCGACGCCAACCTGAAGAAAGTGACCTTCGCTGACCTGGATGCGGAGATGCGCTCCCTGGTGGCGACCAATCCCAACATCGCGGTGTACGTGGCGGGCGACAAGAAGACCAGCTACCAGCAGGTCTATGACGTAATGACGCTGCTTCAAAAAGCCGGCGTCGAAAAAATGAGCCTGATGAGCAAGCCACCCGAGGCAAAGGCGCGCTGACCGCATGGAGTCGACGGCCGACCAGTTGCGCGCATTCGGATTGTCGGTGCTCTTCCACGCCGCCCTGGTCGGGCTGTTCTGGCTGAGTGCGCGCTACATGCTGACGATGCCCGAGGAGTCGGCGATCGGCGAACCGATCCGGGCCACCTTGCAGGCATCGAAGGCCGACCTCGCGCGCGTCCAGGCAGCCATCGATGCCTCGGAGAGGACGCCGGTCGAGCCGAAGCCCGAGCCCGAACCGGTCGCGGCCAAGCCACAGCCGCTTCCCGAGCCGATTCCGCAGACCAGCGACGTGCCGCTGCAACCGACGCCGCAGGCGCCGCAGGACCAGCCCGATACCGTGGACCAGGAACGGATCGCGCGGGTTGCAGCCGAACAGGCCGACCGCCTGGCGCGTGAGCAGGAAGAACGCGTGCGCCAGGAACAGGTGGACCTGACCCAGGACATCCTTCGCCAGCAGGCGGCCGAACGCCGGCAGCGCATGCGCGAGCAGCTGGAAGAAATCCAGCGCGAGCGGGAAGAGGCCGCCAAGCGGACCCGGCGTGAAGAGCAGCGTTTGCAGCAGCTGGCCGACCTGAAGGGCGCCGCCGCGGCAACCCCGGGCCCGGTGGCCCCCGAGGCGCCAGCCGGCGACCGCGGCGCCGATACCGGCCTGCTGGCCGCCTACAAGGCGGCGATGCTGCAGACCGCCGACCAGAACTGGAACCATATCGGCGCCCCGGAACTCACACACTGCAGGGTTCGCTTCACCCAGATCCCGGGCGGCGAGGTCATCAATGTGGAGTTCATGAGCTGCCCGTACGATTCACAAGGTCGGGAATTCGTGGACCGCGCATTGCGCAAGACGCCGATGCCTTATTCGGGATTCGAGAAGGTATTCCTGCGCAAGGTCGAACTGACATTTTGTTATCCCAGAGAGGAATGCACCCGATGAAACGACTGTTATTGATGGTGCTGATGCTGTTGTCGGCATCCGGCTTGCAAGCCCAGGGCCTGGATATCGGATTGGTATCCGGCAACGAGGCATCCCTGCCCATCGCGGTCGTGCCGATGCCCTACCAGGGCCGCAACGTGGCCCCGGGCACCGACGTGTCCGAAGTGATCCGCAACGACCTGAATCGCTCGGGCCAGTTCCGCTCGCTGCCGGTCGCCAATATGCCGCCCGCGCGACCGACCCGCGGCAGCGAAATCGACTTCGACGCCTGGCGCCTGCGCAAGCAGGACTTCATCGTGGTCGGGCGAATCGTCGACACGGCAGATGGTGGCTACCAGGTGGAATACGACCTGTATGACGTGGCCAAGCGCTCGCGCTTGCTGGGCCTGCCGATTCCCGGTCGCGAAAAGAGCATGCGTGAAGTCGGCCACCAGATCGCCGACGAGATCTACGAAAAAATCCTCGGCGTGCGTGGCGCGTTCTGGACTCGCGTTGCCTATGTAACGGCCACGGGCCTCGGCCCGGGCACGCGCTACATGCTGAAGGTCGCCGATTCCGATGGCATGAACGAGCAAGTGATCGTGCGCTCGCCCGAGCCGCTGCTGTCGCCGGCCTGGAGCCCCGATGGCCGCAAGTTGGCGTATGTGAGTTTCGAGCGTGGCAACTCCACTATCTACGTGCAGGACCTCAACACCGGCGGCCGTGATGTGGTTGCCAGCTTCAAGGGCATCAACGGTGCGCCGTCGTTCTCGCCGGATGGGCGCCGTCTGGCGATGACCCTGTCGAAGGGTGGCAATCCGGAAATCTACGTGATGGACCTGGCCAGCAAGTCGCTGACCCAGGTGACCCGCCACTACGGCATCGATACCGAGGCGACCTGGATGCCCGACGGCCGGACCCTGTTGTTCACGTCCGACCGGGCCGGCAAGCCACAGGTCTATTCGGTGGCGGCCACGGGCGGCGAGCCGACCCGAGTCAGCTTCCAGGGTGAATCCAACGCCCGCGCCACCGTCTCATTCGATGGAAAGAAGATCGGCATGGCCCAGGGCTCGGGCAACATCTACCGCATCGCCATCCTGGACAAGAGCTTCGGCGGCGGTTCCCGCTGGCTGACGCTTTCGCCGGGAAATCTCGACGAATCGCCGAGTTTCGCCCCCAATGCCAGCATGTTGCTGTATGCGACGAAGGAAGGCCGGCGTGGCGTGTTGTATGCTGTGTCTGCCGACGGCCGGGTCCGGCTGCGCATCGTCAGCACCGAAAACGGTGACGTCCGCGAGCCCGCCTGGGGTCCGTTCAGGCAACGCTGACATTGCCGCGAGCAAACTACCTGAACTGCTTCCCCCCAATACCCTGATAACAAGGAAGACTTCATGAACAACACCACCCGCCTGATGATCGCCGCCGCCATCGCCATGAGCCTTGCCGCGTGCACCAAGAAGGTGAAGGAAGTTCCTGCCGACACCACCGCCGGCGAAACCACCACCGGCGCCACCACCGGCGCTATTACCGACACTGCTCCGGGCAAGTACTCGCCGGCCGACCTCGACACCGATTCCTGCCTTCGCCAGCGCGTGGTCTATTTCGATTTCGACCAGGACACGCTGAAGCCGGATTTCCAGGCCGCCATCGCCTGCCACGCGAAGTACCTGCGTGACCGTCCCGAAGCGCGCATGAATCTCGAAGGCAACGCCGACGAGCGCGGCACGCGTGAATACAACCTGGGCCTGGGCGAGCGTCGCGGCAACGCGGTGTCGGCAGCCATCCAGGGCAACGGCGGTTCGGCCGACCAGATCAGCGTGATCAGCTACGGCGAAGAGCGCCCGACCTGCGCCGATTCCAGCGAAGATTGCTGGTCGCGCAATCGTCGTGTCGAAATCGTCTACACCACGCGCTGATACATGGCCGTCCTGAAGATGCGTTCCCTCGGAGTGGCGTTGCTGGCGATGTCGCTGGCAGCGCCCGCCTTCGCGCAGAAGCTGAGCCTGGCCGAACGCGTATCGCGGCTTGAAGCCGCGGACGCGTCGCAGTCCAGTTCGGCCGGCCAGGCAAATGTGGAATTGCTCAACCGCGTGACGCAGATGCAATCGGAAGTGCAGGCACTGCGCAACCAGGTTGAGCAATTGCAGAACGAAAATGCGCAGCTCAAGCAGCAGGCGAAGGATCAATACATTGATCTGGACAGCCGCTTGCAGCGCATGGAAGCGGGTAGTGCGGCAAGTGGGTCCACGCCGCCGCTGCCGCCGCCGTCTGCAGCCAATCCACCGCCTCGCACTGCGCCTGGTACGAGTTCGCGTCCGCCGTCGCCAAACGCCGTGGACCTGGATGCCCGTGCACTGAATGGACAGGGCGCGTATGACATTGCCCTGTCCGCCTTGCGCCAGGGTGATTACGTCGAATCGGCGCGTAGCTTCCAGACCTTTTTGGCGGACTATCCCAACGCACCGCTGGCGGCGAATGCCTGGTACTGGCTGGGCGAGAGTTATTACGCCACGCAGAACTATCCGATTGCGTTGCGCAGTTTCGATACCTTGCTTTCCAGCTTCCCCGACTCGCCGAAAGCGCCTGACGCGATGTTGAAGAAGGGCTACTGCCAGATCGAGATGGGCGATGCAGGCGCGGGACGGCAGACGCTGAATCGTGTCATCAACGAATTCCCGGGCAGCGATGCCGCACGCCTGGCGACCAGCCGGCTGCGCGTACTGAGCCTGGACGCGCGCTGATCCAGGCGGCACCTGCGTGAGTACCGATGCGTTGCACGTGGGCGCCGAGCCATGAGCACCGATGCACTGCACGTGGGTGCCGAACCGCTGGACGCACTCGCGCCCGACCGACTCCGCCTGACTGAAATATTCCTGTCCGTGCAGGGCGAGGCCCGCAGCGTCGGCTGGCCAACCGTTTTCGTGCGCCTGACCGGCTGCCCCTTGCGCTGCCAATATTGCGACACCGCCTACGCCTTCCACGGCGGCCAATGGTGGGACATGGACGCGATACTCGCCGAAGTGGCGAAACACGGCGTCCGCCACGTCTGCGTGACCGGCGGCGAACCGCTCTCGCAGAAGCGCTGCATCGGCCTGCTGAAGAAACTCTGTGATGCCGGCTATTCGGTATCACTGGAAACCTCTGGCGCCATCGACATCAGCGACGTGGACCTGCGCGTATCACGCGTACTCGACCTGAAGACGCCGGCCTCCGGCGAGATGCATCGCAACCTGCTGTCGAACATTCCGCTGCTGACGCCGAACGACCAGGTGAAATTCGTGATCTGCAATCGCGGCGATTACGACTGGGCGAAGTCGATGTTGCTCGAGCATGAACTCGACTCGCGCTGCGAGGTGTTGTTTTCGCCGAGCTTCAGTGAATTGCCGGCGCGGGAATTGGCCGAGTGGATTCTCGAAGACAGGTTGCCGGTGCGGTTCCAGATGCAGCTGCATAAGCAGTTGTGGGGCGATGCGCAGGGCAAGTAGAGCGGGTCTGGGCGTATTTGATCAATGGTTCTGGGTGGGGTGGTGGCCGGTGATCATTTTGAGTCGCCACACGGGATCGGCTTGGTCAAAATAATCCCCGGCCACCACCTACGCGCACCTGTGACCAACTGAGCTTCAGTGCAACACCCTGCCGTACTGCGGCCAACGCAGGTCGCCCGGCGCCGTCAGTCGCACTGCGTGCTTGGTGAGGACTGCCTGGCGATCCTGCGCCTGCAGGCAGATTGCGTGGGCTTCGCTGCGCTCGCCGGAAGTTGTACTGGGGACAGAACGCAGGATCGGCCGCTGGTCCCCACCGAGCAAGCCTGCGAATGGGGCAGCGGGCGACCTGCGTTGGCGACGGAACAGCAGGGTGTTGCCGTGAAGACCCAGACCGCGCAGGA
>MGYJ01000093.1 GCA_001801685.1 Gammaproteobacteria bacterium RIFCSPHIGHO2_12_FULL_63_22 | reverse complement strand
CACCGCCGCGTGGCGGACCGCCCGACGAAGCACCCCGCATGGGCGGACGACCCACGTAACCCGCAGACGTCAGCCGCGTGGTCATGCCCGAATAGAAAGAGGTGATGCGCGAGGCCAGCAGCGGTATCAGCCGCGCCATCAGCCAGTCGCGTTCTTCCGGTGAACAGTTGATCTGGCGCATGCCGCCGCGGATGCCCTCCACCCAGGCCGAAGGCCCGAGCGGATTGGGTACGCTTTCGTTGAAATTAGGGCCGGACATGGACGCCAGTTGCCGATCGAGCTCGTCCAGCGGACCTCGGTCGTTGTAGGACACGTCGTTGACGAAGCGCTCGCTCAACATCGCCTGCATCTGCTCTTCTTCCGGCAGCAGGTCCAGGGTGCGCGGCGTGGCCCGGCGCTCGGGCGCACCTTCGAAACGCAGGCGCCAGCCTTCGGCCAGGCGATGCTCGGTCTGGGCGATCAGCTTTTCCCAGTTGGAGGTGTCCTTGAAGGCTTCGGGCACTTCTTCATCGGCCACGGCGGTCGACAGGACTTCCGACAGCAAGCTGCGAAGTTCCTTGAAGGCCTGGAGTCGGGTCTTCTCCATGGCGGACGCGGACGGGGGGGTGATATTCATGCTCACGACGTCCGCTAGAGTAGCAAGCCCACGCATGATTCACAGTGCCGTGGCGCGAAGTTTCGAGCCGACTGATATGCTGGTCGAAACCATTCAATGCGAGTAGTTCAAATGTCACGCATCATGAAAACTGTGCTTGTCATCGCGTTTCTTGCCTTGTTGGCCTCGTGCTCTTCCGGTCCGAAGAAACGCGTCAATCCGCCACGCGCCAGCATCCAGCAATTGGCAGTGCAAGCCGACGGCAGCTGGCAGCTGAGCGTGCGCCTGCAAAACTTCAGCTCGGTCAGCACGACGTTCTCGACGGTGACCTCCAAACTGATGATCGGCGGCCAGGATGCCGGCAGCTTCACCGTGCAACCGGGCATCAGTGTCGGACCCGAATCGGCCGACGTGGTGATCGCGCGGCTGACCCCGACCCTGGGTGCGAAGCTGGTGGTCGCCTCCGCCATCGCGTCGAGCCAATCCACGGCCTACTCGCTGTCGGGCAACATCGTCACCAGCGAACCCAAGGGCAACTACCCCTTCAACTACGACAGCACGCTCAATCCGGCGCCCGGCTTGAACGGCGTGATGCGCTAAGGACATCTCATGAACGCCTATAAAGCTCCGCTGCAGGACATGCGCTTCGCCCTGTACGACGTGATCGGTGGTGAAGCCCTGTTCAAGAAGTTGGCGATCGGCAACGCGCAGCGCGACATCATGGATGCGGTGCTGGAAGAAGGCGCGCGCTTTACTGAAACCGTGCTTGGTCCGCTCGGCCCCATCGGCGACCAGGTCGGGTGCGTCCATGACAAATCGACAGGCGCCGTTACGACTCCACCCGGCTTCCGCGATGCGTATCTCAAGTTCGTGGATGGCGGCTGGTCCGGACTCACCGCGCCCGAGTCCATGGGCGGACAGGACATGCCCGAGACCCTCGGCGCCATCATCAAGGAAATGATGGATGCCTCCAACCTGGCCTGGAGCAATTACCCCCTGCTCTCGCACGGCGCCATCGAGGCGCTGAAACACCACGGCGAGCAGTGGCAGAAGGACGTGTTCCTGAGGGCCATCATCGACGGCCGCTGGACCGGCACCATGTGCCTGACCGAACCGCACGCCGGTTCCGATTTGGGCATGTTGAAGACCCGCGCCGAACCCGCCGCCGACAATACCTATGCCATCACCGGCACCAAGATCTTCATCACCGGTGGCGAGCACGACTTCACCGACAACATCATTCACCTGGTGCTGGCGCGCCTGCCCGATGCGCCGGCGGGCACGAAAGGCATTTCACTTTTCATCGTGCCGAAGCTGAAGACCGCGCGCGATGGCACCGTAGGCGAACGTAATGCCGTGCGCTGCGGTTCCATCGAACACAAGATGGGCATCCACGGCTCGTCCACCTGCGTGATGAATTTCGACGGCGCACAGGGATACCTCATCGGCAAGCCGAACAAGGGCCTGGCCGCGATGTTCACCATGATGAATACCGCGCGTCTCGCCGTGGGCCTGCAAGGCCTGGGCCTGATTGATCGCGCCTACCAGGGTGCGCTGGCGTATTCGAAGGACCGCGTGCAGGGCCGATCGTTGTCGGGCGCGAAATTCCCCGACAAACCGGCCGACCCGCTGGTGGTGCATCCCGACATCCGCCGCATGCTGCTGACCTGCAAGGCGCTGGGCGAAGGCTCGCGCGTGCTGGCGCTGCATGCCGCGACGATGGTGGACATCCTGGAACGATCGGTGGACGACGCCGATCGCAAGGCCGCCGACGACATGCTCGGCTTCCTGACTCCCATCGTGAAAGGCATGCTGACCGAGTGGTCGGTGGAGTGCACCTACCACGCGCTGCAATGTTTCGGCGGCCACGGCTACGTGCGCGAATGGGGCATGGAGCAACTCGCCCGCGACGCGCGCATCACCACCATCTACGAAGGCACCACGCAGATCCAGGCACTGGACTTGCTGGGCCGCAAGATCATGGTGCTGCAGGGCGCCGGCATGCGGCAGTTCCTGGGAATGATCCAGAAATTCTGCGAAGAGAACATGACCAACCCGGACATGATCGAATTCATCCTGCCGCTGGCCGAAGTGACCAAGCAGTGGGGCGAGTTGACGATGGAAGTTGGGAAGAAGGCTTCCACCAATGCCGAAGAGATTGGCGCGGCAGCCGTGGATTACCTGTTCTACTCAGGCTATGTGGCGCTGGCCTACTGGTGGGCGCGGTCGGTGGCTGCGGCCGAGGCCGGCAATCACGATGCGGCGTTCAAGCAAGGCAAGCGGGAGACGGCGCGGTTCTATTTCGCACGGATCCTGCCGCGGGTGAATGTGCATTCGGCCGGGGTGCGCAGTGGGGTGCAGAGCCTGCCGGAGATTCCATTCGCAAACTGATCGACCTGAATCCAAATCAGCCGTAAGGCGCGCAGACCGGCAAGTCAGCTCGAATGCTTGCTTCTGCACTCTCGACATTCAACTGCGCTACATCAACTGCCGTCCCACGTTTTCGGATTTGATTAAGCCAAAAAAGCGCTCGAAGACAGTTGATTTCACCGCCCTTCGCTCGGAGCGTCATTGCGAGGTGTTGCATTCCCGTCAAGCTTCCGTTTTCTGCAGCGATCTGAAGCCAAAAGTAGGACTCGCGTTCGTCATTGTCCGCCCCGAACGAAAGCGCCAACTCTTCTGAAGCCTTGACGTTTCCGGCCGCTGCGGCCTTGACTCGAGACATCAGCTGCGACGGCGGAATGCTTAGCTCGTCTGCACTCGTCGCGGTATGAGTAGCTTCCACCGGACCGGGCGCAGGCACTCTCAAAGCTGAATTCGACTCGGACGGCACCTTGCTGCACCCAACTAAGAATGCGCAAATCAAGAAGATAAGGAGATTAGTCTTTAGCACCGGAATTGAGTCGTTTATTTGCCACATTTGGAAGGCTCCGTGCATTTAGTCTCTCTACGATGCACCAATGACCCGGTGAGTGGATCAAGCGCCGAATAGGTAAATGACGATTTACCAGTCACAGGATCGTGCGTCGCTCGACGGACTTCGGAGCCGACTGTGCCACTCCTTCCGGGAAGGAATAGCGCGAATCCTCGCACTTCCCCCTTCTTCCCCCGATCCTCATGGACAGTGAGTTCGACAAATCCTCCTGGCTTGTACGGCGGCAGTGCATCAGATTTGTCAGGATCCTTGGTCGTCGGAAACGAAACGAATCCGGTGGCACCGTAGACTCGCGACGCATTTAATTCTGCGACTTGTTGAACATACCCCGCGAGGCCGATATTGCACGCGGCGATAACAATTGGCTGACCCTTTTTCAGCCCCTTGGCTCGAGCAATGTCGACAAGCTCTTTCGGGCTTAACATGGGGCCCTTCGGACCAGCATCGCGTTGATCTTGCACACCTTTGGCGTTTGCGTGTGCGGCGATGACAAAATAGCCCGGCAAATTGAAACTGTCAGCGGAACTACTCAGACCGTCTGCCTCGTGGAACAACGAGAGATCCGCTCTGCCATCCGGGTCGACTCGCGAGAATGGTGAGTTGGACGAATACACGTAGCTATTGAATTTCCCACCGTTTTCGGGGTCACTGACTAAAGGGTCTACGGAGCTAAACCTGCCCACCTGAGGATCATAATAGCGCTGCTGCATGTAAGTCAGGCCAGTACCCTGATCCATCACATGCCCGGTATAGCCGGTGCCATCGACTACCGTCGTGCCCCAGGCTTCGCCCCAGGGCGAGAACACGTTTCGCTTGAGCACGTTGCGCGCGGCATCGGTCTCCACCACCGGGCTGCCCAACGCATCGGTGTGCTGGTAGCGCACCGTTGTCGCACCAGTGCTCCAAGCGACCGTGCGCGTCGCCACCTGTGTGTTGCCCAAGTACAAATAGCTGATGTTCTGGCTGCGCCTAGCCTCGGAGCTGTACAGAACTTGCCCGGATTGGCTGTACATCCAGAACGTGGTCTTGCCGTCCGCATCGGTGGTCTGCACCCGCCGGCCCAGGCCGTCGTAGCGGTAGGTCTGCACGCCGGTGACTTGGCTCAGGCGGTTGGCGCGATCGAACACATAGGTCTGCGGGACCTTGCCCATGCACTGCAGCACGGGTTGGGCAGCGCAGTTGGCCGTACCGACATTCTTCCAGGTCGTGTTGCCGCGGTCGTCGTAGGTAAAGCCGTAGGCCCCGCTTCCGGTCGGACCGGTGATGGAGTTGAGCCGGTTGTCAGCGCTGTAGTTGTAGAAATGCGAGCGGGTAACCGTGCCCCCGAGGGTCGCGATGGTGACCGTGCGCAAGTTATCGAGCGGGTCGTAGCTGTAGGTGGCGTGGCCCCAGACCGCGTTCGGGGAATCGGCGACGATCAGCCGATCCAGGTCGTCGTAACCCATATCGCGCGTGTGGCTGGTGGCGCTTTCCGGCAGGGCGTCGGTGATGGCGTCGACGTTGCCGTTGGCGTCGTAAAGGTAACTGTCGTCCAGGAAGGTCGTGCCGTTGTACGAATCAAAACTGCGACCGGGCAGCTGCCGGAAATTCGGCGTCATCGCATGCGCGATCAAGTTGCCATAGCTAAAGCCGCTGATGGCGCCGGTGGGGTAATAGGTCACCCCGCTGGCGTACGTTTGCCCGCCGCCCACCGCGACTTGCGTCGTGCGGCCTAGCGCATCGGGCGCATAGCCGACAATCTGGCCGTCCGGATAGGTCAGCGTGCTCTGGTGCCCGTTGGCGTTGTAGCCATAGCCGAGTGTGAACAGCGTGGCGCCGTTGCCGGAGGTCTCGCCCGTCAACAAGCGGCGGCGATTGTAGGTGTAGGTGGTCTGCACATTGAAGCCGCCCGGGTTGGCGGCGGTCAGCGTGTTGACCGCGCCGTCGGCGTGGTAGGTCGTATCGATATCGGCCGCGCCGCCCGGCGTGTCCACCGCCGTCACCCGATTCATCGTGTCGTAGGTGCGCGTGGTCCGGTCGCCCACCGGAACGCTGCCGCGATCGCAGCTTAGTGACGGCAACAGCATGCCATCGGCGCTCCAGGACACGTTGCCGGCTAGGTCATAGTCGATCAGCGCGGAATTGGATTCAGGGTTTATCGTCTTGCACAGGCGCTCGTTGGCGTCATAGACGTAGCTGCGCGTGGCCGACAAGGTAGGGCCATACGGGCCCGCGCGCGTAACGCTGAGTGGCTTGCCCAGGCTGGGCTGGCGCGCAATGGTCGTGACCACGGACGCCGGGTGCAGGATGCTGACCGGCGTGTCAGTCGAGGGCGCGTCGTACGCCTGATACGCCGTCGTCGTCACTTTGCCACGCGGGTTGGTCACCTGAGTGCGGAAGCCCGACAGGTAAGCCGTATTGGTGTTGAGCACCATCTGTCCGCCGACGTTCTCCGAGTCCTGTTGCACCTGAATCGCGCGGCCCAAGCCGTCATAACTCGTGCGCACGCCTTTCAACGTGTCGTTGATGCTGGTCAGCGTGGCGACCGGATAACTCTTGAAGGTCTGCCGGCCCAGCGCATCAAAGCGATTGACGACAAAGCTCTTGCTTAGCGAATTCGCGGTGTCCTCGGTCAGCGTCAACACCGGTTGCCAGAGACCATCGTAGAAAGTCGTTGTCTTGGCATTGCCGGTCTGCACCGTCTGCCGCCAGTGGCCGGGCGGCAATCCGTACTCGGTGGCCGTGGGTTCGCGCACCAATCCCCGAACCATCGCCTGCCAAGCCGAGGTATTGCATGTGTCCGCCTGGGTCTCGGACGTGTAGGTAATCTGACTCATCCGCCCCATCACGTCGTAGCCGTAACACGTCTTGCTGCCGAGCTCGTCGCGTGTCCAGTCAATCCACCCCATCGGCGTCAGTCCGGCATTGATGACGTTGCCGGGCGCAGCGGTGGGGAAGGTGATGGTTTTGGGCACGCCCAGCTGCCAGTTGCTCAGACTCGTCGTGTTGCCCCGACCATCCATCGCCGACGCCAACGAGCCATCAGCGTGATACGTCAAGGTCGCTGTCTGCAGACCGAAGCTGAAGGTCTTCCATGGCAAGAGGGACGTCGCATGGTATTGCGTGGCGCTGACGACCTTGTCAGGCGTGCAGTCGGTATTTCCCGTGCACGTCGTGGACGTTGGCAAGCCGACCACCCACTTGGCGGCATCGGTCTGATATGTGTAAATCTCGGTCCGGCTGAAGTTGCCAGCCGCCCCGCCCGCACTGCTCATCTCCCGACGAGTCGGCTTTGCATGCAAGTCAAAGCAGTGTTTGCTGCTGCAGGCTACCGGAACTTCGGATTTGAAGGTGACGCCCTGCAAGGTCTGGGTCGTTGACGCCATCGGCAGCCGTCGTTCGCTGCCGTAAATCTGGGCATTGGGGGACATGGGCTCGTAGACCGGATTCACGCCTACGCGGACCACGTAAGGCGCCAGATTCACGGGCACGTAGCGGTAGTCGCTCTCGTGAAAAAACGTCGGGACGACGTTGTTGGTAGGCGACGCCAAGCCCGGAAGTGCCGTGCCCCAACGGGCGGAGGTCGTGATGGCCGGCGATCCGCCACTCGCGTTGCTCGATGTACTGCCTGTCAGGTCGCCCAACAACACGCCTTCGTCCTGGTCGGGAACCAGTCCGAATATGCGTCGGCGCAGGCTACCGTCAGGACTCAATTCGTCCGTCAGGATTCGAGTTACGCAGGGGGCAGTCGTGTTGGAACAAACGTAGTCTGTTTCATAGAAGTGAGAGTACTTCCACGTGGCCGGCGTCAGCCCGGGGCCGCTGATGGTTTTTGAACTGATACCAAAAGGATAGCTGCCACCGTAAAAACTGTGCTGGAAGTGCACCGCGATTCCGAAGTCCGTGCGCACCCCGGCTGGGTGGATGACGTACACGTTTCCATTGCTCGTTGGCGCGGGTACGGAAGTGTCAACTTCGTTGCCATAACAATAGTTGACCCACTCCACCGTCCCGGTCGCCCATTCACACGTCGGCACAGGGGCCATCAAGTTACTGAGATCCGCCAAACCGTACTGCCAAAAACTTCCATCCGGGAGATTGACCTTGGTCAAACTGCTGCCAGCGTACTCGTATGTCCAGTAGGCTGTGCCGCCTTGTGCGTTGAGTCGACCATCGGTTGCCGACTGGATGAATCCGTTCGCGTTGTACTGCAGAGTAATCGTGCGCTCCGGAGTGGTTGAGCCGACCTGCCCGCTCGAAACACTAGTCAGCCGGGAATACGCATCGTTCGTCCACGTGTACGTCGTCCAGTTGCCGAACCGGTCCTCGATACGCGTCGGGAGCATTAGGTATTCGGCACGGAAAATCCGAAAAATCTTCCGCCATCCATACCCTTCCGGGTCGACTTCAGCCTGCTTTGATACCGTATTTACACGACGCTTGCTTAGGTGATTCAGCCAGTACTTGCTGCCGTCGGGACCAACAGCGAGAAATCCCTCGCCAGCGGGGGGAACGTTATTGACCAGCGGGCCCGCCAACTGCGGCAAGCACGATATCCACCAATCCTTGTTGGTGGTCCAGTGGTAGGGTCCGCCCGCAGACGGCCGCTCGTTGTTGGGAAGCGAGGCCAGCAACATTGGTTGGCTGCCTCCGACATTCAGCGTGTAACCGTGCCAGTAGTCGGCGGGCATGAATCCCATGGCGGACGCGACGGAAATGCCGGGCGGGGCGCCAGTTGCCGGCTGCGTGCTGGCGGCAAGCTGCTGACCAATGACGCTGCAGCGACTGGTCGGCGCTTTTGAATCAATGGCCCAGCCGCCGTCGTAGGTCATCGTCGTGCTGATATGCGGGACGTCCATATCCCAGTCACCGAACAGGCGCTGGCGAGTCAGAAAGATTTCGGGGTTGGCAGTCGTTCCCTTGGCCGTTGCAATCTGCCTTTCCAATTCCACGGCATAGCTGCGTGAAAGGGAAATCCCCATGCCGTTCGCCTTGTTGGCGATATCCGTCGCAGAAAAGCTGAGCGAACCCGTGTAGAAATTGATACTTTCGCCCGCAGGACTGGTGCCCAGCGCGCCCACTTCCTGCGCCGCCTTGATCTTTTTGTCGTATTCCATCCTGTAATCCGCCGCATTGGCAGCGGCACAGGCAAACACGGCAAACGCCGCGAAAAAGGCTGGTATCTGACGCATCTTGTCCCCTGGTGTCGGTGCGGCGTGGTTGTCGACGGTCTATGTTCCCGTGAGCCGGATTATTTGGCAGTGCACACACCGCTGAATTCGGGCCTTTTCTCGTTTTCCGCTTTGGGCTGTTCGACCAAAAGCGATATCCGTCCGGTAAACCGGTGAATGCTTAGCACGAAGGCCTTGCCGGCTTTGGTCTCAAGGCGGCCAACGAACAAATCAAGCGTCGTCTGGAGCAAGCCCGAGGCAGACCCGGCGCTGGTTTCGACGATCGCCTTCTCGGCTCCCAGGTCGAGTTTGACCATGACCATGCGAGGGGTCACACCCTTGATCGTGCTCGATTCAATGCAGGAGTACTCAATCGTGGCAGCTGCGGACGATCCTGCGCAGCAAAGAAAGAACAGAGCGAGGGCCGACCCATTCAAACTGTAGGTCCCGGCATTTCGGAAATTCATCGGAGCTCCTCGCCAAAGATTCGATCAACCTGACTACCCCGCAGGTGACGCACAGACTATCCAAGGTGCACCGGAAGTTGCAGTGACTGGCGTGACGACTTGAGTTAGAATCACTAACGCGTCGTTCGACTCGCCTCTACTATGCAAGTGTCTGATAACGCATAAGTTAGCTCGGAACTACAAGTACCGGTTACTCAATCGAGACACGCCATAAATGCTGACAATAAACTCCAGCAATTGGACATAAGGATGAATTCCTCGCGCGCAATGGCCACCCGCATGCGGTTGATCCGCCGGGCTGCCAATCTGACTCAGGCGGAACTGGCTTCACAAATGGGCATGAGCCGTAGCGCCGTCGCGCAGTGGGAAAGCCCCTCCGGCTCGAGCCCTTCTGCAGAAAATCTGTCTCGGCTTGCGGTCAAGCTCAATTGCTCCTACGAGTGGCTTGCAACGGGACGAGGAAGCCGCTCTGCAAATCAACGCGGCACGGGGCACCCGGCTGAAGACCCTGCGGAAGTGTTGCGGTTTTTCGCCAGCACCGATGCCGAGGAACATTTGCTGGCTACGTTTCGCCAACTCGAAAGCTGGGACCAAGACGTTGTCGGCTCCTTGGCAGATTTGCTCGCAACTCGACCAGGCTCTGCGACCCGGCGGGTCGCGAAACGCTAGTAGTCGCTGTTATTGGGAATCCCTGCTCCGCCAGGCATGGACAGGCTCCGGACGCGCTACAACGCACAGATGCTCGCAATTTCCTTGCTGGGCTACGAAATGCGCGGCGGCTTTGGACCCGGCTTACGCTGACTTCCGCGGCAGTATTTTGCGGGGGCGCCCACCCTTCAGCCCGTTTTCTCGGGCGGCCATGGCCTTCGATTCGCTGGTGCGGCTTCCGTTACGGGCCGCGGCAATCGTCACCGCCATGCGTCGCAAGGGCGCGCTGGCCCCAACAAGGCCCGCAATCGAAACATGCAAATCTGCTTCTTCCAGGCACAAGGCACTGCCAGCGATCCCAAGTGACACGCGTTTAAGTTGCGCCACGGTCAGCTTCGAAAGTTCGGGATAGTTGTGTACAGGCAATGCGACTGCTGTTTTGTCGGCGAACACAACCAGCAACGATTTGATCAGCGGCAAATAGCGCAACGACGCCGCGCGAATACCCGAATCGTTGCGCTTCGAACCACGTTCGACGGCTTGGGCCAAGGCCTTCGCGGTCACCGGCATGTCCGTGCGCCGCGTGGACTTAGTCTTTGCCATGTTCAATCTCCAAAACTACCGAATCACCTTCCAACTGCAAGATGACGGAGCCTGCCGCTTTCCATCAAAGCCCCTGGCCTTTCAGCGAAATTTCCGTAACTTGCGATCTTCACGCTAAACCCATCGGTTAGGTTTATCAAGGATCAGCCATCGCGCTCGGTCGGAGTATCGGTGGACGTAGTCTTGGCGCGTAGGACTTTGGGAAGTTGGTGAAGATGAGCCGGCGAAATTACCACCAACGCCTAGTCCAACTGTCCCGGGCCCCCTTCCCGCCGACCTGATACGATTCCCCGGTACAGCTGGAACGGGGAGGCGCGATGTCGCAGGGCCCAGGACTTCCAATAGACCGCTTGCGCGGCTCACTCGCGCAGTCGTACATCATTGACCGTGAATTGGGCCGGGGCGGGATGTCCGCGGTGTTCCTGGCGCAGGACTGCAAGCACGACCGCTCGGTCGCCATCAAGGTGTTGCATCCGGAGCTCGCCGCTAGCCTGGGGCCGGACCGCTTCTTGCAGGAAATCCGCCTCGCCGCCCGGCTGAATCATCCGCACATCCTGCCCCTGTTCGATTCGGGCAGCGTGGATGGTCTTCTCTATTACGTGATGCCCTATGTGGAAGGCGAGTCGCTGCGCGAGCGCCTCGACCGCGAGCAGCACCTGTCGGTGGAGGAAGCCGTGCGCCACGGCCAGGCTATTGCCTCCGCGCTCGACTACGCCAGTCGCCAGGGCATCGTGCATCGGGACATCAAGCCCGAGAACGTGATGCTGTACGAAGGCGAGGCGATGGTGATGGACTTCGGCATTGCGAAGGCTGTCAGCGCCGCGGGGACCGACACGCTCACGCAGACCGGCATGATGGTCGGCACGCCCGCCTATGTCAGCCCGGAACAAGCCGCCGGCGAAACCAACCTGGACGGCCGCAGCGACCAGTACAGCCTGGGCTGCATGCTTTACGAGATGCTGTCCGGCGAGCGCCCCTTTGTTGGCGCGACGGCGCAAGCGGTGATGTCCAAGCGCTTCACCGAAACCGCCCGGCCGTTGCGCAACGTACGCGCCGCCATTCCGGAAAACATCGAACGCGCCGTGGCCAAGGCGATGGCGACCGATCCGGACAAGCGCTTCACCACCACCGCGCAATTCGGCCATGCCCTGTTGTCGGGCAACACGCACACGCCCAGCGACACGATGGTGCTGCCCGCGCCCGTTGTTTCCGCGGCCAAGTCCGTGGCCGTGCTGCCCTTCGCCGACATGAGCGCCGACTCGGACCAGGCCTACTTCACCGATGGCATGGCCGAGGAGATTATCAACGCCCTGTCGAAGATCCAGGCGCTGCGCGTGGCTTCGCGCACCTCGTCCTTCGCCTTCAAGGGCAAGAACGAGGACATCGGCGAAATCGGCAAAAAGCTGAAAGTGTCCACCGTGCTGGAAGGCAGCGTGCGCAAGATGGGCAACAAGCTGCGCATCACCGCGCAGTTGGTAAATGTGGCGGATGGTTACCAGTTGTGGTCGGAACGCTACGACCGCGAGATGGAAGACGTGTTCGCGATCCAGGACGATATTTCCCAGGCCATCGCGAAAGCGCTGCGCGTCGTCCTTAGCGATGATGAAAAGCGGCAGATCGAAAAACCGCGCGCGCTGAACATCGAGGCCTACGACTTCTACCTGCGCGGCATCCAGCACATGCACCAGCTGCGCCGCAAAAGCCTGGAATACGCGCGGCAGATGTTCCTGCGCGCGATCGAGATCGATCCGACCTATGCGCGCGCCTATGCCGGCGTGGCCAACTGCTATTCCC
>MGYJ01000092.1 GCA_001801685.1 Gammaproteobacteria bacterium RIFCSPHIGHO2_12_FULL_63_22 | reverse complement strand
GCGCATCCGTATTCCAGTGCATGGCGCGGATTGCAGCGCCGCGTCGCCCGGCTCGGCGCCAGCGAAGGCGGCCGCCGTGAAGCGCTGTCGCTCGCGCGGCAACTGGCCATGCTCAGCTACCGCACGCCGGAAGAATTCGCCGAGCGTTTTGATGCGCCGGTGCAATGGCAGGACGGCAACGCGCGATTCGCGTCGGAAGATTATCTCGACGCCTGCGGCTCGAACTACGTCGCGCGCACGCCGCTCACCGCCTTCCTGCGCCTGTCCGAATCCATTGATGTGCATGCCGTCGCGCCGGAATCCGTCGCCGTGCCGACCACGCTGGTGGCGATCGATGAAGACCGCCTCGTGCCGCGCCACACCCTGGTGGAACTCGCCGAACGCTTGCCCGTGCTGCGCCGCCTGCACCTGCTGCGCTCACGTTATGGACACGACGCCTTCCTGAAGGAAGAAGACGCCATCGCCGACATCATCCGCACCGCGCTGGCCGATGTGCTGACGGGAGTGTCCGCATGAGCCATGGTGCCTCCAACGCGGATCTCCCGTTCTCGCCCGCCACGCTCGCCGTACGCGCGGGCATCGATTGCGATACCGCGCACGGCGCGGTCGTGCCGCCCATTGTCCTCTCGAGCAATTTCAGCTTCGCCGGCTTCGACCAGAAGCGCCAATACGACTACACGCGTAGTGGCAATCCGACGCGCGATCAACTCGCCGATGCCCTGTCCGACCTGGAAGGCGGCGTCGGCGGCGTGGTCACGGCGACCGGCATGGCCGCGATCACGCTGGTGCTGGCCGCATTGCTCGAGCCCGGTGACACCCTGGTAGTACCGCACGATTGCTACGGCGGCAGCTGGCGTTTGTTCAACGCACTCGCGCGCAAGAATCACTTCAACCTGGTCACCGCGAATTTCACCGACCCGCGCTCGCTGTCCGCGGCGCTGGCGCAATCGCCGAAACTGGTCTGGATCGAAACGCCGTCAAACCCGCTGCTGCGCATCACCGACATCCGCTTCGTCGCCGAAGCCGCGCATCGCGCCGGTGCACTGGTGCTGGCCGACAACACCTTCCTGTCGCCGGCCCTGCAACGCCCGATAGAACTCGGCGCCGACCTGGTGCTGCACTCGACTACCAAGTACATCAACGGCCATAGCGACGTGGTCGGCGGCGCGGTGGTCGCGAGTGACCGCGCCACGCTCGACACCCTGACCTGGTGGGCCAACGCACTCGGCCTGACCGGCAGCCCGTTCGACAGCTTCCTGACCCTGCGCGGCCTCCGCACCCTGGACGCGCGCCTGCGCGTGCACCAGGAAAACGCCGAGGCTCTCGCGCAATTACTGTCGAACCACGACGCCATCGCCGCCGTGCACTACCCGGGACTGCCGAGCCATCCGGGACACGCACTCGCTGCCCGCCAGCAAAAGGGTTTCGGTGCGATGCTCAGCATCGACCTCGCCGGCGGCCTGCCGGCCGTGCGCGCTTTCCTCGACGGCCTGCGCTGTTTCACGCTGGCCGAATCCCTGGGCGGCGTCGAAAGCCTGATCGCACACCCGGCCACGATGACCCACGCCTCGATGTCCGCCGAAGCCCGCGCCACCGCCGGCATCGGCGATGGCCTGCTCCGCCTCTCAGTCGGCATCGAAGGCCTCGAAGACCTCACCGCCGACCTAACCGCCGCCCTCGACCGCGCCTCCGCCGCCGTTGAATCGTCCGTGGCTTTCGCTACGTAGTCTCTTGCCAGAAATATCTGGCAGGGCCGGGTATGGGAGTGTCATCGCGCCCGACATCGAAAACGTCCATGTTTTCGAAGTCGGCCGTTCCTTGCTGTCCTGCACCACTTCGCGATGACCCTCCCATCCCCGGCCTCGCCCCATTCACCAACGCGGTAAGTCGGCAAAGAGCAGACGTGGTCCAACCACGTCCGAAGCCAGAGTCAAAGCCGAAGCCGAAGCCGACATCGCCGGCAACCTCGCGAGTCAAATTCGAAGCCCCGCAATATCAAGGGAAGCGCACACGTGGCTCCACCACGTGACAAGCCGCGCTTGTACAGAATAAGAACCACACCCGTGACTCCGTCGCGCGCTCATTCTGACCCTGCCATTTCGCCGAGACGAAGTGGAAGCCTTGGATAGCTACCTGGTCGGGAGGACAGCAGGGATTGAACTACGGATAACGTCTGGGAGCGGGGGGCGGTGTTTGCTTCGACAAGTCGCGCGAGGGCCGACAGGCACGAGTGCAGCGACTCGAAGTGAATACCGACCCCTGCCTCGCCGTAACGCGTAACCGCTCAGAACCCAGCAGACCTACCGAGCCGAGGCAGCTGCCAGCGTGATGGTTGGAACCGAAGCGAAGTACTGTTCGATCGGCTCAGGCCGATGGATTCCGAACCCTTGTGCGTAATCAACGCCCAGGTCGCGCAGCGCGGTAAAGATCGCGTCGTTTTCCGTGTGCTCAGCGACGGTCTGCTTGTTGAGCACATGCGCGATGTCCGTGATCGACCGGATCACCGCCGTGGACAGCGATGAACTTTCCAGGTCGCGCACGAAGCTGCCGTCGATCTTGAAGTAGTCCACGTCCAGCGATCGCAGGTAGTTGAACGAGCAGAAGCCCGTGCCGAAATCGTCCAGTGCGAAGGCGCAGCCGAGGGATCGCATCTTGGAGATCAATCCTTGCGCGCGGGCCAGGTCGCGCACGGCGCTGGTTTCGGTGACCTCGAAGCACAGCTTGTAGGCGGGCAGTCGGCTGTTGCGGACGCGGTGGTAGAGGAAGATGCCGAAGCCTTCGTCCACCAGCGAGGCGGCGGTCAGGTTGATGGCGCAGGTATGCACTTGCGCGGCGGCGTCGGGGCGCGATTCCAGCCAGCCGAGCGTCAGGTTGACGACGTGGCGGTCGAGGGCGACGCCGAGTTGGAATCGTTCGGCGGCGGGGATGAAGTGGTCGGGCGCGAGGCGTTCGCCGGTGTGCGGGTCGCGCATGCGCAGCAACACCTCGAAGTGGCGGCCTTCCACAGGATGGTCGTGCAGCGGCGCGATGGACTGGCAGTCGATCTCGAACAGGTTGCCGTCGATGGCTTCGCGGATGCGCAGGGCCCAGTGCATGGCCTGGGTGCGTTCGTGCATCTCGCCGGGCTCGAGGCTGGCCAGCACGACGCGGTTGCCGCCGAGTTCCTTGGCCGTGAAGCACGCGGCATCGGCGAGCGACAACAAGCGCGCGTATTCGATTTCGCCGGCCTTGAAATTGACCAGGCCGATGCTGACAGTGATGTTCAGCACGTGGTTCTGCCAGCCGACGCGATAGTTTTCGACCGCGCGTTGCAGGTGTTGCAGGCGCAGTTCCATCGTCTCCGCGTCCCCGGCCAACAGCAGCGCGAATTCGTCGCCACCGATGCGGAACACCTGGTCGCCGGCGCGCAATCTCGCCTTCAACAAGGAGCCGATGCCATGGATCAGCGCATCGCCGGCGGCATGGCTGGCGGTGTCGT
Source organism: Gammaproteobacteria bacterium RIFCSPHIGHO2_12_FULL_63_22 (assembly GCA_001801685.1). Classification (GTDB taxonomy): domain Bacteria; phylum Pseudomonadota; class Gammaproteobacteria; order Xanthomonadales; family Xanthomonadaceae; genus Arenimonas. The sequence continues at coordinate 18,670 of MGYJ01000092.1, read as the reverse complement.
TGATCAGCGTGAAGTGGTCGAGGTCGAGGTAGGCCAACGCGCTGCCCTCGCCCTTGCCAGCCAGTGCGAGTTGCACGGCTTCTTCGAAGGCGGCGCGATTGGGCAGGTTGGTGGCGGCGTCGGTAGTGGCGCGGCGCAGTACCTTGCGCGTGGCGATACGTTGTTCGTTGATGGAGGCGACCAGCACCAGCGGCAGCGTGCCGACCAGGCTCATGAAGCCGAGCAGCAGCGCGGCATCGAGCGAGGTTTCCGGCGGTTTGAATCCGGCCAGGCCCAGGCCGGTCAGGGAGGTCAGGAACAACACCGTCACGCAGGTGCCCAGTGTCGTCCACAGCGGCTGGAAGCGCAGCGCACTCCACAGCAGCAGCGACATCGGCAGCGCGACCATGCCCAGCGCATACACGCTATTGCGCAGGCCGCCCCAGTACACGATGCCGAACGAGAACAGCAACACGATCAACCATGGCGCTTTTTCCTTCACCGACGTGTAGTCGTCGTCGCGCGGCATGTCGGGGTTGTTGGAAGCGGGCGCCGCGAGCAACAGCATGGTCGGGGTGATGCAGATGATGCCGAGCAGGTTGCCCATGCCCCATTTGAACGAGGCCAGCCAGAGGTCGGTGACGGGAATCATCTTCGAGTACAGCAATCCGCTGACGCCGATCGCGGCCGACACCAGCACCATGACCACGGCGCCGCGCAGCATGATGAAGCCACTGGCGATGCTGACCCGTGGCGGGATGCGGGACAGGTGTACCGCGTAAGCACCAGCCAGCGCGCCAAGCCAGTTGCTCAAGGCCGAGAACGGCAGGAAGGTATACGGGACTGGGGCGAACAGTAAATGCGAGGCGAGGACGGCGACCGGGATGAAGGCGGTGCCGCGCCAGCCGTAACGCAATACCGCAGCGTAGCCGATGCCCGCCGACGGCCAATACAAGGCCACCTGGGACGGACCGCCAATGAAGGCGACGGCATACCAGGTGCCGAACATATACAGGGCGGTGAAGAGGATGAATCGCAGCATCGTGCGTTCCCTAACCCCCAGGTTTTACCGCGTGGTCAACACACGAGCCCAAGCATGCGCCTTGCCCATGCTAACTGAACGTGACGGATTCAACATTCGATGACGTTCACGGCCAGCCCGCCGCGCGACGTTTCCTTGTACTTGTCCTGCATGTCCCGCCCGGTGTCGCGCATGGTCTTGATGACCTTGTCCAGCGAGACACTATGGGTGCCGTCCCCGCGCAGGGCCATGCGCGAGGCATTGATGGCCTTCACCGCGCCCATCGCATTGCGCTCGATGCAGGGAATCTGCACGAGGCCGCCGATCGGGTCGCAGGTCAGGCCGAGGTTGTGTTCCATGCCGATTTCCGCGGCGTTTTCCACTTGCCCCAGGCTGCCGCCGAGGGCCGCGGTCAAACCGCCCGCCGCCATCGAACACGCCACGCCCACCTCGCCCTGGCAGCCGACCTCGGCGCCGGAGATGGAGGCGTTCTCCTTGTACAGGATGCCGATGGCGCCCGCGGTCAGCAGGAAATCGATGATGCCCTGCTCGGTGGCGGCGGGGCAGAAGCGGTCAAAATAATGCAGTACGGCGGGGATGATGCCGGCCGCGCCGTTGGTTGGCGCCGTCACCACGCGACCGCCTGCGGCGTTTTCCTCATTCACTGCCAGTGCGTACAGGTTGACCCAGTCCAGCACCGTCAGCGGGTCTTTCATCGCCGCTTCGGGACGTGCGCTCAGGTCCTGGTACATGGCCGGTGCACGCCGCGGGACCTTCAGGCCGCCGGGCAATACGCCGGTCTGGCGCGTGCCGCGGATCAGGCAATCCTGCATCGCGCGCCAGATTTCAAGCAGGCCTTCGCGGGTGTGTTCGTCGCTTCGCCAGACTCGTTCGTTGGCCATCATCAGTTCGGCGATCGTCAGCTTGTTGGTGGCGCACAACTTCAATAGTTCGTCGCCGCTGTGGAAGGCGTAGGGCAGGGGCGTGGTGTCGGCAACGATGCGGTCTTCGGCCGCTTCGTCCTGGTTGACCACGAAGCCGCCACCCACCGAGTAGTAGTCGCGCGTCGCAATTTCGCGGCCATCGGCGGCGTAGGCGCTGTAGCGCATGCCATTGGTGTGGAAGGGCAGCTTCTGCCGCTTGTTGAACACCAGGTCGGTCTTTTCATCGAAGCTGATGGGGTGCCGGCCGAGCACCATCAGTTTTTTCTCGGCGCGGATGCGCGCCAGTGAATCGGGAATCAGGTCGGGGTCTATGGTGTTGGGCCAGTGGCCTTCCAGTCCCATCAGCACGGCCTTGTCGGTGCCGTGTCCGCGCCCCGTCAGTGCCAGCGAGCCGTAGAGCTCGACCCGGATGCGCGCGCAAGAATGCAGGGTGCCCGCTTCGTCCAGCCACTTGGTCGCGAAGCGCACCGCGGCGCGCATCGGCCCGACGGTGTGCGAGGACGAGGGACCGATGCCGATCTTGAACAAGTCGAAAACGCTGACAGCCATATGAAATAGAATTCCGCCGGGGGTTCCATTCTAGCCCCCGACCGATTCTAAAGGCTGCAACGGCGCGCCCCCTGATGAACCTGACCCTGTTCCAGCGTGACGATTGCCCCCTGTGCGATGACGCATATGAACAACTGCTGGCCGCAGGCGTGGCCGATTTCGATCCGGTCTGGATCGATGGCGATGCGGCGCTGGAGGCCGTCTACGGCGCGCGGGTGCCGGTGTTGCGTCGCGAAGACACGGGGGCCGAACTGGGCTGGCCCTTCGATGCCGGGCGGGTGCAGGCCTTTATTTCTTCGGGATAACCAGGGCCAGCCGGGTTTTGACCTTGACCTCGTTGGGCAGCAATTCGGTATCGGCCCAGTCGCCGGTGCCCACGCCGAAATCCAGCCGCTTCAGCGTGGCTTCGCCCGACAGCACTGCCTTGGCGCCCGCGGTCCAGGTGAAGCTGAGCGTCACCGGCTTGCTGATGCCGTGCAGGGTCAGCGTGCCGTCGGCGGCGTAGCGATTGCCTCCGAATGCGCGGAAGCGGGTGGCGATGTAACGCGCCTCGGGCTTCGCGACCACATCGAAGAACTCGCTGCTGCGCAGCATCTCGTCGCGTTCGTCATTGCGGGTGTGGGCGCTGGCCAGCTGGATGCGCACGTCGAAGCGGCTGGTCGCGAGTTTGGCGGGGTCGAAGCGGATCTGCGGCGTGAAGCGCGCGAACTTGCCGTCGAAGGCCTCGCCCTGGAAGCTGGCGCTGAAGCCCAGCGTGGACTCGGGCAGGGCCACGTAGTCGGCGCCGTTGGCGTTGCCCGCATGGGCGCCGCCTGCGATGCCCGCCGCCAACACCACTCGTGCCATCCATTGACGCATCAGGATCATTCCTTGTGTTTGATCGGCAGCATGCGCGACAGGGTGCGGTCGCGCAGGCGGTAGTGGTGATACAGGGCGGCACCCGCATGGACGACGACCAGCGCGGCCAAGGTGAAGAACAGGAACTCGTGCGTTTCCTTTGCGAAGTGCTTCAGCTGCGGGTCGTAGCCGCCGAGTTTTGGCAGGGCCACCAGGCCGAACCAGCGCAGTGGAAATCCCGATGCCGAATTGAACCACCAGCCCGACAGCGGGATCGCGATCAGCAATCCATACATGGCGCCATGCGTGAGCGCGGCGATGCGGTCCTGCCAGCGCGGCGAGCCGGGCTCGGGTTCGGGCCGGCCGGAAAACAATCGCCATCCCAGGCGCAGCGCGGTCAGGCCCAGTACGGTCAATCCGAAACTCTTGTGCAGGGCATAGACCTGGATCTTCAACGGGCTGGTCGGCAATTCGGTCATCACCAGGCCGACCACGGCCATGCCCACTACCAGCAGGAGGGTGAGCCAGTGCAGCGCGATGCTGACACTGCCCCAGGTATCGGGACTATTGCGCAGGGTCATTCGGGGCCTCCTTTTACTTCGTCAACCTTGGGCACGTCGCCATCGGCCGAATCGCGCACGGCTTCGGCTTCGATCAGCAAGCGCACGTCGTCACCGACCAGGTTCTTCCACGAGGTCATGCCGAAGTCGCTGCGCTTCAGGCTGGCGGTGGCCGAGAAGCCTGCAGTCCTTTTGAAGGTGAGCGGATGCCGGCGCAGTGCATTCATGGTGACCGCCAGGGTGACGGGGCGCGTGACGCCATGCATCGTCAAGTTGCCGCTGACATTGGCGGTGTTGCTGCCAGTCGATTCCACCGTCGTTGATTCGAACACCGCTTCGGGAAACTTTTCCGCATCGAAGAAGGTGCGGTCGAGGATCTTCTCGCGCCAGTCGGCATCGCCCAGCTCCAGCGTGGTCATCGGGATGCGCACCTTCAGCCGGGCGCTGCTCCAATCCGCTTCATCGAACTGCAGTTCACCCTCGATACGCGAGAAGGTGCCGACCGGATTCGAGAAACCGGCGTGGCTGACCTGGAAGGCGACGCGCGTGTGCACCGGGTCGAAGGCATAGCGCGCTTCGCCGGCCACGCCGGCCCCGGCCGCGAACACACTGGCCAGCGCGAATGCGAGACGCAGCGCGGCGACGCGTGCGAATCGGTTGAAACGGCAGTATCGGTAACGACCGGACATTCGCTGATCATAACGACTCAAGGTGAATGCGAGGTGCTTGCGGAGCCAACCGTTCGTGCGAGGATGCAGGGGCGGGGCAACCTTGGGGAAGGTTTTGCGCAATGGCTGGGTGTTCGCGGCGCTGCTGGCGACCGCGACCGGGGTGTGCGCCGCGCTTCCGGAAACACCACAGTTCCGGCCCGTGGGCGTGGCCGATGGCCTGCCGTCCAGCAGCACTACCGCGCTGGCACTCGATCGCGACGGCTACCTGTGGATCTCCACGCGCGACGGCCTGGCCCGCTACGACGGCGTCGGCTACAAGGTCTATCAACACGTTCCCGACGATGCCTCGGGACTGCCCGGCAATTTCGTGCAGACCGTTTTCGTCGATGCCGGCAACCGGGTCTGGGTCAGCGTGGAGGGCCAGGGCCTGAGCGTGCTGGATGCATCGCGCACCGGTTTTCGCCACTTCAGCCAGGCCACGCGGCCGCTGCTGTTGAGCAATGACATCTGGGCGATCACCGCGACCCGCGATGGCATGTTGTGGTTCGGCAGCTTTGGCGGCGGCCTGTATCGCATGGATGCAAATGAAGTGCTGACGCGCTTCATGCCATCGGCGAAGGATGTGCGCAGCCTGCCTGATGAAAACGTATTGGCCTTGGCCGTGGATGCGCGCGGACAGTTGTGGGCCGGCACGACCTCGGGGCTGGCGCGCTGGACCGGTTCGGGTTTCGAGAAATTCAGCAGCGACCGATTGAGCGGCAGCGTGGTCTTCAGTCTTTCGGCGGAAAGCGATGGCAGCCTGTGGGTCGGCACCGACGGCGGCCTGGACCATGTACTCGCCGATGGCAGCGTCGAAAAACCCGCCTGGCGCGATCGCCTGCCGGACCGCGGCGTGACCTCGGTGTTGCTCGACCGCGAAGGCACGCGCTGGATAACCACGCGGCGCGGCATGGTGCTGGAACGCAATGGCGTGGTGGACGACTTGCGCGATGGCGTTGCCGGCACGCGCTCGTCCTGGCTGGGCGTGGAAGATGGCGAAGGCGGACTGTGGTTCGCAACCAAGGACGAAGGCTTGCTGCGGCTGCCTGCGGGCTGGCGGCATTTTGCGGTATTCGCCAATGGCAAGGGCGACCGTGGCCTGGCCACTGTACCCGTGCGAGGCAGCGCGCCGTCGCGCGATGGCCGCGTGTGGTTGGTCGGCGCCGGCATGATCGATCGCCTGGACCCGGCGACCGGTCGCGTCGAGCATGTCTTCGATACGTCGGCGGCCTTGCCGGATCGGCGATTGGCATCAGTGATCGAACGCGGGGACGGCAGTTTGTGGCTTGGCCATTCACAAGGCCTGAGCCGACTCGATATCGCGACGAAAAAATTCCAGCACTGGACCACCGGCAAGGGCGCGCAGGATATGTTGCCCGGCGTGGTGCAACTGCTGACGGAGACCAGCGACGGATTGTTGTGGATGGCTTCCTACGGTGGCGGGTTGCAGGCGCGTAACCGCAACGGCGCGTTGAAGCACAGCTTCACGCCGCTCGACAAGCACGGCGTGGACACGCCGGAACAGGAGCAGATTTCGCCGGGCCCCGATGCGGCGCTGTGGATTGCAGGGCCGGCCGGACTGCGCCGCTGGAACGCGGCTGCATCGCGCTTCGACCGGATCGCCGGCGCGCCCGACACGCATGTGTACGGATTCGCGGTCGTGCCGCCCGATACCCTGTGGTTGCATCGCATGGGCGCGCTGGAGGCCTACCACTGGGATGGCAAGGCGCTGTCGCGCTTTCTCAGCGTGGGCGCCGATGCCGGCATGCCCGCAGTGGGTTCCGGTGGCGTGATGGCCGACCGCAGCGGCGCCCTCTGGATCACCACGACGCGAGGCCTGCTGCGTTACGACCCGGTCGGCGAGCGGCTGCGCGTGTTCGGCATGCGCGACGGCTTGCCGAGCCAGGAATTCCTGACGCAACCTCCCTTGATGTTGCCGCAGGGCCTGGGACTTGCCAGCACCAACGCCGGCCTGTTGTTGTTCGATCCGTCGCGCATCCAGGCGGCGTCGGGTGCGCCGCGCCTCGCCCTGGATTCGATCAGCCTGCGGCGCGACGAGGACCAGTTGGCGATGGCGGCCGATGCGCCCGCGCTGACGATGCGGCCCGATGACCGCGACCTGCAGGTAACCGCGCGCCTGCTGTCCTTTGCCGACCCCGCCGCGCACCGCTATCGCTATTGGTTGCATGGTTACGACGCGGACTGGGTGATGGTGGGCGCCTTGGGTGCGCGAGCCTTCTCGCGCCTGGAAGCGGGCGACTATCGCATGGAGATTGCCGCCAGCAATGCCGACGGCCGCTGGTCGCCCTCGCGCCAATTCGACTTGCACGTCCAGGCGCCCTGGTGGCTGCGGCCGATGGCCATGCTGGGCTGGATGTTGCTGTCGCTGCTGGCCGTGCTTGCCTTGGGCTGGCTCTATCGTCGCCGGCTGCGCAATCGCCACGCCGAACACCTGCGCGAGCATCGCCGCGAACTTAGCGACGTGGGATCGGAAGCGAAGTCACGTTTCCTTGCAATGCTGGGCCACGAAATCCGCACACCGATGACCGGCGTGCTGGGCATGGCCGAACTGCTGCAGGGCTCGAACCTGGAACCGCGCCAGCGCCTGCAGGTGGGGGCCATACAGCGCGCCGGCGACCAATTGCTGCGCCTGGTCAACGACGCACTCGACCTAGCGCGCATAGAAGCCGGCAAGCTCACGCTCGATGAAAAGCCCTTCGACCTGCATGCCTTGCTCGACGAAGTGAGCGCTACCTTGCAGGCGCTGGCGCACGCCAAGGGCCTGCAGTTTTCCCTGCAACGCGCGCCGGGCACGCCGCGCGTATTGCGCGGCGACGCCGGTCGGCTGCGCCAGATCCTCTTGAACCTGGGCGGCAACGCTATCAAGTTCACCGACACCGGCGAAGTTGCCTTGCGCAGCGCCGGCACGCCGCATGGCCTGTTGCTCGAACTCAGCGACAGTGGCCCGGGCATGTCCGGAGAACAGGTGGCGCGACTGTTCCAGCGCTTCGAACAAGGTGGCGACTTGCGTGCATCGCAACGCCTCGCCGGCAGCGGCCTCGGCCTGGCCATCTGCCAGGAACTCGCCGTCGCCATGCAAGGCCGCATCGACGTGCAAAGCCAGCCAGGGCAGGGCACCTGCTTCCGCGTCACCTTGCCCTTGCCCGTCGCCACGGTCGATGATTTGTTGCCGGAGCCTGCCCGCCGCGCCGTGCGCAAGGTCAACGGCCTGCGCATCCTCGTGGTGGAAGACGACCTGACCGTGGCCGACGTCATCACCGGCTTGCTCGATTCGCTCGGCCACGAAGCCGTGCACGCCGCACAAGGCCTCGCCGCACTGACCGAACTTTCGCAATCAAGATTCGAACTCGCCTTCCTCGACCTCGACCTGCCCGGCCTGGACGGCTTCGAACTGGCCCGCATCATCCGCAGCCAGGGCCACACCCTCGCTCTGGTCGCCCTGACCGCCCGCACGGACACGCAAGCCGAACCGCTCGCCCTGGCCGCCGGCATGCACGGCTTCCTGCGCAAACCCGTCACGTCATCACTGCTGCAATCCAAGATCGAGGCGGTGCTTGCCCTTCTTCGCACTGGCGAACAGGCCAAGCACTGACTCTCGATCAAGAGCGATTGACGAGATTCCGCGCGGCGCCGGGAAAGGGCGTGTTCGTCCGCGTCGTGGAAAAAACGTCCTGTTTTTTACACGCCGCCGTTCTTTGCGTCCTGCACCACTCGGCCGAACACGCCCTTCCCCGACGTCGACCCAATCACCAACGCGATCAGCCGGGAAGAAGCAGACGTGGTCCAACCACGTCCGAAGAAGAGAGCAGAGCCGATGCCGCGACCGCAATTCGAAGCCTCGAAATATCAAGGGAAGTGCACACGTGGCTCCACCACGTGACAAGCCGCGCTTGTGCAGACTAAGAACCACACCGACGAGCCCAGCGCGCGCTGATTCTGACCGAGCCAATTCACCGAGACGAAGTGGAAGCCTTGGATGGGTACTTGGTCGGGAGGACAGCAGGGACAGAAGTACGGATTGCGTATGGGAGCGGGGGGCGGTGTTTGCTTCGACCAAGTCGCGCGAGCGCCGACAGGCGCGAGTGCAGCGACTCGAAGTGAATACCGACCCCTGCCTCGCCGTAACGCCTAACCGCTAGTACGCTAAACCGCCTCAGGCTGAGGCACGCGAGAATTCATGCACAGCATCAACGAGGACCTTGACGTGGTCAGGATTCATGTCCGGAGACAAGCCATGGCCGAGATTGAAGACATGGCCTGGCCCGGGACCGTAGCTTTCGAGCGTGCGTCGAACTTCCGAGCGGATTGCGTCGGGTGATGCGTACAAGGTTGCCGGATCGAGATTGCCTTGCAGCGCGATCCGGTCGCCGGTGCGGCGGCGCGCTTCTTCCAGCGATACCAGCCAGTCCACGCCAAGGCCTTCGGCGCCGGTTTGCGCGAGTTCTTCCAGATACGGCGCATTGCCCTTGCCGAACAGGATCAATGGCGTGCGCTCGCTGCCTTCGCCGCGCTTGAATTCGCGGGCGATGCGTTGCAGGTAGCGCAGGGAGAATTCGCGGTAGTGGTGCGGGGCCAGTACGCCGCCCCAGGTGTCGAACACCATGATGGCCTGTGCACCCGCGGCGCGTTGCGCCGAGACGTAGGCGATGACGGCGTCAGTGGTCACTTCCAGGATGCGATGCAGCATCGCCGGTTCGCTGAACGCCATCGCCTTGATCTTGGAGAAGTTGTCGCTGCCGCCGCCTTCGATCATGTAGCAGGCGAGGGTCCACGGGCTGCCGGAGAATCCGATCAGCGGCACCGAGCCGTCGAGTTCGCGACGGATCAGGCGCAGTGCGTCCATCACGTAGCGCAGTTCGCCTTCCATGTCGGGCACGGCGAGTTTGGCGACGTCGGCCGCGGTGCGCACCGGACGGGCGAAGCGCGGGCCTTCGCCTTCGGCGAAGCTCAGGCCCAGGCCCATCGCATCGGGAATGGTCAGGATGTCGGAAAACAAAATCGCCGCATCGAGCTCGAACCGGCGCAGCGGTTGCAGCGTTACTTCGCAGGCAAGTTCGGGATTGGTCGCCAGCGCCATGAAGCTGCCGGCCTGCGCGCGCGTGGCGCGGTATTCGGGCAGGTAGCGGCCGGCCTGTCGCATCAGCCAGACCGGCGTGGCGTCCACGGGCTCGCGGCGCAAGGCCCGCAGGAAACGGTCGTTCTTCATCGTCACGGGCAGGTCTCGCAAAGGGGTTCGATGGGGGCGCGGCGTTGTTCCAGGGGATTCACTGCGGCGCGCTCGCGCCCTGCGCGAACATCACCTGGAAGCCGCGCTTGATTTGCGCATCACGGGCTTTTTCGAAGGCGGCCAGGGCGGCGCCCTGGTCGAGGAACTGCTCGCGCTTGAGTGATGCCTTGCCGCCGGTCTGGCCCGTCTCGCGCAGCAGCGACCAGCCGCCCAGCATGTCCTGTTGCAGGATCAACTGGACGTACTTGGGGATTTCACCGGCGACGGGGCGTTGTTGCAGCAATAGGCGCATAGGGCCGCCATTGTAGCCGCGCCGTGCACGGGGCTGGCGGGGGATTCAGGAAAAAACCGCTTCTATCGCCGCTTCGGGAATGTCGGCCACCACTTCGGCGTGGCCCAGCTCGCGCCACAGGATCAGCCGCAAGCGGCCCGATACCGCCTTCTTGTCGAGCCGCATGCGTTCGAGCAGGGCCTTCGCAGAAAGGCCCAAGGGCAGGGTGGTGGGCAGGCCGAAACGTTCCAGCAAGGCTTGCAGGCGCTGCGCATCGGCCATCGGCGCGCGGCCGAGTTGGGCCGACAGACGGGCCGCCAGCAGCATGCCAAGGGCCACCGCCTCGCCGTGCAGCAGGCCGCCGTAGGCCTGTTCGGTTTCGATGGCATGGCCGAAGGTGTGGCCGAAGTTGAGCAACATGCGCTCGCCTTGTTCGGTTTCATCGCGGGCGACCACGCCGGCCTTGTGGCGGCAGCTGATGGCGATCGCTGTCTCCAGCGCGAAGGGTTCGCGCGCCAGCAGGTCATCGGCATGCGCTTCGAGCCAGGCGAAGAAGCCCGGGTCGCCAATCGCACCGTACTTCAATACTTCGGCCAGGCCCGCGCGCAGTTCGCGCTCGGGCAGGGTGGACAGGGTGCTGATGTCGGCGATGACGGCCGCCGGTTGATGGAAGGCGCCGACCAGGTTTTTTCCGCCCGGCAGATCGACTGCGGTCTTGCCGCCCACGGAGGAATCCACCATCGCCAGCAAGGTGGTCGGCATCTGTACGAAGCGCACGCCGCGCATCCAGCACGCTGCCGCGAAACCGGCGAGGTCGCCGATGACGCCGCCGCCCAGCGCAATCACCGTCACGTCGCGGCTGGCGCCGAGGCCGGCCAGCGCCTGCATCAGCTGCGCGAAGCGCTCGAGGGTTTTTTCCTGTTCGCCGGCGGGCAGCACCACGGTCTGCACGGTCTTGCCCGAAAGCGCGGCCTGCACGCCCGCGAGGTAGAGCGGGGCGACGTTTTCATCAGTGACGATCAGTGCGTGGCGGCCGGGTACGAGGGCGGACAGGTCGGTGCTCGACAGCAGGCCTTCGCCGACCTCGACTACGTAGCTGCGTGAGCCCAGGGAAACGGGGATGGTCTGGCTCATGCGGCTTGCTCGCGTTTCCAGGCCGACTGCACCTGGTTGCCGAGCTTGCGCGCGGCAGCGACGACATCGAGCCCGTCGGAGTCGAACACGAGGTCGGCAATGGATTCGTAAAGCGGATTGCGGATTGCTGCCAATGCCTGCAACTTTTCGGAGCGATCGCCGGTAGCCAGCAGGGGCCTGGTGTGGTCGCGTGCGAGTCGGCCGAGTTGGTGGTCGAGTCCCACCCGCACGTAGACGACGAAGGCGCGATGGCTCATTCGTTCTCGTGAGGCAGGCGACAGCACGGCGCCGCCGCCCGTGGCTATCACTTGCGATTGGCCGTGCAGCAGGTCGTCGAGCATGCGTTCTTCGCGTTGCCGGAATCCGGCTTCGCCCTCGAGTTCGAAAATGGTGGCGACCGATGTGCCGGCAGCCGCTTCCAGGCGCGCATCGGCATCGACGAATTCCAGGCCCAGCCTGCGCGCCAGGCGTTTGCCAAGCGAGGTCTTGCCGGCGCCCATCGGGCCGACCAGGATGAGATTTGGCGCGGGGTTCATGCCGCCGATGCTAGCATTTCGACGTGATCGATCTCTCGCCAACTCGCCATTGAGCGCCTCCACCTGCCTGGTGATTGCCGGCGCGGGCGACCTGGGCTCGCGCCTGGCGCTGCTGCGGATTGGCCGCGATGCCGACGTGGTGGCCGTGCGCCGTCGCGACGTGGCCCATCATCCCGGCGTGCGCCCGGTGCGTGCGGACCTCGCCACCGGCGAGGGGCTGTCGCGATTGCCAAAGCGCCCCGATGCGCTGGTCTTCTGCGCCGCGCCCGACCAGCGCGACGAGGCCGCGTACCGGAAACTCTTCGTGGATGGTTTGCGCCGATTGCTCGACGCCATCGATACGCCGCGCCTGGTCTTTGTTTCGTCCACGGCGGTATATGGCCAGGACGCAGGCGAATGGGTTACCGAAACCAGCGCTACCGAGCCGCCACGATTCAACGGGCGGATCTTGCTGGAGGCCGAGCGCGAGCTCGCGGCGCATCCCGGTGGCATCGCGCTTCGATTGTCGGGTCTGTACGGACCGGGCCGCGAAGCCATGCTGCGCCGCGCCCGCGACGGCCTGGCATCGCGCCCGCATTTCACCAATCGCATCCACATCGACGACGCCGCTGCAGCACTGTCGCACTTGCTGGATTTGCCGTCGCCGCATTCCCTCTACCTCGGCAACGACGACCTGCCGGTGATGGAACACGAGCTGCAATCGTGGGTGCGGCGTGAAGAAGGCCTGCCTGCCGTGGACGCCGATACCGCGCCGATAACGGGCAGGCGCATTGCCAACACGCGATTGCGTGCCAGCGGGTGGCAACCCGAGCATCGGGACTATCGAAGCGGCTATTCAGCCCAGCTTGTGCGACCGGGTTTATAGTCCGGCGACTACCGGTTTCCACCGGCCGCCCCCAAGGAGAATCCCCATGTCCGTAGCCAAGATCATCGAAATCAATTCGTCGTCCACCAAGTCCATGGAAGACGCCGTGCAGTCGGGCCTGAAGAAGTGCTCGGAGACGGTGAAGAACATCCAGGGCGCCTGGGTCAACGAGATCAAGGTCGTGACCGGACCGGATGGCGTTGTCAAAGAGTGGCGCGTCAACTTGCGCGTGACCTTCATCGTTTCCTGATTAAACCGGCTTGCATTCGTGCGCCCGATCAACGCGGGCGTCGTCGCGAATCCAGTTCGATCACTTCGTCCGCGATGCCGGCAAGCGTGTCCTGCGCATGCCGGCTGATTCGCTCGAAGGCGAGCACGAAGTCTTCCACCTGCGCCCGGTCCATGGCCTGGCGCCTTGGCTGCGCCCGCTGCAGCGTGCACTCCTGCTGCCAGCGCCAGTCGCGCACGATTTCGAAGTCCGGCGCCTTCAGCCAAGTCAACCCATCCAGCCGTTGCCATAGCGACGCGTAGTCATCGAGCGCGCGATTGCACCAGCGACGCCAGATGCCATCGGGGTCTTGCTCGCGCTCCATCGGGTTCACCGGTTTGACCAGCGCCTGCGTCGGCTGCGGCCGCACGCCCAGGAACCAGCCTTCGAACACGATCAAGCCGGGTGGCTCGCGCACCGACGTCCAGCGCGAGGGCGGTAGTCCCGTGTCGGCCAGTTTGTCGAAGCGGGGCACCCGCACAGTCTCGCCGGATTGCATGCCACGCAGTGCATCCAGTGTCCGGCATGCCAGGGCTACGTCATGGGTACCGGGCGGACCGCGCCGTGCCAGCAGCGGATGCACGCGGCGCGACAACTCGCGGCGTTCACGCCGGCCCAGGTAGAAATCATCCAGCGACAGGGCCAGCGCCTTGATGCCTTGTTGCCGGGCCGCCGACACCAGTTGCCGCGCCAATGTGGACTTGCCGCTGCCTTGCAGGCCGCTGATCCCGAATACGTGGACCTGCGCGGGCAGCGCCAGCGCCCGGGCCAGCAGGCGCTGGACGAGGGTGTCGTCAAAGCCGGTGGCTGTGGGTGTATGCGAAGGCCTTGCCATCGCGCGACAATACTAAAAACGAGGAGCGGTCGATGGCTGGGCTCACTGCGGAAATCCTGGACACCTTCAATACCCTGCTGGCCGAGGCCCAGGCATCGACCGACCCCGAACCCACTGCGATGACGGTGGCGACGGTGGGCAAGGGCGGTCGGCCGTCGGCGCGCACTGTGCTGCTGAAGGGGCTGGACGAGCGCGGCTTCGTGTTCTTCACCAATTTCGACAGCAGCAAGGGCCGGCAACTCGCGGCCAATCCGCAGGCCGCCCTCTTGTTCCACTGGAAGATGATCCGCGAAGGCGTGCAGGTGAAGATCGAAGGCAGTGTCGAGCCGGTAACGGCGGCGGAAGCCGATGCCTACTTCGCCTCGCGGCCGCGGCCCAGCCAGATTGGCGCGTGGGCGTCGCTGCAATCGCAGACCTTGCCGTCGCGCGAGGAGTTCGAGCGGCGCATCGATGAAATGGAAAAGCGCTTCGAAGACCAGCCCGTGCCGCGTCCGCCGCACTGGTCGGGATTCCGGATCGTGCCCGAGATGGTGGAGTTCTGGTACGGCGCGCGCTATCGCCTGCACGAGCGCCAGCGCTACGAGCGCGTGAACGGCGAATGGAACCAGCGGATGCTCTATCCGTGACGGGACCGCGGCGAATCGTCTGCCTGACCGAAGAGCCGACCGAAGTCCTGTACGCGCTCGGCGAATCCGATCGCATCGTCGGCATCTCGGGCTTTACCGTGCGCCCGGCGAAGGCGCGCCGCGAGAAGCCGAAAGTCAGCGCCTTCACCAGCGCGAAGATCAGCCAGATCCTCGAGCTGAAACCGGACTTCGTCATTGGCTTTTCCGATATCCAGGCCGACATCGCCGCGGAGCTGATTCGTGCCGGCGTGGAAGTGTGGATCAGCAACCACCGCAGCGTGGCCGGCATCCTCGACTACATTCGCCGCCTGGGCGCAATGGTCGGCGCCGCCGACCGGGCTGCGGAGTATGTCGCCGGCCTGCAACAGGGCTTGGACTCCGTGGCGAAGCAGGCCTCGCTATTGAAGGTTCGCCCGCGCGTCTATTTCGAGGAATGGGACGAGCCGATGATCAGCGGCATCCAGTGGGTGGCCGAACTGGTGCGCATTGCCGGCGGAGACGACATCTTTCCCGAGCGCGCGGAGAAATCGCTGGCCCGCGATCGCATCCTGCCCAACGGCGACGAAGTAATCGCGCGCGCGCCGCAGATCATCTTCGGATCGTGGTGCGGCAAGAAGTTCCGCCCCGACCGCGTGGCCGCAAGGCCGGGCTGGCAGGGCATTCCAGCCGTGCGCGATCATCAGCTGTTCGAGATCAAGTCACCGATCATCCTTCAGCCCGGGCCTGCGGCGTTGAGTGATGGAGTGCACGCAATGGCGGCGCAAATACAGGCCTGGGCGAGCAACCCGTAAAGGCGATACAGAGGCGCGGGCCGGCCATGCTAGGCTGCGCGGGCCAGCACCCGGTTGGAGAGCCGATTGTTACGCGCATCCCCTTTCGTAGCCCTGCTGGCCCTTGCCTTGGCACTGTCGAGTATTTTCCCCGGCCTGGCCGCCGCGGGAGAAGTGCGCAACGCTGGCGAATTCGACCGCTTCATCATCAAGTTCAAGGTCGGCAGCCCGGAATTCCGGGAGGCAAATGCCAGGCAACGCCTGCTTGACGCCAGCGCGGCCCCACAGCGACTGATTGCCAAGCCGATGTTCCGGATGGGCATCGGCGCGGACGTGGTCAAGCTCGATCGCAAGCTGCGCCATCCGGCCGCGCAGGCTTTCATGAATCGATTGCGACGCAACGCCAGTGTCGAGTACGTCGAGATCGATCGGCGCATGAGGCCCGCGCTCGTTCCCAACGACACGTATTACAGCGGCTATCAGTGGCATCTGTATGAAACGGCAGGCGGCATCAACGCACCGCTCGCGTGGGACAAGGCGGATGGCTTTGGTGTGTTCGTCGCAGTAATAGATACCGGTCGAACCATACATTCCGAAATAACCGAGTCGCCGGGTTACGACTTCATCTCGGACGTGGCCACTGCCAATGATGGCAATGGTCGCGATGCCGATCCGATAGACGCGGGTGACTGGGCAGCGGCCGGAGACTGCGGTGCGGGCGAGCCCGCCACCGACTCGTCCTGGCATGGCACGCAAGTGGCTGGGATCATCGGCGCGATGACCAACAACGCAAAGGGCATTGCCGGTGTCGCCTACCGAACCCGCATCCTGCCACTCCGCGTGCTGGGAAAATGCGGAGGAAATACGTCGGACACGGTCGACGCCATCCGCTGGGCGGCGGGCGGCAGCGTGCCGGGCGTGCCGAACAACGCAACGCCCGTGGAAGTGATCAACCTGAGCCTCAGTTCGCCGGCCTCATGCGGCCCAAGCATGCAGGCTGCCATCAATGAAGCTGTTGCAGCAGGCATCGTGGTCGTGGTGGCTGCAGGCAACGGAAACGCGGACGCATCCACTTTCCAGCCTGCGAACTGCGCGAATGTAGTGACGGTGGGCGCCACGTTGCGATCCGGTGCACGGGCTCCGTATTCCAACCACGGACCCTCGGTGGACTTGTCGGCGCCCGGCGGTGGACCCGGCGGATATGTAGTGACCACCTCGAATTTTGGCACCACCGTGCGTGGCGCTGAGGGTTATGTCTACACGCTCGGGTCCTCGCTATCCGCGCCGCACGTGGCCGGAACGGTCGCGCTGATGCAAAGCAAGCAGGTGAATACGCCGGGGGCCGTCGAGGCGATGCTCAAGGCCACGGCGAGGCCGTTTCCCGAAGCCTGCAGCCCGGGTTGTGGCACGGGAATCGTGAATGCGGCTGCTGCGCTGGGCGCCGCGATGGGCGGCGCGTTGAGTATTGATGACGCTGTGGTTGGGGAAGGCTCCGTGAACTCGCCGGCAGTGCTGACCTTTACGGTGCGGCTGTCCAAGCCCATGCCGTCAGCCGTCGACTTCGACGTCGCCACGTCCAACGGAAGCGCGGGGTTCGAAGATTTCAATGGCATCTACAAGCCGGGAATGTCGATTGCCGCGGGCGAAACAAGCAAACAATTCACGATCTCCATCATGGGAGATTCGATACCGGAAGAAGACGAGGTCTTCACGATTTCAGTCAGCAACGTCTCGGGTATCGCGGTGGCCGATGCCTCGGCAGAGGGCAGGATCATCAATGATGATCCCGTGGCACTGGAGAATGAAGTACCTGCGACGGCTGGGGTCAAGACTTACATCGGCCTGAAGATGCTGGTCGGCGGGCAGTACGCGCTCTACTCGCTGTACGTACCACCCGGTACGACGACGCTGAATTTCAAGCTCCGATCCGGATATTCATCCGGGGACGTCGACCTGTACGTCAAGCGCGGCTCTTTGCCCACGCTTTCCCTTGCCGACTGCATCTCCGCCAACGTGGACTCGACCGAACTTTGCACTTTTGAGAATCCGGAACCTGGCATGTATTACGCGCTGGTGCATGCCTACCTGGATACCTATGAGGCGAACATCACCGGGACTTTCGCGCCCAAGGTGCCCGCAATCGGGGTTTCCGATACCGCTTCGATCGAGGACTCGGAGCGAATTTTTTTCGCGGTGAGATTGACCGAGCCGGCGACCCGGGACGTGACCTTCAAATTGTCGACGGATTCAGGAACTGCGATTGGCGGGGAGGATTTTGTCGCAATTGACAATGTGGAGGCGCGGATACCGGCCGGGTCGAAGGAGTTGCTCGTCGAAGTTCCTCTCATCAATGACACCCAGGCCGAACTGACCGAGTTCTTCGCGTTGTACATCAGCGATGTGCAGGGCGCGTTGTTGGCGGGGGATCGAGGTTCGGCCAAGGTCGGGGATGACGACTACCCGCGGCTGAAGCTCAGCAACGTGGATATAGTCGAAGGCAATGCCGGAATCAGCACGGCGAGGTTCGTGATTGAGCTTTCCAGGCCGACTTCGAGACAGGTGACCTTCGACATTGCGACCGGCAGTGGCACGGCGATCGCAGACAGTGACTTCGTGACGCGTAGTTTGAACAGGCATGCCATCGACCCGGGTCGTACGCGGCAGGTTTTCGAGGTGTCCATCATCGGTGACACGGTTGCGGAAGCCGACGAGTGGTTCTGGGTCAGGCTCGCCAACGTATTCGGTGCGCAGCCCGAAGACTATGGAGTGCAGGCGGTCATCGTCAACGATGACGCGGCGGCGGCCAAGGCAAGGCGGGGCGTGAATCCGGCGCGCAAGACGGCACCGGCCCGAGCAGAAGCCCGCAAGGTGCGGCCCTAGCGCAACGTCTGCAGACCGGTCTGGGCGAGCAGTTCGGTCATCTGCCCGGCCTGCACGGCTTTTTCACTCGAGGCATTGCCTTGCTGCGCACGCTTGGCCACGCCCTGGGCAATCGCTGCGAGGCGGAAGAAACTGAAAGCAACGACGAACGGCCAGTCCTCGGGAATCGGACGGCCGCTGAGTTCGCTGTAGCGCGCCAACATCGAAGCTTCGTCGGGAATACCGAGTTCGGCGCGATCGAGTCCGGCCAATCCGGGCAGTGCGGGATTGCGCGGCAGCCGCAGCGCCATGCAAAAATAACCGAGGTCGGCCAGCGGATGGCCCAGCGTGGACAACTCCCAATCGACCACCGCGATCACGCGCGGTTCGGTCGGATGGAACATCAGGTTGTCGATGCGATAGTCGCCGTGGGTCAGGGCAACGACGCCATCGTCGGCAGGGCAGCGCGCATCGAGCTTGTCGATCAGCGCGTCCATTGCCGGAATCTTGCGGGTCTGGCTGGCGCGATATTGTTCGGACCAGCGCGAAATCTGCCGCGCGAAATAATTCCCGGGCTTGCCGTAGTCGGCCAGGCCGACCGCAGCCACGTCGACGCGATGCAGCGCGGCCAGCGTGCCGATCAGGGCATCGAAATATG
>MGYJ01000091.1 GCA_001801685.1 Gammaproteobacteria bacterium RIFCSPHIGHO2_12_FULL_63_22 | reverse complement strand
TCGATGGTGATCGAACCTCTGGCCGGAATCGATCGGCGCTCGACCCTGATACGATCTAAAGAATGTCGCTCTGCCAATTTGCCCCCCAGTGGCAAATTCGGGTGTTCAATCTCTCAGGTGCCACGGCGTTTCGATTAAGCCGGCGCCGGCGTCGGATTGTGCCGCGTGAACGCGCCGGTCCGACTGGTGCAGGCGCGTCGCTTCGATCGGCACATAGCCGGCCGGAACGAAATTCGCGCGATAAGACTTCCGCTGCCTGAAGGCGCGGCGCTTGGTCGATGCGGTTTTCTGTTTCGTTGCGGCAGGCACAGGCGTCAGTCCCAGTTTTGAAAGGTCGGCGTTCACGGTCTTCGCAAGATCGGCATGAGTGCGTACCCATTCGGCCGACTTGCGCTTGGTCATTGTTCTCGCGCCTCGAAAAGAACACCGGGGGTAATCGGGCCCCCGGTGTTCGCCACAGCGGAGGGGCGCTCAAAGCCATCCGCGGGCAGCGAGCCATCGGATGACTGCACTGGCCCAGGATGGGCCGATGCTTCGGTGCCGGCCGGGGGCCGGAAGATTTCGCGGTACAACTTGCGGGCCTCGACGGCTTCGCGGCCCTCACCGACACCGACGGCCAGCAACAGGGTGTGAAGCTCCGCGAGAACCTGTGGGCTTTGAATGCGCGCATCATCGCTGCCGATCTTCCACATCAGCCAGGCGCGGACGCGCGGCCGGCGCCGGGCTGATGTGATCAGGCTGGCGGAATCAGGCGCCTGGACTTTCGCCTTCCACTTTTTCGCGGCAGGAACGCTGCGGCCCGCGATGTTGGCAGCTTCCTTCGCCGTGAGATCGGCGATCTGATCGCAGAATTCGTCGGCAATCTCTGCATTTGTCACCGGTGCGCGGGATACAAATGTATCCTTCAAGGGATAGGAAAATTTCATCGGTTCGCTCCATAAATCCGGAGCCAACTGCAACGCTTCAGTTTGATCGAATGGTTTTGATGCCGATAATTGGGGCCCCGCGCGAACGGGGCCTTTTCTTTGAACGGCGTGCGCGTGCATCGTCATGCGCACGCTCCCGCAAAAATTGGTGCCGGGGTTTTCACCCGACTGCGATCACGCATTGCCAGCCTGCCGCGGGCAGGAACCAGGTCCGCGATCTCTCTTCCCGTTACACCGGTGAAAGGCAGGGCGCCCCTTTTCTGACCGCCCGGTGCTGCTACGCTTCGCTCACGGCTGCACTTGCTAGCGTACCCCCCCTGCATCTCCGCGCGTGCACCAGCGCGTTGAACGATGCCAGCCTGGGGTCGAAACTTGGAAGCAGAGGCCCGATTCGAACGGGCGACCTCCAGCTTATGAGGCTGGCGAGCTACCGCTGCTCCACCCTGCTGAATGAAAGCCGCGCGGCGCTCCGGTGCGCGTTCCCCGCGTACCGATGGGCGCCGCACGGACCCGGGACGCGCCGTTTCCGCCGAAGCGTGTATGCGCATGACGAATGGGAAGAAAAGAGCCAGACGGTCCCCCCGTCTGGCAGTTGCGGCGCGCATCTGACGGTGAAGTCCATGCGCGCCGGCAAAGAGTGTGAGGAACGGGCCCAAGACCGCCTGGAGGTTCATGCCGCCCTCCGAGGTTTGGGGGGCTTAATTGTGGCGGCTTGGTATCCAGCGATGAATTTACGGACTCGCGCTGCAGTCTCCGGCCACACGCGCCTTCCTTTGCGGATCTCGCCGATAAACTTGCCGTCGTTCACCGCGCGCAATCCGAAAGCGGTCTCCGTGAGAGAGACCCCGGGGCGCGATAGGAACGCGTCGATTTCGTCGAGCAACGAATCAGAAGCCATAGCCCGGGCACGCTGATGGGTTTCACCCCACTTGTCAATGGGCCAGAACCCAGTGGCGCTGGCGCGGTCCGTTTTCCATCATTTTGTATGCGAATCCGAAATGACTGGCGGCAGCGATTGGCCGAGCTCGTAGAGGAGCAGGGCGGCAATCGAAAAGCCCTGAGCAAAAAGTCCAAGCTCAACGAAACCTATCTGAGAGACATTTTGGAAAAGGGCCAAACCCCGACGGCCGCCTCCGCTCAGAAGTTGTCCGACGGGCTCGGCGTCGACATTGGCGCCTGGTTTCTAGATGCTGGCACGCGGGGCCGTGATCAATCGATCGTCGACGTAGAGGGTGCTGAATTCGCACGGTTGCCGGTTTACGATATCCGATTCGCCGCAGGCGCCGGCGCGCAGAATTATGAAGAGGCGCCAATCGACCACTTCATCATGAGCTTGTCGCTCTTGCGGTCGATGACCAATGCGCCGCTTACCGAGATTGGTGTATTCCAGGTCGACGGAGACAGTATGGAGCCGACCCTCTACCACCGCGACTGGATCTTGGTCGATCGGCGGCGAACCCACCTGACAAATCCAGGCATTTACGCTTTGAACGTCGAGGGCGATGCCGTCATTAAGCGCGCGTCCCAGCACATTGAAACGCGTGCCGTGACCCTAGCGTCAGACAATCCCAAATATCAGCCGCAGACCATAAAGAAGCTGGACCGCCTGATCGTCATTGGGAGAATGTTCCTCTCGATCCGGCGACACTAACGCCCGCCATTCCTGGCGCGCTCAAGGCGCTCACGCTCTGCTTGTCCAAGAGCTTCTACGCTTAACCGCAGTCGGCATTCCGTCACCGCGGCCTCGCCACGATCACCAAACTGCTCCTGGCAAGAACGATCAATTCTTTCGCGAAGGCTTACCTCCGAAGGCCCGATAATTGCCCCAAAAATCACGAGGGCTGCGAACCCGGCCACGGGTATCCCAACTATCAGCATCAAGATGCGGGCGCCGCTGGATCTCTTCAGGGGATGACCGCAATTCACGCAAGCCTTCGCCTGCGCTGAAATTTCATGCCCACATTCAACGCATTTTTGCATGGCCATGGCCTGGTTATTCCTCCACGCGGAGTATACCTTGCAATTCCATACAAGCAGCAGTTTCTTCGGCAGTGATTTCGCCATCCGCGTCTATGAGCTGAGCTGCAGCCCTCATCAGGCAGCGCGCATGCTCGGCATCACGAGCAATCGCTTTGAGCCCCTGTGAAACAAGGAACGAATCGGGGCGTTGCCGGTCCAGAAACTCTGCAACGATGGTCCACTCAAAAGGCCGATCACCGGCGCGCTGCTCGGCATACCAGCGGATCGCGCCGCGCTCTTCAAGAATGTGTTCGCCGTCGCACTGCGCTATGTACAAGAGCGTCCGCAGCCCAGGCGCAAGTTCGCGAAGCAGAGCAACCACAGCATCTTGCTCGGTCATCGACGATATACATCCAGCGAAAAACCGCGTTGGATTCTCAATCACCTCGCCGGTTGTGATGCGATAAAGGGCCTGCATGCGATCCAATCGAAAGCTTCGCGGCGCGGCACGTTCCCAACAGAAAGCACGCATGAACACATGACCATGAAAGGACCGGCGCAGCGCGCGGACTGTAACTCGACGATGCGTTTCATTTCCTTTGGCGTCCCGATACACAAGCCCGAAGCTCTGCCCGAAGACATCGGCCTCACTTAAGATATCGTCGCCGTCGAACTCTTCATCCGGGTGGTCAGAGACAAAGGGCGTAAAGCCCGGAGGCGGCGCCGGTGGCGATATCCTTGGTGAAGAGTGCCCGCCACGAATTCTGAAAATAAGTGCGTCAAGCATGACGCCCCCCCCCGCAGCCCGCGCTCGTGATTGTGCGCACAACATTCCCTTTACCAAAGTGGGTTTCAGCCCATTGACAAGTGGGGTGAAACCCATCAGCGTGCCCGCTGACGAATCGCGGGGCGGGGCACATGGCATCATCACCCTCAGATGGCTTTCTAAGCCCTCAGCTTTGGGCCGGGATATCGGTCTTCGGCGCGGCGATCAGCCTGATCTTCGTCTTGCTGATGATCCGTTTACGTCGCCCTGAGCGCGTCTCCAGTCGAACCGACACTGAAACAAGCCCACCGCACCAGCGCGACGGGCGAATGGGGGCCCGTCCTATCCCCGGCGCATTTCAGTCGCCCAGGATGGCGGACGGAACGTTCAAGAAGGTCGCGCTGTGACCGCCGCCGGCAAGGTCGGTGCATCGTGAAACCGCTCGGCCGCAAGAACTATGGCTCCATCCCACACCTGCCGTGCAGTCGCATGGGGCCTGCCGATCACGCCTGCCACGAAGGCCAGCAACGCATTGCAACCGAAAGGGCGCGCGATCGCCATGACGTGATCATCGTCACCGAAAAGGTTGACGGCTCGAATGTTGGCATCGCCCGCATCGGCGATGAAATCCATGCGATCGGTCGCGCTGGTTACCTTGCGCAAACGTCGAAGTACGAACAGCACAAGCTCTTCGCCGCATGGGTCCTGGAGCATAGACCGTTCTGGCTGGATGTTCTGCAACCAGGCCAGCGCCTCGTTGGGGAGTGGATGGCCCAGGCGCACGGCACCCGTTACGCGCTGCCGCAGGGGCCCTTCGTCGCATTCGATCTCATGGAGGCGGAACAGCGGGCTCCATTCGCGACCCTTACGCAACTCTGCGCGCGCTTCGCCGTGCCAATGCCGAAGGTCATGCATTTCGGCTCACCGATGCCGGTCGAGACTGCGATGGCGCTGCACGGCGCCGGCAATCACGGTCTGCTCGACGAACCAGAAGGTTGCGTGTGGCGCGTCGAACGCCGCGGCGTCTTCGACTTCATGGTGAAGTGGGTGCGCCCGGACAAGGTCGATGGGAAATTCCTTCCCGAACTCACCGGCGAAGCACCGGTGTGGAACTGGCGCCCGCAGGCGGTGGCAGCATGACGCCCTACACCCCGCCGCCTGAGCGTGAGCGCTCCGCCTGGCTGATCGCGCTCGATGGCCTCTGCTTCTTCGGCCTGATGCTGACGCTTGGCGCCGCCGCGATTGTCTCGATCGCCATTGAAGGGGGGCTTCCATGAAGGTCTCACGCTATTCCGATTTCGAAGAGCCGGCTGGCGATCTCGATATTGCCGTGATGGACATGGGCGAACCGCCGCGGCCAACACCGGAACAATATTGGCTGGGTGTGGCGCTGCTTGTGCTGCTGGCCGTGTCGCTCTGGGGTTCGGCGAAAGGCTATATCTGATGGCCCGCGCCGAATTCACCAAGCAGACAAAGCGCGCCACCTTAAAGAGAGCGGAGGGTAGGTGCGAGGCGCAGGGCGCCCTCTACGGGCTACCCCTGGGTCAGCGGTGTAACGCCTCACTCGCCTATGGCGTTGAATTTGACCATGTCGTCCTTGAGGCCAACTCGCACGATAACAGCCTGGAGAATTGCGGCGCAGTCTGCCCAAAATGCCATCGCTATAAGACCGATCACCACGACACACCGACGGCGGCAAAGACGCTGCGGCAACAGGACAAGAACGTCGGCATACGAAAGCGTAAGGGCCGACCGTTCCCAGGCTCGCGTGATTCCAACTTCAAAGTGAAGATGACCGCGACAGGTCGCAAGGTCGAAAGGCGGTGGGGATGAGTCCGCGCCCGAAGGAGTTAGATGAAAGCGTGTGCCGCCGCGCCGCCGAAATCCTCGCCCCACATATCCACGAATGGCTGGATGGCAAAGATGATCTCGAAGGCATCGTCGCTGACCTGATGAGAATTAGGTCGTGGCCGAACGATGGCTACAGTTTCGCAAAGGAATTGGAACGTCTCCACTACGAGCCCGATGCGGTGCTTGTTGAGTTGCTGGATGGCTCTTGTGCGATGCGCAAAGCGCATGAAGAGGCCGTCCGTGCATGGGTGATCGCCAATGGCATCACGCCCGCGCTGGCGACGGGTGATCGTTGCACCTTCACTGGCTTCTGGCGAGGCACCAAGAGCGGCGTCGTATCGGGAATTTTAGCAGAGCGCGGCGTTTACACCGTCATTCCTGATGACGAACGCGAAAAGTTCGCCGGTGGCGGTGGATGGGTTCTGCCTTATGAGGGCGTGCAACCGGAGCAACGCGCCGAACCGGAGATTGCACAATGAGCATCTCCCACGACGAACTGATGCAGGCAAGCCAAGCGGTCGACGTCAGTCGCGAGTTGGCCAACGGCTTCCTGGTCAACACTCGCCGCGAAGTCGCATGGGGCGCCGATCAGGAATTCGATGACCGGGAACCTGGCGCGAAGGGCACCAACTGATGGGCGCTCAGACCGGCATCGAGTGGACAGACGCAACCTGGAATCCGATAGGCGGGTGCGAAATCCATTCGCCAGGCTGCATCAATTGCTATGCGCAGGGGATCGCAGCATCCGGCCGCCTTCGTGATCATCCCGTGTACAAGGGCACAACGTCGCCGTCGAAGGCGGGGCCCGTGTTCAACGGCACCCTCACCATTCTTCCCGACGATCACGCCGGCTGGCGCTGGCCGTTGACCTGGCGTGGCGCCAAGCAACCGGTGCTTGGCCACGGCAAGCAATCCCTGATCTTCGTCGGCGATATGTCGGATCTGTTTCACAGGGACCGCGGTTTCACCACGATCGACCGCGTCGTCGGAACCATTCTCCTGTCCCAACACACCGGCCAGCTTCTGACCAAGCGCGCCGATATCATGGCCGACTATTTTCTCTATCCAGAACGCGGCGAACTGATCTCCGGCGTCATGGATTTGCACGCGCCGGCGCATTGGTGCCGGCGCGAGATCGACGATTGCGGCGGGCTTCCGAACGATCGGTTATGGCTCGGCTTCTCAGCGGAGCGCCAGAAGGAATTCGACGAACGCTGGACGCACATGCGCAAGCTCGCCGAAGTCGGTTGGACGGTCTTCGTGTCTATCGAGCCGATGCTCGGCCACATCGTTCTACCGGATGACTTTCTACAGCTCGGGCGGCGCGCTCAGGTGATCTGCGGCTTCGAGAGCGGATCGAAGGCGAGGCCGGGACATCCCGATTGGGCAAGGCTACTTCGCGACCAGTGCGCCACCGCCTCGGTTCCGTTCTTCTGGAAACAGTGGGGTTCGTGGATTGACGCCGATCATTGGCTCGACCAAATGAGCCCGGGCACGGTGCTCTACAAGAGTTATCCCACACCTTGGAATCCGGCGCGCCCGCTCAATTTCGATGACGCCGCAATCCTTGCCGCCATAACCGGCCGCGAAGGCAAATTCGAGCACCACAGCTCCGGACACACGATGATTCGCGTCGGCAAGCAATCCGCCGGCCGCCTTCTCGACGGCAAGGAATGGAACCAATTCCCGGAGGTGGCAGCATGCCAATGAGCCCACCGCTGTGCCGTACCTGCGGAGTCGCCGAATGGCGGCACGTGTGCATCGGCGCTCCGAAGGTGCGCGAGAAAGCACCTAAGCCTGAAAAGCCAAAGCGCCCATCACCGCGGAAGAAAGCAAAACCATGAGCGGCGTTGGGCGAGCGGAGGCGGGATTGTGAAAGACCGACCGATCCTTTTCTCGGCGCCGATGATCAGGGCGCTTCTTGAGGGCCGCAAGACTCAGACGCGCCGGCTCGCCTGGCGCGATGGCCCAAAGGATGAAGGCGGTGTCGTCGCCGTCCGTGAGGCAAAGCCGTCACTCTGGCAGAAGGTGAAGCCGGGTGAGCTGTTTTGGGTGAAGGAGACGTTTGCCCAGGAACACCCGCTCGCTGTGCAGGAGGGGCGGTATTCCCAGGAGGGCCGGGCCGGCATTCCAGGCCCACCACCTATCAACTATCGCGTGATCTATCGTGCCGATGGCGAGCCGCTGCAGGTGTGGCGAGTTCATGACGGACATCCTTATTTTTCGCTCAGCGGTCCGGCGGACGAGGTCGACGCTAAGTTTCCTACCGTCGCCAGTAACTTCACTCGGCTTGGCAAAGCAATCCACTGGGCCTCGCCTCTTCACATGCCGCGCTGGGCTTCGCGCCTCACGCTGGAGATCGCAGCCGTTCGCTTGCAGCATCTTCAGGAGATCAATGAGACAGACGCGATCGCCGAAGGCATTGGCTGGAGCGCCATGTCTGAAGGGTATTCGAGCGAGCCGGACGATGGTGGTCCCCATTACCATGCGTCAGACCCGACCCGGTCATTCGAAAGCCTATTCTGTTGGCTTCATGGCGATGAGGTCTGGAACGCAAATCCGGAAGTCGTCGCCCTCACCTTTACCGTCCACAAGATTAACATCGACACCTTCCTGCGGCAGCGGGAGGCGGCATGAAGCATCTGTTTGCACTCAGGGTCAGCCCGACACGCGAGGAGCGGCGTGCACTGGAGGCTGAAAATAAGAGGTGGCCCGCCAACCTGGTGCGGGTGCCCGAAGAGGCGCTGGATCGCAGATCAATCATCCCGCGTGATCATCAGCCAGATGAGGTGTGGCGCTCGCGCGATTTTCTCGTTCAGGTCTTCAATGAAAAAGCCGGCGTTGTACGGCTCTCAGTCATTCGGACATGCCACGACGGCAACCAATGGGCCGACGGCATCACATGGGACGAGTTGCAGCGCCTGAAGATGGAATGCGGCCGCGGCGATAAGGAGGCTGTTGAGGTCTTTCCTCGCGACCGCGATGTCGTGAACGTCTCAAACATACGGCACCTGTGGGTGCTGCCCGAGCCGCTTCCCTTCGTGTGGCGAAACAAAGGATCGACGCGATGATCGTCGTTCGCGTCGAGCTATGGAGTGCCCGCACCGGTCAAAAGACCGAGCTCGCCCGCATGGAGCTTGCCAACGATGAAACCGGCACCACACAGAAGCGCAACTATCTCGTCCGCACGCTGCGCGGGCGATCGACCGCGGCGCTTAATCGGGGCCAGGCCCAGCGAAATGCGACGGTCAAGGAGTGGCCGGCTGAAGCGGTTCACGTCTGGAACCTAGTTGCCGTCGCCCTTGGTGCGATGGGGTATGGGGGCAGGCGGTGACCGCTCACGTTCGCCCAAAACGAGGACAGTCAGAACCCGTTCGCCTGTTGGAAAGACGGGAATCACCCTTGCCGCCGGATCATCCAATCATCATTCTGGCCGGGCTGTTGGGGGAAATGGCGGCAGAAGAGATAATCGCTAGAGAGCGAGAAGCGCAATGAACGATGATAAAGTCGAAGAAATTGCAAACTTGGTTGCAGCGCGCCGGAGACTGAGGGACATGCTTGCGCGACTGGCCGGCCAGGACGCATCGGATAGCCAAAGCGCTGGTTATGCTGACGCCTGCGAAATCGGCCCGTCCATGTCCGCCGCCGCCGCGGCGAAGGTGCGCCAGATCATGCGAGAGGACTTCCAATTACAGTATGATGAGATTGCGCGCAAAATCACCGAATGTGTCGACGCTCCTACGTGATGCGCGCCGCCATCTACGCCCGCTATTCCTCGAGCCTTCAGACGGCGGCGTCGATCGACGATCAGATACGCCTTTGCCGTGAGCATGCAGCGAAGCAGCGCTGGACCGTGGTCCATGTCTATTCCGATGCCGCCGTATCGGGCGCCACCATTCTCCGGCCGGGACTGCAAGGCGCGCTTGCGGCGGCACGCGATGGCTCAATCGACATCATTATCGCAGAAGCGCTCGACCGGATTTCGCGCGATCAGGAAGACGTCGCCGGCATCTACAAGCGCCTCTCCTTCGCTGGCGTTGCGCTGGTGACATTGTCGGAAGGGGAGATTGGCGCGCTGCACGTCGGGCTCAAGGGCACGATGAATGCCATCTTCCTGAAGGATCTCGCTGATAAGACCCGTCGCGGTATGCGCGGCAAGCTCGAATCTGGCAAAGCTGTCGCTGGTCTCTCTTATGGCTATCGCGTCACAGCCGTCGGAGAGCGGTCGATCGACGAGGGCGAGGCTACCATCGTGCGCCGCATTTTCATCGAATACGATCAGGGCCTATCGCCACGGCAGATCGCCAAGCGCTTGAATGCGGCCGCGGTGCCCGGGCCTGGCGGTCGGCTATGGGGCCCATCGACCGTGGTAGGCAACCGGCATCGCGGGCTCGGCGTGATCAATAACGAGATCTACATCGGCACCATGGTTTGGAACCGGCAGCGCTTCGTGAAGGATCCCGATTCCCGCAAGCGCCAGGCGCGAGCGAACCCGCGCGATGCTTGGGTGAGGGTGCCGGCGCCGCACCTGCGCATCGTTGACGACGATATCTGGCAGCGCGTGAAGGAGCGCCAAGGCGCCTATGAGCACAAGCCGCTTTCCGGCCGGCGCCGGCCGAAGCATTTTCTATCCGGGCTGATCAAATGCGCCAGTTGTGGCGGCGGCATGTCGGCGATCAATCAGACGCAGTTCGGATGCTCGACAGCCCACGATCGCGGCACATGCCCCGACCCCGCCCGCATCAACAAGAAAGAGCTGGAGCGCAGGATACTTACCGCACTTGAGTGCAACCTCGTCCGTCCGGAGGCTTTTGCCGCGTTCTGCGAGACGTTCACCCGCGTCATGAACGAGCGCCGACGCGAGCAGGCGGTGAGCATTCGCGGCCGCGAGGCAGACCTTGCCAAGGTTACGAGGGAACTGGACCGCTTCGTTGATGCGCTTGCGCAAGGCGTCCCGGCCGATCGAGTGAGAGAGCGCATGGTCGAACTCGAAGAGCGCCGCGCGGTGCTGCTGGCCCAATCCGGACAGGAAGAAGCACCAGGGCCTTACCTGCACCCCAACATGGCGGAGGTGTACCGGCGGAAGGTCAGCGAACTCGCGGCATCGCTGTCAGGCGAGCAAACCGCGGCCGCGAAGGCCCGTGAGACACTTCGAAGTCTGATAGACCGCATCGTCATCACTATGGCGCCGGAAGGGCCCAGCGTTGACCTGATCGGCGATCTGGCGGGGATTCTGAATGTTGCTTCGGCTGGAGCAATCCGAGGGTCCACCGTTGCCGGTGGACCCAAGGAATCGCGAGTTGCGGGGCACCGCACATCGCTATTCCTAGGACAGGAACGCATTTCGTTCCGCGCATCGGCCTGAGCTGTTGCCCAAGCCGGCGGGGCAGGGCGCCGGCACCTCAACAGAAAGGAAAGGGTTCATCGGGAAAGCGATCTGACCGAAAATATCGTCTCTAGGGGGAAAGGGGGTGCCACGTCCGGGCGCCCCTTTTTCTTTCCCTATTATATACTTTACTTAGCACGCTAACCGGGTTTTCTTTCAGGACCAGTCGCGCTCGCGGCGCTTGATCTCCCGCTCGACGGCTTCGCGAACAAAGTCAGAGCGCTTCTCTTTGTCCGCGAGGAGCGCTTTAATACGAGCGGCGGTGCCCTTGGGGAACCTTGCCACCATAGCTTCGTCGTTGATTCGCTTGCGACCCACGTCATAACTTAGATGACATCAGCTATTTGCACAAAGCCGGAATAGGTGATACCATCTATAAATCAGCAGGCCGGGATTAACCATGCCGGCCACAACACGAAAAAGGGTCGCGGCGTTAATGCAGTTCGGTGTTACCCCTGCCATGGCGAAGACCGGTGCCGCTATCTTGAAAGATGCGAAGGGTAGGACCCGGGAGCAACTCGCAGAAGACGTATTCGAGGCCATGTACACGGCTTGGTGTTTTCCAGATAGGAATCGGGCGCCAACAATTGAGATGACCCATGCCGTGATCGGCTTCGTGACTTGCGTTGTGCTGCTGATCGTTTTCAGTGGCGCATTTTAGGGATCCGGATTTGGGAGTGGCACCTGAGGGAGTGACCGATGCCGATATTTGAGTTTGATCGCTACATCAACGGTACCCTGATGGCAGAAGGGGTGACAATAGAGCGCGAGCCCGATCTTACCTCCGCCATGCGGGCGGCTGTGCGCCGAGCGGCGCGAGGGCCACGGGGCGAGGTTCCAGTGTTGGTACTTCGACAGAGCAAAACCCCGCTGATGGATGACCCGACCGGCCCACGCGCGAGTGCAACGGAAGCGCTGGACGCCTCCTATGCAGCCGCGCGCGCCGATACGTCCAAATTTCGGAGAGGACCCCCCTGCCAGGAATAGGAGCGATGGCGACGAAACCCACCCTCTCAAGCCCGACCAAAGCGGAGATAGACGCTACCTATGGCGACTATTACCGCTTCTGCCAAATTAGGCAGGAGGTCGCCGCTGCCCTGCAATTGTTCGCGAGCCGTCCGCCGCGCGCCGATGAGATCAAGGATCCGCGAATATGTGGATAAGCTTGCCGTGCTGCTCCGCGTAATTGAGAAGTTTCAGCGCGCCGATGACGGGCTGATGGATTGAGGGGGTGCGTCGCTATGGTCGAATTTGTTAAGTGCCATCATCCGCAGTGTCGCCACACGCGTCCGCACGCGCATCCCGTCCGTGCTGGGGACTCGCACATCCCCGAGCTTGAGCGTGTGATTCTTGGCGGCTGGATAATCGAACAGGAACAGAATGGGTTGATCGAAATACCGATGCAGCGCGTGCAGGATGTCCAGACTGGGATTCGGCTTGCGCTGCAATGGTGCGAGCCTTCCAAAACTAAACCGAGCTCTTAAGTATCCCCCATGACCTACCTCACCATCCTCGGGCCGCCCAATGTCTGACCCCATCCGCACCCTTCTGCAAGAGCAAGCCGACCGAGACGCTTCCGAGGCTGAGGTTGCCTACACGATCGAGCGCGTTGCGGAGATGGATGCGGCTCCTGATCACGGGCTGCGATGGTGGGCATTCGTGGGGATAGCGGCGCTGATCGGCGTGATTGCCTTTGCGGCGTTGGCCTGATCGCCGCACAAACAAAAACGGCCCGGACCTTTCGGGCCGAGCCGGGGAATGGATGATGACACCGCAGGACCATTCGGCATTTTGGCACAATTACGGACTAGCTCGGCCGCCTAAGGCCTGCGGAGTAAGCGATGGAATACAGATTCAGCGCGCCGATCACGCCGCAAATGAAAAAAGGCCCGAACCCCACGAGGGGCCCGGGCCAGTTCATTGGGGAGGAAACGCTGCAGTGCAGGAGGAGAGAGAGCGCCGCAGCGGACGCAACCCCGTGAGGTCGCGACCGCCAAGGCGGTTATCGTGGAATGCCAAATACCTTGTGCAAAACGATGGTTAGGGCCGCTCCACAAATCGCGGCGATCGACGACAAGAACAGAACGATGCCGATTCCGCGTTGGCGCCACCGTTCATGAATACCGACGATTTTCTCAAGAGCTTTGACCTCGAGTTTCAAGGCCTCGACTTCGTTGCTCACCACTCCTAAATTCTGGACCTGTGTCGCAATTTCATTGCGCACCACCCTCGCATAGCTGAGCTCGGTCTTAATAAAATCTAGGGCGGCCTTCATTTCGCCAAGCGCCAGGCTCACCTCGTCGATCTGAGCCATGTGCCCCTCTATTTCAGCGGTGACCGCCGCCACGCGGCATCGTTATGGCGCGCCCGCACACCCTGCCAACGCCGCCGTCTTCTCGCGATCGCGCTGGATACGTAGCCCTCGGCCGGATTTCAAAAGCTGGACGCCGACGAAGATGTCCGGCGCCATGGCCAGCGCTTCATCGGTGTCGGGATAGGCGGGCTCCTCGCCGAGTTCCGGCCGGCACGGCACCTGGACCGGGACCTTTACCTCCACGGTGCGGACGATCGGCTCCGGCGCCGGTCGATCGGTTGCGCACGCGGCGAGCACCAGGGTGACAGCGATGGCCAGGAGCCTCATGGCGCGCGCTCCCGCAATAGGTCGAAGGCGGCACGGCATTCGTCGCCGGCGGCCGGCCTAGGCCGGCTGAGGATGTTCGTGGCGGCGCTGGCGGCCTTAGTGCCCTCAGCGCGCACGGCCGCGACGGCGGCTCGAGCCGAAGCGGCGATCGCATCAGCGTTGCGCTGCATCTCTTCGACGGCCGTGTTCTGTCGGCCGATCGCTTCGGTGAGCGTCACGCCGTTCGTCTGGCAGGTGGACAGCCTGGCGCGCCAGCCCGTCGCAGGATCATCGATCTGCTGGTGCAGCTCAGTGACTTGGCGCTCGAGCCGGCCGATCACGACGCGATCGCGGATCCAGACGAACGCCAAGGCGAGGCCGAGCGCGACGGTAGCTGCGGTGGTGAGGGGCCCAATGATCGGCCCCGCCAACAACCTCAGAATGCCCATCGCAACACTCCCCACACTGGCCAGCACAGCACCAGCGAGCCGAAGGCTGTGCCGATCCAGAACGCGGTGAGCGGCCGCGGCTTTATGAAGGCACGGAACGAAGCCCAACCCTTACGGGCGTCGTCTCTGGCCTTTTCGATGTCCGCCATGATTACTCCTCTGGCTTGCCGGCATTGATCTTCGCGACCTTGGTTTCAGCGTCGGCCTTCACCTCAGCCCGCTTGTCCATGCCCTTAACGGCGAAGAGGGCCGTCAACACACCGCCGGCGACGGTGAGCTTGGCGGAATCGACAAACGGCAGGAGCACCGCGGTCGCGAACGATTGCGCTACGACAATCATCGCCAGCGGCCGCGCTACCTCGCCGATGCGAACGATGACCTTGTCCCAATCGAGCTTCATATCGAAAAGTCTTTGCTGCGCTCATCAAGGTACGGCACGCCTAGTTTTGCCATCGCGTCGTTGAGAGTTTTCATGGCATCTGAGTGCGACTTGGCACCGAAGCACATAAGACGGAGCGGAATGCCACTCTTGGTCAGGTCGAAGGTGTGCGTTTTGCCATCCTTCATGTATTCCCACGCCGCCTGCGATATCGCGAAGATGATGATCGGCGGTTGGCCGTCGCTCGTTGGCGCAAGAGCAAATAGCATTTGATCTTCGCGCGTCATGTTCCCACCCGCTCGGCCGTGCCATCCCAAACAAATTCGCCGTATGATCCAACCGGAAGATACTTTCCGCAGCCGCAACAGAACGTCGAGCCATAGTAATCTGGCTTGCGCGCGTAGGTCTCAGCGATGGCTTGCGGCATCAGCGTGCGCGTCCCGCACCCCTTGCCAATCTTGTCGAGTCTGTCCTGGGTCCAGAACATGCCGGCGCCGTCCGGATATGCTTCAAACTTCACGTATCCGAAACGGTCGTAACGCTCGTGTTCTTCCGGTGTCAGTTCGCGAAGCGGAAATTTGGCGCCGGGGGCGCCGACATGCACGTAGCCATCGCGCACCGGGCGAACAAAGCCCTTCGCCCGTTCCGTCTCGCACAAAACCCAATGATCGACGAACTGGCCATCAGACCGCTTAGCAGCGTTCGGAACGCTTGCATCCTCCGGCTCTACGGCCGCCTGGCCTGATACTGTGCAGCGGGTCATGGATCAGAGCATCACCCTGACGACGCGCTCGCGCTTGTTGAGCGGGCACGCCATCTGCATGCCCTCCACGCAACGCCGGAGCTGCACATAGCCCTCATGGCACGTCGCGATGATCTTCCCGTTGCCGGCGCGAAGCCGCCACCGGTACTGCCGCTTGCGGTCGCGATAGATTTCAAATATCTGGGCACGCTTCAAAGTCTTCTCCTTCGTTTCACGCGATAAGATCAGAGCCATCGGTGAAGATGGCTTTGGCGCGCGCAGTGAGGGCGCGGCGCTCTTCGAGGCCGTGCATCGCGGCGCCGTTCACCTTGCGGGTTACGCCTTCGACATCGTCGGCATCGGCAAGCGCGTTGCAGCCGGCCGCCTTCCAGAAGGAAAGGGCGATGCGCACCGCGACGTCGACACGGACGGCCTGTTCGGGCACCGCGACCAGGTCGATGCCGAGCGCCGCGCCGCGCCGGCGATAATTCTCCTTGCCGGTGAGCTGGATCAGCCCGCGGCCGCGGTAGCGATAGCCATCGCCGGATCCTTCATCACCATTGCCGAGCTTGTTGGCATAGGCAGCATTGGCCAGCGCTTCGGGCTTGTGCTCGAGGGCCTTGGCGCGATCGGCCAGGCGCGGCCACACGGCCGGAATCCGCGCGGCAGAATAGTTGAGGTTTTCCTCAAGCCGCGTGAACCCGGCGCTCTCGTGAGCTATTTGCGCAAGGAAATGGGCGCGCCGGAGATGTGTGTTGACACCGAACTTGGCCGCCTCTGTTTCCAGCGCGTCGGCGGCAGCTTCCATAATGCCGGGGATCTCGCGCGGGCAGAGCCGCGCAAGGCGTTCGACTTCAAACATTGGGGCGACCTTATGTGGGCGCGATGGAGCGGATGCGAGTCCACCCTGCCAGAACGTCACCATTCGACGCCTCGCATGAAATAACGAGGGTGTAGACGACACCACCCAATGTGTCGCCGATCCTGAAATTGACAGCCGCATTGGTCCGGCCGGTGCCACCGATTGCTTTTGCCACCGTCGCAATCCGAGGGGATGAAAGCACCCGTGATTGGGCATCCTCATCGACTCCGTCGTAGGGGAAGACTGTCACGGCGGGCACGCCTTCAAGCTCGACGTCTGGCGCCAGGAGTAAGCCGAAGTCGAAACTTATAGTCGCCTTTTGAATAACAGCGACGATCGGCGGCAAATCACGTGCTTGTGGGTTTTGCCGCTGCGCTAGGCGAACGACATGATAGCCCGCCGGCGTATCGGGATCCTCGCTGGCGGCCGCAAAAGCGCCCGCCCCGCCCCATTGCAGAAACGCTGACGCGATTGAGCGGCCACTCCAGTTGAAAAGAGGCATCATGGCTGGCACGGAAACCCAAAACAGTTATCGTCGGCGCCGGCGGCCTTGAATTCAAACGAGACAAAGTCACCATTCAGGTCTGCGGCTGCAAAATTGATCGTGTACCAGCCAAATGCGATTTCCTGAACCGCATTGGCGCAGGCCGCGAACGCGCCGTTGTCGAGTCGACGTTTTGCCGTGATTGTAAGGTTTGGTGCACCAGTTACGTGGTCGGTTGAGCTGACCATCCGGAAGGTGAAATTCGGGAACGCCGTGTTCTTTCGAAACTGGCGAGGCAGGGCGGCGAAGACCGCCGCGATGTCTGCCGCCGTGGAAGCCCCGACCGGAGCACCGAGCCTTGCGTAGACCGCGGCGACGGCAGCCGTAAGCGCCGGCATCTCGGTATCAAGAAGGTCGTCCACCGCATCCACCGACGCCTGTGACGCGCTAGCATCCAGGATGAGGTCCAGCCGTCCACCATTCGCCCAGTCAACTTGCAGCTCGTTCGTGTCTACCAGGATGATATCGACAGTGGCCTGCGACGCCCTGGCATCTAGGATTAGATCAAGGCGCCCACCGTTCACCCAATCGATTTGCAGTTCGTTGGTATCAACCAGGATAGCGTCGGCCGCCGCCTTGATTGCCGCCGCATCGGCGGCGAGGCTCACGCCGGCGGGCGTCCCCAATGTCGCGGCCAATTCGGCGAGCGTCACCGCCAATGCCGATAGGCTGGTCGCGAGATTGTCGATCTTCGAAACAGAATTGGCTTGCAGATAAGCCCACGTTTCGGCAGCGACCGAAGCCGTGGTTGCCGGCTCGATGCCGAACGGCACGATCTCAAAGGTTGACGTGTTGTCGGGCGTCGTGACCCAAGCCTGATGCACTGTAGCAACCTTCGTCGTGCCATTGTAAGCGGTAATGACGCGC
Organism: Gammaproteobacteria bacterium RIFCSPHIGHO2_12_FULL_63_22; assembly: GCA_001801685.1. Classification (GTDB taxonomy): domain Bacteria; phylum Pseudomonadota; class Gammaproteobacteria; order Xanthomonadales; family Xanthomonadaceae; genus Arenimonas. The sequence continues at coordinate 25,812 of MGYJ01000091.1, read as the reverse complement.
TGCTGGCCCGATCCGGTGCCGCCCGTAATTTGCAAGATCGTATAATTGTATGCGTTTGTTGTCGCGCTGGCCCCGGCGTCCAGGGTCGCGGATGTTGTCCCCCCAGCTTGAAGAGTGCTTGCCCTGAGAATTTTGCTGTATAGACCGCCCGCCGCACCGAACGCGGCGTTCGGAAGCGCCGTCATGCCGCCGCGAACGGCATCCTGGAGATTGAGCGCGGTCAATTGAATTTCGATGTCCACTGACACCATATTGGTGGCGCCTCGCAGACATAGGGTGGCGCTGTCCGCCCCCGTGGCAACAACGGCGTCCGGCAGATCGAGGCGGTAGTGCCCCGGCATGTTTGTTGCGTCTACCTCCTTGAACCCGCCAGAGGTCCAGGCCGTTGTGATCGCGGCCAGCGTCGCGAGCGTGATTGCCACTGCGGCTGCACCGGGACGGCGGTAGTATGCCGTAAGATTGGCGGTGTCGAAGGCAAGGCCGGTCAGCTTTCCGCCGGTCGTGGAGGACGAGTCATAGACAACGATGTCGATTGATTGACTCGTTGCGCCCTTGGCGATTGCTCTTTTCATCCTGTGAGTCCTCCGCTCATTCCGCCATGTCTAACCAACCCACCGCCGGCCGCCGCGCCGTCATCGAACTTCTTCAAGATCGGGAATACCCCGGCGACGCGCGTGTTTGTATTGGCAAAATTGTTGCCGGGATTAGCCGGAGCACCAGCACCGCCGTCGCGCTGGGTCCAGAAAAAGTCCTTGGTGACGAAGCCATCCAGCTCGGCGTTGGACGTGAAGTCCCATTGATGCAGCGTGATATTGCTGGTGCCGCGCGCCTTGACCGTGATCGCGTAAGTCGTGCCTGCTGTCAGGTTCACAGGGGCGGCGAAACGCAGATAACGCAGAAGATTGGTTCCGCCGTCGTGATCGCCGTCGAAGGCGCGTGTTGCAAGCTGGCTCGGTGTCGCCAGGTGCGAGGAATAGAGCGACAGCGAATAGTCGCGGTTTGTGCCAAGGGCAAGGAACGCCAGCGCGCCGACCAGTGCGCACGGCACATCAGGAATAAACTGATTGCCCATCTCATCGGGATTGGAGGCGTCGGCGTAAGCTGTCTGCGTGATGTTCGTCGTAAAGCACCCATGCAGCCCTGGAATATGCAGATAGGTTCCGTCAGCCTTCGCGACACCGAATGGCAGCCCTACATTGTGAGCGCTGGCTTTGACCCACGAGCCAGCGGTGTCCTTGGTCGCGTAGTATGGAATAGAGAGGCCGGCGCCAACGGCGCCGCCGCGATACTTGATGGTCAGGTCGCGATCCCAGCCTGCTCCGGCAGTCAGAACGAGCGCGACAAGATCGCCTTCGGCAACGGTGGCCGTCCCGTCCATTCCTGGAATGGTCTTGACGCCTGTTGTCGAAATCGCGGCCGAACCTGTCGCTGAGTTCGTGACCGGTGTGCCTGATGGCGTGCCGTCAGCCGCCACCGTCTCAAGGGTCGCCTCGATATTTCCGGCCGTACCCGCCGTCGTCACCGCCGCCACTTCGAAGGTGATCTGATCGGGCACATCCGTGCTCGGGCAGTGGAAGATGATCGCGAGCTTATCGCCCGCCGCGTTGAACTGCTGATTGGCGTTCGCTCCAATCGTCGCCGGGTGCAAACCTATAGGCATCAACAGGGCGGGATTACGGATGAGCGTTAGGGTCATCTAGGTTCGATCCTTATCGCGTCAAATAATCTTCGGGAGGGGGCATCCATGCTGGGCATGGGGCGGCGTGCACCACAACGAAGCCAGCGCGCTTGTAAACGTCATAGGCAAGCGGCGCGCCTGTGAACCTGATCGTATTCGCGCCGTCCACATTCACGGCGGTGATGGCCGCGACGTGCACAGCCTCACGCCCATGAATGAAATGTGGCCCTATGCCGCTTCTGTTTTGCAGAATGAGAACGTCGCCGGCCGCCGTGCCCGCAGGGACCGCGACGGCGGTTATGAACTCAGCACCCGCCGTGTGATTGCCGACAATCGTCGAATAGCCGCGTTGCGGGATGCCTGACGTTGCGCCGATGGCAATCTTCTGCAAGGCCCCGGCGTTGTCGATGTACCCGATATAGGCGGGCCACCAATTCTGATGGTCGGAGAGGCTCCCGGCGTCGGATGTTCCAGCGAACTCATCCATGGTGCCCGAGCCGGTTTTGCAGTAACCGACCTGGCGAAGAAGAATTGTGTTTGCCACCGTTGGCGGAAAATCACAATTCGCGCCACGATTGGAGTAGCTCACGAACCCAGCCGGATCGGTGCCAAAGCACGCGCGATGGTCAGAGCCCGCGCTCGACATAATTTCAGCCGATCCGTAATTCGCGTTCGGCGCATCGTCGGGATGGTTCATGGGCGGCAGGCCCATGCGGGTGTTGATGCCCGTCGCGCCGGTCGTGAAGTCGTGCCGCATAATATTTCCGTCGCTATAGATGAGGTTGTGGTTGCCGGTTCGGCCGTTAATGATGATGCCGTTCGACATCAAGTGGTTGTTGATGTTGTCCCAGTGCGTCTCTGGACTGAGTTCGCCGCTCGCATTCAAGCAGCCCTTCGCGGTATCGGCCCAGTAATAGTTGGGCGTGCCGAATTCATCGACGCTCGCCGGATCGTAAAAGCGCCGGTTTGGAAGAAGCGAATCCCATGCATCTGTCGCGAGTTTGAAGGCAACCGGCCACTGACCGAGCCCTGTTCCAGGATTGCCGACGGTATCGCTGGCGTTGAGTACGAAAGTCCCGCTTCCGTTCCCCGCGACAGTAAACTGGCCAACCCCTTCTTTGATCGTATAATCGCTTCGCCTGATCCGGGTCGTATAATTCACCCCCGTCGTCGGCGTGACGGAAATCCCCTTACCCGCGCGCACCAAGCCGGACACTGTGAAGGTGGACGAGGATGCATTGCTTGGCGGGCTTGCTCCTGTGCGACTGATTTTTCCAGCGAACGTCGTGAGGCTGCCGCCATTGTTTAAGCTCGAGTGCGATGGGTTGGAGACAGCGACAATATCTTCGTGCGATGGAATAAGGCCGCCCTGGTTGTCGCACTCGCTCGGGTATTTCGTCGGGTTCTGGCTGTACGGCATCCGGGGATGGTTCGGCTTGAAAATCGAACCTCCGGCGCGCGGATCGAGAACGGCGAAGCGATCAAAACGCCAGTCGCCGTGATCGAACCCGTCTATTGCCGCCGTGCTTTCCTGAATGAAGCCGACGCCGTGGCCAACCCACATCGTGCCACCGTTCGGGCTATTCCCATAGACGGCTGTCACGCGCGCCATGCGCACGCCCATGAGAGCGAATTTGTTGCTGCTATTGTTTGAATTATCCAGTGGGCGCGTGGACGAGACCGGGACTCCCAGCTTCGTCAGGCCTTCGACGGTAACGGTGCCGCCGACGCCATTGAAATTAGAACTGACCTTGATGATCTTGTCTTCGAGAAAGTCTTCGCCGGCATCGACGCCGTTGAGCGTGAGCGAGAACGCTCCAGCCGCAATCGGCTGACGCTGCGTTATCGACTCCTCCTCGCCGTCGTCGATGACGAAGAAACATCCGTATGAGAAGTCGAGATATGCTTCGGATTTGTAAGCGTGCCCGCCCGCACATGGGACAACGAAGCCTGTGCGATACGATTCAATCCGCACATCCTTGGAATAAACCGGGTGCTTCCTTTCGTCCGCTCCGCTGTATCCAACAAGGCAGTCGTACAGCTTTATGACCGAAGTCAGATACCGGAACGGCACACCGGCATGGTTGGAAGTTTCAATGCAGCCGTCGGCGCCCGCGCCAGAGCCGCGCGCGAACATGTTGACGGCGATGAACTCAATCGGCCCGGCAGTTGGCCCCCAACTGACGGCCGAACCGCCACTGATCGCCAACGGCCCCCTGGTCCATCCGGTGTAGTTCGGGTCTTGCCGACGCATGATGGCATCGACGTTGTCGATTGGGTTATCCACCAGAACGCCGGACGTGACGGTGGCGACGTTATCGACAATTGCCTCGATCAAAACGCGCTTCGGTGTTCCTCCCGAGCTATTGTTGGCAGGTGAGATTTTTTGGAAGTCGATCTGATGCCCAACTTGCAGGCCCAAGCCGGCGAACGTGTTGGAACCAAGCGTAACAGTCGTGCCGCCACCCGTGATCGTGATGCTGGTGAAATCGGCAACCGACCACGTTTGAATGACCCGCTCTTTTGTGAACGTGCCTTCTGGATCGCCCTCGACAATAGACGATAACGGGCCGGCCTTGACATTCTTTGTCCAGAACTTCGCATTGGGCTGACCCCATGCCCGACCGACGCCGCCAAAGATGCCCGCAACTAGCGTTGTTGACTTACCGTTTCCATCCACCTGCCCGATCAAAAGAAGATCGGTGCCGGCAATCTGGATCGTCTGCGCACTTTCATACGCAGGCATGTGCAGTTTTACCTGCCCGCCGAAATCAGTGATCCGCTGGCGAACCGCATTGAGATTGTCGAACGTACCGTTCAGCGTCGGCCGATCTGTGGACGCCATGGTCCACAGCGCATCGGTTCCGGTCAGCGTCGCTTCGTCCCAGTTGCCCGCGTAATTGACATCATTCTCGATGTCAGGCGTGGGATAAGTGTTCGGTGTCGGCGTTTCAAGAACCGTGAGAACGCGCTGGAAATCCGTGAACACGTCGTCAGGCGCCGTGCCGCGGGTCGCGCGAATGACGAGAACATACGTTCCAATCGTTAGCGCCGTGCCGAGTTTCAGCGCGCCGCCAAGGATCGTGACCGATGTGGCACCGCCGTTGTCTTGCAGCGTGTAGACCGGACCCGTGCCCGTGCCGCCCGATGCGGCAAGCATCGCCAAGTCGATGTCGTGCGCGCTGTCATAGATGATTTGCAGCGTGCCTGGCGCAAGGTCCGTGTCCGGGACATTGACCCCCGGCGGCGCCTCAGGCGCGGGATTCGCTACGACGCCAATGATGTGCATCGGTTTCCTCGAAAGATCGCGGTTTTACTGGCTGAATTCAGAGACGGTCAGAGTGCCGGTCAGCTCGTCCCAATCAGATGAGGACGGCACCTTGACGTCAGTTCCTGGGGCTGGTCGAACGCTTTCAATTACCGCTAGACGCTCAGCATCCATGAGTATTTTTTCGGCCTTCGCCTCATCTACCGTGAGACGGACGGCGGCCACGCCCTTTTCATTGACGTCAATTTTGAATGGATTTGGCAAACTCTGCCGCGCCGCCTGCTGCATTTCGTATTTTAGATTTGCTTCATCGCTAATGACGTACCATTCGTCGGCGTTCTGCACCTGCAACGGGACCATTTCTTCTTCGAGCATTCCATGCCTAAGGATTTTGTAGGTGCTGATGCTATAGATCACATAGGTGACCCTCATCTCCGCGCCTCCAGGAGAACAATCGTGGGATTGAGCGCGTAAACCGCCGTCGAGTCGGACGCAAATTCCAGATAGTAGGTTTGCGAGCCAGCGGCTGGATCGTGCTCAAGCACTACGGTGGCCGGCATGTGCAAACCCTGGCCGGCACACCAGAAGCCCGCGCTCGATGCGAGTTCGTAGATCACAGTCGAATTGTATTTGATGCGGATGCCGTATTTGTGCTGACCGGCATCATCGTTTCTGATTTCGATGAAAAACTGCGCTATAGCGCCGGCGCCGTAGAAAGAGCCCGTAAAACTACAGAGCGCAGTCCATGCCTCGCTCGCGGCCGCCTGTGTCGTACTGCCAGTGACATCACCAAGGAGCGTCGCGGCATTGGTCGCCAACTTTGGCGTTGTGGTGCTGGCATCCTGATAATCAGCCGTAGCGGTCTGCGTCGTAGTGGCTGTCGCGCCGGCGCCGCTGGATGACGGAGAGTAGGCCGACACGCCGCCGGCGCGGTCCCGATACCTTATCCAGTACCAATAGGCGGTCGCGGTCGATAGGTTCTCGTCCACGTATGTTGTCGTGCCGGCGGCCGCTTCACCGATCTTCGCGCCAGCGCCATGCGATGACGAAGCCGACCGCCATATCTCAACGACTTCAGGGCCGACATTGGCCGCGTTTGTCCAATTGAGCCGGATGGACTTGAACGACCCGGTCGCCGTCAGGCTTGATGGCTCATAGGCGATCGACGGCCCACCCAAGACGTGCGTGTATTCGGTACAAGCTGCCAGCGATTCAATCGCCTGGCCGTACAGGTTGAAGGCCGGCAGCTTGATCTTGATCGTTTTACCGACTTGGTCCTTCGAATATGGAATTGCCATGATCTGATTGTCGAGCATGGCAAACTTTGTGCCGCTCGAATGCGCACCCCGCGTTGTGCCATAGAGGCCGCGCTTCAGATACGAAAGATCGTAATTGTAGGTCGACGTCAGCGATGCATCGCGGAACGCCATCAACTCGCCATCGACATAGGCGAGCGGCGAAAGATTGTTCACATCCGTCGTCGATCCAGACGAAACCACGCCTTGCGACTCACTGAGATCGACAGAGACCGTTACACCGGTATCTGGATCGCCAGAGCCAGCGGCGGGACTGTTGGTCAACTCGCCCATGCGCGCGGGGCCGACCTGGCGTTCGACAAATTGATAATTCGAGCCGTCCCATGACACCCAAACCTCGCAACCGCCAAAGGTTGCCGGCACAGATCCAGATGCTGCTACCCACACCTCAAGGCCAGTTGGCGCGATCTGTATCGGCGCTTCGAAGATGATTGGAGTGTTGACAGGACCGGGCGCCTCAAAATAGTCCGCGACATAACCAAGGCCAGATTGTCGCGTGTACAAAGGCCGATGGCCGGTGCCGATCAGAACCTCTTCGGCAATGATCGACAGCGAGCGGTCAGAATTCTCGGTGATTTCCTTGACGCGCATCCATTGTTCGTCGAGCACCAGCCGCGAGCCCGCCGGCGTCGTCACCGAAATAATGTCCATTGGATCGAGAAGAATAAAGGCCGCGTCGATGGTGAACGCGTAGGTATTTGAAACCCACTCGCGCCCAAGCATCAGCTCTGCGCATGTGTTCGCCGCATCTTTGTCGCAGATCATGTGAAGCTGTTTGACATCGGACGGCCGAAGCTTCACGGCAATCAGCGCGTCGTCTTTTGCTTCGGCGATCGCCGGATCGTATTGGTTCGCGCGGTCAAGAAACTCAACCCGAATGGCATTGAGCTGCTTGGACTGCGGCCGCCGCGTGACGACGATCTTGTCGCCCGAACCCGATGATGCGGACGATGACGAGTTGGCCGCCTGGTTGGCGCCGAAATCCTCATCCGTCAGACCGTAGACCGGCGCCGATGGTGCTGTGTACGTCGAGCCATTCGCGGTGACGGATTGATCGCCGTATGGCACGACATCGAACTTGCCGTTGCTCCAGACGATTTCGCTATTGGTCGCGACCATCATCTCGTCGAAAAAATCTTTCGCCGTCGCATCGCCTGTCATGATGGGTGAGAGGACGAGGCCCATGGCGCGGCAGTAATTCGAATATGTCGTCATCGCGGCGATAAGCGACGGCGGAAATCCCGTCACGCCGTATTTTGCATTGGTCAGAAGATCGTTGACGATGTCGCGCGGATCGGCATCGGGCTTGCCGGCGATCGCACTATTGATGTCAAAGCGCAGAACGAACCGGTAGTTCGGCAGCTCTTCACTATCACCGAGCTGGAGCGGGCCGGCGGCGACGTAGGTTATGCCGCGATAATTAAGCGCCTCGCTGGGATGGTTGGTCGTGAGATAGCCCCAGGCGGATTGCGAATAGGAGCCGTCAAACAGCGTCATGCCCTGTTCGGCAAGCGTCGTCTCGCCTTTGTTAAGGTAGACGGTCTGCACCGAATCTATCGGGCCTTCGCACAGGCCGATCGCCACGGCCGCCTGGTAGGTGAAGGATGTTGTCTTGACGCCCTTACCGCCGCCACCCTTGCCGCCCTGGCTCTGCGAATGGGCCGTCGATTTGAAGTCGCCATACCAAAGCAGGTTGCCAGGCAGCATGCTTTCGCCCCATCCAATCGGGATGGCCCGCCCCTGAATCGAAGTCTGCACGCGAATTGCGGATGCGGCGCTTGGCTGCTTAACCTTCGGCCTTCTGGTGATCAGAAATCCCATCGGATCACCACAGGCTGTAGAAGCGGCGCGGCTTGTCCGCATGGTGGCCGCCAAGGCCGCTGTCGCGCAGCACACAACCTGCAGATCGCACCGAATGGATGATCGCCGGCCAGGCCGGATCGATCACGATTGCAGAGTGCGAGAAACAGCGGCCGAATTTCCAGATGGCGAGATCGCCCGGCTTTGGCTCTTCGACCTGGTGCGCATAGGCTTCGATGGTCGCAAGAAACCGCTCTTCCGAGCGGTGCACGAACCATTCTTCTGGATAATATTCGAGCGGAATGAACGGGATCAGACCGGCGTTGTAATAGACGAGAAACGGGAGCTGGGCGCAATCGACGCCACCGCGGTCGAGCACCGCACCATCGGCCCCGCGCTTGATCTTCAGCCGGCCCATATGGTGATAGGCTGTGCCCTCGAAGCTCAGGGCTTCGAGCACGACCGCGGCGCGCTGGTCGATCATAGGGCTGTCGTCGCCTTCGGGATGTAGGGCTGACCGCCGAAATTCGCGAGATTGGAAAACGCCGAGCATGCGGTCGTCGTCTTGTCGCAGCCAGGAAAGATTGTGAATCCGTCGCCCGTGTTCACCGGCCAGAACAGCGGCGCGGTAAGCGTCAGCGCGCCGCCGGAGAAGGATCGGATGCCGCGAGCAAAGCCGTTGTTTTGACCGCCGGTGAAGAGGATGCGACCGAGCGGAAACGTCGAGCCGGAAAGCGGGCTTAAACTGGTGTTGATCACCAGAGGCGTGCTGCCGGATTGCACGGTGCTGGATTGATCCCAGGCCGCCGCGGAAAGGCCACACCCGGCATCGAACAATGTCCACCGGCAACCGGCTTGCCAGACATTGCGCGGGCTGTTGCTCGAAAGCAGGTCCATATAGCTGATGGCAGTGAAGGCAACCGCGCTGTCGCCGACATCGCACGCGCCCATGAAGCCCTTAAAGAGCGTGAAAACGCCGGTTGGAAAAGCCTTTGAAGCGAGTTGCGCCGGCCAGGCCGAGAAGATCGCGCGGTCGACCTGCACGTCGGCGCCATCGAGAGCACCCTTCAGGATGGCTTCCGTCCACGGCAGGGAATTGATCGTGTCCGGATTTGCCGTGCCGGTCGCAGGATCGACGGCGCGCGGCGCCATCATCCATTGCCATGTGTCGACTCCGGTGCCGACTTTCCAATGCCCGCGCGGTGTTCTGCCCGCGAGATCGACAAGGGCGAGGTTGCAATAATAGATCGTGCCGCTGACGTCGACATTCAGATCGCCGGTCGCATAGCGCAGAACCGTGCCGCTTGGCGTCGTGATCGTGTAGAGATCGCAATCGACCCACGCGCCTGACAGAAGCAGCGCAGCCGTCGCGCCGGCGCTAGTCTCATACCAAGGCGTCTTCATGGCACCTTGTAACTCGTGAATGAAATGTCGCCGAGGTTCCAGAACCGATAGGCGAAGTTCTCAAATTCAGCCTCTTCGCCATCGAACTGGCAGAGCCAATCGAAAGAGCCTGACCAGCTCTGCAAGATGCCGCTCGCCGGCGCCGCGGCGAACGTGACCTTCCCAACTGCGGAGAGAGTATAATCGGTAACGGCCACCGCGCTTGCCGTCGTTGGAATGTAACGCGTGGCGCGCGAACCGTTCTCGACCATCGCGCCCCACAGTAAAACACCTTTGGTGATGTCGCCGAGATAAGACACGCCGGTCCCGTCGGAAAGCAGAATATCGGGAATGACCGCGCTCCCGCCCGATCCGATATTGGCCGTGACCGAACACCGATGCCAACCGGAAACGCCTATGTCGAATATCTCGGCCCTGAGCAACACCCCGGTTCCGGCAGTTGCTCCCAGCGTGGCCCCGGCAAGATTGAAAAACTGCCGAACATACAGCCCGTTCTTGAGATTGAGGTCCAGGGCAATGGCGTTACGACCATCGGATTTTACGAACACCGAAAGCGTCACTATGAGGTTGTCGGCCAGGCCCGCGATCGACGATGCCTGCACACTATGCGTCGAGTTGACGGCCGTCTCACGAACCTGCGTAGCGGTGCCGGTTCCATCCGGCGCGCTTTGCGAGGTGGACGGCAGCGTTGTCTCCACCTTTGCCCACGACGCGTTCGAAAAATCCTGCGACCTGATGACGACGTTGGTCCGCGCGTGACTATATTTTCGTGGGGAACACAACTCCTGATAATCGTGCTGATAGATCACTGGCCCAAGCGGGTAGGGCGAGGCGACGTCACCACCGCGCGGCGAGATTTGCGCACCCTGTTCGGCCTGCGGACCGAACAGGTACAGACCATTGGCGGCGATGCCAGTAAAATTGTAGACGCCATCGCCTGTCGACGTCTGAATCCAGAACTCCGGCGTTGTGGCGCCAGTGCGCATGTTGATCGTGAAGCCGCACCGGAACCAACCGCTTCCAAGAGCCTCCATAAAGACGTTGCGCACATTGGTTTCGGTCGCGCGTAGGACGCTGCCGATTTTGCCTGCCGACAGGTCAAAGAAATAGCCGTTGTCATTTCCGTCCTTCGGATACACGTGGCAGAGCACCCATGTGCGCTCCCCGGCCTTTGCGTAGAAGCTGACCGTATATTCTTCATTCCCGATCGCCGATGACATCGAGTGCGCGACAAGATGATTGCCAGTCGATGTGTCTTCGTTGATCTTGACCGCGTTGGTCTGAAACGGATCAGTGTAATTGGCCGACGCAATGCTAGTGCCGGTCTTGGTCCATGCCGGAAGACAGAAATCCTCAACAACCATATTGACGCGCGGCGCCGTCACGACTTCGCTGAAGCCGCCAACGTCGCGGACCAATTGAAATTCCGTCGTCGATCCATCGCCGGGCGCGAGGTACTGAACCTCCCGCCCGACCGCCGCATGACCAAAGCGCCAATCCTTCGCCTGGCTGTCTTCAAGAAACGGAAAAAGGAAGAGCTGCCCTGGCGACGTCATGGCGCGCTTCCAAAAACCTTCGAGCCGTTTCCAGTCTGCGTCTTGCAGATTGAACGATGCGCCGAACCGATACCGCGGCTGCGACCAACGCGGCAGGTTTGTTGTGCGTCCCGATTGCGCCTCGATGCTGTCACGTCGAATGATCGGCGTCCGCCTTACCGGATATTCCATGCCAACGCAGAATGGCATCTTCACCGTCATGAAATGGTCTCTAATTTTTGTTTGATGCCGGCGAGAACTTGCGGCTGATTGAAAAGCTCCAGCACGGATCTGGCGTCGACGGCATGGATGTGGAAATTGACCGGGCGGCCGGCGCCGCCCCGCCTCGCCGCGCCGTTGCTTCCCGTCATATCGCGGATGCCCTCGGCGATATTGGCCGGAAGCACCATCTCGTTTTCATGAAGCTGCGTTACCGGGGACATGCCGGCGGGAACGTCAAAGCCGCCCTCGGCTGAGAAGATGTTGAATGCCATGACGCCGGCGAAGGCCGCGGCGGCGGCCACTGGGGCCAGGAACGGGCCAACATACGGAATCCCGGCCACAGCCGAGAACGCGCCGGCTGCGGCTTTGTTAGCCGACGCCAAGACACTGGCGGCGCCGGTGGCCTGCTCAACGGCGGCACCCTCGATCGCGGCTGCGGTGCGGATGCCGACGCGCGCCGTCTCCCCGGTGGCGACAGCCGCCGTTTTGCCGGTCTCGGTCACCTGCGTCACAATCATCTGCTTGATCTGCGTCAGCGCCCAATCTTCGAGAATCTTAATCCCCATCCTGGCGAAGGTGAGAGCGATGTTGGTGGCCATGTTCGCCATCATCTGGCGGAACGTCTGAGTGCCTTGCAACACGCCGCGGAACATATCTTCGAAGCCGCTGCCGATCCCGCGCACCGCGCGCTCCCACGGCTTCATGACCGCGTCGACGGCCTTTTCCATCTCCTTGCGCGGCATGTCCTCGCGGTTCTTCTGTTCTTCGGAGAGAATCCGCACCTGCTCGCGGACGAGTGTGAGCATCTCTTCGTTGTGCTTGCGCTGCGCCTCGAGTTGGCGCTTCAGAGATTCCTGCTTCTTCTGCTCCGCATCGACAGCAGCACGGACCTCCTCCTGATAGCGCGCGTTCTCGATCTGATAGAGTTGCGAATTGATCTGGGCAACAATACCCTTCCACTCTTCGCCGCCGCCACGGGCTTGCTGCAGTTTCTCGCGCCAGAAATTCAGTTCGAAGGACCGGGCGCTGTCGCCGAACATCTTGAGGCGCAGTTCGGTCTCTTGAAGCTCGGCGCGCCAAGTCGAGTAGAGTTCCGTCGCTTGCTGTTTGGCCGATACGAATTCGACCGTAATGTCAGGCGCCTCAAACTTTCCTACCGGCGCGCGAAAATCTCCTAGAAATGCGTCGTCACCGGGAAGGGGAAAGTTCCCGCGCAAGGGCGAATCTTTAGAGGCACCTGGCGCCTTCGGAATCATCTGCTGAATGCGCCTCGCGGCGTCTTCAAGCGCCGGCGATGCTCCAAATGTCGCTATGGCTCTAACGAGCCGTTCCCAATCGAGGATGGCCTCGCCGAGCCCAACCTTCATGCGCGTGAAAAACAACGAGAAGGCGGCGTCAACCTTATCCGCGCGGGCGATCAGAGCCTTGTCGATGACAAGGCCCATCTCGTCCATTTTGGCGATGATGTCAGGATCGGCCCACTGCCGAAGAACCTGCTCCACCTCTTGCCCGGCTCTGCCGAACAATTGTGTCTCAATGCGTGCGCGCTGAGAGCCATCGGCGATTTGCAGGAGCGCATTGGCGACGGCCGGCAAGGCCGCTTCTGGCCCCTTGCCAAGCACAAACGCCGAGATGCCGAGTTCCTGGAACTCCTTCCTGTTTTCGCCGATACTGCGCGTGAAGCGCTGAATGGCTGCGTCAACGAAATTCGTATCGGCGCCCACGCTGACCGCAGCGCCGCGGTAGGCCTGCAGAGCATCGGTGCTGATGCCCAACACCTGCGCCTGGTCAGCGATGTCGGCCGTGGTCTTTACGATGTCCCAGGCCTTGTAGGCAGCGCCTATGGCGGTGAAGCCGAGCCCCATCTGGCGCAACGGGCCCATTACCGCGTCGAGCGCGCCGCGAACGCCGCTGGCGCCGCCGATATTACCGGTGGCCTGGCGGAGTTCGCGATTGAGCGTTTCGACCTGCGTGCGCGTCTGAGCGGCGGTTTGAGCAGCAGCAGCCAGCCCGGATTTCAGCTCGGCACTCGCGGCCGAGCCGGCCTGACGCATCTGTTCGGCCATCCGACGCAGATCGGCGCTGGCTGAGTTGAATTCCGCCTTTGCAACAGCGAGCTTCGCCGTCAGGTCGGTAACGCCCGCTCTGACTTCAACGTTGAGCGTTGTCACGATGCAGCCCCTATTTTTTCGTGAACAGCGCCTTCACCAGCACGTGGATTGGTGGGTGCTTGGCCCAATACCGCCGGAGTTCCAGATAATGCCGGAGCTTCATTCGGTCGATTTCGTCTGTGGTGTAGCCGCATGCCGTTCGCAACTCGGCCTTCAGCTCGGCGAAGTCCCAGTTTGCGAGGCTTGTTCTCCCGGGCTCGCCACCGGCTTCGCTTCCCCCGCTGGAGGATCCTTCGGCTCATCCTGCCATTCGAGTCCGGACGCGATCGCGATTTTGCGGATGGCCGGCAGAATTTCGGGGATTTTGAAGCGCGGTATTGCGCGGACCTGCGCGACAGTCAAATTCGGATTGGCCGTGCGCAGCGCCATCCAGATGATCGTCGTTCTCGCCTGGGCCCCCTGACGTGAATCATCACCGATTAGGGCGAAGAGGGGTTGCAGTTCTTCGATGTCGCCGAGGGTAAAATCGCCGAACGGGTATTCTTGTCCACCCAGCGTGATCGTGTTGGTATTGCCCATGTGTTTCCTCTGTCGGGGAGGTGTGGGGCGGCGCCGACAACGCCGCCCCACGGTCGCGCGACGTCACCGGTTGCCCGGCGACGCTGTTCCGGTGTCGGGCCGGATCGAAAGCGAGATGCAGCGTTAGACGTAGTCGCTCGACCAGTCGTAATAGCGGCCGAGCGAATCGGCGAAGCCGGAGCCATCGATTTCCGGGATCTCGAAGTCTTCGTTCTTCATGCCGAACGACAGTTTCGTCGCGATGCAGGCATAAAGGATCATGTTCTGCTTGTTGCTCTGGTACGAATTGCCCAGATGTAAGCGGAACGCCGGCGCATGACCCATCAACTGGTTGCTGGCGGTGATGCGCCCGCCGGTCGTGGTTTGCTCATACTGATAGGAGATCACGACCTTCAGCGTGGTGTCGGCGGCGGCGAAAGTGTAAATGCCGGTGGAGCTGGCGAACGAATATTGGCCGGTGGTCGGGGCCGAGGCGACGCGGGTGAGTTGCACGCCGGTGGCCGCGAAATATACACCGAGATCGACGCCCGGGGTCCCCGCCGACATGGATGCGGAATTCGCGACGGTCAGCGCGTAGGGCGTGCCGGGAATGGCGGTCCCGGTAGGGCCGCCTTCGTCCAGCACCTGCACCGCCGAGCCGGTCGCCAGCGTCTGGCCATAGAACGTATCGTTCCAGGCTCGCGCGTTCAGCTTGGCCATCTTGGCCTTCCAGGTGATCTTGATGCCGGCGCGCGCCACGGCAACCGGCGCCTGGTACTGGCCCATCAGTTCCTTGACCGTGTGCGAGAGCTCGACGGAGATGTCCTGCACGGTGCCAAGACGCGTGGGCGTCGGGTTCGAAATATCGGTTCTGACGGCAAAGATGCCGCCGACGCCGAAGCCATATTGCTCCAAAGGCATTGTTTGACTCCTTCAGTCTACGGAGAAAGGTGTTTCGGCGCGGCGGCGGACGTCAGAGGGCCTTCGCGATATCCGCGATCAGGTGTTCCTTGACCGCCTCGAGCCGGTTGAAAAGCTCGACCGGAATTTGGTTCATGTGCGTGTTGCGCCAGTTCACGTAAATGGCCTCAGCCTTCGCCAGCTTTTGATCATCCGGGGCGGCAGAGGCCTTCGCCGGCTTGTTGTTTGGGTCGCTCATTGCGTCTCCTATTTGAGCAAGATTTTTACGGGCACGATTGCTTTGGCAATGCCGTCGAGAACGCCCGGATATTTCTCGATCCGCCCTTCGATCCAGCAGTGCGAGACACGCTCGGGAAGATCGAGCGTCTGCACCCCCGTGACGATGTTTGGCTGCAAGGCCTCTTCGATCGAATCGAGCGCATCGTTGAGCGAGCGCTCCGGCGGCTCGTCGATATTTTCCTTGCCGCCGTTTGAATAAATCCAGATTTGCGCGTCTATCACGATCTTCGGCGGCAATTGCCGTATCTGCCGCGGCGGATAGTCCTCACCGGCGCTGATGACGAACAGCGCGGGAAAGTCATTCACCTTGAGCGCTGGACGCAGCCGTTGGTCGAAGGTTTTGAATTCGAACGCACCGCTCGCTACGGTGAACAGGGCGTCCATGACGACATTGCGAGGCGTCACATTGTTAGTCACGATTTTCCGCCTCGGCTATCCGATCGAGCTCGTCCTGAAGATCATCGACGATGCGCGATTGCATGCTCTGCAGGCTGTTGCGCATGAAATATTGCGCTTCGATGTTCACGAGCCGGGTATAGGGATCGACGATCGCTTGCACTGGATCGATCGTGCGGCCGAACGCCTGAGAGATGGAGCGCTGATGAGTGCCAACATGAACTTCGGTGTGGATGCCGAATTCGAGAAACCGCGCGACGTGCGCATGCTCGCCCGAAGCAAACACCTTTCCGACGATTGCATTGGGATAGCGGTGAACGTCGCTGCCAATGCCGCCACGAAGCGCGCCCGTCGCGCCGACCGGAGCCGCGCCTGTTACCAGGCCCTCGAGCGGGCCGATCAGGTCAACGATCTTACGGTAGAGCCCTTCGTAAAACTGGTGCGGCCATTCATCGAACTTGGCGGAAATCTCACGATCGCCGCTGATGACGACGTCGAAATCCATGTGCGCTAATAGGTCAGAGGAAGGCGATATGGCACCAAGATCGCCTCGACGTCGGGTGGAAGGTTGCTGCTTTCACCGGGCGGGCCGATCCACCAAGTCTGATTGGATAGACCGGGCTCACCAGCGCTACGGAGCGCCGGATCGCGCTCACGGCTGAACCACATATAGCGCATATACCGCAGCGCCGCGTCTTCGAGCTCCCAGGGAAGGTCTCGGTTCGTGTCGCCGGGCAGAAGATATCCGCCGGTGTACAGAACTGACGTGGCGCCCTCCGACCAAGCCCCGTCGATTTTCCGAACAATCCCCGCGGCGGCATCAATTTCGTACAGCGCAGGATCCATCGCGACCGTGCAGGCGGCTCCGCTCGCATGAGCCACCGCGTTACCATTCACACCGCGCGCCACGTTGTAAGTCGTTCCCGACTGTAGACTCAGGACCGTGACGACTTCGAGGCTGGCGCCGGCATCCAAGACCGCTTTGAACGGAAAGGAGCCGGTCAGCGCTACGGTCGCCGGCAACGTGGTCTGAGAAGCGTCCATGGCGGACGCCAGCGCCACCGCCGAGATGCCCGGGTCTATGATCGCCCATATGTTGGTAATGGGTGGACGACTGAGAACGAGCGCGGCGATGCATGAATCTGCCCGGAAGAAGTCCAAAAGAGATTCTCGGGCGAACACCCGGCGACAGGCACCATCAAGGGCTGCGGAGGCGGCCCGGACTGCCCAATTCAGATATTCGTCCGAATTCGTTTCGACCTTACCGATCATCGATTTGAACAGCGCGATGGTCGTCAAGTTCCGAGTGCTGGCGGCCTTGATTGTGGTTGTGGTTCGCGAAGTCGCCATGGGTGAATCGTCTACTTATTCTTACGCTTTGGCTTTCCCGGAGACGCCGCGGCGAGCGCGGGCTCAGGTGTGGCCGACGCGACATCCACCGGTGCGGCGATATCTTTGGCTACTTCGCCGACGGCGTCGGGCTCGACAACACGCACCGCGCGGGGTGCGGGCAGCGGGGGCGGAACGCGAACGTAACCCTCTTTCATAAGCCCCGGAACGAAGGCCTCCGACATTTCGATTTCCGTGCCAGTAACTGCCTCACGAGATTGCACGCCGATTTCGTCGCCGGCGTAGGAAAACGATTTCAGCACGAGAACCTTCATGGCTTGTCCCTCACTCAAAAACGAAGTGGAAGGTGCCCGTCTTTGCGTCGCCGCCAGCAGCGATCACGATCTTCACGCGGTCGTTTGCGAGCGCTATCGGCGCCTGAACTGCGGTGCCGGCGCCGGCAAAGAGCGAAGCAACCCCGTCAGTGCCATGCGTCGCCTGACGTGGCGCGCGCGTGGCACTGGCGTTGACATTATCTTCGGCCCACAGGGTTTCGCCTGTTGCCTCGGCTGTAATGTTGAAATCCACGCCGTCGCTGAAATCCGTTTTCACATAGCGGATCTGCGACAGCCGCCCGGTGACGGTTGGCGAATAGACCGTCGCCGACCCATCGGAGGCGGTTGTTACCGTGACGGCATGTCGCTGGACGTACATTTAAGTCTCCTCGCGAAACGGGAAACGATTAGACGGCGGCGGTGAACGGATCGGCCACGTTCGATCCGGCAGGCACGATGCCGCTACCGCGGACCGCCCAGGTATTGAGAGCGATATCCTCGACCTCGAACCAATCGCCCACCTGACCGCCCTTGGTCGTGCCGTCGAGGGTCAGCGTGTCGTCACCGCCGATCGCCGCATATCCCGTCACGGCGTTCGCATCGTTGTCGAGCAGGATGAACAGGCCGTTGAACGTGTCCGTCGCATCGGCCACCTTGATCGTATAGCCGGACGTGTTCAGCACGGACACGACGAAGCGGTAGCGATCGCCCGTGCCGGTCGCGGCGGGCAGCGTGGCGGCAAGAGCCGCGTCCCCGCCCACCTCGCCCAGCAGGCAGGTTCTGCCGGCGTGGAGCGCGGCTGTGATGGCGGTGTCGCCCGTCAAGGTGACGAGGCGGCCGGACACATCGGCGGCGGCGTTGAGCTCGGCCGCGGTCGCGGTGATCGCCTCTCCCGCAAATTTGAGCGCGCCGCCGGATTCGATGTCGATCTCGCCGCCGGATGCGACGACCTGACGGTCACCACCTTGTGCGCGGTAAACCTTGGGCTGATATGTTCCGTCTGCCATTGCAGTCTCCGTTAGTTGCAGCGACAAGATTGCCGCCTACCCACTCAAGGGACGGGTGAAGAAGGGGACGGGCGGCAAAGTGCCGCCCGCCAAAGCTAAGCCACAATTACGCCGGCGGGTTTGCTGTCGGGGCGTGCCGCGGATTGCCAAGAATCCAGACGCCGGCCAGGAACAGATTGCCGGTGTTGGCCGTGGTGTCATCGATCGTGGCGCGCAAGTATTTCTTGGTACCCCGATAACCGATCTTCCGGCACTCCCCATCATCACCGAAGGCGAAGCCGGCGAGCGCCTCGGTGCCGATCAGATCGGCGTCAGCGACGGCGGTATAGGTGCTGTCGTCGTCGCTTTCCTCAAGCAAAACCGACCACACGGCGTCGGCATCGGTGAGGGTACCGGTGATCAAGGCAAGCACGACGGATTCATAGTTCTGACGATTGCAACTTGCGGAAACCTGAGCGGTGCCGTCGGTCACCGCAGCCTTGGGCGCGAACGCCGGCTGCAGGTGGATATTGTTCATGAGGTCTTTCATTTTGTTGTCTCCTGTCCGATGAATGGTCGAACGAGTGTCGGGCCGGCGGCTCAACCGGCCCGACACTCTTCTCCGTTACGCGTTACGCCGAGCAGACCAGCGCCCGGACGGCTTCCGCCAGCACCATCTGGCCGCCGATACGGCGACGCATGATGAAGCGGATGTTGCCGGCGGTTGCCTGCGTGAACGGATCGCGGAGCATCTGCATCGCGATACGATCGACCAGCACATAGGCGCGGCGGAAGTCGCCATAGGCGACGCATTTCGCGCCGGCGCCTTCGTTCGGCATGTCGGGCATCTCGACATACGGATCGCCGTCGATCGTGTTCGGCTTTCCGCTGGCAAGGCCAGGCATCCAGAGATATTGCCCGTTGCCGTCCTTCAGCTTGCGCACGGAACCCAGCGTCGTGCGATTGAGCACGAAGTTCGCGTTCCGGGTGTAAGCGGTCTTGATGGCGTGCTTCAGGGTCAGTAAGCCATCGGCCGTCACGGTCGTCGCCGCGCCGGAGTTGGTGGTCGCCAGATCGGGATGGGCGAGGAAGCCCTGCGGCTTGCCAACGCCATTGCCGCTGACGATCGCCGCGCCTTCGGCTACCGCGAACTGCTCGATCGATTCCCCGCGCACTTCCGCTTCCATGTCGAAGGCCGAGTCTTCCAGCATCTGCTGGGAGATATCGATCAGCGCATAGATTTCATGCGTGGGAATTTCCTCCAGCCCGTAGGCAAGGCCGGTGGTTTCCGAGCGAGTTCCCTGCTCGGCAACCCAGACGGCCGCGAACTGGCCCGTCCGTTTCGGGATCTGAATCGACTTCAGCGCAGTCTGTCGGACACGGACCAAGGAGCGAGCCGGACTGATTTCGGTCTCGCCCTTGATGATCTCCGCGACGAACTCGATCGGCGCGAGATATCCGCCCGCGGTGTCGGCCGACACGTTCAGCGACTTGTATTCGGCGGTCGCATCTTCGAGGGCCTTGCGCTGATCGTCGGGCAGATTGGCAACGCCCATCGTGTGCGCACCGACGGCGCCGCGAACCCAGGTGTTGACCATCGCCTTGAGTTCGGCGCGCTTGTTGTCGCCGCCAGCGCCGGGGCGCTGCATCTTGAGTGTGAGCGCGTCAAGAGCCGTCTTCACTTCGTCGGCGGCGTCCTTGGCGGCCTTGGATTGCAGTTCGACCGCGGTCACCTTCTGGCCCATCGGCTCATAGGCGGCGATCTTGGCCTCGAGCTTCGCAAGCTTGTCGACCGTGGTCGGATCGGCGGTGCCTTTGGTTTCGATCTGCTTCAGGCGGGTGTCGTTCGTGGCCTTGAATTCCTCGAACGCAGTCATAAGACCGGTGACGGCCTCTTTCACTTCGGGTTCCATTGAAGGACTCCTTATAGGGTGGAACGGATCTTGCGGGTGAGCGCACGCAGCGCTTCCGCACCTTCGCCGTCGCCGTCCTCATCCCGAGGGTCCGTTCTGGCTTTGAAGCCGCCTGCCGCAATGGCTTTGGCGGCCTTATGCGAGTACCCGCCTACATCCCGTAGGAAGTCCTCAAATTCACGAATCGTTTTGATGTCGCGGGCGGCCTTTACGCCGCTCACCCGCGCGCGATCATTACCCGGGAACGTCACGATGCTGACCTCGCGCAGATCGACCGCCTCCAATCGCCGGCGCGGATCTGTCGGCTTCGTCCCGTTGGTGGCTTTCTTGGTGACATACCCAATCGACAGGCCGTCGAGCACGCCCGACTTCATGCCCTCGTAGAGGTATTGTCCCTTTTCGGTTTGCAGCGCGAAGAGCTGGCCTTCGACCTTCAATCCCTTCGAATTCTCTTCCATCGACAGCCACTGCCCAACGGGAAGCATATCTTCAGCCGTGCCGCCGAACATGCCGCCGCCATGCTGCAGCATCATCGGCGGCAGCTTGCCCTTCGCTTCCCATTCGCGAAGTGTCTCCTTGAAAGCGCCTTTCTCGATCACATCACCGTAGGAATCGACGTTGCCGAAAATGGCGCCGTACCCGGTGAAGAGGCCGGCCTTCTCGCCAGCTTCGAACTTCATTTCGAAGTCACGACGCTCCGAGCTCGCGGAGGAATCCTTCCGTTCGAGGTGTGGTGTCGCTGCGCTATGCATTTGCCCTAACCCTCTCATTCCTCGGGTTCTTCGGAAGCGGCCGGCTTGCTCGGTGGCGCCGACACAGGAACCACATTGCCTTCCTCATCGACCGTCGCCATGTTTTGCGGAACCAATGGGTCGCTGAGCCCAGTCCGCTTGTTGAGATTCAGCTTCTGACGCGCCTCGTTGCGATCCATAATGCCGGCGCCGGTCATCTCGCGCAGGAACTGACCCTTCGCGGCGATGTCCGCATGCAACAGCGCTTCGATGACGAAGTCCGCGACCACGCCCGCGTTGCGCTGTGCTGGCGTAATTAGGTCCCGGCGGATGATGCCCTTCCAACGCGCGAACCACGGGCCGAGCGTGTGGATGTTGTGCGCGTTGAAGAACTGCTCTGCCGACGCGAATGTTGCGGTCTTGTCGGAGTGCATCACCATCAGCGGAAACACCCGCGTGAAGCGGCAAATTTCTTCGATCTGCATACGGCGTGTTTCGAGATGCTGTGAATCGACACCAGACATGGACATCGGGACAAATTTTGCGGAGTCGTCCAGGATCATGGTCCTGAACTTGTTCGCCAGCCCGGTGAATTCCTTCATGCCCTCCTTCAGGCGCTTGATCTGGTCATCCTTCAGGCCGTTCTTGAACGAGATGAGTCCGCCGCCCTGCGCGCCATTCGCGTGAAAACGAGCGTGGGTCTCTTCGGTAGCGATCGCGAGCCCGATGGCATCGCGTGCTTCCTGAACGATGTCGAGGCCGCAATAGCCGTTCCAGGACGGGCCGCGGAGATGAAGAATGCTTGAAGGCGCCAGCGTCTCCAGCGTCTTTCCGTGAAGGTCGAAAACCTCATATCCGAGCGTGTAATCGGCAGACTGCACCGCTTTGACCTGGTGCGGCATCAGCGGGATGATTTCGCGCGGCTCACCCTTGATCCGATTGATAAAGGCGTAGCCGCCCTTCGCCAACACCGCATGCAGCGTCAGCGTCTCGATGAATTCGTAGGCCGTCATCCACTCGTTGGGTTGATCGTGCAGCAAGCCATAGAGCGGCAGATTGCGGGCAACCGTTTTATCGCCGTCGTCAGTCTCGATGTAGGCTTTGATCGGTGTCTGGGCCACGCCCTCGGCTATGACACGCGCGCAGGCCAGGACGACCGAAACCCGAAGCGCTGAATCGATATTGACGGAAACGCCTGATTTTGCACGGGCGTCGTCGCCGAAGAGTTTCGACCAGGTGAGAGCGGAAATGTCGGTCGACTTCCGCTCCAGGCCTTCCGCGAGACTTCCGAAAAGGCTGCGCATCACTTGCCCCGCCCTGTCAGAAGTGCAGTCGCGACCAGCATCATGCCGGCGATGATGTAGCCGGCCGGTTCATAGACGAGGCCAACGCCATAGCTAATCAAGCCAGCGCCGGTCAGCCCGGCCACGTCCCGCGACAGGGCCGGCGAATTGCTTGCCACCCAGGCGATCGCCGCGAGGGCGCGCGCACGCAAATTCATGCCTTGCCCTCACAGGATGAGAAGATCTTGCGTTTCGAGATAAGACCTTCCGCCGGCCGGCGAAGGGTTGGTCTGCATCACGCTGACGGAATCGAATACGGCCATAACCGGGTCTATTTTCGCGTCACCGGCAAACTGTTTGGTCGCACGGATTGCCGTGGCGAGCGGCTCGATTTTCAAATTTCCAACGCACCACGGCATCATGATGCCGCCGCAATGGCGGAAGGTATCGTTTGCGAGGCGCCGCTCCGTCGTCTTAATCGCGTTCATCATCTGGTAGCCTTGCGGCACACCGATGAGGAGCTTGTTTTCCTGGGTTACGTCGATCTCGGCTAGGGCATCGACGAATTCACCGAGGCCAGCAGGGTCGACCGCCACGCCGGCGAGCAGTCCGCGGTCTTTAATCTGCCGAATGATCTCGACCATCGCCGCGATATCGCCGAGTTCGTCGCCAACGATCGTCAGCTCGCCTGCCTTTTGAAAGTCCCGCAGCGTCGAGGCGATCGACTGCCGCCGTGTCAGCACGCCTTCATGACACCAGGCATGCGACCAGGACCACCAGCGCTTCATCTTGGTGATGACCTCGCGGCCATTCACCACGCCCTTGACGTCGATCGTATCGGGTGAGCGCCCAAGGGCGTTGAAGCCGAAAAGGTCGTCCAGGCCGCCGCCATCAAGACCGACTACCACCGATTCGCTGCGATCCAGCACCGCGGTGAGCGCATCGAAAGGCTTCAGCTTCGAAAGCTCCGGGTCCGCCTGCTTCGCCCAAAACTCGGCGCCGGCCCATCTATTCGATCGAAGGTTCAGCCCAATCTCAATGTTGAGATGCTGCGACGCCCAGCGCCGGATTTCCGTCTCGCCGGATTGCTTGGCTTCGTCGAATTCCTTTTCAAGAACATCGATGGTCACCGACCGGCCGAGGTTCGGCGTGACCATCGGCCAGAGCTTAGAATCGTACCAGCGCGGAATGGAGTTCGCTATCTCTGGCGGAAACTCATACAGCACGCTGAGCGTGTCGCCATGTGCGCGGCCATCGCGGATCGCCCTAGCCTTCGACAGTTCCGTTGCCATGACGCCGACGGGCGGCTCATCCGACTGCGTGGTGATAATGGCGAAGAACGCTTCCGTATTCGAAATGCGGCCGCCGCGGAGCTGGCCGAGCACGCGGGACGCATTCTTGTCTTTCGAGATGACATGGAGCTCGTCGACCAGCACGCCTACCGGTTTCACGCCGGTGGCGACGTCCATGTCGAAGGTCTTAATCTTCAGACTTGCGCCCGTGCGCCGATGCTCAAGCGTTTTCAGGTGATCGCGGGAGTGCAAGACCTTCTTGAGGTAGCCTTCCTGACCGTTTTCCTGGCGCTGCCAGTCGTCATCGGCCTCGATCATCCCTTCGGCCGCACCATAGGCGATCTCAGAAATGTCGTGGGTAGGACCGGTGAGAAGAAACTCGCCGTTCGGGCGCCTGTTCATCAGCAGCGCCGTCATCATCATGCCGGCGCCGTACGTCGTGTTGTGCGTCGGAATCAGTGAGCGCGTAACGAGATATTGCTTCGTCTCGCTTTCAACGGCGATGCACTGGACAGCCACGCTCTTGACGGGACGCACCGCGACGATCTGGCGGCTTTCGGAGCGCGCCGTGCGCTCTGGCCGCTTTTTCTGACGGCACTTCCGTTCTATCGTCGCAACCGGCGTATCGGCAAATGCGGTAAATCGAACGCGCCAATAAGGTCCATGATCCTTACCACGCAATATCGCCCGATGCTCGGAATACGTGGGCTTGAACCCAAGCGAAGCAATGAGCTCGCGCACATCGTCGCGAAGCGCGGGAAGGGTAGTCGTATAAACACATTCACCGCTGGTGGTGACGTGGCCGTCCGTATCCATCAATCCGCGCAGCAACCAAAGGCGCTGATCATGGGAGGCGCGCAGGTAGGCACCGGGAATATGCTTGTTTCCCAGGACGTGAAGCTTCACGGCCTCAGTGCGAAACCTGTAGGGTAGCCGTTCCGTTCGGGTGTTGGGCTCACCCAGTGTTATCGTCGCTGAGCCCTTTTCGGGATACCACGCTCGCACATAGGCCGGCTGGCCGTTCGCAACCAAACGCTCGACAATCGCGTCGGCGTCCTGGAGTCCAGTGGTAACTAGGGCCGCATCAGTAGCGCCGTCTCCTAGCCAAACGCCAAGGGCATACGGCGGGATCGTCAGTTCGGCGGCTGGGAGCGCAAGGGCTCCGCAGAGCGCCGTGCGGTGATTGTTGATCGAATACCGGCCACTCGGAACCGTAATTGATGCTGCAACCGCCGCCGTCGTCTTAACCGATGGCCGCGGCTTTGCCCGCTGAGCGCGCGCATTAAGCCGCTCGCGGTCACGGTGCGCATCCGTAATCCAGAGGTGGTCAGCGTCGCAGGTGACGGTTTCGCCGGTGCTGAACTCGACATCAAAACAGGGGCGCCCAAGAAAGCATTCGCTCTTAGCCGTGACGCGCGTCGAAACTCCGGCTGCATCCAGAACCAGATCGCCAACAGCGACAGCGCCCATTGTCGTAAAGCCCGACGGCGTCGCAATCTGAGTATCCAAGGCGAGCGCTTTGCTCGATTTCTTGGGGGCCAGCAGGAAAAGACCGCGGATCACCCGGGCGCCGGTCTCAGGATCCAGTGACCCCAGCACCGGACCGACGATATCCTTGAACCAATCGCCGCAGGCGACCTCGAGCGTCGGCTGGCCGGGGACGTCCGGCAACCGTAGGCGGCCGAACATCTTGACAGCGCGCAGCTGCTCGGCGGGATTGATGTTGATCTTCGGGACGAGGGAAAGTCCGCGGCGGATGCGGTCTTCCCAATCGGGGACCGCCAGGGATAGTTGCATGCGCTAGTTCGGTCGGCCGGACGGAGGAACGACGTCTTCCCAACTGGTGCCAGCCTCAGCGGTCTGTGCCGCGATGGCGGCCTGCACCTTCTTGCCCTGCAGCCCCACCTTCGCGGGTTGCTGGTCGGGCCCAGGATCGCCCTGGCCGTTGAACAGGAGGAAGACCTTCGCCGCGGCGACGTTGCCGCCCTTGCCGGAATAGAACATCGCGGCAAGGATGTCGGCCTTGCACTTGATCGGGCCCTTCTCGAGCTCGTCGCCGAAGTGCTCTCGTAGGCACTCCTCCGTGATTCCCAACTTGCGGGCGATTTCCGGATGCGAAAGCCGTGCGCCCGCGAGGATCATCGCCATCTCGCGCTGTTCATCGCTTGGCCGGAACACTTCGGTGCGCGGACGCGCCATCGCCAAGCCGGTATTTACTGTTTCTACCGGGATTAACCCCAACTCGGCGCCGAAATATTTACGGAGCGTTTTCTCCGCCAACTCCATGCGGCGCGCTATTTCCTCAATTGGGACCTTGCCTTTGATCAACCGCGCCACTTTGGCGCGCTGTTCATCGGTCGGTTTGAAAGCAGGACGGCCCATATCGCTCCGAGCCGGTATTTACCGGCAATCGACTCCCAGGATTTACGTCGGCAAAAAAAATCTCCGCGTGAGA
>MGYJ01000090.1 GCA_001801685.1 Gammaproteobacteria bacterium RIFCSPHIGHO2_12_FULL_63_22 | reverse complement strand
GGTCATGGCGCCAAGGTATCGGGCAGGAACCACCAGCGCCTTGATGCGGATCAAACCCTCTGACGTTTTACATAATATACATTATGCGAAGTGCTACCGTTCCCGCCAAAGATGGGCGTACTCCGGATAACGGCCCTTGAAGGCTCTTGCGTAGGAACATGCGGGCACGACCGTCCACTCCGACGCCTGGGCGTGAGCCAATGCCGCCTTCATGAGTTCCGCTGCGATGCCGCGTCCGGCAATTTCCTCGGGTACGCCCGTGTGGACGATCGTCATGACCTTGCCCGCAAGCCGATAGACAAGCTCTGCGCCGTGGCCTTCGGCAGAGGTATGGAACCGGTGCAACTCAGCGTCGTGCCTGATCGGCATGCCCATCAAAACGTCCTCCCTGGATTCCGATCACAGCTTAATCCGAGGCCACGGGACCGCGGATGAACACGCGACCTTGCCGTTCCGACGCGATTTGCCGATATTAGACCCACGAATGAAGACTCCCGCCGCGGCTCCAGATTCCGACCTCCACGCGATGCTCGTCGAAATGACGGATGAAGCCGTGATCCTGCATGCCGACGACCGCATCCAGATCGCCAACGAGGCCGCTGCGCTCTTGCTCGGCGCGAAATCCGCGGAGGTGCTGAGGGATCGCGCCGCCAGCTCGATATTCCCGGTCCAGGCAGGCGCCTCCGCCAGTCGGCAAGTGGCAGCGTATCCACGCCGGCGCAGCGTGATCCAGGCGTTGCGAAGGCTCGATGGCAGTGAGCTGGAGGTGCTGCTGTCGGAGCGAGCTTGTGTCTACCGGGGCAGGCCTGCCACGCAAGTAGTGTTCCGCCTGCCCTCCCCCGCGCCGTCGGCGCAAGAGGGTTCGGATGCCGACTTGCTCACGGAACTGCCGAATCGCCGGCAGTTTCGCAGCCACCTGCAGTCCGCCATCGACCGCGCCATCCGCAATCGGCACCAGGTATGGGTGCTCTACGTGGACATCGACCGGTTCAACGTGGTCAACACCACGCACGGCCACCATGTAGGCGACCAGATACTTGCCGAGGCTGCGGTGAGATTGCAGCAATGCGTGCGCAAGACAGATCTCATCGCAAGTCCCGGTGGCGATGAATTCCTCATCGCGCTGGAGGGCACGACTGACCTCGATGGTGCGCGCGTCGTGGCCGGTCGCGCCTTGCAGTCGCTGGCGCAGCCTTTCCTCATTGAAAGCAGCAAGGTTGCGCTGAGCGCTTGCATCGGAATTTCGGTCGCACCTGGCGACGGGATTGTTCCCGACGATCTGCTGCAAAACGTAGACATCGCCATGTGGCAAGCCAAGGCCGGCAGCCGCAACCGCTTCGAGTTCTACTCTGCCGCCATGGACGTCCAGCATCGCCGAAGCACGATGGTGCGCGCGCAGACCGAAGCCAAGCTGGCCAGCCTGACGCCGCGCGAACAGGAAGTACTCGAGCGCCTGATCTCCGGCGAGGCCAACAAGATGATTGCCTACATGCTCGGTTCGAGCATGCGCACCATCGAGCACCATCGCGCCAAGATCATGAGCAAGATGGAAGCGGGTTCGCTTCCGGAACTGGTGCGGATGGTGCTGGGGCGACGTGACGGTTAGTCGGGCCTCAGCGAATCAAGCGCTGCCGCAAATTTCCGCCATCTGCCGGTAGCCCGGAAACACGCGTCCCGGCGCACAGACGGGGCAGTCCGGGTCGGGGTGCAGGCGTGTTTCGCGAAAGCGCATCGACAGTGCGTCAAAGTGCAGCAGCCTGCCAGACAGGGGTTGCCCGATGCCCAGGATCAACTTGATGGCTTCCGTGGCCTGCAGAAGTCCGATGATTCCCGGAAGTACTCCCAGCACGCCGGCTTCGGCGCAATTCGGCGCATCTTCCGCACGCGGCGCTTCCGGGAAAAGACAGCGATAACACGGCGCAACACCGCGTTGCCGGCCGGCATCGAATACGCTGGCCTGTCCTTCGAACCGATGCACGGCGCCATAAACAAGCGGCTTGCCGAGCTGTACGCAGGCGTCGGACAAGAGGTAACGGGTCGGGAAATTGTCGGCGCCATCCACCACCACATCCACGTCCCCCAGCAGCGACTCGACATTGTCGGCATCCAGGCGAAGCGTCAAGGCATCGAAGCGAGTGCGAGGGTTGAGCGCGGACAAGGCCTGTTGCGCGGACTCGACCTTGTCCATGCCAATGCGCGATTCGGTGTGCAGGATCTGCCGCTGCAGGTTGCTGCGATCCACCTGGTCGTTGTCCACGATGCGCAGGAATCCAACACCCGCGGCGGCGAGATAGAACGCAGCCGGCGAGCCCAGCCCGCCGGCGCCCACCATCAGCACACGCGCT
This sequence comes from Gammaproteobacteria bacterium RIFCSPHIGHO2_12_FULL_63_22, assembly GCA_001801685.1. Lineage (GTDB taxonomy): Bacteria > Pseudomonadota > Gammaproteobacteria > Xanthomonadales > Xanthomonadaceae > Arenimonas. The sequence goes on along the minus strand of MGYJ01000090.1, from coordinate 140,907 downwards.
TGCTCCAGTCGCTTCTGGCCTTCGATGCCCACCTGGGGCAAGCGCAGGTGGCGCGAGTAGCGCTCGAGGAAATCCGCATCTTCAGTCGTGCGGACCGGAAGTCCCGCCGTTTGCCAGGCCGACATGCCGCCCGCGACCGAGCAGAGAGAGCCATATCCCTGGGCCGCAAGTGACTCGGCCGCGAGCATCGAACGACGGCCGCTGCCGCATATCAGCAAGATCGTTTCGTCTGGCGAAACATATCGGGACGGTGCGGATTCGAGCGCGGCGCGGGGAATGGCAAGCGCGCCTTCGGGCAGGCCCAGAGCGTGCTCGTCGGGCTCGCGCACGTCCACCAACCGGCCGCCCTCGCGCTGCAGCCCCAGTGCCTCGGTCGGCGAAATTTCCCGGATCCTGTCCACGGCCACTAGTTTAGCGCGATCAAAGCTGGCTCATCGGCAGTACTTCCAGGAGACTTCCGATCTCCCAGCGTGCGGCACCCTCGGGCAGTACGATCAGGCAATTGGAATCGGCAACCGCGCGGAGCCGGTGCGAACCGTCGGCGGGATTGGGCGCCACCTGCAGTTGTCCCGACGCATTGCAGGCCAGGCTCCCGCGCAGGAACTCCAGACGATCATGGGTTTTTTCCAGGGGCGACGACAAGCTCGCCACGAGGCGCGTGCGTGGTGTTGCGCGTGCCTGCAACCGGTCCAGGAAGCGCCGCGCCAGCGTCAGGTAGGTGGCGAAAACCGACACCGGGTTTCCGGGCAGGCAAACCAGGTGCGCCGAGCCGAGGCGTCCGACCAGTACCGGCATACCGGGTCGCATCCGGACCTTCCAGAAATAGACTTCGCCAAGCCTGGCGAGCATGGCCGGCAGGAAATCCTTTTCACCAGCGGAAACGCCGCCGCAGGTAATCACCACATCGAAGGAAAACGCGGCGTCGGTCAACGCTGCGGCGATACGCGCCGGATCGTCTGGAAGCACCGGCCATGCCACCGGCTCGTAACCATCGGCACGCAACAGGGTTTGCAGCAGCACGCGGTTGCTGTCGTGGATCTCGCCGGGTTGCAGCGCCTGGCCCGGTGGTTTGAGCTCGTCGCCGCTGGTGAACACGGCAACCGTAGGCCGCCGATGGACGTCGAGTTCCGGCAGGCCGATCGACGCCGCAAGGCTCAGTGCTGCCGGGCTCAATACCTGGCCGCGACTCAATACCTTGTCGCCTGGCGAAACGTCCTCCCCTGCCCTGCGCACATGCTGGCCCGGGCGAATCGGCTTGCCCACGACGATGCGATCACCCTCCAGGACTGTGTCTTCCTTCATCACCACCGCATCGGCGCCGGTCGGCAGCGGTGCGCCGGTGGTTATCCGCACGCATTGGCCGGCGTCCACGTGCAGGTCGAGCGAGGCGCCGGCAAATTGTTCGCCTACGATCAGCAGCGCGACGCCGCCTGCGACGGCATCGGCAGAGCGAAGTGCGAAACCGTCCATCGCCGAATTGTCGAAGCCAGGCAGGGCCAGGGTCGAAATCACATCAATCGCCAGCACGCGCCCAAGGCATTGCGAAAGCGCGATCTTCTCGATCCCAAGCTGGGAAGCTGCCGCCACGCGCTCGAGTATTTCGCCGGCCTCGGCAAATGAAATTCGGGTGGGGAAATTCGTGGGCATGGCCTACTCGAAGTCTTTGGGCGTATTGAGGTTACCCAAACGCGCGGGTGAAATATCCACGTCGGCCATGGCGAGCTGCGACAGCAGCGGGTGCACCGCCCTCTCACCAACGTCGAGCGCGAGTGAGACGACGCGACGGGCTTCGACTACCGGCCAGATCGAGACGAGGGGTTGCAACCCGTCGGCATCGCGGATGACTGCACGACCGCCCGGGCTATCGCAAAGGCGCTGCACCACGTCCGCATTCGCGTCGCGAAGATCCACGGGCAGGACCAGCAACCAATCTCCCCGGGCCATCGCAAGCAGCGATTCGAGGCCAGCCAGCGGCCCCGCATTTCCGGGCCTGAGGTCGGGCACCCATGACAGTCCGGCCCGGGCCGCACGAAGGTCGGAACCGTTGTAGCTGAGCAGGGTTTCGAGGAAACCGCCGCCTGCGGCCGCGAGCGTTCGCGAAAGCAGGTCGACGCCGTGCAAACGGACCGTCGCCTTGTCGGCCCCGCCCAGGCGCAGGCCCTGGCCGCCAGCGAGTATCCCCAGGCTTATCTGGTTGCGCGCCGGCACTTCTAGCGTTTTTTGACGTGCCGCATCAGTCGGCGGCGCTTCTCGAGCTGCTTGTCGGTCAGCACGTTCTTCTTGCCTTCGAAGGGATTTTCGCCCTCCTTGAAGATGAACTTCACCGGCGTGCCCACCAGCTTGAAGCGCTTGCGGAAGAAGTTTTCGAGGTAACGCCGATAGCTGTCCGGCAGCGTCTTCAGGCGAGTGCCGTGGACCACGAACAGCGGAGGGTTGTCGCCGCCCGGATGCGCGAAGCGAAGCTTGGCGGGATGGCCGCGGACCACGGGTGGCGGGAAGGTCTCGACTGCGACTTCAAGCGCCTTGGTGACTTCCGCCGTGGTGAACTTGCGCGTGGCCGACGCGTGCGCGCGATTGATCGCGGCGAACAGCTCACGCATGCCCGTACCGTGCTTGGCGGAAATGGTGACTTGCTCGGCCCAGGTGCAGAACGACAATTTGCGATCGAGCAGCGACTTCGTCTGTTCGCGCTGGTAATCGGACTGGCCGTCCCATTTGTTCACCGCCACGACCAGGGCGCGTCCGGCCTCCAGCACGTGGCCGAGCACGGTCGCGTCCTGTTCGGTCACACCTTCGCCCGCGTCCAGCATGACGACCGCCACCTGGCACACCTGGATCGATTGCAGCGTCTTGAACACGCTGAATTTTTCGACGGCCTCCTCGACCTTCGCACGCCGACGCAAGCCGGCGGTATCGATCAGGCGGTAGCTGCGTCCGTCGCGTTCCAGGTCCACGGAAATCGAATCGCGGGTCGTACCGGGTACGTCGGATGCGATCATGCGTTCTTCGCCAAGCAGGCGATTCACCAGCGTGGACTTGCCCACATTGGGTCGGCCGATGAAGGCGACGCGCATGCGCTTGCCGTCATCCGCGACAACACCGGCGTCTTCGTCCTTGGGCAGGTACGGCCGCACCATTTCCACGAGATGTGGAATTCCACGCTGGTGCGCTGCAGCGATCGGCAGGACTTTTTCTACGCCAAAGCGGGCAAATTCATTGACGCAGGCTGCTTCGTCGAGCCCGTCGGTCTTGTTCACGACCAGGAAGAACGGGCGTCCTGACTTGCGCAGCCAGGAAAGGATCTTTTCGTCGAGCGCAGACGGGCCTTCGCGACCATCGACCACGAACAACACCAGGTCGGCTTCTTCGGCGGCCGATCGCGACTGCCGCGCGGTGGCGCCAGCCAGGCCTTCCTCATCCGCGGTCAGGCCGCCCGTATCGCAAACGGCGAACGGGTGTTCTTCGTCCAGACGGCACAAACCATAGTTTCGATCACGGGTGACGCCCGGTTCGTCGTGCACCAGGGCGTCGCGCGTACGCGTCAGGCCATTGAACAGCGTCGATTTGCCGACGTTGGGTCGTCCGACCAGGGCGACCAGCGGCAACATGGCTTAGTTACCCAGGCGATAGGCAGCAAGCTCGCCTTCGTTGGACAGCGCATACAGCACGCCTTCCGCAGAAACTTGCGGCGTGCCGCGCACGGCGGCGCGTTCAATGCGCGCGCGCCCGGCAACGTCGCCGGTGTCGAGCTTGATCCAGTGCAGGTAACCCTCGAGGTCGCCGACGACGGCGTAATCACCGTGCACCACCGGCGAGGTGAGTTGGCGATTTCCGAGTACGTTCTGCTTCCACAAGGACGTGCCGTTGTTACGGTCCAGCGCCCAGACATTGCCAGTCTTGTCGCTCAGCAACACCTTGTCGCTGGCGACGGCCAGGCCCGCGTAGCTGCCGGTGTCGTTGGTCCACAGTTGCTGGCCATTCTGCAGGGAGAGCGCCATCACCTTGTCGTGGTAGCTGGTTACGTAAAGCATCTCGCCGTCGATGATGATTTCGCCATCAATGTCGGCCATGCGCTCGAGCTCAGTGCGGCCGTCGGGTTCGGCGACTGCCAGTTCCCAGACGAGAAGGCCATCGAGGTCGCGCAAGGCAACGAGCTTGCCGTCGTCGTAACCGATGAAGGTCATCCCGTTGCTGCCAACCGGCGAGGCATTGCCGCGCACGCTCAGCGATGGCAGCCCGCGATCGAAGACCCACTTGCGGGTGCCGTCAGCGGGATCGAAGCCGAACACGCGGCCGTCGTTGCTGCGCACGATGACGCGGGTATCGGTGATGTAGGGTGCACTCAGCACTTCAGAGCTGACCCGCGTGGCCCAACGCTTCTCGCCGGTGTCGGCGGAGAATGCGATCACTTCGCCATTGCGTCCGCCCACCACTACAAGTCCGTTGCCAACACCCGGGCTGCCGGTCAGGCCGGCTTCCGCCGCCTTGCGTTTCCAGAACTTCACCCAGCTTCCGGTCTTCTCCACGTTGACGGCATTGGCGACCCAGATCTGCTTGCCAGTGGCGGCATCGAGCGCGAGTACTTCGCCGTCATCGTTGGTGGCATAGACGCGGCCGCCATTGACGGCCGGGCGCTGGCGCAGCCAAAGGCGACCCTCGCCCTTGCCCAGGCTCACGTCCCACAGTTTGTTGACCCCTACCGGAGAAGCAATCTTCACCAGTTCGGTGGGTTGATTCACCTTGGACTTGGTGGAGCTGCCGAACCAGCCCTTTACAGTGGAACAGCCCGGCGTAAATGCGACCAGGACCGCCACGAAAATGAGTTTACGCAGCATGGATCAAGTCTCCGGCTGTGCGGGCGGTTGGCCGCCGGCATCGATAAGTTTGAGTTCAACCAGCCGGCGCGTCGGCGCGGCCTGGTCAAGATTGGTCAGGGCTTGCTGGTAAGACTTGCGCGCGAGCTCACGGTCGCCTTCGGCTACCGCGATGTCACCGCGAAGTTCGTCGGCGACGCCGGGAAAACCGGGCTTCGAGATGACGGCGAGTTGTTTGCGGGCCTCGGCGGGCTTGCCATCGAAAAGATACAGCCTGGCGAGGCGTATCTGGCGCAATTCCTGGATATCGGCGCGACTGGATTTCGGCGCGCCCGATTGCAGCAGCTTTATCGCCTCGGCAGTCTTGCCGGAGTCCTGCAGGAATGCGGCATAGCGCAAGGTCGCCATCTCGGCGAACACCGTGTCCTTGTACTTGTCGCCCAGCAGGACCGAGAAGGTCTTGGCCTTGGCCGCGTCATTGGCGCTTATCGCATCGGAAAACAGCTGGTACTGGGTGGCGGCTTCCTCTTTGTGGCGCGTGCCCTGCCCCTGCCACCACTGCCAGGCGAAGACCAGGCCCAGGCCCAGCGCAATGCCGAGGATGAGCGAGCTGCCATTCTGCCGGAGCCATTTGCGGACGACTTCGCCCTGTTCGTGTTCGTCAAGTTCCATCGGGTTGTCGGTTCTCTGCCTGCGTCTGTCGCCGGCTGTTGAAAGTTTGGGGATGTGGCGGGGTCGTCAATTGCTGGCGATCCGGCCATCAGAGGATACCGTAAAGCGTGCGACATTCGCTTCGCGAAAGGGCGTCAGGTCCAGCTGCGCGCCTGCCAGGCTGACGTCCACCGCGCTCGCGTCACCCAGCGTCACGCTTGCCAGCTGGTGGGTTTCAAAGCGACGTTCAGTTCCAGCAGGCACCAGTCCCCGCTCGAGATGGACGCCGGAGCGGTCAACCAGGTCAACCCAGCTATCGCCGCGGAAACGGATCACGATTGCGCCGGAGGCGAGGTCCGGCGCTCCGGAAGACGCCGGGGTCTGGGCTGCAGGCGCGGCCGGCACCGATACCGCACTGCCTGTTTCGATGGCGACGGCCTCGCTCGTTCCTGCCGGCGCCATCAGGCCGTAGGAATCGCTGGCGTCCAGGGGGATCAGGGTCACGCTGCGTTTTGGGGATTGGAAGTACAGCGCCAGCGCCACTACGGCCGCGACGATCAGGATCGTCATGACCAAGTAGCCAACGTTCATGGAACTGCGCTTGTAGGCGCGCTGGGTGACGGGAGTGCCGCCAATCGCCATGAGTTGCGGCGCAGGCTTGCCCTTCACGACTTCATCGGCGAGCGATGCCGGAAGCCCGAGCAACTTGGCGTAGCTGCCCACGTAGCTGCGCACGAAGATCGGCGCGCCCAGGCGCGCCCAGTCCTCACGCTCGATGGCATCGATCACGGAAACAGGCAACTTGAGTTGCTGGGCGGCGGACTCGATGCTCCAACGGGCTTTTTCCCGCGCGTGTCGAAAACGCAGCCCGATCGGATCTTCGAACAGGGTGTCCTGGAACGATTCGATGGTCATGGCGAACGAGCCCCCTCCCCAGTGGGCACGTGCTTCGGAAATTCCTGGCGCAACCTTTCCCGATACCGGGCGGCGCCCATCGCATTGCCGGCAGCTTCCTCGATCCGGGCGGCAAGATCGAGCGTGTTGGCGTCGGCGCCGAGCGCATCGCGGCGCTGGATGAAGGCCTTTGCCTCGAAAAACTTGCCCTGCCTGAATTCGGTATCCGCCAGCAGGTAGAGCAGGTTGCGGTCTTCCGGCGAGAACACCAGGGCGCGGCGAAGATAGTCTTCGGCCTGCGGGAGGCGATTCACCGACAGTGCGCACTTGCCGGCATTGGACAAGGCCTGCACGGGCGCCCGGTATTTCGGATCCGCCAGCGCCTTCACGAATTCACGATCTGCCAGCTCGGCCTGGCCGTGTTCGCAGGACCATGACGCGTGCGCGTTGAGGATGACGCCGTCGTTCGGGGCGATCTTCAGCGCACGGTCGAATTCCCGCTGCGCCTTTTCTGTCTCGCCCGCGCTGGCATGGATCATCGCCAGCATGGCGCGGACTTCAGCGGAACCTGCGTCCGTCCGCTCGGCCATTTGTGCCCGCTGGCGCGCCTTGGCGACATCCCCTGCCTCCAGGTAGCCCTGGGCGAGGCCGAGGTTCATCCTGCCCGCTGCAGACAGCCGGACCGCGGCGGTTCCATCAGGCGAGCCCGCGTCGCTTTTCCCTTTCTCGCCACCGGCACTTGAGCAGGAGGCGAGCAGGATCGTGCACAGCATCCACTCAAGCCGCCGCATCGGAAAGCCCGTCTGCCTGAAGCTTGCGATTGAATTCCGCCTGGCGTCGCGTGCGATCCATCACCTGCCCCTTCAACTGGCCACAAGCGGCGTCGATGTCGTCGCCGCGCGTGCGTCGCACCATCGTCAAGACCTGGTTTTCAAGCAGGATGGTCTGGAAGTCGCGGATGTCCGAGTCGTCGGAGCGCTCGTAGCGAGTGCCCGGGAAAGGATTGAACGGGATCAGGTTGACCTTGGCCGTGTTGGCGCGCTGCACCTGTGCATCGATGCGACGCATCAGCTTGACCAAGCCGCGGGCATGCTCAGGCTGGTCGTTGATGCCCTTCATCATCGTGTATTCAAACGTGATGGACGTACGTGGCTTGCGCATGGCGTAGCGCACGCAGGCATCCATCAATTCGGCGATCGGGTATTTCTTGTTGAGCGGTACCAATTGCGTGCGCAGTTCATCGAACGGCGCATGCAAGGACACGGCCAGCGACACGTCGCTGACTTCGGAGAGCTTGTCGATCATCGGCACCAGGCCGGCGGTGGACAAGGTGACGCGCTTGTTGGCCAGGCCGAAACCATTGTCGTCGCGCATCAGGCTCATCGCGCGCACGACATTGTCGAAGTTCAGCAGCGGCTCGCCCATGCCCATCATGACAACGTTGGTCAGCTTGCGCTGGTGGTGCGGAACATTGCCCAGGTGCTTGGCCGCCACCCACACCTGGCCGATGATCTCGGCGGTGCTGAGGTTGCGGTTGAAGCCCTGGGTGCCGGTGGAGCAGAACGTGCAGTTCAGCCCGCAACCGACCTGGCTGGAAACACAAAGCGTGCCCCTGCCCTTGTCCGGGATGAAGACCGACTCGATGGCATTGCCGCCGTCCATGCCCAGCAACCACTTGTGGGTGCCGTCGGTGGACGGTTTTTCGAACATCGTGTTGGGCGGAAGCACCACGGCATGCTGCTCGAGCTTGCCGCGAAGTTCCTTGCCCAGGTCGGTCATCTGCCCGAAGTCGGTCACATGCCGGTGGTACATCCACTTCATCACCTGCTGGGCACGAAAGCGCTTCTCGCCGAGCGTATCGGCGAAGAAGTGCTCCAGCCCCGTGCGATCGAGGTCGAGCAGATTGGTGCGGGTGTCAACCTCGGTCACGGGCGATTCTTTTCAGTGGTGCGGCGGTGGGATGCGGCGCAATCAGCGCGGGCACAGTTCCGTGGCAGCGAAGAAGTAGGCGGTTTCAATCGCCGCATTCTCGAGGCTGTCCGAACCATGCACGGCATTGGCGTCAATGCTCTGAGCGAAATCGGCGCGAATGGTTCCGGCCGCGGCGTCCTTCGGGTTGGTGGCGCCCATCAGGTCGCGGTTGGTGGCGACGGCGTTCTCGCCTTCCAGCACCTGGATCATCACCGGGCCGGAGGTCATGAACTCGACCAGGGCGTTGAAGAACGGGCGCTCGCGGTGCACGGCGTAGAAACCTTCGGCTTCCTTGCGGGACAGGTGCTTCATCTTCGCGGCGACGACTTTCAGGCCTGCGCCTTCAAAACGGGCGTAGATCTGGCCGATCACGTTTTTCGCGACGGCATCGGGTTTGATGATGGAAATGGTGCGCTCCAGCGCCATGAGCTTGCTCCGGGTAGGTTTCTAGGGAAAAGGAGGGGGAAAACCCGTGAAATTTACCACAAAACCCTACTCGGGACACGGCCTTAGCCCGTATTGCGAAGCCAGTTTCGGGAATACAGGAACTTCGTGACCGGCGGTTTCGGCCATTGACCCCGGGCCCACTCCAATCTAGGATTGAAACACTTGTTTCAATCAGGCTTAGCTGGAATGACCACCACCCATTTCAACACCAAGGACCGCATCCTCGGGGCGGCCGAAGAGCTGTTCGCCCAGCACGGATTTTCGGGTACCTCCCTTCGCCAGGTAACCAGCCGCGCCGACGTCAACATTGCCGCCGTCAACTACCACTTCGGGTCGAAGGAAAACCTCGTCAACGAGGTATTCCGGCGCCGCATGGACGAGATGAGCGACCGCCGCATCAGCCAGCTGCGGCAGGCCCAGGAGGACCACCCGGGCGAGCTCGAGCCGATCCTGGCCGCCTTCATCGAGCCCGCGCTCGCACTCACCCTCGACCGCCACGGATCGGCTTTCGTGCGGGTGCTGGCGCGCGCCTATGCCGAAAAGAACGACCGCCTGCGCAAGTTCCTGTCCGACAACTACGGGCAGGTGCTGCGTGAATTCGCCAAGGCCTTGGCCCCTTCCCTGCCAAACCTGGGCAAGGAGGAGCTGTATTGGCGCATGGACTTCGTTGCCGGCGCCCTCACTTACGCCATGGCAGATTTCGGCCTGATTCGCCGGCCCGCAGGCGTGTCGGAAAAAACCCATTGCGACAAGGCCGCCGAACACCTGATCCGGTTTGCCGCCGCCGGGCTTCGCGCGGCCTGACAGCCGCTTCGCACGCGTTGCGGCGCACCCCTCGATCCACCGAACCATTCGTTACATCCCTCGGAGCAAACCATGTCCCAACTTCGAATCCGCAAGGTTGCCGTGCTCGGCGCCGGCGTGATGGGCGCGCAGATCGCCGCCCACCTGGTCAACGCCAACGTGGACACGGTGCTGTTCGACCTGCCCGCCAAGGAGGGTGACAAGAGCGGCATCGTGCACAAGGCCATCGCCAACCTCGGCAAGCTCTCGCCTGCCCCGCTGGCAGCCAAGGACCGTGCCGCGGCCATCACCCCGGCCAACTATGAAGAGCACCTCGAGCTGCTGAAGGGCTGCGACCTGATCATCGAGGCGATCGCCGAGCGGCTCGACTGGAAGAAGGACCTGTACGCCAAGATCCTGCCCTTCGTAGCCCCGCATGCGATCCTCGCGTCCAACACATCTGGCTTGTCAATCAATGCGTTAGCCGAGGTTCTTGACGAATCACTTCACCATCGGTTCTGTGGTGTGCATTTCTTCAACCCGCCCCGCTACATGCACCTGGCCGAACTGATTCCCTGCGCCTCGACCGATGCCTCGGTACTCGAAGGCCTGGAATCCTTCCTGGTGACGACCCTGGGCAAGGGCGTTGTCTACGCGAAGGACACACCCAACTTCATCGGCAACCGGATCGGCGTGTTCTCGATCCTGTCGACCCTGCACCACACCGCGGCCTTTGGCCTTGGATTCGACGAGGTCGATGCCCTGACCGGCCCGCTCGTCGGGCGCCCGAAGTCAGCCACCTACCGGACCTCGGACGTGGTCGGGCTCGACACCATGGCGCATGTCATCAAGACCATGGCCGATACGCTTCCGGACGATCCGTGGCATGCCTACTTCAAGGCGCCGGACTGGCTGCAGGCTTTGATCGCCAAGGGCGCGCACGGCCAGAAGACCGGCGCGGGCATCTTTCAAAAGCGCGGCAAGGACATCGTGGTACTCGACCTGAAGGCGCAGGACTACCGTCCGGCCACGGGCGAAGCGGCGCCTGAGGTAGTCGAAATCCTCAAGCTGAAGAATCCGGCCGAGAAGTTCGCAAAGCTTCGCGCGTCCGAGCATCCGCAGGCGCGGTTCCTCTGGAGTTGCTTCCGCGACCTGTTCCACTACAGCGCCTTCCATCTGGCATCCATCGCCGACACGGCACGCGACGTCGATCTGGCCATTCGTTGGGGCTACGGCTGGAATCTCGGCCCGTTCGAAACCTGGCAGGCGGCGGGTTGGCAGCAGGTGGCGGGATGGATCCAGGAAGACATCGCAGCCGGCAAGGCCATGTCCGGCGCTGCCCTGCCCGCATGGGCCGTGGACGGCCGCCAAGGCGTGCATGAGGCGGTGGGCAGCTTCAGTCCGGCTTCCGGCGGCGCTGTCGCACGCTCGAGCAATCCCGTTTACAAACGCCAGCGTTTTCCCGATCCGGTGCTGGGCGAAGTATTCGCGCCCGGCGAGACCGTTTTCGAAACGGATTCCGTGCGGATGTGGCATGACGGCGATGGCATCGCGGTGCTCGGCTTCAAGACCAAGATGAATACCGTCGGCGACGGCGTGATCTCCGGCGTCCAGCAGGCCATCGACGTGGCCGAGAAGGATTTCCAGGGTCTGGTGATCTGGCAGAACCGCGAGCCGTTCTCGGCGGGTGCCGACCTGTCGGGCGCGATGGCATCGCTGGCGGCCGGCAAGATCGACGAATTCGAAGCAATGGTCGCCAATTTCCAAGCCACCAGCCAGCGCATCAAGTACGCACTGGTACCGGTGGTCGCGGCGGTGCGCGGTCTCGCGCTCGGTGGCGGCTGCGAGTTCCAGATGCATACGGCCCGTACCGTGTATTCGCTGGAAAGTTACATCGGGCTGGTCGAAGCCGGTGTGGGCCTGCTGCCTGCAGGTGGTGGCTTGAAAGAGATCGCGACGCGGGTCGGACTCGCGGCGGGGCCAGGCGGCGATGTGTTTGCCGGGCTCAAGCCCTACTTCGAAACCGTCGCCATGGGCAAGGTCTCGGCGTCCGCGCTGGAAGCCAAGGAACTCAAGCTGGCCCGCGAGTCGGACATCGTCGTCTTCAACCAGTACGAGTTGCTGCATGTTGCGCGTGAACAGGCACGAGCCATGGCGGAGTCGGGCTATCGCCCGGCCCTGCCGCCGCGCCAGATCCCGGTTGCGGGCGATGTCGGCATCGCCACTTTCAAGATGATGCTGGTGAACATGCTGGAGGGCCGCTTCATTTCCGAGCACGACATGGAGGTGTCAACGCGCATCGCCACCTGCCTGTGCGGCGGCAATGTCGATCGCGGCTCCCTGGTGGACGAGGAATGGCTGCTGAAACTTGAACGCGAAAATTTCGTCGCCCTGGCGCTGATGCCCAAGACCCAGGAACGCATCGCCTACATGCTCAAGAACGGCAAGCCGTTGAGGAACTGACCCATGACCAAGCAAATCCAGGATGCCTACATCGTTGCCGCCACCCGCACGCCGGTGGGCAAGGCCCCCCGCGGCGCCTTCCGCAACGCCCACCCCGCCGACCTGCTCGCGCATGTCCTGAAGTCCGTCGTTGCCCAGGCGCCCGGCATCGACACTCGCCGAATCGACGACGTGATCATTGGCTGCGCCATGCCCGAGGGCGAGCAAGGCATGAATGTGGCGCGCATCGGCGCGCTGCTCGCCGGCCTGCCCGACTCCGTCGCCGCGCAGACCATCAATCGTTTCTGTTCGTCGGGCCTGCAGGCCGTTGCGCTGGCCGCTGACAAGATCCGGCTCGGCGAGTCGGACTTGATGCTCGCCGGCGGCGTTGAATCGATGAGCATGGTGCCGATGATGGGCAACAAAGTCGCGATGACGCCCAGCGTGTTCGAGAACGAGCATGTCGCGATCGCCTACGGCATGGGCATCACTGCCGAAAAGGTCGCCGAGCAGTGGAAAGTTTCGCGCGAGGACCAGGATGCCTTTGCGCTCGTTTCCCACCAGCGTGCGCTGGCGGCAATCGCCAACGGAGAATTCGCTTCCGAGATCAGCCCCTACAAGGTGATCGCGCGGCAGCCGGTGCTCGGTGGCAATACCGTGGCCATCCGCGAGATCCTCGTCCGCAATGACGAAGGTCCCCGCGCCGACACCAGCGCCGAAGGCCTGGCGAAATTGCGGGCGGTATTCCGCAATGGCGGCAGCGTGACGGCCGGCAACAGCTCGCAGATGTCGGATGGCGCGGGCGCCGTGCTGCTGGCTTCCGCGCAGGCGATCAAGGATTACGGCCTGACCCCGATCGCGCGCTTCGTCGGCTTTGCAGTAGCGGGCGTGAAGCCCGAAGTGATGGGCATCGGTCCGAAGGAAGCCATTCCGAAGGCACTCAAGCAGGCGGGTTTGACGCGGGACCAGATCGACTGGATCGAATTGAACGAGGCGTTTGCAGCGCAAGCACTCGCCGTCATCCGCGACCTGGGACTGGATCCGGACAAGGTCAATCCGCTGGGCGGCGCAATTGCGCTCGGCCATCCGCTGGGCGCTACCGGTGCAGTGCGCGTTGCCACGCTGACCCATGGCCTGCAGCGCCGGAAACAGAAGTACGGCATGGTCACGATGTGCATCGGTACCGGCATGGGCGCAGCGGGCATCTTCGAGTCGCTCTGAGGACAAGGGCCGATGCGCGGTAGCAAGCGGCCGGTTCGATGGCCGTGGCTTTTTCTGGCACAGGCGCTAGCATGGTGCCGTTCGTCGCGAAGGGAGACGCATGGCACAGCCGGGCAATAACGGGGAGTTCCACCGCGCTGACCCTGCGTATCGGCGCCAGATGCAAGTCTGGCTTGCCATCACCGTCGTGCTCGGCGTCATTCTGCTGGTCGGCTTGCAGTGGTGGCTACGCAAGATCAGCGCCAGCGCTGGTACCGGCGACCTGTATTTTTACCAGGCTTGGCTGCATCGCCTCCTGGCGGGCCTGTGCCTGGTACTGGGCGCGGCGTCCGCCGGCTTTGCGCAGTGGCTTTACAGGATGGCGCTGGCCAGCAGTTCTGAACGACGCTGGCCACCGAATTCAATGCGCACCTCGGCCGACGTGCGCATCCGCTACCTGACTTCAGCGGATTCGCTGGTCAGCCAACTCAAGGCCACTGCGATCGCGCTGGGCGTGTTGGCAGTGTCCCTTTGCGCCTGGGCCGTCTGGTTGTTCTGGGCCGCCTGAGAAACGCATTGCGCGGCCGTGCGCGGGTCGTGATCGGCGACCCGGCGGAGTTCAGCGGCTCAGCGCATCCAGCATGTAGGCACGCGCGGGTCCGGCGAGGTCCTCGTGGTCGAGCGCGTACTGGATGGTCGCCTCGACCAGTCCGATATGGCTACCGCAATCGAAGCGGCGACCCTGGAAGCGATAACCCAGCACCCGGTCTTCGCGAAGCAGCGCGGCAATAGCATCGGTCAACTGGATCTCGCCACCTGCGCCAGCCTGCGTGTTTTCCAGTAGCGGGAAGATCCTGCTGCTCAGCACATAGCGGCCGACCACAGCCAGGTTGCTTGGCGCCACATCAGGCTTTGGCTTCTCGACAATGGCGGTGATTTCGCCGAAGTGGTCGCTGAATTCACGGGTCGCGACGATGCCGTAGCTGCCGGTCTGGTCGCGCGGCACATCCTGCACGGCAATGACACTGCTCGACTCGCGTTCCGCCAGGTCGGCCATCTGCTTGAGTGCACCGGGGCCGCGATTCCAGATCAGGTCGTCGGCCAGCAGGACGGCGAAGGGTTCGTCGCCGACCACGGGCCTGGCGCAAAGCACCGCATGCCCCAGGCCAAGCGCTTCGGCCTGCGTGACGAAAACTGCGCGCACCTTGGGTGGAAGCACATCCCGGATCAGGCTGAGGAGTTCACTCTTGCCCGCCTTTTCCAGCTTCTGTTCGAGCTCGTAGGCCTTGTCGAAATAATCGGCGACGGAGTGCTTGTAGCGATTGGTGACGAACACCATCGTGTCGCAACCCGCTTCCACGGCTTCGTCGACCGCGTACTGGATCAGGGGTTTGTCTATGACCGGAAGCATTTCCTTCGGGACCGTCTTGGTCGCGGGAAGGAAGCGGGTACCCAGGCCTGCCACTGGAAAAACGGCCTTGCGGATCCTGAAACTCATCGATGGATTTGTGCCTTGTGGTGACTGGATATCGACACGACATTCTTGCCGGCCGGTCGGTAATCATGGACCGTTTCGCGCAGGAAAGCCTTGAACGCGTCATCGCCATCGCTGGACTTCAGCAACGCGTCCAGGCGCTCGAGGGTGCGGGCCATCACCGAAGGATCGACGGCGCGCGGCTCGGAGCGCAAGACGCGGGCATTCACCGTCTGGGCATAGCGTTCTTCGGGGTGCAGGACGGTTTCGTGCAGTTTCTCCCCAGGGCGCAACCCGGTGAATTCGATGGCGATGTCGGTGCCGGGATGCTTGCCTGCGAGGCGGATCATCTGCTCGGCCAGCTCGCGGATGGCCACGGGCTGGCCCATGTCCAGGGTAAAGACCGACGTGGTGGCGGGCGACAGGTGCGTGGTCTGCAAAATCAGCTGGCAGGCCTCGGGGATGGTCATGAAGTAGCGCGTGATGTCCGGATGGGTCACGGTGACCGGTCCGCCGCGCGCGATCTGTTCGCGGAAGAGCGGCACCACGCTGCCGGCAGAATCGAGCACGTTGCCGAACCGGACGATGGCCAGCGACGTCGGGCCATCAACGAACAATGCCTGGCAGGCCAGCTCGGCCAGCCGCTTGCTGGCACCCAGCACGCTAACCGGCTCGATCGCCTTGTCGGTGGAAATCAATACGAAATTGCGCACATTGGCTGCGCGGCACGCGCGCGCCACGACGGCGGTCACTTGCACATTGTTGCGCATGGCTGCCCGCACCTGCGCTTCGAGCATGGGCACCTGCTTGCAGGCGGCGGCATGGAAGACGAAATCGACACCCTGCAGCACGCTTCGGTAAGCGGCGGAGTCAACGCAGTCCGCGAGCACGGGTTGCAGGAACAGGCCCGGGAAATCGTTGCGGATCGCGCGGGTAACCTCCTCGAGTGATTGTTCGTCGCGCTCCAGCAGTACCAGCCGAGCGACCCCGGCCTGCGCACACTGGTGTGCCAGTTCGGAGCCGATGGAGCCGCCGGCCCCGGTGATCATCACCGCCCGTGATCCAAAATATTCCCGCACCAGTTGCCAGTCGAACTGGACGGGCTCGCGGCCGAGCAGGTCTTCGATCGCAACTTCGCGGAGTTCGAACCCGCCCTGGCTGTGTTCGAGCTGGTCGGTGAGTCGCGAAACCTTGCGGAATGGCAAGCCGGTCGAATCGCACAGCTCCACCACCCGGCGCATCTGCGCGGCGTTGGCGGACGGCATCGTGATGACCAGCAGCGTCGCCGCTGTTTCGCGCGCCACCCGGGCCAGTTCGTCGAGGGTGCCAAGCACCTGCACGCCCTGGATCTTGGCGCCCTTCAGCACCCGCGTGTCGTCAAGCAATCCAACCGGGTGATAGCGGTCCTGCGCGCGGAGTTCACGCAGCAACATCTCACCGGCGCGACCTGCCCCGAGGATGAGGACGCGCGTGGCGTCGGCCTTGCGCGACAGGGCGAGGCTGTTGTCCTTCCAGAGCCGGTAAACCAGTCGTGGCAGCCCCAGCCCGACGATCAGGAACGGCGGATAAGGCACCAGGACCCGGCGCGGCACCTGGGGCAGCATTCCAAGGACCATGAAGATGGGGACGATCAGCAACAGGCCTATGAAGGCGGCGCTCGCGATATTGACGAGGTCGGGCATGCTGGCGAAGCGCCAGACCCCGCGATACAGGCCGACGCGCCAGAAGACGATGCCCTGTACCAGCACGACGATGGCCAGTTCCTGCAAAAGGAAGGTCGAGGGCGGCGCCCCCGCCTGGCCGGCCAGCCAGCGGAGCAGCATCCAGGTCAGCACCACCATGGACAGGTCGTGCATCACTACGAGCAAGCGCGGCAATTTGGACAGCCATGGCCAGCGCTTATTCACGCGTCGTTCCCCTGCGCATCCGTGCAGTCAACCAATGTCGCCTCATTCCGCAATAGATCGCGGTTCCTGCGGTCCAATTCAGGATAAACAAAGACCACATAACCAAACTTGAACGAAAACTTAGGCCAATTGCGGCCAAACCTATCGAGATTGTGGTCCACGCAGCATAGGCGAGGCAAATGGCGAGATGACTGTGCCCACTCCGGACAGCGTATTGGTAAAGGTGTTCGCGGTGGGCGCGCCAGACAGGACGCCCGGCCAGGGCGCGGCGGACCAGTGTGTAGCCGGTGTCGATCAGGACGGGCGTGGCGAACAGGAGACACTCCGCCAGCCCCAGCACTGATTGGCTCCAGGACAGCAGGAGAAGTGCGAAAACCCCCGCGCCAATGGCGTGGCTGCCAACATCGCCCAGGAACACCCGAGCCCTGGGCAGGTTGAATGGCAGAAATCCGGCGCAGGCCCCGGCCATCACGAAGCCTGTTACGGAGAGCCATCCGACCTGGCCCGGCCAGCACGCGACAGCCAGCGAAATGACGAGACCCTGCACGGCCACCAGGCCGTTGCTGCCATCCATGAAGTTGAACAGGTTGACCGTGTAGGCGCATGCCAGGATGGCAATCGGCCAGGCCAGCCAGCCCAGTTCGATGGGTGCTTGAATGACTGATACCAGCATCGCCGCTGCGAACAATTGCACGACGAGCTTGGGCAGGGCCCGAAGCGGCCGAATGTCGTCGAACAAGCCGAGCGCGGAAAACAACGCGATTCCCGCCGCGGCCCACCCCAGCGAAGGCTGATGAATCTCCAGCGAATCGAGCCATGCCAAGGTGGCGGTCAGCAGCAAGGCGATGCCAATTCCGCCTCCACGTGGCGTGGGAATATCGTGCACGCGCCGCGCGCCCGGCAGGTCGAGGAGTTGCCTACGGTTCGCGAAGTGGATCCATGCCGCCGTCAGCAGTCCACTCGCAATGGCCGCGGCCACGAATCCAGTCAGGTTCGACAGACTCGGCAACACTCAGTCGCCTGCCGCGCTGTGCAGGGGCTTGATGCTTCCCCAGTGCTTGCAGCTGGGGCATTGCCAATGGTGGGCCCGCGCGCCGAAACCGCAGCGTTGGCAGCGGTAGCTGTTGGTGCGCACGACCAACTGGTCGGTGATCTGCTTGAGCGTACGCAGCGATTCGGCCGGGTCATCGCCGGGGTTGTCGATGCTCAGGTCGATCAAAGCCGCCTCGCCGCGCACCGAAGGGCGCTGCTGCAACTGGCGGGCCAGGAAGGCCTGGGCGGGGCCGATGCCTTCATCGCGCTGGATGAGCTGGGCGAGCGCAAGCACCGGAGACACGCCGGGATAGTGCTCGATCATTTCCTGCAGGAAGCCGCGCGCGCGCGCGGTTTCGCCGCGGCGCTCGTAGCAGGCCAGCAACGGGCCGAGGATCTCCGGCAGGAATTCGATGTCGTGGCGCGCCACTCGTTCGAACGAGCGAATCGCGGCGGCGTCATTGCCTTCAGCCAATTCAAGCCGGCCTTCGATGACGCCGGCCCGCACGCTGTGGCTGTCGGCCGCATAGGCGTTGCCGATTTCTTCGCGCGCCAGGTCACTGCGATTTTCCAGGCGAGCCTTTTCCGCAAGCTCGCAATGGAAATGCGCAATGATCTTGCCCATCGGCTCGCCCGACGTCTTCTCGTATTGCAGCGCGTGTTCGATCGCCTTGTACCAGTCGCGTTCAAACTGGTAGATCGCGATCAGCTGGCGCAGGGCCTGGGGCGCATGCACGCCCATTTGCACCAAGTCGGTGAACAGCGTCTCGGCGCGATCGAGCAGCCCGGCGCGCATGTAGTCCTCGCCCAGGGCGAGCACCGCGCGGGTCTTCTGTTCTTCGCTCAGGCCGTGCCTGGCTACCAGGCTCTGGTGCATCCGGATTGCGCGGTCTACCTCACCCCGGCGACGGAAGAGATGGCCCAGGGCGAACTGGGTTTCCACCGTATCTTTGTCGACTTCTGCAATTTGCAGGAATATTTCGATCGCCTTGTCCTGCTGTTCGTTCAGCAGGTAGTTCAGGCCGCGGAAGTAAGTGTTGGACAAGCGCGACACCCGCGCACCGCCCTTGATTTCACCGCCACGACGCCCGGCCAGCCAACCTGCTGCGGCGGCGGCGGGAATCAAAAGCAGCCAGGCGGCATGCGTCATCATCGGGAGTCACCACCGTCGTTGGAAATCTCGTTGGCGTCGGGCCCTGACTGGGTGCGGTGGTCGCGGCCCAAGCGCCTGCGCATCGGCCATACGACGCCCGCGGTCACCGCGAGCCCACCGAGCAAGGCGCCCAGCAGCAACACGGTAAGCAGCACCAGGCCCAGGCGACCATCGAAGCCGCGGAACCACAAGTCGACATGCACGTCCTGCCGGTTGAGCGCGCCAAAAATGACGCCCATGGCGACGAAGCACAAGGCAATGAGGGATTTGATCAGGCGCATCGGCAGCCAGGGTGGGTTCGCCCGCAACGGGCGAAGGAATCAGCGCGGGGAAGATTCTTCGCCGCCATTGACGCGGTCGCGAAGTTCTTTGCCGGGCTTGAAATGGGGGACGTACTTTCCGGGCAGCGCCACGGAATCGCCGGTCTTGGGATTGCGTCCCAGGCGTGGCGGACGGAAATGAAGGGAAAAACTGCCGAAGCCGCGAATCTCGATCCGCTCGCCTTCGGTCAACGCGTTGCTCATCATCTCGAGCAGCGTCTTCACTGCCATGTCCACGTCGTCGGCCTTCAGGTGGGCCTGGCGCCGCGACAGTATCTCGATGAGTTCTGATTTGGTCATGTCAGCGTCGCGTCTCGGGTGCGTCACGCAAAAACATGGCCCGGGCGAACCCGGGCCATGTCGTATCGCTTACTCGCCCTTGTTGAGCTGCTCACGCAGCAAGGCGCCGAGCTTGGTGGTGCCGCTGGAAGCGTCGGACGCCTTGTTGACCTCGGCCATCGACTCGGCAACATCTGCCTCGTCCTTGGCGCGGATCGACAACTGCATGACGCGGCCCTTGCGGTCCATGCCCATGTACTTGGCTTCAACGCTGTCGCCAACCTTCAGGTGCTGGGTAGCGTCTTCCACGCGCTCCTTGGCGATGTCGCTGGCGCGGACATAACCTTCGATGCCATCGGGAAGCGCGATCGTTGCGCCCTTGGCGTCCACTTCGCGAACGATGCCAGTGACGATGGCGCCCTTCTGCGTGGTGGCCATGTAGGTGCCGATCGGATCCTGCTCCATCTGCTTGACGCCCAGCGAGATGCGTTCGCGTTCCGGGTCAACGGCAAGCACGACGGCTTCCAGCGTGTCGCCCTTCTTGTAGTTGCGGACGATGTCTTCGCCGGTCGTGTTCCAGCTGATGTCGGACAGGTGCACCAGGCCGTCGATACCGCCGTCGAGACCAATGAAGATGCCGAAGTCGGTGATTGATTTGATTTGGCCGGAAACCTTGTCGCCCTTCTTGAAGATGGCGGCAAACGCTTCCCACGGATTGGACACGCACTGCTTGATGCCCAGCGAGATGCGGCGACGCTCTGCGTCCACGTCCAGCACCATCACTTCGACATCGTCGCCGAGCTGCACGACCTTGGACGGGTTGACGTTCTTGTTGGTCCAGTCCATCTCGGACACGTGGACCAGGCCTTCCACGCCCGGCTCGATCTCGACGAATGCGCCGTAATCGGTGACGTTGGAAACCTTGCCGACCAGACGCGCGCCGGTCGGGTAACGACGGGCGATGTTGTCCCACGGATCTTCGCCGAGCTGCTTGAGGCCGAGCGAAACGCGATTGCGCTCGCGGTCGTACTTGAGCACACGGACCTGCAGTTCTTCGCCGACGTTGACGACTTCGGACGGATGGCGCACGCGCTTCCAGGCCATGTCGGTGATGTGCAGCAGGCCGTCGATGCCGCCGAGGTCGACGAACGCGCCGTAATCGGTGAGGTTCTTGACCACGCCGGTGACGATGGCGCCTTCCTGCAGACGCTCGAGCATCTGCTCGCGCTCGACGCTGTTCTCGCTCTCAACCACGGCGCGGCGCGAAACCACGACGTTGTTGCGCTTGCGATCGAGCTTGATGATCTTGAACTCGAGTTCCTTGCCTTCCAGGTAGCCGGGATCGCGCACGGGGCGCACATCGACCAGGGAACCGGGCAGGAAGGCGCGGACGTCGCGGATATCGACGGTGAAGCCGCCCTTGACCTTGCCGCTGATGCGGCCGGTGACGATCTCGCCAGCTTCCATCGAGGTCTCGAGTTCGTCCCAGACCATGGCGCGCTTGGCTTTCTCGCGCGACAGCACGGTTTCGCCAAAGCCATTTTCCAGGGATTCCAGCGCCACCTTCACGGTGTCGCCGACGGCGACTTCGAGCTCGCCTGCTTCGTTACGGAACTGCTCGATCGGTACGACGCCTTCGGACTTCAGGCCGGCGTTGATGACCACCATGTCGGAGCGGATCTCGACCACGATGCCGGAAACGATGGCGCCGGGCTTGAGCTTGACGAGGGCGATCTGGCTCTGTTCGAACAGTTCAGCAAATGATTCGGTCATTGTTGTTTCTCGGTTGAACACACGGGCTGACGGCTTGGCCGGGCCCACCTGTTTGTGCCTTGCTTCGATGGAAGCGCAGCGCGTGGATGATCCCGCGGCGGATGCCGAGGGGGTACTTCTGCCTGGGAAAGCGCCCCCGTTCGGGAGCGGACGATGGAAACGAAAGCTAGCGGGGCTGCAGGGAAGCCGGCAGCACCGCAAGCACACGCTCGATCACTTCGGTGATCGGCACGCCAGTGGAATCCAGGATCACCGCATCTGATGCGGGTTTCAGGGGTGCCACGGCGCGTCCGGCATCGCGCTCGTCACGAGCGGCGATTTCGTGCAGCAGACTATCAAGATTAACGGAAACCCCTTTGTCTTTCAACTGCTTATAGCGTCTTTTTGCCCTTTCGGCGGCACTGGCGGTCAGGAAGACCTTGTACGGGGCATCCGGGAAGATGACGGTCCCCATGTCCCGGCCATCGGCCACCAGTCCGGGCTTGGCCCGGAACCTGAGCTGCAGGTCCACCAGCGCGGCACGCACCGGCGGATGCGCGGCGATGGCTGAAGCGGCGGCACCGGCGGATTCGGTCCGCAAGGACCGGGTGGCGTCCTTTCCATTGACGATGACATGAGGCTCGCCCTCGCCGTCCGTTATGAAGCGGATTTCAGTTCGGGCGGCGCAGGTAGCGATTGACTCGCCGTCGCTCAGGTCAAGGCCTTCCCAGGCCGCTGCCAGGCCGACGGCGCGGTAGATGGCCCCGGAGTCCAGGTAATGCCAGCCAAGCCGCTGGGCCACGGCCCGGCTGATGGTGCCCTTGCCGGAGCCCGAGGGGCCATCGATGGTGAGTACGGGAATGGGGCGGGTCATGGAACCTCGATTGTAGCCGCAGCGCGGGCCTGCAACGTCGTGCGGGTGCGCCTGGTCAGGCTACCTGCAGCGAAAAACCGCTGGCGGAGGCGATATCCAGAAAGCCCGGAAAGGACGTATCGACGTTGGCGCAATCGAGTATTTCGACGTAACCGGCAGCCAATTGGCCGGCGATCGCCAGGCTCATGGCGATCCGGTGGTCGCCGTGACTGTCAATGCGGCCGCCATGCAGCGAGCCGCCTTCGATGACGGCGCCGTCGGTGGTCTCCTCGAGCTTGCAGCCGAGCGCCGCCAGGGCCTTGCTCATCACCGCGAGGCGATCGGATTCCTTGACGCGCAGTTCCGCCACGCCTTCGATCCGCGTCACGCCCGACGCCAGCGCAGCAGCGACGAACAGTGCCGGAAACTCGTCGATCATGTCCGGGACCAGTTCCGCCGGAAGCGAGATGCCTCGCAGGGGCGCGTAGCGCACCCGCAGGTCCGCCACCGGCTCGCCCCCCTGCTCTGCCAAGCCTTGCTCGGAGATGTCGGCACCCATCAGCCGGAGCGCCGCCAGCAGGCCCGTGCGCCGTGGATTCATGCCTACCCGGCGAACCAGCAGATCCGAGCCAGGCACCAAGGTGGCGGCGACCAGGAAAAAGGCCGCGGATGAAAAATCGCTGGGGACGCTGACATCGGTCGCCCGGAGATTCCCGCCCCCCTGCAGGCGCGCGAAGCCCGGCTTGAACTGGATGGGGTAGCCGAACGCCGCCAGCATTCGCTCGGTGTAGTCGCGGGTTGGCTGCGGCTCGAGGACCGAGGTCTCACCCTGCGCGTACAGGCCGGCAAGCAAGGTCGCCGACTTGACCTGCGCGCTCGCCACGGGGCATTTATAATCAATGCCTTGCAAGCCATTGCTAACGTGAATTGTGATTGGAGGCAAGCCGCCTTCGCGGGTCTCGATCCGGGCGCCCATCTGGCTGAGCGGCGTGGTGATTCGACCCATCGGCCGACGTGACAGCGAGGGATCACCCACCAGCAGACTGGGAAAGGACTGGCCTGCGAGCAGGCCGGCCAGCAGCCGCATACCGGTGCCGGCGTTGCCGCAGTCGAGCTCTGAATCGACGCCCTTCAGCCCATGCAGACCCACGCCGTGGACCACTCGCTGGCCGGGGCCGGGTGTATCGATCCGGACGCCTAGCTGTTGCAGTATCCGGGCGGTGGCACGGGTGTCCTCGCCTTCGAGGAAGCCGCTGATCGTAGACGTGCCATCTGCGATCGCCGCGAGCATCAGCGCCCGGTGCGAGATCGACTTGTCGCCGGGAACTTCGATGACTCCGGTAACGGGACCGCCCCGCGATGCCTTCCAGTCAAGGCTCATGACAGGACCTGGTCGAGTGCGTCCAGCAGTTGCAGGTTGTCGCCGCGCGCACCGACCGTGATTCGCAGGCAGTTGCCGAGTCCGTAGCCCGCCATGGGTCGCAGGACGATGCCCTTCCGAACCAGGCTCGCCTCGATCGCAGTGGCGTCGCGTTCGAAATCGACCAGCACGAAATTGGTTTGGGACGGCCCCACCCGGGCGCCACGCAGTCGAAGCTGGTTCGCCAGCCAGTCGCGCTCGGCGGCGTTGGCCGAGCGAACCGAATCGAGGTGGACCGAATCCGCAAGCGAAGCCGTTGCAGCGGCCAGCCCCGGCGTTCCCACGTTGAACGATTCACGCACGCGCTCGAGCACGGCGACCAGGTCGGGGTGCGCGCACGCGTAGCCAACGCGCAGCCCGGCCAGGCCGTGCGCCTTGGAAAAAGTCCGCGTCACGATCAGGTTGGGGAAGCGGTCCAGCAGCCCAACCGCCGAAACCAGTTCCGGCGATGTGACGAACTCGAGGTATGCCTCGTCCACCACGACCAGAACGTCGGACCGGACCGATTCCAGGAAAGTCGCCAGCGCGGCAGTGGAGAACCAGGTCGCCGAAGGATTGTTCGGGTTGGCCAGGTACACCAGCTGCGTGTCGGCATCGACAGCAGCCGCGATCGCGTCCAGATCGTGGCCCCGCGGCATCGCGGAACCGAGAGGCAGTGCGGGAGCACGTACGAATTTCGCGCCAGCCGCCTGCGCTGCGATGGCGTAGACCGCGAACCCGAACTCGGACGCGACCACCCCGGCATCCGGTCCGGCGAAGACCTGCGCCACCATCATCAGCAATTCATGCGAGCCGTTGCCCAGCATCAACCGTGCCGGGTCAACTTGCAGGTGCGTGGCCAACGCCGACTTCAGTTCCGAGCCGAGTGGGTCCGGGTATCGGTGCAGGCTGGCGACGCAGTCGCTGACCGCCTGCACTGCCCGCGGGCTGGGCCCGAACGGACTTTCATTGGAACCGAGTTCGACCAGTGCGCCACCCGGAAACTTGCGGCGCAACGCGACGATGTCGTGGCCCGGGTCGTAGGCGCGAAGGCGGCGTATCCCGCCCTGCGCCAGGGCCTCGAAATCCGGACTGGGCATTGTCAGAGCAACGCCACCGGATACGAGCCGAGTATCTTCACGTCGGCGGCGTACTCACCGAGTTCGGCGATGGCCTGCTTCACCGGTTCGTCGTCCACGTGTCCAGCAACGTCGATGAAGAACGCGTATTGCCAGAGACCGGCGTGCGAAGGCCGCGACTCGATGCGGTTCATGCTGATGCCATGCTTGGCGAACGGACTTAGCACGTTGTAGAGGGCTCCGGGCTGGTCGCGGACGAATACCAGCAGCGATGTGCGGTCATGGCCCGATGCGTTGAAGAGTTCGCGGCCCAGCACCAGGAAGCGTGTCGTATTGTCCTGCCGGTCCTGGATCGGTCCGGCAACTGTCTTCAAGCCGTAGACATGCCCGGCAGATTCGCCGGCGATCGCCGCGGCATCGTCGGCGTTGCGTGCGCGGCGGGCGGCCTCGGCGTTGCTGGAAACAGCAATTCTCTCGGCATGCGGCAGGTGCTGCCGCAACCAGGCCTTGCACTGCGCCAGTGACATGGGATGTGAATAAACGCGCTCGATGTCTTCGAGCCGCCCAGTTCGCGACAGCAGGTACTGGTGGACATGCAGTTCCACCTCGCCGCAAATCTTGAGGCTGGAGGTCAGGAACATGTCCAGCGTGGACTGGATGGTGCCCTGCCCCGAATTCTCGACCGGCACAACGCCGAAATCGGCATGCCCGGCTTCCACTTCCTGGAACACTTCCTCGATGCTCGACAAGGGCAAGCCGCGCGCCGAGTGACCGAAGTGCTTGATCAGGGCCTGCTGGGAGAAGGTGCCCTCAGGACCGAGGAATCCAACCTTCAATGGCTCCTGCTGGGCGAGGCAGGCAGACATGATCTCGCGAAACAGTCGCAGCAATACTTCGTCGGCAAGCGGACCGTCGTTGCGGTCGAGCACTTTGCGCAAGACCTGCGCCTCGCGCTCGGGTCGGTAGTAGTCGATCGCTGCCTTGAGTGGCCCCTTGGCTTTGCCAACGCGTTGCGCCCAGCCGGCGCGCTCCGCGATCAGCTTCTGGATCTGCTGGTCGATGCCATCGATCCGCTCGCGCGCTTCAGCCAGCGCGGGCGTGGGTGGCGTCGGTGGTTTCTTGCTGCCGCGAGTAGGCATGGCTCAACCGTTCTGCCTTTTGAAATCGGCCATGTAGTCCACCAGGGCCTGCACCCCTTCGATCGGCATGGCGTTGTAGATGGAAGCACGCATGCCGCCGAGTGCGCGATGGCCCTTGAGTCCGAGCAAGCCCGCGGCTTCGGCGCCCTTCAGGAAGGGCTTGTCCAGGGCAGCGTCCGGCAACACGAAGGGCACGTTCATGCGCGAACGGCAATCAACGGCCACGTCATTGCGATAGAAGCCACCAGAACCGTCGATGCTTGCGTAAAGCAGTTCCGACTTGCGCGCATTGCGCTCGCCGATGGCCACTGCCCCGCCCTGCTCCTTCAGCCACTTCAGCACCAGGCCGACGACATACCAGGAGAACGTAGGCGGCGTATTGAACATGGAATCGTTGCTGGCCTGGTTGACCAGTTCGAAGATGGGCGGCAGGTTGCGGCCATGGCGGCCCAGCAGGTCCTTGCGCACGATCACGATGGTGATGCCGGCCGGGCCGAGGTTTTTCTGGGCGCCGCCGTAGATCACGCCAAACCGGGAAACGTCCACGGGTTGCGAAAGCAGGCTGGACGAAAAATCGGCGACTAGCGGCGTCGACCCGGTGTCGGGAATGAAGCCGAACTCAACGCCATGGATCGTTTCATTCGGCGTGTAATGCACGTAGGCCGCACCCGGCGTCAGCTGCCACTCCGACGGCGGCGTGATGCTGCGATAACCGCCCGTCTTGCTGCTGGCGGCAATATTCGTGCGGATGGAAGGCTTGGCGTTTTCCAGCGCCTTTTCGCCCCAGTGCCCGGTCAGCACGTAGTCTGCGGTGGCGTCGGGTCCCGCGAGGTTCAGTGGCAGCAGCGCGGCCAGGGTCGTGGCGCCGCCCTGCAGGAACAGCACGGCATAGTCGTCGGGCACGCCCATCAACTCGCGCAGGTCGCGCTCGGCTTCGGCCGCGCAGTCGATGAAGGCCTGGCCGCGATGGCTCACCTCCATTACCGAGGCACGTTCGCCCTTCCACTCAAGCATTTCGTCCTGGACACGGGACAGGACAGCGGCGGGTAATGCGGCTGGGCCGGCGCTGAAATTGAAGGCACGCGACATGGAAATCCTCGGTTTGGGTTCAGGCTATCACGCGTTTTGCGGACACGTTGAGCGGCCTTCGAGTTTGCTTGATGGGTTCTAGAGTCGCTGCTCAAATTCGGTGGCCGGCATGGCCATCGCAAAAAGTCTGCCCTGGCCGAATTCGCAGCCCAACTCCAGCAGCAATTGCCGCTGCTCGTCGGTTTCGATGCCCTCGGCGGTGAGCAACAGTCCCAGGTCCTTGGCAAACCCGGTGATGGTCTTGACGATGGCTCGGTGGCGCGGGTTGACGGTGACGTCGCGAACAAAGCTCTGGTCAACCTTCAGCGCATCAAAGGACGAAGCTGCAAACGCCTCGAGCGACGAATAGCCGGTGCCGAAATCGTCCACGGCCAGCCCGACACCCAGGGCCTTCAAAGCTTCCAACTGCTCGCGGGCGTGGCTGCTGCCGGACCGGAACACGCTTTCGGTAACCTCCAGCCGCAGGCAGCTGGGCGGCAGCTTGTAATTCTGCAGCAGGTGGAAGACGTCTTCGGTGAGCTCGGGCGAGCCCATCTGCCGCTCGTCCACGTTGACGTTCATCACCAGCGTGCGCCAATCGGGTCGCTGGTGGCGCCAGAGTGCAAGCTGGCGACACGCCTCGCGCATTACCCAACCATCGAGGTCCACGATCAGCCCGGTTTCTTCGGCCAGTGGCAGGAACTGCGACGGCTGTAGCAGGCCGCGCAGCGGGTGCTGCCAGCGCACCAGCGCCTCGGCCCCGACCAGGCGTCCGCCATCCAGCGCGACAATGGGCTGGTAGTGCAGTACGAACTCCGCGCGTTCAAGCGCAAGCCGGAAGTCGGTTTCCATCTGCAGGCGCATGCGCGCCTCGGCATGCATGCCTTCATCGAAGACCACGAAGCCTGACTTGCCCGCCGCCTTGGCGCGATACATGGCGTTGTCGGCATCGCGAAGCACCTGGTCGGGCGACTCGTAATCGGGGCGCCCAAGCACGATGCCCAGGCTGACGGCCGAAAAGACCTGCTGCCCGCCGATGCTGAAGGGACGCTCGAACAAGGCCAACACCCGCTTCGCCACCGACACCGCGCGTTCGTAATCGCAGGGGCCTTCCGGAAGCAGCGTGAACTCATCGCCGCCGTAGCGGGCGATCATCACCTCCGGCGCCAGTTCGTCTTCCAGGCGACGCGCGATCTCCAGCAGTAGTCGATCGCCGGCGCCGTGGCCCAGGCTGTCATTCACCCACTTGAAACCGTCGAGGTCGAGATAGAGCACGGCGTAGGAGAACCGGCCCCGGCGCTCGTCCGGAATCAATCGTTCACCGAGCATGCGGTTGAACAGGGCCCGATTGGGCAAGCCGGTCAGCGGGTCATGGTTGGCGTGGAATCGCAGGCGGGATTCCGCCTCGCGCTGCCGGGTAATGTCGATGATGGTGCCCGTCAGGTGCCTGCGGCCGTCCACCTGCACCGGCCACACGCTCACCTGGGCATAGACGCGCTGGCCGTTCTGATGCAGCAGGCAGCTCTCGAAATCGCGGGTCAGTTCGTCGGTGTCGTTGGCGGACTCCCGGATCGGCAGTCCTTCCTCGAGTGCTTCCGGCGCGAGGATCTGGTCGTAGGCCTTGCCGATCAGTTCCTCGGACGTGAACCCGAGCATTTCGCACAGCGCCTGGTTGACGTACACGATCCGTGCATGGTCCAGGATGAAGACGCCCACGTGGCTTTGTTCGACCAGAGTCCGGTACTTGTTTTCCGAACTGATCAGTGCCTGTTGCATCTCGCGCCGGTCCTGCACGTCCAGCGCCGATCCGGTGAAGTGCGCCGGTCGGCCGTTTTCGTCCCGGGTGAGACGCACGTTGGTGCTGACCCAGCGGGTGTTGCCCTCGATATCACGGACCTGGGTCTCGTGGTGGTTGAAGGCGCCGTCGCGCAGCGCTCGTTCGACCAGCAGTTGGCGCTCGGACGGGTCGGCATAGACTTCCAGCATGCTGCCGAAGCGCTGTTTCAATGCCTCGGGACTCGGGAAGCCGAGCATCGCCGCCATCGCCGGATTCACTTCGCTGATCTCGCCGTCGAGACTGCTGCGGAAGAGGCCCACAGGGGAATCCTCGAACAATTCCCGATAGCGTCGCTCCGCTTCCACCAGCGCGCGTTGGCTCTTTCGTTCGTCGGTCACGTCGCGAAGCGTGCCGGTCGAGGCGATGTCGCCCTGGTAGTCCACGGCATCGGCCCGCACTTCACAAAGCACGCGCCTGCCATCGCGCGCCACCATCGTTATTTCGTACATCTGCAACTCGCGGGAACCCGCTTCGCGCTGCCGCCTGCGTTCCAACTGGGCCGGCACATCGTGTTCGTCCACCAGGTCCATGTACGCCTTGCCGATCAGCTCGCCCGGCTGGTAGCCGAGCATGCTCGACATGGCCGGATTGGCGAAGCGCACGATGCCGCGCTGGATCAGGAAGACGCCATCGCGACTGTTGTCGAGCAGTACCTGGTACAGGTTCTGCGATTGCGCCAGCGCCTGCTCGGCTTCGACCTGCGCGGTGATGTCCTCGAGCGTGCCCTCGAAGAAGATGGGTTCGCCGGCCGGATCGCGGATGACTCGCGCGTTTTCGCTGACCCAGATCCGGCTTCCGTCGCGACGGTATACCTGCACACGCACCTGGTCGATCCGGCCGAGCTGCAGCAGCCGGTCGTGTTCGACCTGGTCGGACTCCTGGTCCACGTAGATGTCGCGGGCCCGTTTTCCATGCGCCTGCAACAACTCCACGGGAGAGTCATAACCGAGGATGCGGGCCATCGCAGGATTGGCATCGAGGAAGCCTCCGCCAGGCAGGCTTCGGTAGATGCCTTCGGATGCAGAGAGAAAGAGGTCACGATAGAGGCTCTCGCGGCGGTTCCCTTCATCAACCTTGTGGTGCTCGGGAAGAATCTGCAGCAGGCAGAACAGCAAGCTTTCGTCGGCGCGACGCAGCAGTTCGACATGCAGGCGCCCGAATACCACCCTGCCGTCCGCACAACGCACTTCGGCCGGCGCGTCAACGATTCGACGGTGGGCTCTCAGGCTCTCCCACAACTGGGCGCGGAATTCCAGGTCGGACCAGAGGCCGACATCGATCGGCATTCGGCCGATCACATCGGCACGCGCATAACCGGTGAGGTTTTCGAAGGCCGGGTTGATGTCGATGAAACGCCCGTCGGCTGCGCTCAGCAGCGCGACGATGCTTTCCGACGATTCAAAGGCCTCCACCAGGCTCACTGGGTTTCCCTGCTTGCGAGCTTTTCAGGATACCGCTCGCCGCGCCAGGAACCTAGCACCGAAGAGTCAGGCGGCGCCGAGCCCCGGCGAATAGACCAGCAACGCGGTCATGGCTGCCGCGAGTACGGCAGCCGCGGCAATCAGCCACCACAGTGCGCCGGGGTCCGCGGGCGGTGGCGTGTCCGCCGGCTCGTCGGGATTTGCAGCAGTCGTGTAAGGGCCGGGTACTTTCACCGACTTCATGGTCTGGGTGTGGGCCATCGCACCCGCGCCGCGAACACCGGCCTGGCCGCGTGCAGGAAGCCCCGGGGCTTCGAGCAGGAAGCGGTGGCCGTCGATCACAATCTGGTCTCCGGGAGACAGCACTGCGTCCCGCACCGGCACGCCATTGACCGTGGTGAACTCGCTGTCGCCCAAGGCGCGCAGCACGACCTTGTCCGTGTGCAGCTCGAATTGCGCCTGGCGCTCGGCAAGCGCAGGGTCGTCGATGCGGATGTCGCAATCGGGTGCACGCCCCACGACCTTGGGCTCGGTCAGCGTGAAACTCCGTCCATACAGGGCGCCGGACAGGGCGCGAATCACTACCCGGCTGGCACTTACGCGCTGCGCTTCGCCCAGCGAGGCAGGCTCGGCGGCAGGAATCTTTCGGTCGATCAGCCCGGCGTCGTTTTCACCCAGGACGATCTGCACTTTCTCGAGGCAAACCTGGTCGCCCACATGCAGCAGAGCAGCGCGCTTGACCGGTCGGGCGTTGAGGTGGACGCCGGGCGTACCCGCGGGCACGCGAAGCCAGACGCCGCGCCGGTCGGAGACCAGGCTGACGTGGTGCGGCGCCAACGAGTGGTCCGGAAGGCAAATGCCCTGGCCCTGTCGGCTACCGATGCTTAGCTCACCATGGTCAAAGGCGACACCGGGGTGCTCGCCATTGGGAAACGTCAATTGCATCCCTACTCCCTCCGAGCGCCGAATCTAGCACACGGGTTGGTCCCGGTTCTTGGTGCTGACGTCAAAACCACGCAGAATAGGTCGCATGCGGCGCCAATCCGCCGTGGATCAGGAACCATGCCCAGCATCGAAATCAAACGCCCGCATTCCCGCCCCATGGCCGAAGCCAAGAAAAAGGTCCAGCGCGTGGCCGACCACATCGCGGAGAAATTCGATGTGACCTATCGCTGGGAAGGCAATACCTTGCACTTCCAGCGCAGCGGCGTCGACGGGTACATCATGGTCACGTCCAAGCTGGTCCACGTGACGGCCAACCTGGGATTCCTGCTGATGGCGCTGCGTGGGCCGGTGGAGCGCGAGATCCATCGTTACCTGGACGAAGAGTTCAGTTGATCGAACGGCCTGGGGTGAGCCGCGAACAGGCGACGCGACACTTCCCGCTCCCTGGCCGCCACCTGGTCGAGGAAATCATCGGCGCCGCCCAGGGCATCGAACGCGTGGAAACCCCGCTCCAGGAATCCCTGCAGCTCCGACAGGCCGGCCATCTGCGCCGGGATCCGGGCCGCCCTGAGCAACTTGTACACCCCGTGTTTCTTGACCGCAGCGTCCAGCGCCTGGCCCACGCGCAGCACCAGTTCGATCTGGTGCTGGCGCAGGCGCCGGTAGTTGCCATGCTGGTAGGCGCGCGTGTAGTCGGCGATCGTGATGGCCGCCTTGGGATTGGGTCGTGCGGCGAGATGCTCGGCCATTCGCATGTCGAGTGCGTGGCTCAGCACCGCCAGCTCGATGGCATCGGTGGCAGCCCGCAGCAGCGAATCGGGCAGGAATCGCGACATCATCGGCAGTACGCGAGCAGCATCGCGATCGCGTGCGGAAAAATCACGGTCCGCATACAGGTCGCTGAGGAAGAACTCCGCGGCCGGACTCATTGCGGGATTCGCGAGGAAATCCTTGAAACTCTGCGCCAGCCGTCGCGACTGCCACTGGCGAAGCGGCGCTAGCGTAGCCAGCGAATTCCGCGGTTCCTTTACCGGGTCGTTCAACGCCCTCTGCCATTCCAGGCGACGCGCCAGGCGCTGGCGAAACTCGGCACTCATGGACGCACCCTGGCCGGGCGGGGCCAGCGAACTTCACGTGGCTTGGATGCGGGCGGCTTGGGCATGGCGATAGCATGCGGCCTCCGGGCTTTTCGCGAAAGCCTGTCGCATTGTCGGTACTGGTGTGAAAACTCTAGACAGCGGCGTCAGATTGGCGCCACATCGGGCCCGTGCCCAATAAACCTTTCGGAGTAATTCGTGGCCAAGCTCAAGAAGACCGCGCGTGCGAAACCCGCTGCATCCAAGTCCAATGCCGCCGAAATCCAGGCGCGTGCCGAGCACCTTTCGCGTTCGCTGGTGGAATCCGCCCAGCAGATCTGGATGGCCGGCGTGGGCGCGTTCACCCGCGCACAGGGCGAAGGCTCGAAGTTGTTCGAAGCGCTGGTGAATGAAGGCATGAACATCGAAAAGACAACCCGCAAGCTCGCCACCGGCAAGGTCGATGCCGTCCGTGACGCCATGGAAGATCGCGTTGGCGCCGTTCGCGGCCGCGCTTCCGACACCTGGGACCGCCTTGAGAAAGTTTTCGAGGATCGTGTGCAGCGTGCGCTCAACCGCCTCGGCATTCCGGGCCGCGAAGAGCTCGCAGAACTGACCGCACGCGTTGATGCGCTTTCCGCGCATTCGCGCAAGGCCAAGGCCGGCGCCCCGGTAAAGAAGCCCCGTGCTGCTGCCGCCAAGCCGAAGAAGGCCGTCCGCAAGCCTGCTGCAAAGGTTGCCGCCAAGGCCACCCGCAAGCCGGCGCGCAAGACGCTTCCGAAGGCCGCCAAGCCGGTTGCACCGCAATCCTGAGTTGCACCAGTTGTGCCCGCCAGCCGCACGGAACTCGTAAGACCCCTCCCCTCACGACTTCCGGCTGGTGGGCGCTTTAAGCAAGGATGAAGGCCCGGGAAACCGGGCCTTTATCTTTCGTGCATCGGCGGCGGCGTCCGAAAATATCCCGCTGACGCGTTATCCTTCCCGACTGTGCACGCTTGCTGGAGTTGATTCATGTCGGTATGGATGGTCGCTTTGTTCGTGGCGGCGGCGGGTCTTGCAATCACGGCCTTCTGGTTCGGCGTCAGCCGTCGCCGGAAGGCCGAAACGGAATTGGGCATCCAGTCGCTGGCTACGCTGAAGTGGCGTGATTGCATTGCCATCGTCCTGGAGGCCCTACAACGCGAGGGCTATCAGGTGCTGGCCGATTCCTCCAATGGCGGCACCGACTTCCTGCTCCGGCACGGCAATGAAAAAGTACTGCTCGACTACAAGCACGGCACGGCCTACCGTCTCGGCGAGTCCAGCGTGCGTGAGTTCGAAGCGGCCGTTCGATTGCGCGGCGCAGCGCGCGGCATCCTCATCACCCTGGGCTCCATCGAGCACCGTGCGGCCACTGTCGCCGCCGAAGGCCATGTCCAGCTTATCGATGGCATCCATCTCTGGCCCAAGCTCCGGCCATTCCTAAATGACAAGCTTCTGGATCAGGTCCAGGGCCAGGCCTCTGCCGCGACCCGCACGGGCCTGTGGAAGGGACTGCTGGCCAGCGGACTCGCAGGCGTGGTGGTCTTCGCCGTGGGACAGGTGATGAGCCCCGCCTCGCCAGCCGCCGCGGCCCCTCCTGCGCCCCTTGCATCCTCGTCGCAGTCCACGGGGTTGCCTTCGGCACCCCAGCCTGCCCAGGACGCGATGCTCCAGCAGCTCAACGCGACCGCCGAGGCCATGGAGGCCGTCGCCCGCCTCTCGCCGGAACAATTGGCGAAGCGGCGCGCCGACGCGGCGAAGCAGGTATCGCAAATCAGCCAGGTCGCTACCGCAGCGTGGTCCGCGCCGCGAACGCTGCTGATCACGCTCAATCACACCGATGGCAAGGACAAGGTGCTGGTCGCCGAAGCGTGTCGCATCCTCGTGCAAAACGAGGAGATGCGATTTACCCGCATTCAGCTCAACCCGCCGGCGGACTCCAAGCAGGCCGTCCGCTGGCGCCTTTGCGAATAGGCGAAACCCGGCGTCCTACCAGTGGACGCCGCGCATCACGGCGGCAAATGCAATCTGCTCGTTGGT
This sequence comes from Gammaproteobacteria bacterium RIFCSPHIGHO2_12_FULL_63_22, assembly GCA_001801685.1. Lineage (GTDB taxonomy): Bacteria > Pseudomonadota > Gammaproteobacteria > Xanthomonadales > Xanthomonadaceae > Arenimonas. Next base: position 106,910 of record MGYJ01000090.1, on the reverse strand, counting down.
CGGATGCTCCTGGCGCAGCGCCTTGCGATCACCCTTGGCCGCGGCGGAATCCGGGAACATCTCGAACGCCGTGTTCATGATGACCTCGTAGGCCTTCGGCACGAGTGCATTGAGGGTCGCGGCGAAGATACCCATGCGCGTGGCCACGCGGCTCGGACGTTCGATGATCGCCTTCACGACCAGGTCCGCGGCCTCTTCAGGCGACAGGGTCGGGATAGAGTCGTACATCTTGGTCGGTGCAATCATCGGGGTCTTCACCAAGGGCATGTTGACCGTGGTAAAGGCGATGTTCTTGCCGCTGAACTCGGCCTGCGCGCAACGGCTGAAGGCATCCAGCGCCGCCTTTGACGCCACATACGCCGAGAACCGGGGCGAGCTGGCCAGCACGCCAATCGACGAGATATTGATGATGTGGCCTTTGCGGCGTGTCGTCATGCCGGGCAGGAAGCCCATGATCAGGCGCAGGCAGCCGAAGTAGTTGAGCTGCATCGTGCGTTCGTAGTCGTGGAAGCGGTCATAGCTGGCTTCCACCGAGCGGCGAATGGAACGGCCCGCGTTATTGACCAGCACGTCCACGTGCTTGTGGTCGTGCAGGACCTTCTTGATCAGTTCATCGCAGGACGCCAGGTCGGTCAGGTCGCAGGTATAGGCCCAGCACTTGCCACCCGCCGCGATGATCTGGTCGCGCGTCTCGTGCAACTCGGCTTCGCCACGGGCAACGATCACCACTTTCGCACCTGCTTCGGCCACCTTGATTGCCGACGCCTTGCCGATGCCCGACGAACCACCGGTTATCAGCACGACGCGATTCTCGACCTTGCCGCGAAGCGTGTGGTCGACGAACAGGTCCGGATCCAGATGGCGCTCCCAGAAGTCCCACAGGCGCCAGGCGTAGCTCTCGAGCTCGGGCACCGCAATCTTGGTTCCCTTCAGCGCACGCTCCGTCTCGCGGCAATCGAATCGGGTCGGATAGGTCAGCAATTTCAGGGTCTGCGGCGGAATGCGCAGGTCCTTGAGCAGCATGCCGGTGAATCGCTTCACGGGCGGGAGGTTGAGCACCGCGCTGCGCACGGTCGCAGGCACTACCGCCAACATGCGTGCATCGAGCCGCATGGTCATCTCGGGCGCATGTGCGGCGCGGCAGAAGACGTTGAGTACTTCGCCGATACGCTGCGGCGCGGGGTCGACCAGGTGGAAACAATGGCCGTCGAGGCCGCGCTTGTGCGCAATGTGGTCCATGGCATCGACCACGAAATCCACCGGCACGATATTGATGCGGCCACCTTCCACGCCCAGGGTCGGCATCCACTGGGGCAAGGTCTGGCGCAACTTCTTGATCAGGCTGAACAGGTAATACGGCCCGTCGATCTTGTCGATCTCGCCGGTTTGCGAATGGCCTACGACAGCGCCGGGCCGGTAGATGCGATAGGGAATCCGGCACTCGGTCCGGACCAGGCCCTCGGAATCGTGCTTGGTGCGGAAATAGGGGTCGCTGAGGCCTTCGGCCTCGTCGAACATGTCCTCGCGGAAGATGCCGGGATAAAGGCCTGCGGCGGCGATGGAACTGGTGTGGTGGAAGCACCCCGCCTTGATGACGGTCGCCAGGCCGATGGCATGGCGGGTTCCCTCGACGTTGGCGATCTTCTGCGATTCGGCATCCGCCGACAGGTCGTAGATGGCCGCAAGGTGGAAGAAATGCTGGACCTTGCCGGTCAGCGCCTTTATCTGCGCCGCGGACAATCCGAGCTTGGGCTTCGACAGGTCGCCCGTCACGGCAATCACCCGCCGCCGGTCCCAGCCCATCTTCGTCGCGATCGCGTCAAGCTTCTTTTCGGAGCCTTTCCGGATCAGTACGTGGATGCTGCCCTTGCGCTGGAGCAGCTTGCTGACCAGGAAGCGACCCAGGAAACCCGTGGCGCCTGTTACGAAATAGCTCATTGTCCCTGCCCCGAATCGAAGGCCGGAGAATCCGGCCCGAAGCGCTAACTTGCCAGACCTCGCCCGGGCTTTCAAATTCTTGGCTACCGCGCGTTGACCACCTGCATTCGCCGTGCTATCAGGAATGCTGGTTCAGCTCCCGGGACAAGGCCATGGCCGACCTCAAAAAAGATTTCGAACAAGCGACCAAAGACATCAAGGGACTGGCCGAACGGCCCGACAACGACACCATGTTGCGCCTGTATGCGCTTTACAAGCAGGGCTCGGAGGGCGATGTGAAGGGCGACAAGCCCGGCTTCTTCGACTTCGTCGGCGCCGCCAAGTACGAGGCCTGGGAAAAATTACAGGGAACCTCGAGCGAACAGGCGATGAAGAAATACATCGATCTCGTGAAGAAGCTGGTCGGCTGAGGCAATGGCGAAGCAGACCCGGCAAAGAATCCTGGATGCGTCCCTGGCGTTGTTCAACGAACAGGGCGAACCCAACGTCACGACCAACCATATCGCCGACGAGCTCGAGATCAGCCCGGGCAACCTGTACTACCACTTCCGCAACAAGGACGACATCATCGAGCACTTGTTCCAGCGCTATGAAGAGCGCATGGACTCGGCCCTGGTGGCGCCCGAGGGCCGCCTGCCCAACCTCGAGGACATCTGGCTGCAGCTGCACCTGGTGTTCGAGTGCATCTGGGAATACCGCTTCCTGTATCGCGACCTGGTCGACATCCTCAGCCGAAACCGGCACTTGCGAATGCGCTTCGCGCGGATCCTCAAGCGCGCGGCGGCCAATGCAACGGCGGTCATGCGCGGCCTGGTGCAGGCCGGCGTCATGCGGGCCACGGCGGCCGAAATCGAAGGGGCCGCGACCAATATCCTCGTGCTGGCCACCTTCTGGCTCAACTATTCGAGCGTCCGGGGCGACAAGGACGAGCAGGAAGCCATCAGATTGGGCATCGTGCAGGTCATGATGCTGGTCTCGCCCTTCATGCGCGACGAAGAGCGCCTGCACCTGAACAACCTGAGCAAGGCCTATCTGCGCTAGATAAGCCCTTGTATTGCAAAGAGTCCCGGGGCCGCCTATAATCTCGCTTCTTTGTTCGCCCGTTCCCAGGAATCCCCATGAAAGTCCTCAACTCCCTGAAGTCGGCCAAGACCCGCCATCGCGACTGCAAGGTCGTGCGCCGCCGGGGCAAGGTCTTCGTGATCTGCAAGTCGAACCCGCGTTTCAAGGCTCGCCAGCGCTAAGCGCAGGCGGCCAAGGGTGTCGCAAAAAACGCCGGCATTGCCGGCGTTTTTCGTTTCAGGGCAATCAGTTCGGCCCTGCCCGAAGCAGGCTCAGGTGAGCTCGACCGTGCTGCCCCGAGGCGTGGGCAGCCGGTGGTTCGGGTTCGACCGCGTGCTCGAAAAGCAGCCGACCTGTGGCTGTCCCAGCACATCCGGGAAGATCCCGCCGTCCTGGTCGGATGCCATGCGCTTTTGCATCAGCTCCGTCAGTACCGTCCGGTAGTCGACGGTCACGTCCAGGTCGCCGTTGAACAAGTCCACATCCCTCAGGCCGGGCCAGTCCGCGTACACCTGCCCGCCCACCACACCGCCGCCCATCAGCAACATCATCGAGCCGCAGCCGTGGTCGGTGCCGCCGCTCGCATTTTCGAAGGCGCGGCGCCCGAATTCGGTCATCGTCACCACGGTCACGTCGCCCATCGCGTTGCCCAGGTCGGCGTGGAACGCAGCCATGCCGCGTGCAAGTTGGTCGAGCAACGGCGGCAACCGGGTGTTGATGCCATCGTGGTGGTCGAAGCCGCCCAGATCTACGCAGGCAATCCGCAAGCCCATGCCGGCCTTGATCAATTGCGCCACTTCCTTCATCTGGTTGCCGAACGTGCCGGTCGGATAGACCGCGCCATTCGCCACCGGAATAGCGGCGGGTTTGACTGCCGCGATGTAGTCAATGCTGTCCAGGGCGCGGCGGGCCGAAAGGCCGACGTCGTTGTCGCGGCCGTACATCGCATAGAGCCGGTCTTCCATCTCCAGCTTTCGGGAGGAAGTGCTGGAAAACGAGAATGACGACAACGACTGCATCGCCAGCGCAGATGCGTCGCCACGTACCGCCGCCTGCAGCGCGCTGCCCATGCCGATGGCGAAGAAACCACCGGGGTCCCCCACTTCCGTCAGATGTCGATTCAACCAGCCGGAATGGCCGGCATGCCCGCCGGCGCCGGCCAGGTCGTGGATCCCGGTTTCGATATGGTCCTGGCAGGCGAAGTGCGAACGCTCGTCATGCTTCAGGCCGGTGGCGTGCACGACGGCCAATTGGCGGCCCTGGTAGATCGGCAACAGCGGTGCAAGCGACGGGTGCAGGCCGAACAGGTTATCCAGTGGCAGCGCGCCATTGGCCGCTCCCGGTTGCGGGATGGCAATGGTCGGACGCAGTCGCAGGTAGTCGCTGTCGCCATACGGCACGATGGCCTGCATCGGATCAAGGCCGCCGCGCAGGAAGATCACCACCACGGTGTCAGAGGGCGTGCCGTGCCGCGCCCCGAAGACAAAACGGGGTCCAACCAGTCCACCCGCGCCGATCAGCGCACCGGCTTTCAGGAAACTGCGACGGTCGATCTTCATGGCCTGCCTCAGCGGTAGTTGAAGTAGGTGGATGAAAGCAGGAGGCCGACAAGCTCGCGAGCGCGCCCCGTCAGGCTTTGCGCTGCAATCACGGCGGCCGGATCGCCGCCGTTGGCCGCGAAACCGATCAGGGCATCGCGATCGGCGATGCTGAGCGGACGGTGCAACAGCCTGCTGGCCAGCTGATCGACCAGCGTGATCGGAGTGTTGGCGTTGGACGAGAGTCCGGCGATATCGAGCGCCACGCCCGAAACCTTGCCTTCGGCCACGGCAACCGCCCAATTCCATCGGTTCAACATCGCGCCGCTATTCACCCAGCCGTCCATGTCATCCGGATATCCGTCCGGCGTGGGCCAACGAAATGGCAACTGCCCCAGCGTGTTGAGGCGGCTGACGATGCCGGTCAGGAAATTCCCGCTGAGGACGGCGTCCGTTGCCCGCAGGCAGGCCAGCACGTAATCCAACGGGCGGCGCACCTTGCGGTCGTAACTGGAAATGAATTCGGCCGAGCCGAACAGGGTCATCAGCACGCTGGGGATATGCCCGCCGCTGGCGGTAAATGTCGCGGCGACGGCATCGATTGCCGTTTGCTGCGGTGCATCGCCGATGAATCTCCGGCAAAGTTTCGTCGCGATGTAACTGGCCGTGGATGGATGCGCCGCCAGCATGTCCAACACGGTGTTTCCGTCGGAGATGCCGCCGCCCGCCGGGATGGTGGTGCCGAGCACCAGCTTGCTGCCGGTATCGTGCCTGGAAGCAACAAACGCGAAGGCCGGTGTCCCTGCCGCCACGCCCGAAACCGTCCAGCCGGTGAAGCACCGGGCCACCTCGCTGACATCGGTTTCCGTATAGCCGCCATCCACGCCAAGCGTGTGCAGCTCCATCAGTTCGCGCGCGTAGTTTTCATTCGGCCCGGTATTGCGGTTGCTGACATTGTCCAGGTAATAGAGCATCGCCAGGCTTCGGGCGCTGGCATGCAACATGGTCTTGAACGTGCCGAGCGCGTTGGCCCGGATCACCTCGCGGTCATCGACGCATTTGTAGTAGGACTCGGGACTGGCCGTCGTCGCGATGTTGAAATGATCGCCCCAGAATTCGACCATCGTCTCGAACAATTGCCGCTTGCAGTACAGCTGTCGAACCAGGCTGGCCGCGCGCAAGTCGCCGGCCGCAATCTGCGAGTTCGAACTGGCCCGCGCGTCGGCGAGCAACTCGGCCGCACTCATGCCAACCCGCGGCCACGTGCTGGCGACGACTGCCTCGACGTTGGCATCCGCACTGGCGTCCATCTCGAGCTGCTCGGTGAGCCAGCCGGTGTAGTCAATCGAGGTGCCGCGACTCCAGTCGGCTGAACGGATGCCGTAGCAGCAGCGACTGAGCAATGTGTGCAATGGATCCGGAGCCGGCAGTGTCGGATCGTCCGGATGTGGCCCGGTGTGCCCGGGGTTGACCGTGCCGCCGCCCGCCTGGACCGTCAGTCTCGTGCCCGCCTGCCCCATGACCGTTCCCCCGACACGAATCCCTGTCCCTACCTTAACGCCTCCCGGCTCGCGGCGTTGACAGTGAATGGCCAAGGTTTTTTCCATCTGCGACAATTGCCTGCCCCCTGGAGGACCCTGACATGAAGCCCATCCTGCTTGTGCTTGCCTGCACGCTCGCCTTCACATCCACCCTCGCCCATTCCGACACCTTGCTGATCGAGCGCACCCAGGTCGCCCAAGGCAAGGACCTGCCCAAGCGTGGCAGCTCGATGGCCCAGGTGGAGGCCCGCTTCGGCGCGCCGCAACAAAAACATCCCGCCGTTGGCGGCGGCAGTCGCAATACCCCGCCCATCACCCGCTGGCAGTACGAAACCTTCAGCGTGTACTTCGAAAACAGCCACGTCGTGAACGCGGTTCTCACCAAGGCCAGTCCGTTGGAAATCGGCCCTGCGCCAGTGCATCCTTGATGAGCGATGTACTGCGCTTCCCCGCGGAATGGGAGCCACAGTCGGCAGTGCTGGTCGCATGGCCGCACGCCGGCACGGATTGGGCGGAGAGACTGGAATCGGTTGAAGCCACGTACATCGCACTGGTCGCCGCGATCACGCGGTTCGAGACGGCGCTGGTCTGCGTGGCGAATGAATCCGTGGAAGCGCGGGCACGCAGCTTGCTGGCCGCCGCCGACCTGTCGCGCGTCCAGTTCGAGCGACTCGACTACGACGATACCTGGCTGCGGGATTCGGGCCCCATCACCCTGCGGGACGGCAATCGCCTGCGCCTGCTGGATTTCCACTTCACAGCCTGGGGCGGCAAGTTCGAAGCCGGGCTCGACGACCAGATCGTGGCGAAACTTTGTGACCGTGGCGTGTTCGGCGAAGCACGGCGTGAGCGCATCGACTTCGCGCTGGAAGGCGGCGCGATCGAGACCGACGGCGAAGGCACCCTGCTTTCGACCTGGCGTTGCCTGCACGAACGCCATCCCGACCTCGATCGCCAGGAAGTAACCGGGCGATTGCAGGGATGGTTGCAACAGCGTCGAACGCTGTGGCTTGAGCATGGTTACCTTGAAGGCGATGACACCGACGCGCATATCGACACGCTCGCACGCTTCGCCTCGGTGGACGCGATCGTCTACCAGGGCTGCCAGGACCCGGCCGACGTTCACCACGCCGAGCTCCAGGCGATGGCGCGGGAACTGGCCGCGTTCGTGCAGGAAAATGGCAAGCCGTACCGATTGTTCGAACTGCCGTGGCCGCAACCGGTCATTGATGGCGGACGCAGGCTGGCGGCGTCCTACGCCAACTTCCTGATCGTCAATGGTGCGGTCCTTGCGCCCGCTTATGGCGATCCGGCCGACGACGCGGCCATGGCCATCCTGCGTGCGGCGTTTCCCGGACGCGAGATCGTTGCCGTGCCCTGCCGGCCGCTGATCTGGCAAAACGGCAGCCTCCACTGCCTCACCATGCAACTGCCGCAAGGATTGATCGCATGACCGCACGAACCTTGAAAGCCGCGCTGGTACAGGAGCGCGACCACGGCAGCGCGGAAGCCAACCTGGCCGTTATCGAAATCCGGGTCGCGGAAGCCGCTGCTGCGGGCGCCAAGCTGGTGTTGCTGCAGGAACTGCACAACGGTGCGTATTTTTGCCAGCACGAAAGCGTGCATGAATTCGATCGCGCAGAACCCGTGCCCGGTCCCACCAGCGAGCGGCTGGGGCGACTCGCCGCGAAGCATGGCGTCGTCATCGTCGGATCGGTGTTCGAGCGACGCGCCGCAGGCCTGTACCACAACACCGCCGTCGTCCTGGAAGCAGACGGCCGGCTGGTCGGCAAGTACCGCAAGATGCACATCCCCGACGACCCGGGCTTCCACGAAAAATTCTATTTCACCCCTGGCGACCTGGGCTTCCATCCCATCGATACCAGCGTTGGCCGGCTGGGCGTGCTGGTCTGCTGGGACCAGTGGTATCCGGAAGCCGCGCGAATGATGGCGTTGGCGGGCGCGGAGCTGCTTTTGTATCCGACCGCCATCGGCTGGGATCCGGATGATCCCCAGGACGAGAAGGATCGCCAGCGAGGCGCGTGGATCCTGAGCCATCGCGGCCACGCGGTAGCCAATGGACTGCCGGTGCTCAGCTGCAATCGCATCGGCCACGAGGCCTCGCCGTTGGGTACGAGTGGAATCACCTTCTGGGGCAGCAGCCACGTGCTCGGTCCCCAGGGCGAGTTCCTGGCCGAGGCCAGCACCGATGCCGCGCAGGTGCTGCTGGTGGATATCGATATGGCGCGCAGCGAAAACGTGCGCCGCATCTGGCCCTTCCTTCGCGACCGTCGAATCGATGCCTATCAGGACCTCCTGAAGCGGTATCGCGACTGATGGACAATTCCATCGAGTCGCACCTGCAGGACCAGCCCCATGCCATCGTCGAGCGCGATGGCGTGCGGTTCACGTTGCTGGGAACCGCGCATGTTTCACGCGCCAGCATCGATGCGGTCAAGGCGGCGATTGCCAGTGGCAGCTACGACACCGTCGCGGTGGAACTCGATCCGCAGCGCCACCGCGCGCTGACCGACCCACAGGCCATGGCCAAGCTCGACCTGTTCCAGATCATCCGTGAGGGAAAGATCGGCCTGGTCGCCGCCAATCTCGCACTGGCTGCCTACCAACGCCGCCTCGCCGAGCAACTGGGCGTCGAACCAGGCGCAGAACTCAAGGCAGCAGCCATCGGCGCTTCCGAGAGTGGGTTGGTCCTGCAACTGATCGATCGTGATGTGGGAACCACGCTCAAGCGCGCCTGGTCGAGCCTGGGTTTCTGGGGTCGCAGCAAGCTGATGGCGGGATTGGCGGGAAGCCTGTTCGTGAACGAGCAGGTGGATGAAGAGGAAATCGAGAAGCTCAAACAGGGCGACATCCTGGAGGCGAGCTTTGGCGAGTTCGCGACGCAGACGCCACAGTTGTTCGAAGCCGTGATCGCCGAGCGCGATCGCTACATGGCGGCACGACTGCGCGAGGGAGCCCGTGAAGGGAAATCCCGCGAGGTGCTGGCGGTCGTCGGTGCCGGGCACTTGAAGGGCCTGGCGGTTGCGCTGGCTGAAGGACAGGCCGATCCAGCCACCACCGTGGCCGAGCTTGACCATATTCCGGAAGGCAGCCGCGTTCCGTGGTTCACCCTCATCTTTGCTTCATTGTTGCTGGGCGGATTTGCCTGGGGTTTCCATCAGGGCGGCATCGACTTCGGCGCCAAACTGGTGCTGGACTGGGTGCTGATCACGGCCATCGGTGGCGCAATCGGTTGCGCAGCTGCGGGCGGACATCCCCTGTCCATCCTGGCTGCCGCCCTCGCCTCGCCCATCACGCCCCTGGTGCCGGCATTGAGCTCGGGCATGGTCAGCGCCTTCACCGAAGCATGGGTGCGCAAGCCGACCTATCAGGACATGTTGAACCTGCGCCAGGACACCGACACCCTCAAGGGTTGGTGGCGAAACCGGTTTGCACGGGTGTTCGTCAACTTCGTGCTGGCCAATGCCGGCACGTCCATTGCGGTGTGGATCGCTGGCGCGAACCTGCTGCACAAGCTCGGCTGAGTCAGCTCACTGCTTCCGGCTCGGCCGGCGCTCGGCCCCAGGGCGCCTTTTCGCGCGCACGTCGCAACACCCTGCGCGTGCTGGCGTTCAAATCGTCCAGCATCGCGTAGATGGTCGGCAGGAACAGCAGGCTGACCACCGTGGAGAATGCAAGGCCGCCCGCAACGGCCCGCGCCATCGGGTAGTACGGCGGGCCGTCGCCACCGATTTGCGCGCCGCCGATGCACAGGGGCAGCATGCCCAGGATGGTGGTGCCCATCGTCATCAGGATCGGGCGCAAGCGCTCGCGGCTGCCTTCCACCAGGGCGTCGGTGCGGTTCATGCCGGCCCGGCGCAGCGAGTTGATGTGTTCCACCATCACGATGCCGTTGTTCACCACGACGCCCATCAATACCAGCAGGCCGATGATGGCCATGATGGAGAAACTGGTACCGGTGATGGCAAACAGCCAGAACGCGCCGAGGAAGGAGAAGATGATGCTGCTCAGGATGGCCAAGGGATACAGCAGGGACTCGAACAAGGCAGCCATCACCACCAGGATCATGAACAGCGCGATCGCCAGGTTGATCAGCATTTGCTGGCCCGCTTCGTCGTCGCCGCGGAACGTCTGGCCCCAGCTCCAGCCGAAGCCTGCCGGGAACTGCGAGGCGTTCATCACCTCTTCCACGGCCTTGCGCGCATCGTCCTTGGTGTAGCCCTCGGCGATGCCCGCGGTGATGGCCTGCGAGGTACGGCGGTCCTGGCGTGAGATCTGCGATGCGCCGCGGCGAACGTTGACGTCCACCAGCGACAGCAGGGGCACGCTGCTGCCATCTTCGCGGCGCAGGTTCAGGCTGGACAGGTCTTCGACGCGGAAGGATTCGGAACCTGCGAAACGCACCGTCATCGGGACTTCGGCGTTCTCGTGGCGGAACTCGCGCAGGGGTGAGCCACGCAGCGCAATGCCGATGTACTGGGCGACGTCCTGCGCGCTGAAACCATACAACTTGGCGCGCTCACGGTTGACCGTGACCTGGATCTCGCTGCTTGCGTCACCGGAGTCCACGCGCACGTCACGCAGTTCCTTGCGTTGCGCCAGCACCGGCACCATGCCTTCGCCGAGCTCGACCAGCGCGTCGCTGGAATCGCCGTTGACGAAGACCGATATCTGCGTCCCCTGCATGCCGCCGTTGTTGCCGTCACCGTTGAATCCGACTTCTGCCCGGGCAAGCTTGGGCAGTTCCTTGCGCAGCATCTCCTGGATTTCCTTGGCCCGCGGGGCCGCATCTTCCTTCAGCGTCAGGCGGATGCCGCCCCAACCCTGTTCGGCGAACCAGACGTAGATCTGCTCGATGTCGTAACGATCGCGGTTGGCTTCCAGGTGCGCCTCGAGCTTGCCGATTTCACCGGACATCTGCTCGAGCGTGTAGGCGCCCTTCCACTTCATGAACATGTTCATTTCGACGCCGGGGTCCTCGCCGAACATGTCCATCTTCGTCATCGTCACGGGCACCATGCTGACCGCCACGATCAACAGGATGGCGAGCAGGGATTTGCCACGATGTTCCAGGGACCAGCGCAGCAGGCCGCCGTAGCGGCGGCTCAGGCCCGGGATGAACCCGTGCTCTGCGGTCACGGCAGGCGGCGTTGCGAGGCGTGCGCTGATCATCGGGATGAGACTGACGGCGACCAGCCACGAGCACAGCAGCGCGATGGTGATCGTCATCGCTACCTGGGAGAGGTAGATGCTGATCATGTTGGTGGCGCCGAACAGGTTCGGCAGGAACACGATGATGCTGGTGAGCGTACCGGCGCTGATCGCAATCTGCACCGCGCGCGTGCCTTCGATGGCGCAGCGCATGGGATCGTTCGGATACTTCTCCCGATACTGGTAGATGCTTTCGACGACCACCACGGCGTTGTCCACCAGCATGCCGATGCCCAGCAACAGGCCCATCATCGACAGCACGTTCAAGGTGATGCCGAGGAAGTACATCGCGCCCAGCGTCATGACGATGCAGATCGGAATCGCCAGGGTGACCATCAGCGTGCTCGGCCAATGGCGCAGGAAGTAATACAGCACGAATACCGAAAGCAACGATCCGATCGTACCGGCCAGGATCAGTTCCTTGATCGAATCGGTGACGCTGTCGGCTTCGTTGTCGAAGACCAGCACCTGGATGCCCGCGAGTTCCGGCGACTTCTTGATCTGCTCGAGTTCGGCAAGCACGTCGCGCGCGGCAGTGACCAGATTGGCGGATTGCTCGCGGAATACGTCCAGGCCGACGGCCGGCCGCCCATCCAGGCGCCTGCCCATGCCCTGCCGTTGCGGTTTCAGCCGGACTTCGGCGATGTCCAGCAGCTTAAGGCCCTGGTCGTTCAACACCAGGTTTCGAATCTCGTCCAGGTCCTTCACTTCACCGACGGGTTGCACGCGCAGGCGGCGCTTTCCTTCGTTGATCTCGCCCGCCGACACCGAGAAGTTGATTGCCTGCAGCTTCGCCGCCAACTGGTTCAGGCCGACGTTGTGGGCGCCAAGGCGGATCGGATCGATCGAGATCTCCACTTCATTGGGAGATGCGCCGGTGATCTCGACGCGCGCAACGCCAGGAATGCGCTCGACCCGCTTCTTGATCTCGCGCTCCAACAGTTCGTATTCAGTGCGCAGGTCCCGGTTGCTCGAGAACCGGATTCGGATCATCGGCTGGTCGCTGGGCGAGAAATTGAATACCTGGTAGCGCAGCATGTCGTCCGGTAATTCACTGCGGATCGCGTCAATCCGGTCGCGAGCTTCGCTGGACGTGATGTTGATGTCGCGATCCCAGTCCTTGAACTGGATCTGCACGCCGGCGCCATCGGCGCGGCTGGTGGAGTTCATCGAATGGATACCGGGCAGCGTGGACAACGCTTCCTCGGCCGGACGGGTGATGCTCCGCTCGACCTCCTGGGGCGTGGATCCCGAATACGGGAAGTTGACGAAGATGAAGGGGACGTTGACCTCGGGAAATTTCTCGAGCGGCAGGCGGAACGAGGCGATCAACCCGATCACGATCATCGAGACGAAGAACATCACCGCCGTTACCGGCCGGCGAAGGCTGAGTTCCGCAAGCGTCACGAGGTCGCTCCCTCGGCGTCACCCTCGGGCATGATCGGCTTCGCTCGGGCCACGTACGAGGCATCCGTCTTGCGATCGAGCAGGTTGTACATGATCGGAATCACGACCAGGGTCAGGATGGTGGACACGGCCAGGCCACCGATTACCGTGATCGCCATCGGCGCCCGGACCTCCGCGCCATCACCGCCAAAGAAGGCCAGCGGCGCAAAGCCAAACAGCGTGGTCATCGTTGTCATGATGATCGGTCGCAGGCGCGATGCGGAACCCTGGCAGATCGCATCCTTCTTGGGCACGCCTTCCTCGCGCAGCTGGTTGACCTTGTCGATCAGCACGATCGCGTTCTTGACCACGATGCCAACCAAAAGGATCAGGCCAATGAATACCACCACCGACACCGGCGAGTCGGACAGCCACAGGGCTGCCACCGCGCCCACCATCGCCAGCGGAATCGAGAACAGGATGACGAACGGATGCAGCAGTGATTCGAACTGCGAGGCCATCACCAGGTAGACGAGGAAGATCGCCAGGCCGAAGGCGAACAGCAGCGAGTTGATGGAGCTCTCGAGTTCCTCGCTCTGGCCGCCGAAGGCGAGCTTGATGTCAGTGCCCAGCGGATTCTCGGCGACCAGTTGCCGGACTTCGGCCACGGCGGTACCCAGGTCCACGTCGCGCAGGTTCGACGACACGATGGCGACGCGGGTCTGGTCGGCGCGATGGATCTCGCTCGGGCCTTCGGTCTCCACCACTTCGGCCACCGACTCCAGCGAGACCGGTCGGTCGCTTTGCGGATTGACGATGATGCGCCGGATGTCGGCGACGGACGCGCGGTCCTGCTCGCGGCCACGCACCAGCACGTCGATCTTGCGGTCGCGGAAGCTGTAGCGCGTCGCCACCTCGCCTCGTACCTGGCGCACGACCTGGTCGGCGATCTGCCGGGACGTCAGGCCCAGCGCCGCGGCGCGTTCCTGGTCGAAGCGAATCTGGATTTCCGGATAGCCCTGCTGCACCGAGGACTTGACGTCGGCGAAGTGCGGCGATGCCTGCAGCAGTTCAGCCAGCTTGCGTCCCGCCTTCTGGATGGCTTCGAGGTCCTGTCCGCGCAGCTCGATTTCGAGCGGCGTCGAGAAGCTGAAAAGTTCCGGGCGACCGAACTTGACCTGGATATCCGGGTAGGCCGCCATGGTGCTGCGCATGCGCTCGGTAACGGCCGCCTCGGTGTCCTTGCTGTAGTTTTCGCCGAGTACCACGCTCAACTTCGCGACATTCTCGCCCGACTCGGTCGGGTTGGCGTCCAGTCGCGTACCCGTGCCGCTGACGCCGTACAGCGCCTCGACATCGGCATCTTGCGAATGCGCCTTCTGCACGGCGCGGACCAGCGCATCGGTCTCGCGAAGTTGCGTGCCGGGCGGCAGCTTGGCGGTCATTTCGAAACGGTCTTGTGCAAGTTGCGGAATCAGGTCCGTGCCGAGCGTGCTGGCCACGCCAAGCGCCAGGACAAACGCGGCCGTGGCTGTTCCGAGAATCAACCAGGGCTTGTCGAGGGCGCGCGGAAGGATGCGCGCATACCATTTCGCGGCGCGTTCGTAGGGGCGAAGGATGAATTCACCCACTTTCGCCAACACGAAACCCAACCCGCCCACCACGGCCCGGAACGCGGTCACGATGCCCACGGCCAGGCCGAAGCTACCCCAACGCACGCCGCTGCGCGCGCCGCGACCAGCCACGGCAACCGCATTGGCCACCTTGTTTTTCGGCGTCCAGTCCGGGTGAGGCTGTTCGGGCTTGAATGCCATGGGCGACCTGCCCGCGATCGAGGACAGCATCGGGATCAGCGTCAGCGAAACGGCCAGCGAGATCACCAGCGCGATGGAAACCGTCAGCGCCTGGTCCTTGAACAACTGGCCTGCGACGCCCTGCACGAACACCAGCGGGAAGAACACCGCCACCGTGGTCAGCGTGGACGCAACCACCGCCATGCTGACTTCGCGCGTGCCGGTGATGGCGGCTTGCAGCACGCCCAGTCCACGTTCGCGCGCCTTGGCGATGCTTTCCAGCACGACGATGGAATCATCCACCACCATGCCTGTCGCCAGCGCCAGGCCTGCCAGCGACATGACGTTGAGGCTCAGTCCCAAGCGGTCCATGAAGAAGAACGTCGCGATGATGGAGACGGGCAAGGAAAGCCCGATCACGAACGTGCTCCAGCCATCGCGCAGGAAGAAGAAGATGATCAGGATCGACAGCACGCCACCGATCAGCGCCTCGAACTTGACCTCGGCGAGCGCATTGCGGATGAACTTCGATTGGTCCTCGATCGTCTGCACCGGGATGCCATCGATCTTGTAGGTTCCCGGCGTGCCTGGGCCCGCGGCGCCGGGCTGCCCGGCCTGGTTCGCGGTTTCCATGGCGCGAAGCGCCTTGCGCACGGCATCGGCGGCAGCAACGGTGTTGGCGTCGCCTTCCTTGTAGATCGCCAGCTCGACCGCCTCGCGGCCCTTGAAGCGGATCACCGCCTCGCGTTCCTTGTAGCCTTGCTCGACAGTGGCCACATCGCGCAAGCGAATCGGCACTCCGTTGAGATTGGTCACCAGCAGGTCACGCATCTGGTTGAGGTCGCTGAACTGGTTCACGGTCCGCACGAGATAGCGTTCGCTACCTTCTTCGATGCGCCCGCCGGAAATATTGACGTTTTCCTGGCGCAGTCGATCGATGACCAGGCTGGCGGGGATATTGAGTTGCGACAGGCGGTCGGCATCGACCAGCACCTGCACCTCGTCTTCCAGGCCGCCGCCAACCTTCACCGCCGCGACGCCATCCACCGGCTCGAGGCGCTTCTTGAGTTCATTGTCCGCGTAGCGTCGCAGGCGCATCAGCTCCGCCTGTTCACTGCCCGTCGCGTTTTCCGGCGTCGTCAGCACCAGGCGCATCACCGGCTCGGTGGACGGATTGAAACGCAGCACTACCGGCGCCTTTGCTTCCAGCGGCAGGCGCAGGATGTCGAGTTTGTCGCGCACCTCCAGGCTGGCCTGGTCCATGTCGGTGCCCCAGGCAAACTCCAGCACCACGTCGCTCTGGCCGGTGCGGGAGATCGACTTGAGCTTGCGCAGGCGCTTGACCACGCCCACGGCTTCTTCCACCGGCTCGCTGATCAGCGTTTCGATTTCAGCCGGCGCGGCGCCGGTGTATTCGGTACGCACCGTCAGGGTCGGGTAGCTCAGGTCTGGCAGCAGGTTGACTTTCAGGTCGCGCAGCGCAATGAAACCGAACAGCACGAAGGTGAAGGTCACCATCGCCACGGTCACGCGGCGGCGGGTGGCGAACTCGACGAGATTCATTTGCCGGCGGTCTCAAGGGCCACGCCGCGCACCGCGGCGGTGCCAGCCGCGTTGATCACCTGCACTTCGGTGCCGTCACGAATGGCGACCTTGCCGGCAGTGACGACCATGTCGCCTTCCTTTACGCCTGACAGGATCTCGGCCAGTTCGCCGTTGCTGTAGCCAACCGTCACTGTCGTGCGCTTGGCGTTCTTGCCGCGAACGATGTAGAGAGCGGGCTCGCCTTCGTCCTCCAGCAAGGCGATGCGCGGTACGGTGAGGGCGTCCAGGCGCTGGTCGTATACCACTTCGATGCGGCCGAACATGCCGGGACGCAACTCGGGCGCATTGTCGAACGCGCAGACGACGCGGAACGTGCCGCTGGCCGAATCCATCACCGGACTCACGCGATCGACCTTGCCTTCGAAGATGCGACCCGGCACGGCATCCACCACCATGCGCAGGGGCAGGCCCGGCTTGAGCCGCGACATCTCGCGCTCGGGCGCATTCAAAACGCCTTCCAGGTGCGAGTTGTTGACGATGCGGAACACCGGCGCATTCAGGCCGATCAGGTTTCCCGGCTTGACCATGCGCTGGGCCACCACGCCGCTGATCGGCGCGACGATGTTGGTGTAGGACAGTTCGAGCTTGGCGAGTTCGTAAGTGGCGCGAGCTGATTCGAGGTCGTACTTGATCTGGTCGCTGGCTTCGGCGCTGACCAGTTTGCGCGCTGCCAGTTCCTGGGAACGACGATAGTTGTTTTCCAGCTTGCGCACCGTTGCCAGTTGTCGCTGCGCTTCCAGCCGCACGCGATCACCATCGATGCGCGCGAGTACCTGCCCGGCTTTCACCTGGTCACCCTCTTCGGCCAGCAACTGCACCATGACGCCAGACGTCTTGGCCACGACCTGGGCTTCGCCAGGGGCCTCGAGGTTAGCCGTGCCCGAATAGCTGGCGGCGATCGGCTTGCGCTGGGCCTTGGCGACTTCAACGGGGACCGCCTGGACCTTCGGAATCGGTTTGCCGTCCTTGCCCAATTCGACCTTTTCGCCTGGTTTTCCGGCGTCAGCCTCCTTTTTTCCGCCTCCGCAGCCGCCCAGGGCCACGCTCGCAACGACGAGGGCCAGGATGCCGGCGCGAAAAAGGCCGGTTTGTTTGGGGGTGGCGTGGAAGGCGCTCATCAGGGCTCACTTGCGGGGTGTGTTAGTTGAATAGAACAGTAACGCATGGGGCCGCTCGGGCGCATATGCCGAAAGTCTCTATGTCCCATCGCCACCTGCCCATGCCGCCCCCCCTGTCTCAGTACTGCACGCGCACGTTATAATTTCGCGTTGCTTCGCCCGTGTCCCAATCCGCCGGAACCCAATGATGAAACCTGCCGTGTTGTTCGTCACCTGCCTCGCCTTGTCCGCGCTTGCCGGTCCCGTGTTCGCCAAGGGCGACATCGCCAAGGGCAAGACCCTCGCCTACACCTGCACCGGTTGCCACGGCATCGCCGAATACAAGAATGCGTACCCGAGCTATCGCGTGCCGAAAATCGGCGGCCAGAACGAGCAATACCTGATCGCCGCGCTCACCGGCTACAAGAAGCGCGAACGCAACCACCCGACCATGCAGGCGCAGGCGCAGAGCTACTCCGATGAAGACATCGCGAACATCGCCGCCTACCTCGCCAGCCTGAAGACCAAGTGATAGGAACCATGAGCATGACCCTGCGCACCGCCACCTTCCTGGTCGTCCTGGCCTTCAGCGCCGCTGCCATCGCCGCGCCCAAAGGCAATGTCGCCGCCGGCAAGAAGGCCTACGAATCGACCGTGAACTCCAAGGGTGAGGCCAAGGCCGCCTGCTCCAGCTGCCACGGCAAGGGCGCCAACCAGCCCCTGGAAGGCATGCCCAAGCTTGCAGGCCAGTATCCCGAATACCTCGCCAAGGCTTTGAACGAGTACCGGTCGGGCAAGCGCAAGAACGCCATCATGGCCGGCCAGGTGGTGGATCTCACCGATGCCGACGTGGCGAACCTGTCGGCCTACTTCGGCTCGCTGAAGGGCGACATCCACGATCTGAGCGGCCACGCCCGCTAATCGCCGGTCAGCCGGCCGGAACCCGCTCGAGCGGTTTCCGGCACAGCTCCTCGTACAACTTCCGTGTTTTGCGCCAGGCATCCTGCGTGCGGGCGCCCACGATCTGGTCCCACCACGCCTTGCACTGCCTGTCCTCTTCCGGACTGAGCGTGTCCGGGTCGTCCAGCGGGCCCACGTAATCCGACCCGTTCGTCAGCACGCCGCAGCCGCCACCCAGGGCCAGCAGCGAAATCGTGCACACCATCTTTGAATCCGGTCGCCCCGGCACCGGGATCTTGATCTGCTTGGTGGTCTTCTCGACCATTTCGCTCAGCAAGCCCGTCAACAAGTCCTGGTCCGGTTTCCAGTATTCGTCGAATCGCGTTTTCTCGTAAGTGATGGCGGGATTGCGGTAGAACGCCTTCTTCGCATCGTCCAGTCGCGGAACCTGGTAGCTGAAAACGCGCTTGTCACCGTACTTGCGGTCGATCTGTTCGAGCATGTCGTCGGGTACCTTCAGCCGGCCGTCCGCGCCATAGAGTTCGAGCTTAGAGTCTTCCGTCGGCGGCGATGGCAAGGCCTGCAAGGGCATGTCCGACTGGATGCGCGGGCGCTTGCGAACGGGCCTTGCGGATTTTGGAAGCTCGACCTTTTCGGTCGTGCGAACTTCTGCTTCGACGGGTATCACGACCGGCGGCGGATCACGGATGAACTCCACGCGGATCGCAGTCTGGTCTTCGATCGGATGGCGGGGCGTTGCCAGGCGCGGAAGCCACCACGCCAGCACCAGCCCATGCACGACCAGCACCGCTGCAAGGATGGAAGCCCGCACGGGCCGCGGCAGCCATGGCGGCGCCGGTGTTCGCAGCGATTTCGGTCGCCAATCCGGATCCGGGCCGATGTCGGCCAGGTCATCGGTCGTCTGGTTCATCGAGTTGTTGCGCCCTGGCCGATGCCAGCCTTAGTGCGCGCCCCGCGAAAAAAGTTCAGCGGGGTATGTACGGCGCCGCGCCCGTGGCGTGGTCGGTCGCGTCGCGTACCGCGGTAATCTCCGGAATGCGCTCGCGCAGGGTCTTCTCGATGCCGTGCTTCAAGGTGACGTCCACCATGCCGCAACCGTGGCAACCGCCGCCAAACTGCAGCCGGACAACGCCATCGGAAGTGACTTCGACCAGCGAGACCTGCCCCTTGTGCGAGGCCAGCATCGGATTGATCTCCGAATCGATGAGGTACTGCACGCGTTCAACGATGGAAGCGTCGCTGCCCGGGACATCGCCCTTGATGCGCGGCGCGCGAATCGTCAACTGCCCGCCCGTCGCCTGGGTCACATAGTCCATCTGCGCCCCATCCAGGTAGCGGACGCTGGGTGCATCGACATACAGGGTGAAGCCCTCGCATTCGAGCGACCACTCGTCGCCCAGCAGGTCGCCGCTTTCACAGAATTCAAGGCGGGCGTCGGCCTTCGGCGTGCCCGCATGCACTGCGCTGACGCGAATGCCGACGGCGTCGCCGCCCTGCGACTGCAAAAGATGACGAAAGTAGGTTTGTGCGGATTCGGAGATATTGATCATGGGAGTATTCTACTCGCGCCAGGCCCGTGCCAAATAGCGAGGATCGCCATGCCCCAGCTCACCGAACTCGCTTCGCGCCACTGCGTCCCGCTCCGCGGCCCCGACCACCGCCTGCCTTATGAAGAGGTCCAGGGATTCCTGAATGTCCTGCCGGGATGGATGCTGGTCGAAAACGGCCAGGCCATCCGCAAGTCCTTCAAATTCGATGACTACTACCGGACGATGGCCTTCGTGAACGCCCTCGCCTTCATCGCCCATCGCCAGGACCACCACCCCGACCTGAGCGTGCACTACAACCGGGTCGAGGTTCGCTACTCGACGCATGACGTGGGCGGATTGAGCGCCAACGACTTCATCTGCGCTGCGAAGGCCGAGCAACTGCAGCTCTAGGCCGGGCTTTCAGTTCCAGAATTTCTGCGTTTCGATGCTGAATGTCGCCGAGGGGCGGGTTCGCCCTGGTCGACTCGGCGTAGCCGCTCCTGCGGACTCAGAGTCGACCGGTTGGCCATCCATGGCCAACCTCCTGTCCGAACCCGCCCCTCGTCGCCCTTCAGCATCGCTCGCGAATTCGGCACTGACAGCCGAGACGCGATGCGCCGCGAATTGCCAGGGCAGCGCGAATTTCCTGAATCGGGAATCGAAGTTTCCGCACAAGTGACTCCGTCGCGACGGCTAGACCCACGTAGATGCTTGGCCGCTTTTCAACCACGTTGATGGTGTCTGAGTCCCGCGCGCTGCTGGACGGCGACGAGGGTGGGGTTCGCACAGGTGGCCGGACAATTGTCCGGCCGTGGCCATGGATGGCCGCCCGGTCGACCCTGAGTCCGCATGGAGCGGCTACGCCGGGGCGACCAGGGCGGACCCCACCCTCGGCGACGTTCAGCAGTGCGACGCGGTACCCGGAGTCTCAGCTAGCGTTGACTAGGCGAGCCGATCGAGCACGTTGCGCAGATCGTCTGCGAGCGGTGCGCTGATCAAGTACGGATGTTTGTCGCGTCCCTGCCCCAGTTCAAACGCCATGGATGATGCGTGCAGGAAGAGCCGCTTGAGACCGGCTTGTTCCGACAAACGTTTGTTGGCTTCGCGGTCGCCGTATTTTTCGTCGCCCGCGACGGGATGGCCGATGTGCGCGGCGTGTACACGGATCTGGTGGGTGCGGCCGGTTTCGATGTGTACTTCGCAGAAGCTGTGGCCGCCGCGTCGTTCGATCAGCTTGAAATGGCTGGTGGACGCCTTGCCCGAGGGATCGACGCGCACCATGCGTTCACCGCCCTGCATCACCGAGCGCAGCAAGGGTGCTTCAACGGTCATCGTGCCCTGCGGCATGCGACCGACCAGCAGCGTGAGGTAGCGCTTGTTGGGCGCTTCCTCGTCTTCGCCTTCACGCATCAACGCCTGCAATTCGAGCAGCGCCGAGCGCTTCTTCGCAATCACAAGTACGCCGGAAGTGTCGCGATCGAGCCGATGCACGAGTTCCAGGGGTTCGCCCGGGCGCAGTGCGCGCAGCCCCTCGATCACACCGAAGCTGACGCCACTGCCGCCATGCGCGGCGATTCCGCTGGGCTTGCTCAGGGCGAGTAGCGCCTTGTCCTCGAAAATGATGCTTGCGGCGAGCCGCTCGAGCATCGACTTGGGCGGCGTGCGCGGTTCACCCGACTCTTCGAGGCGGACCGGCGGGATCCGGATCTCATCGCCACCAGAGACGCGCGAATCCGGCTTGGCCCGCTTGCCATTGATCCGGACTTGGCCGCTGCGAACCAGCTTGTAAATGAGGCTGCGCGGGGCACCCTTGAGTTGCCCCAACAGGAAATTATCGAGGCGTTGACCGTCCCGATCCTCGGGCACGAGCACCTGTTTCACGCCCCCTGAGACTTCGATTGCCGCCATGGGCGCTCCACTGATACACTCGATTTGCGAGATAACGTCCTGATTTCCCTCGTTCGTCGGCCGAAAACCTGCGAATGGAGAATCCCGACAGGCCGCTACCACACCCCACGGGGGTGACCATGTTAGCCGGTCTCGAAGGCAGACGGATATCGCCTCGTGCTTACAACACGTGCCATACCGAAAGACGCTCGGCGTCCTTCGGGCCCTTTAATGAAACAAACAATCAAGCGCTCCCGTGGGTCGGTTACCCCGGTTTTTGTAGCGCTGGAAGTTCCTGCCAAGCCTGAATGCGCGTGCGCTTCAGGTTGTTTACATGGCCGTGGACCACCGGCGTTCCTCGCGGTTGAGCGCGTGAGGAATCCACCATGAAGCGTATGTTGATCAACGCCACGCAGGCAGAAGAGCTGCGCGTGGCAATCGTCGATGGCCAGACCCTTTACGACATCGATATCGAACAACCCTCGAAAGAGCAGAAGAAGTCCAACATCTACAAAGGCCGGATCGTCCGGCTCGAACCTTCCCTCGAAGCCGCGTTCGTCGATTACGGCGCTGAACGCCACGGCTTCCTGCCGCTGAAGGAAATCTCCCGCGACTACTTCGTTCCCGGCGTCGACCCGAACAAGGCCGGCATGAAGGAAATCCTGCGCGAAGGCCAGGAAGTGGTCGTGCAGGTCGACAAGGAAGAACGCGGCAACAAGGGCGCTGCCCTGACCACGTTCATCTCCCTGGCCGGCCGCTACATGGTGCTGATGCCCAATAGCCCGACCGCCGGCGGCGTCTCGCGCCGGATCGAAGGCGACGACCGCGCCGCCCTGAAGGAAGCCCTGGACGCGCTGTCCATTCCCGACGACATGGGCGTGATCATCCGCACCGCCGGCGTGGGCCGCGATGCCGAAGAGCTGCAGTGGGACCTCGACTACCTGTTGCACGTCTGGAAGTCGATCACCGACGCTGCGCTGTCCAAGCCCGCCAGCTTCCTGATCTACCAGGAATCGCGCCTGATCATCCGTGCGTTGCGCGATTATCTGCGCGCCGACGTCGGCGAGATCCTGGTCGACACCGACCTGATGTACGAGCAGGCGCGCGACTTCATGCAGTCGGTGATGCCGCAGAACCTGCGCAAGCTGAAGATGTACAAGGACGACATCCCGCTGTTCAACCGCTTCCAGATCGAATCACAGATCGAAAACGCGTATGAACGCCAGATCCGCCTCCCTTCCGGCGGCTCGATCGTGGTCGACCAGACCGAAGCGCTGACCGCCATCGACGTCAACTCCTCGCGCGCCACCAAGGGTAGCGACATCGAGGAAACCGCATACAACACCAACCTGGAAGCCGCCGAAGAAGTGGCCCGCCAGATGCGCCTGCGTGACCTGGGCGGCCTGGTGGTCATCGACTTCATCGACATGGGTTCGGGCAAGCACCAGCGTGCCGTCGAAGATCGCCTGCAGCATGCATTGAAGCAGGACCGCGCCCGCGTGCAGATCGGCAAGATCTCGCGCTTCGGCCTGCTGGAGCTTTCGCGCCAGCGCCTGCGTCCAAGCCTGGGCGAATCGAGCCAGATCGTCTGCCCACGTTGCGACGGCCATGGCCGCATGCGCAGCGTCGAGTCCCTGTCGCTGTCGATCATCCGCCTGGCGGAAGAGCATGCGATGAAGGACAACACCGCGCAGGTGCTGATCCAGGCGCCGCCGGAAATCGCCAACTACCTGTTGAATGAAAAGCGTCGCGCATTGGTAGAGATCGAAACCCGCCATGACGCGCCGATCATCGTCGTTGCCGACGATCAACTGGAAACGCCGCACTTCAACGTGAGCCGCTTGCGCGACGGCGAGACGGGCGAAGAGGTCGCGAAGCCCAGCTATCACCGCACCTCGCCGCGCAAGCTCGAAGTGCATGCGCTGACCAAGGCGCACATGAACGTGCCTGACCTTCCAGCCGTCACCCACGTTGCACCGGCCCAGCCTGCACCGACTCGGGAGATCCGCGAAGAAGTGGTCGCCGTCGCCGATGCGCCTGTCCGAGTAGCGGCTGCGCCTGCTTCCGGCGGTTTCTTCGCCTGGCTCAAGTCGATGTTCTCCTCCTCCGCAAGCGCGGCAACCGTGCCTGCAGACCGTCCGCGCAGTGATCGTCCGGACCGCAATGATCGCGGCGACCGTGATCGCGGCGAGCGCGGCGACCGGGGTGGCTCGCGCGGCAATGACGCACGTCGTGGCGGCCGTGGTGGACAGCAGCAGGGTTCGCGTTCCGCAGGTGGCGGCAGTCGCCAGCAGGCGCCTGGCAAGCCGCAGCAGGCTCCATCCAAGCCTGCAGAGGCCCAGGTAGCCAAGGGCCAGCCGCGCGGCGAACCGCGTGGTGAGCCACGTGGCGAACCGCGTCCGGAACGCAGCGAAGAGCAGAAGGTGCTCGACGAGCAACGTCGCCTCGAGCAACAAAAGAAGGAAACCGAACGCCGCGAGTTGCAGCGCCAGGAAAACATCAAGCGCGAGACCGAACGCCGGGCCGCCCGCGAAGCCCGTTTGGCCGCGCAGGCTGCAGAGACCGGTGGCGAAGTGTCGAGCGAAACCGGCGAGACTCTTGCCGATGCGACCGCTGAAGAAGCGGTTGCGTCTGCTGACGGCAACCCAACGACTCCTGCGGGAACCGAGGCTGCTGCTGGCGAGGGTGGACGTCGTCGTCGCGGTCGTCGCGGTGGCCGTCGCCGTCGTCGCCAGGATGGCACCGTCGCTGGCGAAGTCGCTGGCACCGAAGATGGTGGCAGCTCGCAGTCGGAAATTGATTTCGACGACGAAGAAGAAGGCGAGGGCCAGGAGTCGTTCGAGACGACGAGCACCAGTCCCGTTGCCTCGAATGCGCCGGTGCTGGCATCGACGTTCACCGTTACGTCCGCCGAGTCTGACTTCGACGACCTGCCGATGACCGAAGAAGTCGCTGCTGCGCCGGTTTCAAGCTTCGTGGCTCCGGCGCAGCCGGCTGTTGCCCCGGCGCAGTCTTACTCGGATCCGGTCGAGCCGGCTCCGGCCGAGCCGGCCCAGGTTGTCACCGCACCGGCCCAGATCGTTGCGATGCAGGCGCCGGAACCCGTGGTTGCGGCACCGATCGCAAGCGTTGCACCCTTGAGCACGCCATCAGTGAGCGAGGTTTACGCCCTGCCCGCCGAGCCCGCTCCCGTGCAGCCGGTGGTTTCGATGACAATCGAGCCCTTGCCGGCGGCCAGTGCCGTCGCCGTTCGCGAAGCAGTCCCGTTGATGTCCGTCGAGCCTGAATCGAACGTGGCATGGCTGCCGGAACTCGAGCCAGTGGCGCAGATTGCCGAGCCCGGCGAAGTCGTGGAAGAAGAATTGAAAAACGACGAGTCCGTGGCAGATGCCGACACCAGCATCCGCAACACGCCCACGGCCTAGGCGATCGCTATCGGCTGAAATGAAAAAGGCACCTTCGGGTGCCTTTTTCTTTGCTCAGGCCATCACGGCCGGCTGGGTCAAACCGTGCTGCGCGGCCATCCGCGCGAGCGCGATGATGTCCTTGATGCCGAGCTTGTCGAACAGTCGGTATTTGTGCGTGGCGACGGTCTTGCCGCTCAGGCTGAGGCGGCGAGCGATGTCCTCGGCGCGCATGCCCTGGCAGAACATCAGGGAAATCTCCATCTCGCGCCGCGACAGCAGGTCGAAGGGAGATCGCTGGTTGCCGCCCAGGGCCATCTGCTGCGCGATCTCGATGCCCAGGTAACGACGGCCACGGGCGGCCTCACGAATGGCGCGGATGAGCTCGGCCGAGTCGCAGGCCTTGCCCAGGTAGGCATGGGCGCCAGCGTCCAGCAATCGCTGGGGCATCGGACCGTCCACCTGCACCGACACGATCACCACCCGTGGGCCAACCTGCCCCTTCACCAGCCGCTCGGTGACATCGAGCCCGCTGACGCCGGGCAGATGCAGGTCGCAGACGACCACATCGGGCTTGAGGCGCCTGATCATCGGCATCGCATCCTCGCCGCAACCTGCCTCTCCCACTACCTCGATGTCGTCCTGGCCAGCGAGGATCATCCGGTACCCCGTGCGCATCAGTCCGTGGTCGTCGAGCAAAAAGACGCGAATCATTTCCCTACCCCCTGGTTCAACCTGATCCCAAGCTACGGCCCGCCGGACATTTGCCGCCAGAAGGTGTTTCCCCATTGTGTTGTACGAAATTCCCTACCCCGGGCGGCCGCAGGCTAAAATCACCATGCGGGGCGCCGAGCCAGAAGGGCGAAGAAATCGGAGAGATGGCCGAGTGGTTTAAGGCAGCAGTCTTGAAAACTGCCGTAGGTGTGAGCCTACCGTGGGTTCGAATCCCACTCTCTCCGCCACTACTTGCACCCGTCCCCACTGCCAATGCTAGTCTGACCTCGGGTCCCCAGCCCGGGCGCCCACGCCAGCTAAGGAGAACGACATGGCTTTCCTGTCCAGTTCCGGCAGCTCGATGCGCGACATGAATATCACTCCCCTCGTGGACGTGATGCTGGTGCTCCTCGTGATCTTCATGGTCACCGTGCCTGCAATCTCCCATCCGATTCCAATGAATCTGCCCCAGGGCGGCGATAGCAAAGCCCTCGCCCTCGAACCTATCCGCCTGCACATCGATGCCTCCGGAGCACTCAGCTGGAACGGCACGCCGGTCACGGTCGAAGAGCTCGAGTCCCGATTCCGAATCGAAGCCGCGCGCGGCCTCACCGCCAACGGCGTCATCGATCCCAATCGCCAGCCGCTGCTGAAAATCGATGCCGATCGCGGTTCGGAATACCAGTTGCTGGCGCAGGTGCTGGCGCGCGCAAACAACGCCAAGCTGACCCGGATTGGATTCGTCGAACCGGTTGCGTCGCGCTAACTAGTCGCGTCGGATCTCGGCGCACTTCAGCCGGTTGGCTTCGATGATCGGCGGAACGCGCTCTGCCAGGAAATCGATGAATACCCGCACGGCTGGCAGCAGTCCGCGCCGTGACGGGAATACCGCGTGGCAAATGCCCTGCGGCAGGTGCCAGTCGGGCACGACGACTTCAAGGTCGCCACTGCGCACTGCATCGGCACAGACAGACTCCGGCAATAGCGCGATGCCCAGCCCCGCCTTCGCTGCCGCCATCAGCAAGGGGAAGTCGTGTGTCATCAGGATCGGCTGGAGTTCAACACGCTCGACCGCATCGCCCGGGCCGTAAAGCGTCCAGCGCTGCTTCGACTCTTCCTCGCTCATGCTCAGGGTCGAATGCGAAACCAGGTCCGCCGGGGACAGTGGCCGGCCGTGCTTCTTCAGGTAGCCCGGACTGGCAACCAGCAACTCATTGATCTGGCCGAAGCGACGCAGCACCAGTTCGCCATCGTCGTCGAGCTTGTTGCGAACCCGCAAGGCGACGTCGAAGCCTTCCGGAATGATATCCACGCGTCGGTTGCTGGCATGCAGCTGCACGCGCACCAATGGAAAGGCAAGCATGAATTCAGGAATCAGCTTTCCGAGGATTTCTTCGGCCAGCGTCACCGGGGAACTGACCTTGATCAGCCCCCGCGGCTCCGCACTGACGCGATCCACGGCCTCGCGTGCCGCCTGGGCTTCGGCCAACATGCTCTGCGCGTGCCGGTAAACACTTTGCCCGACATCAGTCACTGCAAACTTGCGCGTTGAACGCTGCAGCAGGCGAACGCCCAGATCCGCCTCGAGCTGCGATACACGCCTGCTCAAACGCGATTTCGGAATGCCCAGCGCGCGCTCGGCGGCCGCATAACCACCGTGCTCGACAACAATTGCAAAGAACTGCAGGTCATTGAGGTCGGGCGTGCTCATGCGATGCGCGTCGCGCCACCCATGTACGGACGCAGCACCGCGGGCACTTCGATCGAGCCGTCCGCCTGCTGGTAGTTTTCCATCACCGCCACGAGTGCGCGACCCACGGCCACGCCCGAACCATTGAGCGTGTGCACCGGCTCGGGCTTGCCGGTGGCGGGATTGCGCCAGCGCGCCTGCATGCGACGCGCCTGGAAGGCTTCGCAATTGGAAATCGAGCTGATCTCGCGATAGCTGTCCTGTCCGGGCAACCACACTTCCAGGTCGTGCGTCTTGCTGGCGCCGAAACCCATGTCGCCCGCGCACAGCAGCAGCCGTCGATAAGGCAGGCCCAGCTTCTCCAGCACTGCTTCCGCATGCAGAGTCATCTGTTCGTGCACCGCGTAACTCTCGGCCGGGCGCGCAATCGCCACCAGCTCCACCTTCTCGAACTGGTGCTGCCGGATCATGCCGCGCACGTCCTTGCCGTAGCTGCCCGCTTCGGCGCGGAAACACGGTGTATGCGCCGTCAGCCACATCGGCAGCTGCGCGTCTTCCAGTATCTCGTCGCGCACCAGGTTGGTCAGCGACACTTCCGCCGTGGGAATCAGGTAGCGACGGGTCTCGCCCACCGTCGTGCTGAAAAGGTCTTCCTCGAACTTGGGCAGCTGGCCGGTGCCGCGCATGCTTTCCGGATTCACCAGAAGGGGCACGTTGCATTCCGCATAGCCGTGCTCGTTGGTGTGCAGGTCGAGCATGAACTGCGCCAGCGCGCGATGGAGCCGCGCCAGTTGCCCGCGCAATACCGTGAAGCGAGAACCTGAAAGTTTCGCGCCCGCCTCCGCGTCGAGCCAGCCATTGCGTTCGCCCAGGGCGATGTGGTCGAGCACCTTGAAATCGAATTCGCGCGGCTTGCCGACACGCTTCAATTCGACATTCTGCGTCTCGTCCTTGCCGGGCGGAACCGACGCGTCGGGCAGGTTCGGCACGCCCAACGCGATGGCTTCCATCGTCGCCTGCAATTGCTCGAGCCGCGCTTCCGACTGCTTCAGCTCGTCGCCGAGTCCGGCAACTTCAGCCATCAAGGCCGACGTATCTTCGCCCTTCGACTTCGCTTGCCCGATGGCCTTGGAACGCGCGTTGCGTTGGCTCTGCAATTCCTGGGTCCGCGACTGCAGTTGCTTGCGCTCGCCCTCCAGCGCTTCGAAGGCGCCAACATCGAGCTGGAAGCCACGGGTGGCCGACAAGCGTGCGGCAGTTTCGGCCAATTGGCCGCGCAGGAGCGAGGGATCGAGCATCGGGGCATTCCAGAAATGAAACGGGACGCGGAATTATCGCCGCGTCCCGCCCATTCTCGCAACGAATGCCTGCAATCAGCGGCCGCGCCGCCCCAGGAACCAGGCCATGGCCACGCCAGCCAGCAACCAGCCGATCACCTGCTCAAGCATGGCGCCGAGCGTGAAATCGGTCGGAAACCGATACCAGTTCCAATACGGGACGCTGAGGGTCAACCATGAGAACAGGCCCAGCGCCGTAGCGATGAAGACCCGCTTGGAAAACCCGAATGCACCCAAGCCCAGGACGAAGGCGACGACCATGGCGGAAAGCGTGTCGGAGATGAACTGGATGATCAGGTTACGGCCCATGTCGGTGCCGTCCTTGCCTTGCGGCTGGTACACGACAAACGCGTACGGATTGGTTTTGGCTTTGTCCGAGTAGGCCTTGACGGCGGTTTCGTCCTTCATCTGCTCACCCGTCAGGCCGGGCACCATGTAGATGCCGGGCGCCGACATGTTGGCGCTAGCGGCGGCAATTACCGCGTCTTCCGATGCGGGCCGCTGCATGCCCATCTCGCCGATCGGCAGGGCCATATGTGCGATCGCCGCCCACAGGAAGAACACCACGCCGCCGATAAGTCCCGCAATGAATGTGCGCATTTCAAGCCTCCCCAGGTTGAAGCGGCAGGCTAATCCTGCGGGGGCCGGCGTGCAAGCGAGTATCAGTTGCGCAGCAGATCGGCCAGCCGCGCCCCGGCCCATACCAGGAAGAAGCCTCCCGCCAGGGTGAGGCCCAGGTAGCCGAGCAATGCACCAGGCCGTCCGGTACGCGCAAACAGGAGTGTTTCGAGCATCAATGCCGAATAGGTCGTGAGCGCGCCCAGGATGCCGACGATCAGGAAGGCGCGCCAGTACAGGGCGCTGGGTCCGCGATTTTCCAGCCAGACGAACAGGAAGCCGGCCGCGAAGGAACCGATCAGGTTCACCGCCAACGTGCCCCACGGCAGCGAGTTGCCGACGTGCCGGACCATCCACCCGCCGATCAGGTGCCGCCCGGCGGCGCCGAGTGCGCCACCCGCCATCACTACTCCCAGCAACTGCAGGTTCATTTCCTTCCCCGGCTCGAGGCGCGCGCGGCGCGCAGTTGATCGAGTTTTTCCTTCAGGCGGATCTCGAGGCCGCGCTCCACGGGCTCGTAATAGATCCGCTCACCCAACGCATCGGGAAAGCCTGTCTGTCCCAGGGCGACGCCGCCCTCCACGTCGTGGTCGTACTGGTAGCCCGAGCCATGGCCCAGGTCCTTCATCAAGCGGGTCGGCGCGTTGCGCAGGTGCATGGGCACGGCTTGCGTGCCGTGCTTGCCGACGTCGTCGCGGGCGAGATTGAATGCCGCGTACGCGGCGTTCGATTTCGCGCAGGTCGCCAGGTAGATCGCCAGTTGCGCCAGCGCGAGGTCGCCCTCGGGACTGCCGAGCCGTTCGTACGCGTCCCACGCTTCGAGCGCCATCTGCAGGGCGCGCGGGTCGGCCAGGCCGACGTCTTCCACCGCCATGCGGGTGAGCCTGCGGGCGAGATAGGAAGGATCGCAACCCCCGTCCAGCATGCGCGCGAGCCAGTAAAGCGCGGCATCGGGATTGGAGCTGCGCACCGATTTGTGCAGGGCGGAAATCTGGTCGTAGAACTGGTCGCCCTGCTTGTCGAAGCGACGCGTGCGATCGGCCAGTACTTGTGCGAGCGTCGCCTCGCTGACCTCGTTGCCTTCGTCGGCGGCGAGCTCCGCCGCGATCTCCAGCAGCGTCAGGCCACGACGGACATCGCCGTCGGCTGCCTGCGCAATGAGTGCAAGGTTTTCGTCTGAAATCCTGATCGACAATGGTGCCAGGCCGCGTTCGGCATCGCCCAGCGCGCGCTTCAGGGCCTCCACGATGTCGGCCTGCGAAACCGCCTCGAGTACATGCACGCGGCAGCGGGACAGCAGCGCCGAGTTCAATTCAAAACTGGGGTTCTCGGTCGTCGCGCCGACGAACAGGATCGAGCCACGCTCGATGTGCGGCAGGAATGCGTCCTGCTGCGTCTTGTTGAAGCGATGCACCTCGTCAACGAAAAGCACGGTCCGACGGCCCTGCTCGAACAGCAGTTGCGCCTCGGCCAGCACCTGCCTGACTTCAGGCAAGCCCGAGAGCACCGCGGAAATTGCGCGGAACTCGGCATCCGAATAGTGCGCGAGCAACAGGGCCAGCGTGGTCTTGCCGCATCCCGGCGGACCCCAGAGGATCATCGAGTGGACGTTGCCCGACTCCACCGCGCGCCGCAGGGCGGAGCCGGGCGCCAGCAATCGTCGCTGCCCGACCATCTCGTCCAGGGTTGCCGGGCGCATGCGCTCGGCCAGCGGCTTGAGCGCGCTGGGCGCCTGGAACAGGGAGGGAGTGTTTGGCTTGGCCTTGCGCACGACTGATTCTAACCAGCCGACCGCCCCGGCCCTAGCCTCTTGTCACTTCAGCGGAGAAACCTGGGCCGCGGGCATGACGGTGCCGACCACGTCCACGCCCTTGGGCGGCGTGAAGCGGAAGGTACCCGCGCCAAAGGCGGGATTGCGTTGCCAGGGACTGAATCCGATCACCGTGCGCTGGCCAAGGCCGTCATTGAGCTCCATGCGCGCCAGTCCCGATGCGCCGAACCCGAGCATCGCCTTCTGGAACGGGGCGTCCTCTGCCTTCTTGGGCACGAGCACCAGCCAGTCCAGTCCGCCGGACTTGCCGCCGTCAGATACCTTGTACTGGCGATCGAGTTCGGTCGGGTCGATCAGCACGGCGAGCGGGCTGCCCTGCTCTTCCATGCTCTGGTTGCGCACCGTCACCTGTTCCAGTTCCGGGTCGTAGATCCAGATATGGTCGCCGTCGGCGACGATCAGCTGCGGCGAAGGCTTCAGGTATTCCCAGCGGAACTGCCTCGGCGCGGAAAGCTTCACGCTTCCGGAACTGGTTTCGGACGGCCGCCCGTTCGGATCGAACACGTGCTGTTCGAAGCGCGCGTC
This sequence comes from Gammaproteobacteria bacterium RIFCSPHIGHO2_12_FULL_63_22, assembly GCA_001801685.1. GTDB lineage: Bacteria > Pseudomonadota > Gammaproteobacteria > Xanthomonadales > Xanthomonadaceae > Arenimonas. The sequence goes on along the minus strand of MGYJ01000090.1, from coordinate 75,262 downwards.
CAGGCCCTTCAGGCCCTTGGTGAAGGCCATCAGGCGCTCGCGGCCGACGGACTTCGCCGGCACGCTGGCGCTTGCGCCCTTGGCCTTGGCAGGCGCGGCCGCCATTGCGGGCGTGGCCGAGAGGGCCGAGGCAAGCAAGAACAGGAAGATCGACTGCTTCATGGGGAACTCGGAAAAGGGCACTGGGCGAATTTTGCCCGAGGCCAGATGAACGAAGGCCGGCACTCAGTTGCGCGGTGGCGGCGGCGCCAGCACGCTGCGGTCGCCGTTGTGTTCCTGGGCCGAAACCACGCCTGCGGCTTCCATGGCCTCCACGAGGCGCGCAGCGCGGTTGTAGCCGATCTTCAGCCGCCGTTGCACACCGGAGATGGATGCACGCCGCGTTTCAGTCACGATCTTCACGGCCTCGTCGTAGAGCGGGTCGGATTCGTCGCCGCTGCTGCCTGATTCGGGCAGGCCGGTGGGACCGACCACCTGCCCTTCGCCCATCGTCTGTACTTCTTCCAGGACGCCGGTGATGTAGTCGGTGCCGCCGCCGTGCTGCTTGAGGTGGGCGACGACGCGATGCACTTCTTCGTCGCTGACAAAGGCGCCATGCACGCGCTCGGGCATCGCCGTGCCGGGCGGCAGGTACAGCATGTCGCCATGGCCCAGCAGCGTTTCGGCGCCGGACTGGTCAAGGATGGTGCGGGAGTCGATCTTGCTGGAAACCTGGAACGCGATGCGGGTCGGGATATTAGCCTTGATCAAGCCGGTGATCACGTCCACCGAAGGCCGCTGCGTGGCCAGGATCAGGTGCATGCCGGCCGCGCGCGATTTCTGCGCGAGGCGGGCGATCAGTTCTTCCACCTTCTTGCCGACGATCATCATCATGTCGGCGAACTCGTCGATGAAAACGACGATGTAGGGCAACTCCTCCAGCGGACGCGGTGCTTCGCCCAGTTCGGGATTCGGGCGGAATAGCGGATCCATCAGCGGCTGGCCCGCGTCCTTCGCATCCTTCACCTTGCGATTGAAGCCGGCCAGGTTGCGCACGCCCACCGCGCTCATCACCTTGTAGCGGCGCTCCATCTCGGCCACGCACCAGCGCAGGCCGTTGGCGGCCTCCTTCATGTCGGTGACCACCGGCGCCAGCAAATGCGGGATGCCCTGGTATACGGACAACTCGAGCATCTTCGGGTCCACCATCAGCATGCGCACGTCCTTGGCGCTGGCCTTGTACAGCAGGCTGAGCACCATGGCGTTGACGCCTACCGACTTGCCCGAACCGGTGGTGCCCGCTACGAGCAAATGCGGCATGCGCGCCAGGTCGGCAACGACCGGACGGCCGCCGATGTCCTTGCCCAGCGCGATGGTGAGCGGGCTGGTGGACTTGTCGTATTCCTTCGAACGCAGCAGCTCGGACAGGTAGATCATCTCGCGCTGGCTGTTGGGGATTTCCAGGCCGACCACCGACTTGCCCGGAATCACGTCCACCACGCGCACCGATTTCACCGACAGTCCGCGCGCGATGTCCTTGTCCAGCGAGGAAATCTGGCTGCCCTTGACGCCCGGCGCGGGCTCCATTTCGAAGCGGGTGATGACCGGGCCGGGATAGGCGCCGACCACGTGCGCCTCGATGCGGAAGTCCTTGAGCTTGAACTCGATCTGCCGCGACAAGGTCTCCAGTGTCTCTTCGGAATAGCCCTTGGGCTGCGGCTTGGGATCGTCGAGCAGGGAAAGCGGCGGTAGCGAATTGTCGCCGCCAACGTTGAACAGCGGGATCTGCTGTTCGCGCTGCGCGCGCTCGCTCTTTTCAATGATGGCCTTGGCCGGCGCCTCGATCCTGACTGGCTCGCGCTTGGCGCGTTTTTCCGTGTCGATCTTGCGCACTTCCTCGCGTTCTTCGCGCAGGGTTCGGGTGCGCTGCCATTCGGCGGCCTCCAGCTTCTTCTGCGAGAAACGGGCGATGCCGGCGAGCACCATGGCGCCAATCCAGTCCATCACCGCGAACCAGCTCAGGCCGGTCGCCAGAGTCACCGACATCATGAAGACCACGAACAGGAACAGGTTGCCGCCCATTGAGCCGAACACGCTGAGCATGGACTGGCCGGTGGCCTGGCCGAGGATGCCGCCGGACTCGGCAGGAAGATTGGGCGCCGGACCGCCGATCAGGTGCAACAGCCCGCAGGCGCTGACCAAAAAGCCCACGATGCCGATAAGCCTGAGCGCGGGCCCGAAATCGACGCGCCCGTCGCCATCCGAATCCAGGCCGAACAGGGCAATGTGCGCGATTCCGCCCAATACGAAGGGAACGCTATAGGCCACGTAACCGAAGAACCAGAAGGCGAGGTCGGCCATATAGGCGCCCACGAGGCCGCCGATGTTGTTGAGGGCGCCGGCAACGCTGCCGGTGCGCGACCAGCCCGGGTCGTTGGTGGAGTAGCTGGCCAGGCTGGCCAGCAGGTAGATCAACAGGGGCGCGATCGCCACCAGCGCGAGTTCCCGCCAGAGTTTTTGCCGGCGATCGTCGCCGGCGCGCGCATTTTTTTCGGGAGTTCGGGCCACCGTGCGAGTCGAGCCTTGTCTGGGGGGTCGGGACGAGCAAATGCTTCGCGCTGTTATACCGTAATCGCCCTTGCCTTCACATCCCGTAGCGACGCTTAGCACAGGCTTGCCGAGTTTTCGCGCCTTGATTTAGCCCCTTCGCAACCCCAAGCTTAGGCAACGCGCAAGCCTGTTGCTGCCGTCCCATTCCGGAATCCCCATGACCGCTCCCAAGCACGCCCAGTTGCTCATCCTCGGTTCCGGCCCCGCCGGCTACGCCGCCGCGGTTTATGCCGCCCGCGCCAACCTCAAGCCGGTGCTGGTGACGGGCCTGCAGCAGGGCGGTCAATTGATGACGACGACGGAAGTGGACAACTGGCCTGGCGACGCCCATGGCCTGATGGGGCCGGACCTCATGTCGCGCATGCAGGCGCACGCGGAACGCTTCGAGACGGAGATCATCTTCGACCACATCCATTCGGCCGACTTGTCGCGCCGTCCGTTCCAGCTCAAGGGCGACACCGGTGAATACAGTGCGGACGCGCTGATCATCACCACGGGCGCCAGCGCCAAGTACCTCGGCATCGAATCGGAAACGAAGTTCATGGGCAAGGGCGTATCCGCCTGCGCCACCTGCGACGGATTTTTCTTCCGCGACCAGGACGTGGCCGTTATCGGCGGTGGCAATACCGCAGTCGAGGAAGCGCTGTACCTGTCCAACATCGCGCGCAAGGTTTACCTGGTGCATCGCCGCGACAAGCTGCGCGCCGAGAAGATCCTGCAGGACAAGTTGTTCGCCCGCGCCGCGGCCGGCAAGGTCGAACTGATCTGGAACCACTCGGTGGACGAAGTGCTCGGCGACGATTCCGGCGTGACCGGCATGCGCATCCGCAGCACGACCGACGACAAGGCGCGCGAGATCGCCGTGCAGGGTTTCTTCGTTGCGATCGGGCATACGCCCAATACCTCGCTGTTCGAAGGACAGCTGGCGATGAGGAACGGCTACATCACCATCCGTTCCGGCCTTGATGGCAATGCGACCGCCACGTCCGTCGAAGGCGTGTTTGCCGCAGGCGATGTCGCCGACCAGGTGTATCGCCAGGCAATAACGTCGGCCGGCTTCGGCTGCATGGCCGCGCTGGATGCCGAAAAATTCCTGGACATGGAGCACTGAGGTCGCCAGGCCGACGAGACGCGCGTGTCCCTGCGCCTCTTCGATTCGATCCTCGATCTGCCCGCGGCCGATTGGGATGCCTTGCATGGCGCTGAAAATCCGTTCGTTTGCCACGCCTTCCTTTCCGGCCTTGAACAACATGGCTGCCTGAAGGAACGCTGGGGCTGGAAGCCGCGCCATGCCGCCTGGTACGGAGGCGAACGCCTCTGCGCCGCGGCCCCTGCCTACCTCAAGGGCAATTCACACGGTGAGTTCGTTTTCGACCACGCGTGGGCCCATGCCTATTCGCGGTACGGCCTGGACTACTACCCGAAGTGGCTGGTCGCGGTGCCCTACTCGCCTGTGCCCGGCCCGCGCATCCTGGCCCGGGACGAGAGTTCGCGACGCACGCTGGTTGACGCGATGCGCCGGCATGCCGATGACGAAGCCCTGCCTTCGGTACACGTGAATTTCCTGCCCGAATCCGAACTCCCCGCGTTCGACGAGGCCTGGCTGGCGCGTTGCGACGTGCAGTTCCATTGGCGAAATGACGCAGGCTGGTCGGACTTCGAGCAGTTCCTGGGCGCTTTCTCGAGCAAGAAGCGCAAGAACATCCGTGCCGAGCGCGAACAGGTTCGCCGTAGCGGAATCACATTCCGCGTGGTCCACGGCGACGAGGCCGGCGATGAAGACCTGATGGCGATGCATGCGTTCTACTGCATGACGCAGTCGGAAAAAGGCAACCAGCCGGCGCTGACCCTCGACTTCCTGCGCCACCTGGCGCGAACGATGCCCCGAAGCCTGGTTCTGGTGCTGGCCCAGCGGGGCGCGGAGACGATAGCCGGCGCACTGCTGCTGCGCGGTGGCGAGACGCTGTACGGTCGCTATTGGGGGGCCAGCGAAACCGTGCCCGGCCTTCATTTCGAGACTTGCTACTACCAGGGCATCGACTACTGCCTGCGCGAAGGCCTGCGTGTGTTCGAACCGGGCGCACAGGGCGAGCACAAGATCGCGCGTGGCTTCCTGCCGGTACTCACCCACAGCCGCCATCATCTTGGACAGCCCGCCTTCGCAGATGCATTGCGCGACTGGTGCGAACAGGAGCGCGCATCCGTCTTGCGCTATCGTGACCAAGTCCTGGAGCACAGCCCCTTTCGTGAGCCGCCTGCCGATCCTGCTCGATCCTGATCCGCTGGCTCCCTTTCCGCCGGCAGGACGGGCCTTGCGCGAACCCGATGGCCTGCTGGCAGTGGGCGGCGACCTCAGTCCGCAGCGGCTGCTGAACGCCTACCGCCACGGCATCTTTCCCTGGTACTCCAGGGGCCAGCCGATCCTGTGGTGGAGCCCCGACCCGCGCATGGTTTTCGATGTCGGGAATTTTCGCCTGCCCTCGCGCTTCGCGCGATCATTGCGCAAATCCACCTGGACGCTGCGCGCCGACACCTGCTTCCGGGAAGTGATCCAAGCCTGTGCCCATTCGCCGCGCAGCGGCCAGGGCAACGGCACCTGGATCGTGCCGGAAATGCTCGACGCCTATGGCGAACTGCACCGACTCGGCCACGCGCACAGCATCGAAGTGTTCGATGGCTCGCGCCTGGTCGGTGGCATCTATGGCGTGGCGGTGGGCAGGATGTTTTGCGGCGAGAGCATGTTCAGCGCCGAGCCGGGCGGTTCCAAGGTTGCGCTGGCAGGCCTCGCGGCCCTGCTGAAAGGCTGGGAATGGCCGCTGATCGACGCCCAGCTGGAAAACGCCCACCTGGTCAGCCTCGGTGGACGCCTGCTGCCGCGAAGCGAGTTCCTGAACCTTCTTGCCCCGCTCCAGGCCGCGCAGGGCCGGACTGGGCCATGGACGGGCGCATTCGGCGATCGGCCCGCCAGCGAGTTCAGCAACCTCTGACCGGACCGGATTTTGCGAAAAAATCCCGTCTGTGGCATCATTCGCGACTTGTGTGGTTGACCACATCCTGAAGCGAAGCATGTCCAAAGACGACTCCATTGAATTCGAAGGCACGATTCTCGAAACGCTGCCCAATACCGTGTTCCGGGTAAAGCTCGAAAACGGCCACGTCGTCACCGCCCACATCTCCGGGCGCATGCGCAAGAATTACATCCGCATCCTGACCGGCGACAAGGTCAAGATCGAGATGACTCCCTACGACCTGACCAAGGGCCGCATCACCTACCGCATGAAATAATGTGGGAGCGGCTTTTGTGGGAGCGGCCTTGGCCGCGATGAATCTCGCAATATAAAAAACAACGGCGGCCACTGGCCGCCGTTTTGCTTGGCAAGACTCATCGCGGCCAAGGCCGCTCCCACGTCAATCGACCGTGGCGGGCAACAGCTTCTCCGGCTCCGGTCGCGACTCGACGACCAGTTCGCCGTCGCGCACGTCCACCGTCACGCGGCCGCCGTCCACCAACTTGCCGAACAGCAACTCGTCGGCCAACGGACGCTTCACCTTGTCCTGCAGCAGGCGCGACATCGGTCGTGCGCCCATCTGCGGGTCGAAGCCATGTTCGGCCAGCCACTGCCGCGCTGCCGGTGTCGCCGTCAGGCTGACGTGCTTGTCGTGCAACTGGCTTTCCAGCTCGATCAGGAACTTGTCCACCACGCGCAGGATGTGGTCGAAACCCAGGCCCTGGAACTGGATGATCGAGTCCAGGCGATTGCGGAATTCCGGCGTAAAGCCCTTGCGGATGACTTCCATTGCATCGGTCGCATGGTCCTGGGTGACGAAGCCCATCGTGCGGCGCGCCGCTTGCTGGGCGCCGGCGTTGGTCGTCATCACCAGCACCACGTTGCGGAAGTTCGCTTCGCGACCGTTGGTGTCGGTCAGGATGCCGTGATCCATGATCTGCAGCAGGATGTTGAAGACATCCGGATGCGCCTTTTCGATTTCGTCGAGCAACAGCACGCAATGCGGCGTCTTCACCACTTTTTCGGTAAGCAGGCCACCCTGGTCGAAGCCCACGTAACCCGGGGGCGCCCCGATCAGGCGGCTGACCGAATGCGACTCCATGTACTCGGACATGTCGAAGCGCACGAGCTCGATGCCCAGCTGCATCGCCAATTGCTTGGTGACTTCGGTCTTGCCCACGCCGGTCGGGCCGGCGAACAGGAAGTTGCCGATCGGCTTGTCGGGGTTGGCAAGGCCGGAGCGTGCCAGCTTGATCGCCGAAACCAGCGTCTCGATCGCTGCGTCCTGCCCGAAGATAACCATCTTCAGGTTGCGCTCGAGGTTCTGCAGCACGTCCTTGTCGGACGCGGAAACCTGCTTGGCCGGGATCCGCGCCATGCGGGCCACGATCAGCTCGACCTCTTCCACATCGATGATCTGCTTGCGGTCGGCCAGCAAGCGCAGGCGCTGCCGTGCACCGGCCTCATCGATCACGTCGATGGCCTTGTCGGGCAGCAGGCGGTCGTTGATGTGCTTCACCGACAGGTCGACCGCAGCCTGGATGGCCTCGGAGCTGTACTTCACTTCGTGGTGCGCCTCGTAGCGCGGCTTCAGGCCGTGCAGGATGGCGACCGCTTCGCTGATGGAAGGTTCGACCACGTCGATCTTCTGGAAGCGACGCGCCAGCGCGCGGTCCTTCTCGAACACGCCGCGATATTCCTGGAACGTGGTCGAGCCGATGCAACGCAACTCGCCGTTCTGCAGTACCGGCTTGATCAGGTTGGACGCATCCATCGTGCCGCCCGACGCGGAACCGGCACCGATGATCGTGTGGATCTCGTCGATGAACAGGATGGCGCGCGGCTCTTTCTTCATCTGCGCGAGCACGGCCTTCAGTCGCTTTTCGAAGTCGCCGCGGTATTTGGTGCCGGCCACCAGCGCGCCCAGGTCGAGCGAATAGATGATGGCGTCGCTGAGCACGTCGGGCACCTTGCCCTCGACGATGCGCCAGGCGAGGCCTTCGGCCAGCGCGGTCTTGCCCACGCCCGATTCGCCAACGTACAGGGGATTGTTCTTGCGACGGCGGCAGAGCACCTGGATGGTGCGTTCGACTTCTTCCTCGCGCCCGACCAGCGGGTCGATCTTGCCTTCGCGGGCAAGGTCGTTGAGGTTGCTGGCGAATTCCTGCAGGGGATTGCCCTTGGATTCCTCGCCACCTTCAGCCTCGGCGCGCGGTTCGCCCGGTTGCGCCTTGTCCTCGCCCTCGCCCACCTTGGCGATGCCGTGCGACAGGTAATTGACGACATCCAGGCGGCTGATGTCCTGTTGCTGCAGAAGGTAAACCGCGTGTGAATCCTTTTCACCGAAGATCGCGACCAGGACATTCGCGCCGGTCACTTCCTTCTTGCCCGATGATTGCACGTGATAGACCGCGCGCTGCAGCACACGCTGGAAACCCAGCGTGGGTTGCGTGTCGCGGGCATCGTCGGCCGGCAGGACCGGTACCGAGTCGGTGATGATCTGCTTGAGGCCGTCGGCCAGTTTCGGCTGGTTGAAACCGCAGGCCTTCAGCACTGCCAGTGCGGCAGGATTCTCCAGCAGCGCGAGCAGCAGGTGCTCGACCGTCATGAATTCATGACGCGCCTCGCGTGCCTGCTTGTAGCACTGGCCGATCGAGTATTCGAGATCCTTGCTGAACATTTTGGTCTCCGGAATGTTTCCCAGGATATGGGGACAGCTTCCCTGGATTTCCAGCCTGCGATCCGTCGCGTTACGGTTCCAGCCTAGGCCTTTTCCATGCTGCACAACAGGGGATGCTGGTGCATCCTTGAAAATTCGTTGACCTGGGTCACTTTTGATTCAGCCACTTCCCGTGTGTAGACGCCGCAAACGCCCTTTCCTCGGGTATGCACGTGAAGCATGACCTGCGTCGCCTTTTCACGGTTCAATGCGAAGAAAACCTGCAGCACCTCGACCACGAAGTCCATGGGCGTGAAGTCATCGTTCAACAGCACCACCTGGTACAGCGGGGGGCGCGTCACCTCGGGTTTCGAGGTGGCCACCATGGCACCGTAATCGTGCTCTCGTTCTTGATCTGGGTTGTTTGCCATGGCGCCAGTATAAATCGGGGTGGCCGGCCCCGGATGCAAGGCTTGCCGGCCGGATGCGCGGACGGCGCCGGTCCGGCATGGACGAACTGGCCGGAAGCCACCAGAATGGCTGTTTACCGACTGGAAGAAACTGATTGAGCTACCGACGCGGCCAGTTCTGGCAACCCGATGTCACCGTGGCCACCGTGGTCGTGCGTGATGGCAAGCTGTTGATGGTGGAGGAAGACGTGCGCGGCCGCCGCGTGCTCAACCAGCCCGCCGGGCACCTCGAGCCGGACGAGTCGCTGTTCGATGCGGCATTGCGCGAGACACTGGAGGAAACCGGCTGGCACGTGCGCCTGACCGCCTTCGTCGGCGCCTACCAGTGGAAAGCGCCTGATGAGTTGGCAGGCGGATCCGGCCGACACTACCTGCGCATGGCCTTCGCGGCGGAGCCGGTCAGCCATGATGCCGATCGCGCGCTGGACGAAGGCATCGTGCAAGCCCTTTGGCTGAGCCCGGAAGAACTGCACGAACAGCACGCGCGGCACCGCAGTCCGCTGGTCTGGCGTGTCGTCGAGGATTTCCTGGGCGGCCGGCGCCATCCGCTCGATGCCCTCCACCAGATGCCATGAGTGCCGCGCGCATCATCGTAGGCATGTCCGGAGGCGTCGATTCCTCGGTCACGGCTTACCTGCTCAAGGCCGCAGGCGAGGACATCGCCGGCCTGTTCATGCAGAACTGGAACGAGGACGAAGGCTCGGGTTGTCGGGCCGAAGACGACCGGCGCGACGCCTTGGCGGTTTGCGGGCGGCTCGGGATTCCTTTCCACGCACGCAATTTCGCCGGCCAGTACTGGAGCGAGGTGTTCGAGCATTTCCTGGCCGAGTATCGCGCGGGCCGCACGCCCAACCCGGATGTACTGTGCAATCGCGAGATCAAGTTCAAGACCTTCCTGGACGAAGCGCGGCGCCTGGGCGCCGAAAAGATCGCAACCGGGCACTACGCGCGGGTTGACTGCCTCGACGGCGCCTGGCGCCTCCTGCGCGGCGTGGATCGCGACAAGGACCAGAGTTATTTCCTGCACCAGCTGGGCCAGGAGCAACTGGCCGCGACCTTGTTCCCGATCGGCCACCTGCCCAAGGCGGAAGTTCGGCGGATTGCGCTGGAGGCGGCCTTGCCGACCGCCAGGAAGAAGGACTCGACCGGCATCTGTTTCATCGGCGAACGGGATTTCCGCGAGTTCCTCGGTCAGTACATCCCGGCGCGTCGCGGCGAGATCCGCAGCGTGGACGGAACCGTCGTCGGCGAACACGAAGGTGTCTTCTTCTACACGCTGGGCCAGCGCGAGGGCCTGCATGTCGGCGGTGTGAAGGGCCGCCCGGCGGCGCCCTGGTTCGTGGTTGGCAAGGACGTGCCGGGCAACGTGCTGGTGGTTGACCAGGGCAGCGACAGCGACTGGTTGATGTCCATCCAACTGGAAAGCGAGCCTGCCCACTGGATCGGCGCGACACCGGGGCCAGGCAGCTTCGAATGTTCGGCCAAGACCCGCTACCGCCAGGACGACCAGCCGTGCCGGGTGATCGTGCGAGACGATGGCAGCTTGCAGGTTCTGTTCGACAGCCCGCAACGCGCCGTCACGCCGGGACAGTCGCTTGTCTTGTACCGGGGCGAGGAATGCCTGGGCGGAGCAGTCATACTTCGCACCGACGCTCGCTTCGAGCAACTTCACAGAGAACAGGCGGCATGAAAGATCGCGTCCTCGCCCTCGCTGGCTTGCTCCAGTCGGTCCGACTGGTGCAGCACATGGCCAACAACGGCCACGCCGAGACACGGCCGCTGGCTGCCTGCATCGGCAGCCTGTTCCGTTTCGATGCCGAATCGACCGAGGACGTCTATGGCGGCGCGGCCGAATTGGGCCCCGGCCTGGAACGCGTGATCGCGCAACTCGACGGCAGCGATCGCGATACCGCGCAGACCCGCATCGCCATGAACGTGATGCATCTGGAAAGGAAGTTCATGGCCTCCCCGGCGACGGTGGAAGAGGTCCGCAAGGCGCTCGAAGAGATCGAACGGCAGAGCCTGCACTTCGGCCCGACCCATCCGACAGTCCTGGCGGGCCTCGGCGAGCTCTACGCCACGCACATCAGCAACCTCGGCCCCCGTGTGCTGGTGCAGGGCAATCCTGTCTACCTGAGCCAGGCGACCGTGGTTGGCGAGGTACGGGCTACCCTGCTGGCCGCGTTGCGGTCGGCCGTGCTCTGGCGCCAATGCGGTGGCAGTTACTGGGATTTATTGTTGTCGCGACGCGCGATGGTGGAGACCGCTCGGGGCCTGCTTAAGGCATAATAACGGCCTGCCGGCGTGCCTTTTCCGCCCGGCCTCCCCGCCACGATCTGCCTGGAGCACCAATGAGCGACTCCTTCGCCACCCGCGACACTCTCGCCGTCAACGGCACCGACTACACGATCTTCAGCCTGGCCAAGCTCGGCCAGCGCTATGACCTGTCGCGCCTGCCGTTTTCCATGAAGATCCTGCTCGAGAACCTGCTGCGCTGCGAAGACGGCGTATCCGTCACGCGCGCGTCCATCGAAGCGGTCGCGACCTGGAAGCCGACCGACGAGCCGGAAACCGAAATCGCCTTCATGCCGGCGCGCGTGGTGCTGCAGGATTTCACCGGTGTGCCTTGCGTGGTCGACCTCGCGGCGATGCGCGATGCCGTGGTCAAGCTCGGCGGCTCGGCGACCAACATCAACCCGCTCATCCCGTCCGAACTGGTGATCGACCACTCGGTGCAGGTTGATTCCTTCGGCAAGGCCGACTCGCTGGACGTCAACGGCCAGATCGAGTTTTCACGCAATGGCGAGCGTTACAGCTTCCTGCGCTGGGGCCAGAAAGCCTTCAACAACTTCAAGGTGGTGCCGCCCAACACCGGCATCGTGCACCAGGTCAATCTCGAGAACCTCGCCCGCGTGGTGATGGAGCGCGACATCGACGGCGTGAAGTACGCGTTCCCGGACACGGTGTTCGGCACCGATTCGCACACCACCATGATCAACGGCCTGGGCGTACTGGGCTGGGGCGTGGGCGGCATCGAGGCCGAAGCCGCGATGCTCGGCCAGCCCAGTTCCATGCTGATCCCGCAGGTGGTCGGCTTCAAGCTGACCGGCAAGCTGCCCGAAGGCGCGACCGCCACCGACCTCGTGCTCACCGTGACGCAGATGCTGCGTTCGATGGGCGTGGTCGGCAAGTTCGTGGAATTCTTCGGCGACGGCCTGAACTACCTGCCGCTGGCCGATCGCGCCACCATCGCCAACATGGCGCCCGAATACGGCGCGACCTGCGGCATCTTCCCGATCGACAGCGAGTCGCTGACCTACCTGCGCCTTTCGGGTCGCAGTGAAGCACTCATCCGCCTGGTCGAGGCGTACGCACGTGCGCAGGGCCTGTGGCGCAGCGACGTCGAAGCCGAATACAGCGCCACGCTGCACCTGGACATGGGTACCGTGTTGCCGTCCCTGGCCGGACCGAAACGTCCGCAGGATCGCGTGCTGCTCAGCGACATGAAGCAGAACTTCGAAAAGAACCTGGTCGGGCTCGTTGCAAACCGCAAGCCGGCAAACAACGAAGTGAAGCGCTTCGATGCCGAGGGTGGCGACCAGCCGCAGGCGGAACACCTCGCCGCCAAGCCCGCTGCAAAGATCCGCATCCGTGACCAGGACGCGCACCTCAGCGACGGCTCCGTCGTCATCGCTGCGATCACGTCCTGCACCAACACGTCCAACCCCGCGGTGATGCTGGCTGCCGGCCTGCTGGCGCGCAATGCGGTCGCCAAAGGCCTGAAGGCCGCGCCGTGGGTGAAGACCTCGCTCGGCCCGGGTTCGCTGGTCGTCACCGACTACCTCATCAAGGCCGGCGTGCTCGACGACCTCGAAAAGCTCGGCTTCTATGTCGTCGGTTACGGCTGCACCACCTGCATCGGCAATTCCGGCCCGCTGCCGGACGAGGTCTCGCGCGGCATCGCCGAAAGCGACCTGGTCGTGGCATCGGTGTTGTCGGGCAACCGCAACTTCGAAGGCCGCGTGCATCCCGAAGTGAAGATGAACTACCTGGCCTCGCCGCCACTGGTCGTCGCCTACGCGCTGGCCGGCACCGTGGACATCGATCTCTCCACCGATCCGCTCGGCACAGACACCAATGGCGCGCCGGTGTACCTGCGCGACATCTGGCCGTCGAACAAGGAAATCGGCGACCTGATCGCCCGCACCGTCGGCCCGGAAATGTTCAAGCACAACTACGCGAACGTGTTCGCGGGCGACTCGCGCTGGAACCAGATCGAATCGCCGGACGGCGCCGCATTCGCCTGGGACGAAGCCTCCACCTACATCAAGAACCCGCCCTACTTCGAAGGCATGAAGATGGACGTCGGCACCATCCAGGACATCCAGGGCGCCCGGCTGCTCGGCCTGTTCGGCGACTCGATCACGACTGACCACATCTCCCCGGCTGGCAACATCAAGGCCAATTCACCTGCGGGGCGTTTCCTGCAATCGCGTGGCGTGGCGCCGACCGACTTCAATTCCTATGGCTCACGCCGCGGCAACGACGACGTGATGGTGCGCGGCACCTTCGCCAACATCCGCATCAAGAACCTGATGCTGGGCGGCGAAGAAGGCGGCAACACCATCCACTACCCGTCCGCCGAGAAGCTGGCGATTTACGACGCCGCCATGCGCTACAAGGCCGAAGGCGTTCCGCTGGTGGTACTGGCCGGCAAGGAATACGGCACCGGCTCGTCGCGCGACTGGGCGGCGAAGGGCACCATGCTCCTGGGCGTGAAGGCCGTGATCGCGGAAAGCTTCGAGCGCATCCATCGCTCCAACCTGGTCGGCATGGGCGTGTTGCCCCTGCAGTTCATGGACGGCCAGAATGCCTTGTCGCTCGGGCTCATCGGTAACGAGACGATCTCGATCACCGGCCTGCGTGACGGCGCCGGGCGCATCGCGGACGTGGTCGCCACGGCTGCAGACGGCAGCACGAAGCAGTTCAAGGCCCAGGTGTTGCTGATGACGCCGAAGGAAGTCGAATACTTCCGCCACGGCGGCATCCTGCACTACGTGCTCCGCCAGCTGGCTACGCGCAAGGCGGCCTGATCGCTAGAGCTGCGGCTGCCATTTCGCCGATATCAGCTTCCACTCGCCGTCGTCCAGCCGCCAACCCGTGTCCACGTCATAGACCTGGACACGGCTCGGCAGCAAGCCCTCGCCACCACTCAGCGCCGCGGTGAAAGACACCGTGGCGCGCTGGTCATACAACTTCACGTCCAGCGGGCCCAGTTGCACGCTGACTGATTTCGAACGCATGCCCATGAAGGTGACGTAGCGGCGGAATGCCTGCCGGTCCATGCCTTCCGACCCGGCGAAGTCGTCGGCAATGGGCTCGAACAACGCATCGGTGTCGTGCGCCTCGGCGGCCGTCTCCATGGCTGCGATCGTATTGCGCAGCGCTTGCTCGGGCGGCTCCTTCCGGCAGCCGGACAGGCCGAAGGCGAGCGAGCCAAGGACCATCAGCAAGATGGCTTTCGAGGCCTTTGACCGCGGCTTGCCAGCATTTGGAGCCTGTGCTCCAATCGGGTCGAACAGAGGAAATTTTTGCATGAGCATCGAACGACCCTGGCTGGCCAGTTACCCGGCATTCGTGCCGGCCCAGATCAATGTAGACGAATTCCCGTCCATCGTCTCGGTGTTCGACCAGGCCTGCGATCGCTTCCGCGAAAACCCCGCGTTCACCAACTTGGGCACCACGCTGACCTACGAGGACCTCGACCGGCTCAGCGCGCGCTTTGCCTGCTACCTGCTCAACGACCTGAAGCTGAAGAAGGGCGACCGCGTCGCCCTGATGATGCCCAACATCCTGCAATACCCGATCGCCATCTTCGGCGTGTTGCGGGCCGGGCTGACGGTGGTCAACACCAACCCGATGTACACCGGGCGCGAACTCCGCCACCAGTTGAAGGACTCGGGTGCAAGCGCCATCGTGGTGCTGGAGATGTTCGCCCACACACTGGCCGAAGTCATCGAGGACACGCCCATCAGGCAGGTCATCACGACCTGCATCGGCGACCTGCTCGCCTTCCCCAAGGGGCAGATCGTGAATTTCGTCCTTCGCCACGTGAAGAACGCGATTCCCGACTATGACCTGCCGGGCGCCATCACCTTCAAGCAGGCCCTCGCCCGCGGCGAGGATTCAACCTTGCCGGTCGTGGACATCCGCCACGACGACATTGCCTTCCTGCAATACACCGGCGGTACGACCGGCGTGGCCAAGGGCGCGATGCTCACGCACCGCAACCTGGTCGCGAACATGCAGCAGAGTTCGGCATGGATCAGCAAGGACTGCGTGCCGGGCAAGGAAATCATCATCACCGCGCTGCCGCTGTACCACATCTTCGCGCTCACCTCGAACTGCCTGGTGTTCATGAAGTTCGGCGGGCTCAATGTACTGATCACCGACCCGCGCAACATGAAGGACTTCGTGAAGGTGCTGTCGACAAGCCGGTTCACGGCCATCACCGGCGTCAACACGCTCTTCAACAGCCTGCTCAACACACCCGGTTTCTCCGACATCGATTTTTCGACCGTGCACCTGGCACTGGGCGGCGGCATGGCCGTGCAGCGCGCGGTCGCCGAGCGCTGGAAGGCCGTCACCGGCGTCACCCTGGTCGAGGCCTATGGCCTGACCGAGACATCGCCTGCCTGCTGCATGAATCCACTCGACCTGGCCGAATACAACGGCGCCATCGGCCTGCCCATCCCTTCCACCGACTGCTGCCTGAAGGACGAGGAAGGCAACCTGGTCGCGCAAGGCGAAGTGGGCGAACTCTGCGCCAAGGGCCCGCAGGTGATGGCTGGATACTGGCAGCGCCCCGAGGAAACCGCAAAGGTCATCGACGCGGACGGTTGGCTGCATACCGGCGACATGGCGAAGATGGACGCACAGGGTTTCTTCTACGTGGTCGACCGCAAGAAGGACATGATCCTGGTGTCGGGCTTCAACGTGTACCCGAACGAGATCGAGGATGTCATCGCGATGATGCCGGGCGTCCTCGAGGTCGCGGCAGTCGGGGTTCCCGACGAGAAGTCGGGCGAGGCCGTGAAGGTAGTGATCGTGCGCAAGGATCCCGGGCTGACGGCCGAACAGGTGAAGACCTTCTGTCGGGAAAACCTGACCGGTTACAAGCTGCCGAAGGTGATCGAGTTCAGGGACGAATTGCCGAAGTCCAATGTCGGCAAGATCCTCCGCCGCGAGCTGCGGGAAGTTCCAAAAACTTCTGTGTGAAAGTGGGCGCTACGGCGCCTTGGCGGCTCACGACGCAGGTGTACACTCGGGCCGAACCGCCCCCCGGGCCATGGTTCGCCGATTCCTTCACAGGAGTACTGCCATGTCTGTCGTCGATCTTGCGTTTGCCCCCGCTTCCGCTCCGCTGGTGCGCCTGTCGGGCGAAAACCTCCAGCAAACCGACTGGTGCTTCATGCACAGCGGCGACCCCACGGCCTACCACCCCTGTTTTTCAGAACGCCTGCTGCATGAAATGAAGCGCGCGCAGGAAGGCGTCCGGCGAAAAATTGCAGCCGACAGCGGTAGCGAATCCGGCATCCACCACCTGGTACTGGCATCGGATGCGTCCGTGTTCAATCTCGGCGGCGACCTGGCGCTGTTCGCGAGCCTGATCCGCAGCGGCAACCGCGGACGACTGCTTGAATATGCGCGGCTGTGCGTCGAGGTCGCCTACAATTTTTCGCGCCTCTATGAGGATCGCGTGCACAGCATTGCCGTCGTGCAGGGCGACGCGCTCGGTGGCGGATTCGAGGCCGCGCTGTGCTGCCACACCATCATCGCCGAGGAAGGTTGTGGCATGGGCTTTCCGGAAGTGTTGTTCGATCTGTTCCCCGGCATGGGCGCCTATACCTTCCTGACCCGTCGGGTGACGCCGATACAGGCCGAACGGATGATGCTCGATGCACGCATCTACCCCGTCGAGGAGCTGCTGCGAATGGGCGTCGTGGACCAGGTCGTCCCGCGTGGCGAGGGCCTGATGGCCGCCCGCGAACAGATCCGGAAGCACCAGCGCATCGGCAATGCACTGCGGTCGATGAATGCCGTGCGCCAGGCCTGCCGTCCGGTCAGCCTGGATGAGTTGCTCGCAGTTACCACCGAATGGGTGGACGCGGCCATGCGCCTGGGTGACCGCGGACTGAAGACGATGGAGCGCTTGATTCGCGCGCAGCAAAAACGCGCGGGTGTTGCCTAGTTCCGAATCACACGCTTCTGGTTACGCAATTTCCGGACCTGGCGCTGCGCCGGGGCTTGCCATGCCCGGCTGACCCAGCTGGATGGCCTGGCGGCGCGCTTGCTCCGCAACCACCAATAGCTGTGCCTCGAGGTCACCCAACTGACGGCCCAGTTCCCTGCTGAGGGCTTCGTCCGTCGCGCGCATGATTTGCTGGCAGCGTTCGGAAACCATCTGCGCGCCCAGGTTCTCGGCAATGCCCTTGAGTGCATGCGCCGTCTCGCGACAATCCGCCCAGGCCCGCACCGCCGACTGGCTGCGCAGCTGGACCAGGCAGGCGTCGGCATCCTTGATGCATTGCTCAACGAATTCGCGAAGGAAGGCATCGCCCAGTTGCATGCCTGCAAGTTCCTCGAGCACGGCGGAGCTCATGCTGGGACGGCTGGCCTCCACGGATGGCCGCGCCCGCCCAAGCCTGCCGGGGCTGGTCAGGTCGGCGATCGTCTCGAGCAAACGGGCCACCATCACCGGCTTGGTAAGGAAAGCCGGGGCACCCGCTTCGATGGCGTCGCGTTCGGCCTGCGCGGTTGCGTCGGCGCTGAGTACGATCACCGGTGTCTGCCGTCCACCCGCCTGCATGTAGCGAAGTTGCCGCAACACATCCAACCCCGTGAACCGCGGCATGTGCATGTCCACGATCGCCAGGTCGATGGCGTCCGATTCCAGCAGGTCGAGCGCTTGCTCGCCATCGCTGGCCTGCTGCACGCGATGGCCGGCCCGTTCCAGTATCCGGCACAACACCGTGCGATTGGCCTGCTGGTCGTCAGCAACCAGGATTCGCAAGGAACGGACGCGCGCGCGATGGCGCACGAAGGGATCGTCGATGGCCACGATCTTGCTGGCCCGCGCAGGTTCGACCACATCGGCCGAGTCCAGCGCACGGAACGGCAACTCCACCCAGAAATGACTGCCCCCGCCCGGGTTGTCTTCCACGCCTATCCGGCCGTCAAGCAGTTGGGTGAGGGTCTTGGCGATCGTGGTACCCAATCCCGTGCCGCCAAAGCGCCTGCCCGGACCACTCTCGACCTGTTCGAAGGCGCCGAAGATTCGTTCCTTGTCCGCGGCGGGAATACCGATTCCCGTGTCGCGCACCGAAAATTCCAGGGTCAGGTCCTGGCCGTTCGACGAGACCAACATCACCACCAGGTTGACCGACCCACGTTCGGTGAACTTCACGGCGTTATGCATGAGGTTCAACAGGATCTGCGTCAGGTGCGCCCCGTCGCCGTGCAGGCGCACCGGCACATCGTCGGCGATCCGCGTACGCAATTGCAGGCCCTTTTCCTGGGCTGGCGGTTGCACCATCGTGGCGACCCTGCCGACCAGTTCGTGCAGGTTGAAATCGGCATCCTTGCGGCGCAACTTGCCCGCCTCGATGGCCGAGATGTCGAGCACTTCGTCCACCATCAGCAGCAGCGTCTGCGCCGAGGCGTGCACCACATCGGCATACTCGCGTTGCTCGGGTCCCATCCGGGTGCCCTGCAGCAGTTCGGACATGCCGATGATGCCGTTCAGCGGGGAACGAAACTCATGGCTCATCGTCGCCAGGAAACGGGACTTCGCCGCATTAGCGCGGCGGGCCTCTTCCACGGCCCTGTCGAGGGCGCGCAGCAGCGACGCCATGTAGACGGGGATCGCGACCAGGCCGATCAGCAGGCCGGTCGCCAGCATCGGCTGCTGCCGCCAATAAGGTGATTCCACGACCACCAGCAGGAAGCTCGACAAGGCCAGCGCCGTCGCCGCAACCAGGTAATTCCGGCCATAGCGCAATCCGTTGCCGATGGTCACCCACAACACGATGATGTAGAGCGGCGCCAGTGCAACCGGGCTCAGCAGCATGAGTGCCGTCAGCGTGCCGTAGTCGGCAAACATGCCCGTCCACCGTCGCGCATGTGAGACGGAAGGACGGATCAGGATCAACGCGACCAGGCCGACGCCCACCAGCGTTTCGGCGAACATCACCAGCAACATCGGCTGCACGTCTTCGCCACGCGAACCGCCCACGTGGCTCAAGCCCCACAGGTAAGCCAGGATCAGCGAGGCAATGACGAGGCGCACCAAGGCTTGCTCGTGCTCGCTGTCGGCACGGTTGCGGAATCGCTCGAAAAGGATGCCAATGCGCCGTTTCACGGTCAGGCTCGCGGTCTCGATTCAGGGGGCAAGGAAGGCCTAGACGGACTCGAAGGCCTGGTGGGTTGCAATTATGGCAGCCTCGCGAGAGGCCAGGACCATGACGATTCCCGGATCGAATTGCAGGCCAGCCTGCGATTGCACAAAGTCCAGCGCCTGGCGAATCGGCCATGCGGCGCGATAAGGGCGATCGCTGAGCAAGGCATCCAGCACGTCCGCGACCGCAACGATCCGGGCCGAGAGCGGGATGCGCTCGCCGGCCAGGCCGTGCGGATAGCCGGCGCCGTTCCAGTGCTCGTGGTGGCCCAGCGCAATCTCGGCACTCAGTTGCAGCAAGCCACTGCCACCTTGCAGGGCTTCGTGGCCGAGCACGGTGTGCTGCTGCATCAGCAGTCGCTCTTCCGGCAGCAACGGGCCCGGCTGGTTGAGGATGGCGTCGGGCACGCCGATATTGCCGATGTCGTGCAACTGCGCCGCGTGTTCGATGCTGCGACTGTACTGGTCGCCCAAGCCCATCCCGTCGGCCAGCACCGCGCTCAGGGCAGAGATCCGCTCGAAGATGCGCAGGTCGGCGCCTTCGCGCTGGCTGGCGAGTCGCGCGAGCCGCGTCAGTAGCGCCAGTTCGCGCTGCTCCATTTCATGCGTACCCGAAAGCAGCTTGTGCTCGAGCGCGTAGGTGCGCGATTTCAGGGCCTGCTGCCGCTGGCGAAGGTCGAGCAGGTTCTTGCAGCGCGAGCGAAGTTCGCGGGGGCGGATGGGCTTGACCATGAAATCGATGATGCCCGCGTCCAGTGCCGCCTGGCGCAGGGGCTCATCGCCGACCACTGTCACCAGCATCACGGGCACGTCGCGTTGCGACAGGGGTCGGCGGAAACGGCGGGCGAACTCCAGCCCGTCCATGTTGGGCATCCGGTAGTCGAGGATGACCATATCCTGTGGTTCCTGCTGCGTGAACAGCAACGCTTCCACCGGATCAGCGAACTCGTTGATCTTGATGTCCGCATCGATGTCCTGGATCAGGTGGCGCACGATCGCTCGTTGCGAAGCCTGATCGTCCACGATCAACACGTTCATGATCGGTCCCTCCGACGCGTTCTACGAACCCAGCATAGCGCGATCAACCGGCAGCAAGCGCATCCACAGCGTGATTCAGCCTGCGGATTCCGGTCTCATGTACGGGAACAGCAGCACATCACGGATGGACGCCGAGTCGGTCAGCAGCATGACCAGCCGGTCGATGCCTACGCCCAGCCCGCCGGTTGGCGGCAAGCCGACCTCCAGTGCGCGAATGTAATCGGCATCGAAATGCATCGCCTCGTCGTCTCCGCCTTCCTTCGCTTCCACCTGTGAGGCAAAGCGTGCCGCCTGGTCCTCGGCGTCATTCAATTCGGAAAAACCATTGGCCAGTTCGCGGCCGCCGACGAACAGTTCGAAGCGATCGGTGAGTTCCGGATCCAGGTCGTTGGCGCGCGCCAACGGGCTGACTTCCACCGGATGGTCGGTGATGAAGGTAGGTTGCACCAGCGTGTGTTCGACGGTCTTCTCGAATACTTCGAGCAACAGCTTGCCCCAGCCGTACGACGGCTTGAAACGCACGCCCAGGCGCTGGCAATGACGACGCATGGCCTCGAGGTCGCGCAGTTCCCCGCGAGCGATTTCCGGATTGTGCTCAAGCACGGCTTCGGTCATCGACCAACGACGGAACGGCGGACCGAGGTCGATCGCCTGCCCTTCCCAATGCAGGGACGTCGTGCCGAGCACCTGGCTGGCGATGTCGCGGATCATGCCTTCGGTCAGGTCCATCACCTCGTCGTAGGTGGCGTAGGCCTCGTACAACTCGAGCATGGTGAATTCGGGATTGTGCCGCGTGGACACGCCCTCGTTGCGGAAATTGCGATTGATCTCGTAGACGCGTTCGAGGCCGCCAACGGTCAGGCGCTTCAGGTACAACTCGGGCGCGACGCGAAGGTACAGGTCGAGGCCGAGCGCGTTGTGGTGCGTGGTGAAGGGCTTGGCCGTGGCGCCACCGGGGATGTAATGCATCATCGGCGTTTCCACTTCCAGGAAGCGCCGGGAATCCAGCCAGCCACGCATTGCCGACACGATCTTCGATCGCTTGATGAAAACTTCGCGGGCCTCCGGATTCACGATCAGGTCGACGTAACGCTGGCGGTAGCGCTGCTCGACATCCGACAGGCCGTGCCACTTGTCAGGCAGTGGTCGCAGCGACTTGGTCAGCAAGCGCAGCTGGCTGGCCTTGACCGACAATTCGCCGGTGCGCGTGCGGGTGAGCGTGCCGGCGGCGCCGACGATATCGCCGACGTCCCAACCCTTGAAGGCTTCGTACGATTCGCCCAGGTCCGCGGCCGAAAGATACAGCTGGATGCGGCCGCTCATGTCCTGCAACTGGGCGAAACTGGCCTTGCCCATCACACGCTTGGCCATGAGTCGGCCGGCAATCTGCACGCGCTTGCCATCGGCCTCCAGCGCTTCGGCGGTCCAGGTGTCCTTGTCGGCAAACTGGTCCTGCAGGTCCTGTGCGTAATCGCCACGCTTGAAGTCATTGGGAAACGCGATGCCCTGCTCGCGCAGCGCCTTCAGCTTCGAACGCCGCTCGGCTATGAGTTGGTTTTCGTCGTGGTGGGCGGAATCATTCATGCCGTAGCGTCCAGTCGTTTTGAGCCGGCGGCCAAGCCGGCCTTGAGGCTCGCCTCGACGAATTCATCGATGTCGCCGTCGAGTACTTTCTGAGTATCGGTGCGTTCGATGCCGGTACGCAAATCCTTGATGCGGCTCTGGTCGAGCACGTAATTGCGGATCTGGCTGCCCCAGCCGATGTCCGACTTGGTCGCTTCCAGTGCATTCTTCTCGACGTTGCGCTTCTGCACTTCAAGCTCGTACAACTTCGCCTTCAGCATCTTCATGGCGGTGTCGCGGTTGCCATGCTGGCTGCGGCCGGTCTGGCAGGCGACGACGGTGTTGGTCGGGATGTGCGTGATGCGGACCGCCGATTCGGTCTTATTGACGTGCTGGCCGCCGGCGCCGGACGAACGATACACGTCGGTACGCAGGTCGGCAGGATTGATGTCGATCTCGATGTCCTCGTCCACCTCGGGCGAAACGAACACCGACGTGAAGGACGTGTGCCGGCGATTGTCGGAATCGAAGGGCGACTTCCGCACCAGGCGGTGCACGCCGATCTCTGTCTTCAGCCAGCCATAGGCATAGTCGCCCTCGACGCGAAAGGTCGCACTCTTGATGCCAGCGACATCGCCGCCGCTGACTTCCATCAGCTCGGTCTTCCAGCCGCGGTTCTCGCACCAGCGCAGGTACATGCGCAACAACATCTCGGCCCAGTCCTGCGCCTCGGTGCCGCCGGCGCCGGCCTGGATGTCGACGAAGCAATTCGAACTGTCCAGCTCGCCGGAAAACATCCGCCGGAACTCGAGTTTCTCGACCCGGCCGGCGATCTTGTCCACGTCTTCGATGACGGCACGCACAGTGCTTTCGTCATCGTCGGCTTCTGCCATGTCGAGCAATTCCGCCGCTTCGACCAGGCCGTCGGTGTTGAGCCGGATTTCGCTGACGGTCTTTTCCAGCGTGGCTCGTTCCTTGCCCAAGGCCTGCGCCCGTTCGGGTTCGTTCCAGATGGCTGGATTTTCCAGCTCCCGGCTGACTTCCTCGAGTCGCTCTACCTTGCTATCGAAGTCAAAGATACCCCCGGAGCGAATCGAGTCTGCTCTTGAGGTCGGCGATGCGTAGGCGGTCGAGGTTGAGTTCCATGGGGTCCGGAATCTTGCAGGGAAACAGGCCGCGATTATAGCGTGCGCCAGCGTCTAGGCGGGCTGCCAGTGGACCAGCAGCAACTGCACGCCTTCCCGGCCGCGATAGTCGTCGAGCGCGAGATGGTACGCGGCGCGCATCCGCCCGGGCGGTGCCTCGCCGGTCCAGCCGCCGAAATGGATTGCCGAAATCGGCGGACCGCCATCCTCATGCTGAAGTGACAGCTTCAGGTGGCGCTCGCCAAGCACACGGTAGTCGCGCACCACGAATTGGTTGTCGAAAACCGGTTGCGGGAAGCCCTGCCCCCAGGGCCCTGCGTCGCGCAAGGCTTCCGCCAACGTCCGATCGATCTCGGCCAGCGCCAGCGGCCCGTCGCTAGCCAGCTCGGCGCTGAGCAAGCCTGGGTCGAGTGAACGCAGTGCGTGATCGATGAAGGCTTGCCGGAACGCGACCAGTTGATCGCGCGGCAGGCTCAGGCCAGCGGCCATGGCATGTCCGCCAAAGCGCTCGATCATGCCGGGATGCGCGGCGTCCACGGCAGCCAGGGCATCGCGCACGTGGAAGCCCGGGATCGACCGCGCCGAACCACGCAGCAGTTCGCTGCCTTGGTCTGCCAACGCGAACGCGAGCACGGGGCGATGGACGCGATCCTTCATCTTGGAAGCGACCAGCCCGACCACGCCTGGATGCCAACCTTCGTCAAACAACACCAGCGCCGCCGGAATTGGCTCGCCCTCGGCCAGTGGCGGCAGCGAAGCCTCGGCGTCTTCGAGCATGCTCTGTTGCCGCCCTCGCCTCTCGCCATTGATGCGGTCGAGCACGAGCGCAAGCTCGCGGGCGCGGGTGTCGTCGTCCGTCAGCAGGCATTCGATGCCGACGGCCATGTCTTCAAGCCTGCCTGCGGCGTTGACACGCGACATGTGAGGCTGACCTGGACAGAAAAACAGCCAATTGCCAATGTGACTCAGGTATTTTATGGCTATCAGGAAGGGGGATATGTTCATCTCGTCCGACCTTATCGCAGCTTTGCAATTCCGAAAAGTGGACACGAACAGAGCCCTCCGAAGCAATTCGGTACCTGATTCAACAGAAATCAGCTCTGCCAAAAGCGTCGGCCTAGGGTTTCCCAAATTGGTTCGCAAGGTGAGGACCTCTGCGTCGACATTCCCTATTTGCTTCGCTGACTGCTTCTGAGGAACTACCTCGGTGGCAGTCGCCTATACCCGGGACCACGTTCAATGTGAGTTTTGGACCACTATCGATGTGAGTTCTGCCCAAACCGGAAAACTCACATCGAAACTGACCTCGTCAAGTCAGGCATTGAATCCCTCAGCCGCGCCGCGGAGTCGCCGCAATACGTCGTCCAACCATCCTGGCCAATCTCCAGGCTCAATCGGCTCCGCCAGCCAATCGGCAACCCAGTCCGCAGCGCCCGCGTCGGTCCAGCCGATTGTGACTTGAATTTGGCCCAGCTGAGGCCGGGCTGCGAGGGCAGCGCGCCAAAGTCCCGAGCAAGCAGACCGATAGGCTTCCCGAGTGCTTATGACTTCTTCCCCTGCAGCGGCGAGCGCTTTGTAGTCCCAACTTGACGACATAGAACTCCTCCTAGAGTGGTGGTGGGCAGCAGAACGATGGGTTCGAAGTATCGTTCTGAACGTCGAGGACTGCTACGGGATCATTGAACTACCTTGGACAATGTGGCCCGGAGTCGGGCCAACTGACGGATTGCCCTTCTCCCCTGGGCGGGTTAGCTGGTTCCTGAACCATTGCAGTCGGCCCTCGAAAGTCACAACTGCGCATACTGGTGCCGGATAGCGGTATGCCCCCTGCTCCGAGGCAACCATGCGTTCGATTTCCAGTGCCTTCTTCCATCAGCTCGAAATCACCCACGTCGATCGCTGGGACCACGGCGCACTCGAGCTAGCCTTCCTTCCGGAGCCGGCGCCTGGTCATCTGGAGTGGATTGCCCGTGTGCACGAGTGGAACTCCACCCAGCGCGCTGGGTTCGTGCGCACGGGCGAAGCGCAGCGATTTGTCAGATCAAGCCGTGCTCTGGCTTATGAAGCGTGCCAGACCGTCGGCTGGAACACGCTCCTTCCGATCCTGCAATTGACCACCGCCTGCGGGCCTCGAGTCTGAGTCGAGCGCGGCGATAGCGCCGCCAAGCGACAAGCCACGGCGGCGTCGGCGATTCGGGCGACTTTTAGCGCGCTCGTTGCTCCATTGGCAGAGCGTCGGGTCCCTTCCTCGCTTGGCGTTTGCATAGGCGACACGCGGGTTTGAAGTTACGTACGATGCTCGTGTGCTGAATCGCGTGGCGCTCAGCACTTTTGTTCGTCATTCCATTCATGGAGGCCCGAATGGATCACGTTGAGATCGAGCGCACATTGGCAACGGTCGATGCCGCACTCAGAGTTACCTTCCCAGACGACTTCGATGCCCGCTGCATGTATGCCTCCTTCGGGGTACGTGACCTGCTCCGCGCCGCCGGTCAATCCGCGGAAATCTTGAGCGGCGACTTTTTGTGCTTTAGCGTGTCCAAAGACGGCCGTCAGAGCCTGATGGAAGGGTTTGGCACGCCGACGGCCAACGTCCCATCGCATTTTTGGGTTGAAGCCGACGGACGAAGGCTCGATCTTGGCCCTAGCTACTTGCCGCGAAGTTCGCGCCTCGACGCGGCGTCCATTCCTCCGCTGAACTGGGGACTGTCGGCGCCACTACCGTTGTACCTTCGCTATCGAGCACACCACCGCTGGCACGCCGATGCCGAACTGCCGTCCGATGATCCGTTGATCGAGAACTTGAGTCGATTTCGATCGATTCTGGCCCAGGTCGCGACCACGCGCCCGACCCCACACTGGTCTTGGCATCTCCATGGGCCGGGCGCCGTTACCCGGGCAGCACGTTGCGGAGATCTATGGGCAAAAGGTGCACTGCGGTTTCTGAAAGTCGCCGATCGGCAGGAACTACCGTTCTAGGTGCTTGGGGCGTCGCAAGCGCAGCTTGACGCGACTCGCGGGGGATAGCCCCACTGCATCGCAGGTGACGGCCAACCGCGTGGGGCGTTGACGTCCTATTTCGCTGCCGGGGCGTCGTCCCAGCGCAAACGAGCGTGTTTGCCCGTGCCCTTGCGCAAGTTCTTGCGCTCGACCAAGCGTGCTTCGAATTCAAAGTCAGGCGAGATCTTTACCACGATGAGCTGACCGAAGTTGCCGGCGCGCTTGACCTGCACCGATCCGGTGCCCTTTTCCGGTGAAATGGTCTTTACTTCCACGAAGGCATTGCCAATCTTGCCGTCGGAACCGGGCGCGTGAGGCTTGTGGCGCCGAAGGCCATACTTGATCTCGGCATAGAACTCGCCCAACTCGCCCCAGATCTGCAAATAGCGACCCGTCAAGTCCCTGTACGACACCGCGGCGGAAACGAGCAATTCGAAGGAATGAATCAGCTCAATGTCGGCATGGGGAAATTCCGCTCGCAGTTCCTGGTCTTCGATTTGCCCGTTGATCCAGTCCCAATGGATCCACTCGCCATCGTCGTAGATGCCGTCGGAGGGATCATCCAACACCTTGCCTGTCATGGCGCAACGAAGTTCCATAGCGACTCGATCGAACTGGGGACGAAAGACACGCGCCAAAGCTTACTCTTCCCGATCGAAACAGGCACTCTTCT
Source organism: Gammaproteobacteria bacterium RIFCSPHIGHO2_12_FULL_63_22 (assembly GCA_001801685.1). Lineage (GTDB taxonomy): Bacteria > Pseudomonadota > Gammaproteobacteria > Xanthomonadales > Xanthomonadaceae > Arenimonas. The sequence goes on along the minus strand of MGYJ01000090.1, from coordinate 48,661 downwards.
GATCGTAGTTGTCGCTCAGGGTGGTTCGTTCGATGAGCCCGGCACAAAGGTCCGAGAAAACCGCCTTATCCATCCCCGCATCGGCCGTGCACGTAAAGGAATCGCCTCGGGTTCGGTACTCGGAGCTGAGATCGGGATACGCCTGGATCTCGGGGAAAATAACCACCGCGACGTGGAGACCGCCCTCTTCATCACGGTAGATCGGCACATCACCCGCTTCTGTCTCGGTCCCGTCTTCGTATTGCAGGATCGTGCGCACGGGCAAGGTCCCCAATAAGGTCTCTGAGGTCGGCTCATTGGGGGACTGATTAACGCGGGCCATGAAATCCGGCGTGAAAAAGCTGCCCGGGTGGGCCTCACGCAAGGCTTTTAGTTGTGCGAAGGTCTCCTTGGAAACTCCCATCGGCTTGACGTGCTGCTCATAGTCCACGTCATCGCTGGTCGCATTCAAGAACAGTTCTTCGTACCAACTGGTGCTGCGCGGCGAGGCCTCGAAACCGAAGTGATATTTAGAAAAGTAATTGCCGCGCGGTGGCTCGATGTGGAGCGAGAATTCCGGGGAACCTTCCACCACGTGCCATAGCTTGGGATAGTAGTAGCCGCAGTTTTGCGCGAAGGGCAGCGTGAAAAGATCTTCGACGATGGCGCGCTCTTCCGGCACTGTGCAGTGGTTGTCAACTTTCAGGTTGCGGCCGACCTTGGGGTTGGTCAGCACGATCGAGCATGGCCCGGCGTGAACCACCACCGACTCGGGTGCGGGCGTCTCCGGCTTCGAACAGCCTGCCAGGGCCACCAGAACGGCAGCGCAAGTAATGCTAGGGCTGCGGAGCTTGTGGGGGTGGCGCATTGGCATCCTTGGCCGCTGGCGCGGCGGCGGGCTCAGGTTTTGGCGATGCGCCCACGGTCATGTCCCCGCCCACCGCCGCACAGTTCACGACCGTGGCGTTGGCGGCAGCCGTGATGTCGCTATTGGCATCGGCGCACGCACTGACTTGCCGTTCGGCGGCCGATGCTGCGGCATCCGATCCACCGAAGGGCCACTTGGCGACGAGTGCGACTAGCAAGGCGCCTACGGCGCCGATCACGGCGATCGTGATCTGAGTTCGGGGTGAAAGCGCGGTAGGCATGGCGTTTCTCCTGAAGGTTGAACCGAGCCCGAGCCAGGCTAGCCTATGACGGCGGCGTACCTGGCCGCCACCAGGTCAAAGCCCTTCTTGGTGGGGTGCAGCTCATTCGCCCACCAATTCTTGTAGTCCGTGCCATTGGACAAGGTCTTGCGCAAGTCCAGATGGGTGGCGTTGGTAAAAGCCGGCAGCTTGACCACGCGCCCGACCATCACATTGAAGCGATCGATCAGGCTGTTGATGTGGGTCTTGCGCTCGTCCATCGCCGCGTAGCCCTTGACCCGGAACCCGGGCTCCAGCCACGGTCCGGGCAAGGGTCCGAATCCGCCGCCGAAGCCCCGCCCGTCAGGAACAGGATAGTCATAGCCGTGCAGGACCACCGGCACCACGCGACCCACCATGTGCTTGCAGATGGTGTTGACGGCCGACAAGATCGCCACGTAGGCGTCGAACAGGCGCTCGTCAATCACGCCGGTGACGATGGATTCGTTTAACCCGGGCGTTCCGGAGGCCGCGTGATTGAGCAATATCGCGAACTCATCGCCCGCGATATCGTTGCCGCCACCGGACAGCAAGATTGCCTTGGGACTCACGCCCGAGCGCAGCACCTTCGCCACGCGCCGGGTGAAATCGTCTAGCTGGCCACCGCTATAAGCCATCTCCTCCACGCAATCGCCCTTGTGCGCGACGGTCTCGATCTCGTAGGCGTACCCATCCTCCAGCTGCTTGAGCACGTCGTGGAACGGATAGTCAAACCAGGAGTCGCCCTCGCAGATCAGCGTGCCCGCCGAGCGCGCGGGCGCTCGCATCGCCAGCGTCGCCGCGAGCTTGCCCCGTGTGGCCTTGGGGGGCGCGGCCTTGCCCGGACCCGGCGGGACCAAGCGGGCTACCGCGGCCTTGCGGGTTTTCTCGGCGCCGCGCCGGCGTGCGAGCGCCTCGGCTGCCAGGTCTTTTCCCAACTTGATCGCACGCGCTGCACCGGGCTTGCTTGCCATTTCGTTCTCCAACAGTGTGCGGAAAATCAGGCTATGGTCACGTCGAGCTTCATGGTGGCTGCACCGGGGGTGCCCAGCACCTTGATGGACACACCACTCCATTTGCCTTGCGGGGTGTTCAGCGGCGGGACCGACTTTTGTCCGATCTGGGAGGCCGCGTCGGAGGGGTATAAATCACCGGCGTCGCCTGAGTTGCCTTGGTTGAAGATCGCGGCCAGGTCCCGCTTGCCATCAGCCTGTAGCAGCTCGATGGCCAGATGGCCTTCGTCGTTGACGTCCTTGATGGATTCATCGACGACGTAGATCGCCACCCCTTCGTCGGGCAGATACGTGTCTTGCCGCCGCCGCCGCCGGTACTCGATCAGGACGTACTGGCCGTTCTTCAGCCCTTTGGCTTTGGCCACGATCAGGCAGTCGCCGCCTTCTGCTGCCGGCTTGAGCTCAAGGCCCTTGGCGCTCTTGGCGAGCACTCGCGGGGCGATCCATGAATGGAACATCCGCAGCATGCCGTTGGGGAGCGCTGGCGTCGTGCCGCCGTTGGCCCACGAGCCACCTGCCATCAGGCAGTAACTACCCAGGCCATTGGAGGTCATATTCTTGATATCGCCGGTATCGTAGTAGTCGGCCCAGCGAGCGGCCAAATGCCCCCATTCGTGTGCGCACACGCCGACGCGACAATCTTCCGGTACCGTTAGGTAGGTCTTCACCTTTATGCCCGTGGCGACGGTGATGTCCTTGTGCAGGGTCCACTTGTGGCTCCAGATATCGGACGTTTCGCCGGACTCTTCGGCGCCGGCGCCTGCGTGGATGATAAAAAGCGCCGTGACCACTTTTTCACCGAGCGCGTCGTAGTCGGTGAAGTCCACGCCGGCTTCTTTCGCCGCGGCAATGGCGTCTTCGGCCATACCTTGGGCGTTGCGTGGGTAGGCTTCGGCCATGCCCGACGAGTCGCCGGCGTAATAGGACAGCTTTTGCGGCAGTCGGAACCAGCCGTAGACTTCGCCATCGATGTCGATGCCTTTGACCTTGGAGGCGGTCGCGTTGGGCTTGTAGTTGCTGATGGCGCGGTAGTACTCGCGCATCGAGCCGGTGGGGAACTGGCCATCCAGGCCGAAGAGCATGCGCTTGTAGTGCGCGAGCGAATTGACGGCGTTGTGCTCAGCGTCTGGAAAGTCCACCAACAACACCAAGGTGCGCACCGTGCCGCGCAGTTCCTTCTTCGGTCGATCGATGAGCTGGACGGCCGCGGCCGGACCCGATTTGAGGCTGCCATCGTCCAAGCCGATAACATCCTCGCCGCGTCGGCGCGACGCCCAGACATCGAAGAACTGCTTGAACGTCAGGTTTTTCGGGACCCGGTCTTGCTCGAGCAACTCGTGATAGCGCTCGAGCAGCTTGGCCATGAGTTCTGGCGAGGGCGGCACCTTGCACTTGGCGTGAGTGCACGAATGGGTGCGAATGGGCTTGCGGCTGATCAACATGACGATTCCTCCCGACGGCTGACGAGTTCAAGTTTGTTGAGGACTGGCGAATAGGTAGGCGTTGAGAACGCCGGTAACACCGGTGAGCACGGCCAAGCACAAGGTCATCGAACCCGTGAGCGCTTCGATCGACATGCCTTCGCCAATCTGCGCATCCGCCCGGTTGCTCAAGCCGAAATTGACAAAGATCGCCACCGCCGCCAGGCCGTAGACGATGAAAGGTCCCTTGATCAGAAGCCCAAGGTATTGGTTCTTGGCCCGGAGGGCTGGCGTGGGATGCTTGAAGACAAAGTGGGCGGCCGCGCCCAGGTAGCCAACAAACACAGGGGTGATGATCTGCAGCAGCTCGAGGTTCTTCGGGCTTTGCAACGGATAGCCCAGCGCCGGCGCGAGGAAGAGGAACACCAACTGCGCGCCGATCACCACCAGATTAGCCAGGATCAACCATTTGCGTGCCGCATCCAGAGTCATGGTGGGCGGTCCTTAGTGGCAGGAAAGTGTCTTGTCATCGATGCGCCGAAATCGGGGGCAAATGGTGGCGATCGACTCGGCAACGAGAGTGTCCAGGTACCGCAGGTAGATCGCGCGCTGGGCATCGCTCAGGCCGTGGTAGCTGCTCATGTCCGACACGGCTTGGCGGCATACCAGCAGGTGCGAACGGCCTGACACAGAAACCACCTGCGTGTCCTCGTCCGATTCCAAGAAGACATCGAAATCCATGATCTCGCGCCAGCCGGTGGCCAGGACCTTGGAGTTGTGCATGCCGCTGGCCGCGACCAGCGAGACGTAGTCGGCGTTTCGTTCCTGCTCCATTTCCACCGACAAGCCCAGCTTGGTTTCCAGGGCGCGCTGGATCGCTTTGGCCATGGGCAAGAGGGGTCCGGGCGATTTCACGTCGTAGTCGATTTGAATGGCGCCGCCTTGCCGGAAGTGGCCCGCGGTTGGGCACATCAGGAAGTCCTCGTCTCCTGGCTCGGGTGGTGGCGGAGGCTCGGAGCCGCGAACCCAATCCTTGTCGCGGGTCAAGATGGCCATGGTCACGCAATCGCGTGGCGGGCCGAAGGCCTCGCCGATCTGCGTCACCGAGCATCGCGCCAAATGGCGCTCCTTGGTGCTGGACGCGGTGGTCTCGACGGTCAGCGTGCCGTCGGTCGGAACGCCGAGGCGGGCTTCGGCTTTCAGTTGTTCAATGGCGGCGTGACCGCCCGCCACGGCATCGGCCGGGCCCCAGTCGGGGGTGTCGGCGCGCATGGCGTCGCAGCGATTCAAATTGATGTTGGCTTCCAGCGGCGTCCCAGCCAGCATCACCGCCTTATGGCGCTTGAGCACGGCTCGGAGTTTTGGGTCGTCACCGCAGCTGGGCTTGCCTTCGCAGTCGACGGGAACGCGCGCCAACGCCATCGTCTGCGCGGCGAGTGGCGGCGCGATCAACGTGGCGGCGACGAACGAAAGAATCGCCAGCGGGCGTGGCCACGCGGCGGGAACGGTGTCGTGACGTCGCCGGGACAAAACCCGGGCACAACAAGCAAGCTTGCGCATCAAGCTTCTCGCATCGCAGTAGCGAACTACCTCCGCTACTCTTCCCGTTAACGCACTCGATGCGCTGCGACCGCACCCGCCGCGTCGGTCGCTGATCGAATCAAGGCGGTAAAACCCCTGTTTGCAAGCGTCGCGCAAGTTGGCAGCGAACGCAAGCGACGCGCTTGCTTCGGCCGCGGAATTGGATAAATTACGTTTTACGACCCAGCCACCCCGCCAACATTACCGGCCAGCGGCGACTTACGCGAACGAGGACCTGTTGTCGTCCGCTTCGTCCGCGCGTCTCGGCGCCGCCGCTGCCGCGCGCTCGCGCGCCTCGGCGAGCGCTCGAACATGCAGGTAGGCAAACTGATGGGCGATGCGGGTCCCCAAGGCAACGTCTTTGCCTTGGCGAAACTGCGGATCATCCAGCTGTTCGCCGTGTCGTTCCCGTAAGCGGCGGGCGATATCCGTCGGGTCGACCAGTCTCCCAAGCTCGTTGTACACGCCCCGATCCAAGTCCGTGCGATGCGACAAGCCCGTGCCCAGTTCCCACGCCTCGCCTACGAACGCGTCAAGAAAGATGTCGATCTCCTCCGGCCCGGCGTCCAGGCAGGCACGCAAACGCAGAGACACACCGGTGGCGTCGACTTCTTGCCACCGCCAATACAAGGTTGTGCATTCCGATCCGAACTGACGATACAAAGGTTCCTGCGCGTCGGCAGGAACGATCACCTCGCGCACCACGAGTTCACGCAATTGATCAAAGTCTGCCTGGTCAAATACCCACTCACTTTCAGCCTTGTTTGGGCTGGGCGCTAGCCAGTGAAGGCATTCGACGGCAAAGGTCACCGGTTGCGCATGACGCAACGCGTCGGTGGCCAGATCCAATCTCGGCGGCGTAAACGGTACCGATTTGATCAAGTGATACACGACGATGGCCGCCTGCGTGCGCGGCCCGCCCGAGGAAAGCGCTCCGCGCTCGAACGGAAAGAGCGCACCGTTGCGAGCGAAGAGCTTGGCCAGTGGCGGACCGGCATTCCCGGGCACCTGGGATTCTCGCTGACGCAAGCGTTGCACGAGGGAGGCAACGGCTTCAGGCGTGGCCAAGGCGCGCAAGGCGGCATCTTGTTCCTCCTCAGTTTGATCGCTCAGCGCGTCCAGAAAGCCCTGGATGACGCGGTCGGAGATATGACTGACGGAGACACCGTACGCAAAAAACTTGTGGAAGTACGTGCTGGAGCACACCCGTTGTTCGCGCGCCCATTGTGCTTCCCATGCCGAGTCGTAACCCATCTGGCTCATCCGGGGAAACAAGGCACTGAGCAGGCCCGAAAACAGGTGCTGGCGCCGCTCAGGGGTCAACTCCGGCGTCGCCTCCTCGATCAGGTCCCTGATCTGCTTTTGGCGCTGCTCACGGTCCTGGTCCCGAGCGCGGAGTAGCAAAGAGGCGTTATCGCGCAAGACCCGGTGCAGCTTGGGATGGAACAAACGCAGGGCCTCGATGAGCATGAATTCGACGATGTTTACTTCACCCTTGACCAACGGCAAAGCGAACAACAGCGAATTGGCGTACAGATGTGCTTGACGTGGCGTAGTGAGACTCTCCTCGACGCTGCCGAAGTGCAGGACGAAGGCATCGACTTGCGGACGTGGCAGATGGATGTCGGCCTGCGCAAGTGCGAGGTCGATACCCTCGAAGACGAGCGCTCGCAGGGCGACGGGCTCCGCCGAGGGCAAATGCAGAGGTACCTGGATTATTTTTTCCAGGAAGGCCCGTCCGGCGGCATCGCCGCCGGCGCCGTAACGCTCCCCCAAGGCGGCGGCCACGACCGCGTCGTCGAACGCCAAAAGATAGGTCGTGCGCGCGAACCCCGCAGACAGTTTGACGAGCTTGAAGATCAGGTGCGTTTCGGCCCGGTCCAGTCGATCGATGTCATCGATTAACACCACCACTCGCACATTGCCGTCGGCCAAGAAGCCTTCCACTCGTGCTTTGAGTTGGTCCAGTGTCGTCGTGGACAAGGCTTCGCCCAAGGTAGTGGCCGCCTCACCGCCGCTCACGATCGACAGCAGCTTCCCGTACTTTTTCAAGGCCTCGCCGATTTCTTCCTGCCTGGAGGTCAGTCGGGCGCCGATGGCCGAAGCCAAGGTGTTGAAAAAGCCACGCAGAAGCTGTTCTTCCGACGTGAATTGCCACGGGTTGAAGCGTGTCACCACAACGTCGACTCGTTTGTTAAGGTGCTCTTCGATCATGTGGAGCACCGAGGTCTTACCGTCTCCCCAGGGCCCATACAAGCCCAACACCAGCCCGGCCGTGTCTGCGCGCGAGACAATGGTATCGGCGATACGTTCGGCAAACGTGGCTCGCGAAAAACGATCCTGGGCGCTCGATTGGATCGGCAAATCGGTCGAATAGCTTCGATCAAGCCTCGATGCGTCGACTGCTATTAGAGCAAGTCCCTGCGCGGGTTGCTGCGGTACGGCCGACGGCTGCCCGTTCCACCACCCACTTAGTCTTGCCCACATCCCCATGGTGTCGCTCCTGATATTGCTGCCGTGTGTTCTGTGCATGGCCCGAGATTATCCCGCGTCAAAATCCTACGCCGCGCAACGCCAACGGCTGTGTGAGCCGTCGGCGTTTTGGCCGGGCAACGCCTTGCCCCAGATTGTGGACCGACCCTACGGTCCCTTCGGTTTTGATGCCGCTTCGGTAATGCGCGCCAGGGCGGCGTCAATGTTCTCTTGCGGAACCTTGCCTTCCAACGCCTTCTGAATGGCTGTCTTAAACGTAGGCATCACACCATTTGTTCCCAACGCTGCAAGCAGCGTTTTGCTGTCAGCACTCTGGATAAAAGCCATTGCCTTTTCTTGATCGAGCGCATCGACGTAGGGTTGCGTGATGACATTGATGAATTCGTCAAACGTCATGTAGTACCTCGGTTATCGGCTAGCTGGGGTGTGGTACTGCAGGTGCAAGTAAGTGGCAGTTTGCTCGGTTGCCTGAAACCCCAGTCGTTCGTAAAACTGACGAGCTCGGACATTGGCTAACAGCACCTGCAACCGCACTGGAATGTGCTGGGACGCGGCAGTCGCCATCACCCAGCGCAGCACACTCGTGCCAATGCCGGTGGATTGGCGGTCTGGCTTGATCTTGATGTTAACTACGAAGAACGCTTCGGGCCGTACTTCCGTCTCGAGCACGCCGACAACCTCGCCAGCGACCAGAATGATTTGTGTTCCTTCTGGTAAAAAACGGGCGCGGAAGTCCTGTTGTTGCCATGTGTCGTCCCATCCCCACGTGGCCTCGATGGCCTGGCGCATTGTGGCAACGTGCAGCTCGTAGAGCATGGCTGCGTCGGCGATGTGTGCGGGCCTAACGGTGAAAGTCATGCAGCAAAGCTTACCCGGAGGACGGTTTACGGGATCGGGCAATCGTCGCCCGGGTGCTGTAGCACCGCTCTTCGAATCATTGTCAGCTCAAAGCTTTCAGGGCTTGCGATCTTTGGGCGGATTGGGGTCGTTTCCGTAGCTGTTGGAGCCTTGGATCTGGCCATTACGCCCGTGTTCAACGACTTCGACGTGGTCGCGACGCCCCAAATCTCGGGCCCGCTCCATCGCTTCGGCCTTTGTGCCGTGTACGGAACTGGCGCGTTCAGCGCCTTCGCGTCGAACCGCCCAGTCGCCATCGTGGGTAACTACATGGATATCTTTCCTGCTCATCACCGACTCCTCTACAAGACGAAGCGACGTGCCTGCGGCACGCCGTGCAACAAAGCTAGGTTCTGAAGCTATCGACCTGGTTTGGAGCGGCCAGCTGGCCGGCATTGGCACCGGTAGTGTCACCACGTCTGCAGCAGGCCGAGTCAGCACACCCCAATCAAACCCCATCAAACTTTCCAAATCGGCCAGAGAAATGCCGATAACCTCCGGCAGCGCTGCCTGCGACAGCACACCATTGGCAAACAAAAGCTCCGCCGTCCGGCGCAGCAATCGAGGCATCTCAGGCGAGAGCTCGTCGTCCTTGGGTTCCTGCTTGTTGCCCCACTTGGCCGATCGCAGCTTGATTAATCGCAAGTAGTCGGCGTCTCCGACCATGCCAACGGCGACCAGGCGCATGATCATGGCCGCAACGGACACGCCCCAGCGCCGCTTAAGTAGCAGCAGGCCTTGCAACGAAACAGGCAAGCTGACCTCGGCGCAAAAACTCTTGGCTGGCAGCAAAAAAGCCCCGGCAAAGCGATGCGCCTGGTGCTCCATGAGCTTGTGCGTGGCTGCATCGGCTGGCGCGCTAATGTTCCTGTGCAGGACCAGATGTCCCAATTCGTGCGCCGCATCGAACCGACTGCGAAAGCCATTGGCTTTGTCCGCGCACAACAATACGAAGGGCCGGCCGTCTTGATTCCAGGTCGACAAGCCTTCAATGCGCGCCAAACCGGTTTCTTCGCGGGCGACGATCACGCCGGCGTTTTCCAGCACCAGCACCACATCGGCAATGGGGCCGTCTTTCAATCCCCAGGCTTCACGGCACGCTTGCGCTGCGGTCTCGATATCTGCGTCGGAAATTTCACTCGCCTTGGCAAACCCAAAGCGCGGAACATTGACCGGTGGATAGTCCACATACGCCTCGAGCTGACCGGCGACTTCCGCCAGCCATTCCACGCGGATACCGAGCATCGCGCGATCGAATTTCATCGGTGCGATGGAGCCCCGGAAATACGGTTTGGCCAAGGCCTGGCTCACGGGACGGGTGAGCCATTGCGCTGACACGCGCAGTTCGCTGGCCGCCTTGGACAGTTGTTCGCCGCTGGGCAGCTGGGCGCGGTTGCGCCAGCGGCTCACGGTCGTGGGCGTGACGCCCACGCGTGCAGCGAATTCCACGGCCGTCAAACCGCGAGCGCTAAGTGCCTGGTCCAAGCGCGCCGGTTCAAAATTGGCGATAACCTTGGTCACGAACGGTCCTCGCGCGGCTGCTGGCGCTTGACGCCCGGCTTGAGGGTCGGCACCGCGCGGTCAGCTAGCGCCTGGACCTTCTGGTAGCGTTGCATGAACTGCGTGAGCGATTCCTGGAAAAGCAAATTCTTCAGGTCCATGTCCGTGTCCGGCACGACCAGGTAAATTTCGCCCGACTCGTCGGGGCGCCCGTCGTGCTCGGTGACCAGAAAGCACGTCAACTCCGTGAGCGCAGCGTTCTCTTCGCGCAGAAAATCGGGCTGCACCAGATATTCCGCTACGTTGTTCTTGCGGCACAGGCCCAGCTTGCCGGCACTGCGGCGCGAGTTATTCCACGGGCCCTTGTTCTTGTGGAACCGGGCGATTGCGACAGGCCCGAAATCGCCAGCGACGATCGCGTTGCCGCGCAGCGGACGGTGCGTGATGTCGAACTCGGTGAAGGCATCGTCCAGTGCTTCGTTCAGCTTGAAGTGTCGGCAGACTCCGGTAACGTTGCTACGGTGGCCCGGGGCGAAGGATTGGCCCTGGGCGGTGGCCTGATCCAGCGCCGCATGGAACCGAGCGTCTACGCTCAACAGGAAGTCCTTGGGGATGTGGGACGACAACATTTCCCCGATCTTTTCGGTACCGCTCATCCGGCCTTTCCTTATGGTAGTTGTCGCCTGGCCGAATTTAACCTCTAAAAGATGTCGCCTGTCAACCTGACCGGGCGATCAATTGTCGGGTGGGTCACTTGCAATCAGCCGCGGCCAGTATAGAATTAATCTATATCTAGGAGATGCCCCATGGCCGCCGATGCCCTGCTGATCAAGTTCAATGCCGGAGAAACGCGAAACACGGTCACGCGCCAGACCGTCAAACTGCTGGCCGAGACGATGGGCTTCAACGAAACCCAGGTAACGATGTATGCGCTGGCGCGCCTGCGTGAGCAGGTCATTCCCGCCTATCTGGCGGACGCCCCCGACCTGTCGGAAAAGGCGATCGCCTCTGTCCGTGCACAGGTCAACCAGGACGACTACGTCCCCACGCGATCGCTGATCCAGGGTCTGTAGTCCATGGAGGACGTGCCCGACGCGTTGCCTGGCGCGTTGCCCGGCGCCTTGCCCTCGCCGGGCGACATCGTTTGGTGTCATTTTCCAAACGCCAATCCCAAAGACAAAACGATGAAGGAACGACCCGCATTGGTGCTGTCGGTGATGGATGAGACCGACCCGCCGCGCTTGCGGGTCGCCTACGGGACCACGCAAAAGCCGCGGCCCGTGGGTCGAGGGCAATTCCTGATATCGCGTCCTGCGCATCTGCTCCAAGCCGGCCTGGCGGACGAAACCCGGTTTTCCCTGACCAATGTCGTCGTGCTCGACTACACCGAGCACTGGTTTTATCCGGCGCCCTTGGCCGGTGGATTACGCGCAGCCACACCCAAGATGGGTGTGTTGCCCGCCGAATGCATGAAAGATCTTGAACGGGCCGCCGGTGAAGCTCGCTTAATCCCCAAGAAGTAGCCACGCGTTCCGCGCAACTACCGTTGGACGGAGAGGGGCCGCCTGGCAACGCCGTTTTCGGCCATCCGCGTGCCCACGGACCCACCGATCAATGGATCGATGGATCGATGACATCCAACCAGGCATCTACGGGTATCGACGTTACGTCTTTGGGCGCCGAGGGGACGCCCGCGCAGCCGGTGACTTGGGTGGTTGCACCTTCGCCAACCGCGCCAGCAAGGCCGCGTTTTCGCGCCCGGCCTTGGCCAGCGCTGCGTCCGCCGCGCGTCGTGCCTGCTCGTGGGTGCGCTGGACGGTCGCGTGCTCGCGCGCTTGCGCGGTGAGCTGTGCCTTGAGCGCTTTTAGTTCCTGTCGGGTGCGATCGACCTCGGTGTAGGCGCGATCCTCAACCTGACGCAGATGGGCTTGGAGGGCATCACGCTCGGTCGCGGCGGCGACGCGTTCGGCTTCGGCTTGGCGCATGGCATGCAGCAACCGGGCGTCCAGCGCATCGCGACGGACCGTGAGGTCTTGCCGCTGGGCCTCGAGGGCCGCTACTTGGCGTCCGAGGTGGCCGACCTGCTGATCGCTGACGAGCCACGCGTGGTACTGCTCCTTGGTCGCGGCCTCGGCCTGGGCCAGGCGCGATTCCAGCGCGGTGACGCGCCCTTGGGCGGCCGCGACTTCGGCGTCGGCGCGGGTGACGACCTCGGCCAGGGCAGCGCGCTCGGGGGCCACCAGGCCTTCGGCATGGGCCTGGCCGGCCATGAGGGCCTGTGCCCACAACTGCGCAAAGGCCCCGCCCAATTCCTCAGGCACGCCCGGCAAGGCCAGTTGGGTGCGAAGGCGCCGAGCCAGACCGGCCCACCAGGTGTCGAGCATCGGGCCGAGGGTGTTCGGCGATCCGCGTCCGAGCGCCAAGCGCACGCGTTCGACCGTGGGTCGCTCGCCCGCGGCGAGCAACGTGTCGGCGGCGGCGGCAAATTCTTCTGCGGAAACCCCTCGAGCCATGGTCATTCTCCTGTGCGACGCGGGCGCTCTGCCCGGTTGATTCTCTACTGCCGATAATAGATAGTTATCGGTAGTAGACGTTCTATTTCATATAGACTCATACATACGACATATGAAACCTATCACTTCTCCACCCTCGCCGGCGACGATTGCGACGCTCGCCCCGGACCGGCTGGCGGCGCAGGCCGCCGAAGCCGTGCGCGAGCTGCTGGCCGAGGCGGCGTCGGCCAACACCACGCGCAGCTATGACAGCGCCCTGCGCTACTGGGCGGCGTGGTTCCAGGGCCGGTACGGCCAGCCGATCGCGCTGCCGGTGCCGGACGCCACTGTCGTCCAGTTCATCGTCGACCACCTGGCGCGGCGCTCCGAGGGCGGTCCGCTGGCGTGGGAACTGCCGGCGTCCCTGGATCAGCAGCTGATCGACGCCGGCCTCAAACAGCGCCTCGGTCCCTACAAACTCAGCACCATCATCCATCGCGTCGCGGTGCTGTCGGCGGCGCACCGCGCCCACAACGCCGACAACCCCTGCGAGTCGCCCGCCGTGCGGCATCTGCTTGCGCGCGGTCGCCGGGCGACCGTCAAGCGCGGCGAACGGCCGACGAAGAAGTCCGCGATCGCCAAGGCCGAACTGACGGCCATGGTGGCGACCTGCGACGACTCCCTGAAAGGCCTACGCGATCGCGCCCTGCTGCTATTCGGTTTTGCCAGCGGCGGCCGCCGACGCAGCGAGATCGCCGCGGCCGACTGGCAGGACCTGCGCTGCACGCAAGACACTGACTTCATCTACCGCCTGGAACACAGCAAGACCCAGCAGGCCGGGCCGAGCGCGACCGCCACGCCCGACAAGCCCGTGCTGGGCGCGGCCGGCGTCGCGCTTGCCGCGTGGCTGGCGGCTTCGAAGATCAGCGAGGGCGCCCTCTTCCGCCGGCTGTGGGGCAACCGGATCGGCCCGGCGCTGTCGCCGAAAGCGGTTGCCAGCATCGTGCAACGGCGGGCCGCCCGGGCAGGTCTGAGCGGGAATTTCGCCGGTCACAGCCTGCGCTCGGGCTTTATCACCGAAGGCGGTCGACAAGGGGTCGCCCTGCCCGCCCTGATGGCGCTCACCGAGCACCGCTCGGTCGCGCAGGCGATCGGCTATTTCCAGTCGGGCAGCGCGGCGAGCAATCCGGCCGCACGACTTCTCGAGAACGGCTCGTGACCGGTTTCGAGCGGCTAGCTACACTTCACGCGCCGTCTCAGCGCTTGGGACATGCCATCGACACCATGAAGGACAGGGCCAGCGCATGACGACTACCTCGAAAATCGAATGGACCGAGCAGACCTGGAATCCGATCGTCGGCTGCACCAAGATCTCGGCCGGCTGCAAGCACTGCTATGCCGAAACTCTGTCGCGGCGCCTGAAGGCGATGGGCACCGCCGGCTATGAGAACGGCTTTGCCTTGACGTTGCTACCCAACCGGCTCGAGGAGCCGCTCAAGCGCAAGAAGCCCACCACCTACTTCGTCAACTCCATGTCGGACCTGTTCCACGAGAAGGTGCCGGACAGCTACATCGAGCAAATTGTCGCGGTAATGGCCGCAACGCCGCAGCACTCCTACCAAGTATTGACCAAGCGCGCGGCGCGCATGGCGCGCTTCTTCCGCACGCGTCCCGTGCCGGCCAATGTGTGGCTCGGCGTGTCCGTGGAGAACTGCCGTCACGGCGTGCCTCGCATTGACTACCTGCGCACCATCAACGCCGGCATCCGCTTTTTGTCGGTCGAACCGTTGCTGGAAGACGTGGGCGCGCTCGACCTAAGTGGCATCCATTGGGTGATCGTGGGCGGCGAGTCCGGGCCCAAGGCGCGACCCATGGCGCCGGAGTGGGCCGAATCGGTCCGACTGCAGTGCCAGGCTCAGGAGGTCGCGTTCTTCTTCAAGCAATGGGGCGGCTGGGGCGCCGACGGGCAGCGCCGCGCAAAGGCGAAAAACGGCCGACTGCTCAACGGGCGCACCTGGGATGAGATGCCGGCCGCGGTTGCGGCGATGGCCTGAGGGCCGAGCCAAAACGCCGGCTTTTCCCGATTTCCCGCCCGGGCGCGTAAGCTCAAGCCAGATTCCGGGGAACAGGACGGTCGGTGGTCAAGAAAGCCTACGAGTGGAAGGCCGACGGCGCCCCCGCGCAAATCGCCCAGCACAGCGTGGCCAAGCACGAGGTCCTCAAGGCCTACCTGCTCGAGTACCTGCAGACGCTGGTCAGCTCGCCGCACCAGGACGCCATGCGCGTCACGCTGGTTGACGGCTTCGCCGGCGGCGGCGTCTACAGTCACGAGGACACCGGCGAGCGCGTGCTCGGCTCCCCCTTCGCGTTCCTCAACACCGTGCGCGAAGCCGAAGCGCTGATGGGCCTGGCGCGCACCAAGCCGCTGAAGATGCTGGTGGACTACATCTTTGTGGAGAAGAACCGCGACGGCTTCGCATCCCTGCAGAAGACGCTGCGCGCAGAAGGCTTCGGCGATCGGTTCGGGGCCGACATTCACCTGCACCCGGGCGGCTTCGAAGATCACGCCCAGTCGATCATCCAGTTCATCAAGGGCAAGAGCCCGCGCAGTGGTCGCTCGCTCTTCCTGCTCGATCAGTACGGCTACAAGGACGTGCCGCTGCCGCTGATCCGCAACATCCTGAGCGAGTTGCCGCGTTCGGAGGTCATCCTGACCTTCGCGGTGGACTCCTTCATCAACTTCGTCAGCGACACCCCGCAGTCGCGCAAGACCCTGCAGGCCATGGGCATCCCCAATGTCTTCCAGGGTCGCTCAGTGCGCGAGATCAAGGCCAGCGAGCCCGAGTTCCGCCTGTTCATCCAGAGTAGCCTGTACCGCAGCCTGATCGATGCGACCGGCGCGCAGTTCTACACGGTCTTCTTCATCCGCACGACCGGTCACGGCGACTACTGGCTGGTGCACCTGTCGCAGCATCCGCGGGCTCGCGACGTCATGACCGGCGTGCACTGGCGCAGCAACAACGATTTCCTGCACTACGGCGGCGCCGGCATCGACATGTTCCAGGGCGCGGTCCTGGGCTACCAGACACGCAAGGATGACGGTTTCCTCGGCCAGAGCGCCCTGCCCTTCGGCTTCGACGATCCCGCCGGGGAGGCGAGCGTCAAGGCGCTGATGGAACAGCTGCCGCGGCGCATCCACGCGCACGACGTGGGCCTGACCTTCGGCGAGCTGTTCTCCACCACCTGCAACACCTCGCCGGCCGACAGCAGCAAGTACAAGGATGCCTTGGGGCGCCTGATCGAGCTCAAGGAGATCGATGCGTTCTCGCCCGAAGGCGCGCGCCGCCTGAAGTCCTCGACGCTGACCGATGGTGATCGGCTTACGACCAGCCGGCAGACAAAGCTGTTCAACGCCGGATAGAGTCTCGGCCCCAGACGCCTTTCGATTGACGATTGCCACCTGACCTGCGTGACCTCCTGTCGCGCCTGACGATCTCCGGCTGCACCGCGTTGGCCAGTGCTTGCAACGCCCGCGCAATGCCCACTAGCGCCCCCGCCCAGGCAGCCTGGACGGCCTCGGGCCGCACCCGATAGCCCAGCCAGCGTGCGATTCATACCGGCGCAGTCCCCTTCAGGGGCCCACCCATGTCCGTGGCCAGCTAGGCGTCCATCCCTCCTCGCGCGGGGCTTGAATTCGTTTGCGCGCGCATACATGCAGGTCACTCCACCCCTCAAATCAGTGACTAGGACAAGCAACGATGGCCATTCACTTCCTCACACCCGATCCCGCCAGCCTGCTCAAGGAGTTCGACGCGCGCATCCACCAGACCGAAGCCGAAGGCAAGATCACGACCTGGGAGAAACTGGAGGACGGCAAGCACTACACCCACAAGGCGGCTGATTGGAAGTCAAAGGCCTACTTCAAGCCGAGCGTCGGCAAGGATCGACTGACGTTCAACATCATTCGGCCCAAGGACAAGTCGGTGACGGTGCCCGTATACGGTTACTACCACGGGCATCTGATGGAAACCTTCCTGAACCACTTCGACAAGAAATTCACCACAAGCATGACGTCGGCACTGCCCGAGGCTGGGGATGACGTGACCAAGAAATAGCCGCCGCGAGGTGTGAATTATTTACGTCCGCGAACGGATTGTCGGCAACAGCGGTCCGGCTGCGGTAGCGTTGGCTCCTCGCCCGGGGTCGCCTATGCCACAAGAACTGATCAAGCTGCCAACCGACCAGTTGCTGACCAAGCTGGGAGCGGGCGGTCACAAGCCAGGCTCCGGCAGTGCCGCCGCCTTGCTTGGGCTGGTCGCCTGCAAGCTCATCCAGACGGTGGTCACTTTGTCGGCTGGGCGTGACCAATACCAAGGCGTCGAAGCGCAGCTCACCCTGGCCAACCAGGACATCCTAGATGACGTCGAGCCGTTCTTGCTGGCGACCGTGCAGGAAGACTCCGACCAGTTTGATCGCGTCATTACCCTTCGCAACCAGCGCAACAACGAAAAGGATAAGGTCAAAAAACGCCACCTGGCCGAACAGGCACTGCATGAGTTGCGCACCGCCACCGAGATTCCGATCCGCATCGCCGAAACCTGCCTGCATCTGGCCGATCGCGCCATGCTGGTGTTCGACCTGGGGTTCAAGGCCGCCCGCGGCGACTCGGGCGTGGCGATCAGTGCCGCCCTGGCCGGCGCCACCGGCGCCATCTCGATCGTTTACCTCAACCTGACCAGCTTCAAGGGCAGTGAGTGGGCGGTCCAGACGCGAAAGAAGGCCGACGAACTGTCTCTGCGCGCGCAACACCTGCAGGCGGGGCTGCTCGAGCGCATCGTGCGGCTACAAAACGAAGCGATCGCCCGGGAGCAGCCCGCCGTCGGCGGCGAACCCTAATCGCGGGCCCTTGCCCCGGCCGCGCACCGGTAGGATACCCGACGGCCCAGCTTTCCGAGTGCAGCAAGTCGATCACGCGATGGGTATCCATTCCTCGGCGAACATCGCCGCGTTCAAGGGTCAGGGTGCGCCCGGCCTGGCGGCCATCATCGAGGGGTAGCGCGCCCTTGTCCGCCCGCGCCGCGGTCCCCACGTTGATTAGAACGACTTCCTACAGGCGCCCGTTCGTGGACCTTTTCACTCCCATCGTGCCCGCCGAGCGCCAGCATCCGATCTTCCGGATGTTGCTGGCGACCGACAACACCCCCGAGCGCGCCGTCCTCACCGAATGGGCAACCGGCTTCCAAGACCGGGACGGCAAGTTCGTGCAGGAGTTCCAGACGACCTTTGAGTCCAGCTTCTGGGAGCTGTACCTGCATGCGACCCTCAAGGCGCTGGGCCTGACCGTGGATGGTGCGTTCGCCTCACCGGATTTCGTGGTCACCGCACCCACGCCGCTGGTGCTGGAGGCGACCATCGCCAGCCCGGCCCAAGGCGGTGCGCTGGCCTTTGGGGCCGATCCACCGCAACTGCCCGGGGATCTGAACGAGTTCAACCGCCAGGCGATCGTGCGCCTGTGCAACAGCTTCACCGCCAAGGCCAAACGTTATCGGGAGTACTACGCGACCTTGCCGCAGGCCAAGGAGCGTCCTTTCGTCATCGCCATCGCGCCCTTCGATCGCCCCCAGGCCCATCTGGCGGCCAACCGCCCGATCATTGCCGCGCTGTACGGGGTGTATTTCGACGAGGAGGCGACGATCGCCGGCCAGACGGACGCCGTGGTGAACTACGACATCGACGCAGTTCCCAAGCACGCGACCGCCGACGTGCCGGTGGGCTTCTTCACGAACCCCGATTACGCAGAAGTCTCGGCCGTGATCTACGGTCCATTGGCGACCTGGGGCAAGCTGCGCGCCTTGGCCGATGCGCCCGACAAGGGCATCTGGTTCACCACCTTGCACCCTTCCTCCTCGGAATTGATTCCGCAGATCCGCAAGACCCCGAAGTCAGTGTATGTCGAGCACCTGCTCGACGGGCTGTACGTGCTCCACAACCCGTTCGCCGCGCATCCGTTGACCCCAGAGGTGTTTGCCCACGAACGACTGGCGCAGTTTCTCGTGCGCGGCGATGGCACGGTGGAAGAGGTCGGGCCGGATGATTTCTTGCTAATGCGCTCGCTGATTACGCTCTCGTCGAGAGACGAAGTCGATCGTGCCCAGGGGCGCGGGTAATGCGAGTCGGACTTGGCGGCTGCGGGATCGCGCGGCCAGGCCATGGTGCTCGTGGCTGTATCGAAAAGGAGCAAGCCCAATGATGTGGGAAAAGACGGTCGAATACGCGTTTGTCGCCAGGGTCGTCAGAAACAACCTAGCCGACTTCGGCGCGCCCCTGGCAGGCACGCATGAAATCGCGGGCGACGCCATTTTCGGCCACCTGTCCGGTTTGCTGCTCATCGAGTTCAAGGCGGAGGAGTCGAAACTGGATTCGGAGATGAAGAAATTTGTCCGCTACGAACAGGCCGAAGAGCTGCTGAAGGGCTCGGACGAGCACCACCTGCTGGTCTACGGTGAGACATCCACGAATGGCTTTGACCTGAAGGCGCGCCGATATTTCGCCAGACACCCAGTGAATATCTCTGAATCCCTACCCCTGGGCTTGCCGCCGAAGCCTTTTTCGAAGTATCTGCTGCAGCTGCTGGCGCTTCGAAAGAGGCACAAGCGAGGATCAGGGGCGATCGCTCTCTCGGACTACGCCACGGTGCTGGGGCTGAATACGTCCAATAAGATCGTGCACGTCATAAGTTTGAAGGCCTACGCCAGAGCCTTGTTCCCCCACCTGATGCAGGCGCAGCAGCTGCCCAGTGAACCTAAGCCCGTGCCTCGTCCAGGTTTCAAGCGCTGAACCCATGGCTACCGTGTCCACCCCGCCACCGCGCGTGCCCGTCCTTCGCGCGACGGAGTCAGCCGAGCCGGCATGCGAGTGAAGCTGCTCATCTTTTCCCGGCGAGCGCTGCAGCAACGGCTGGACGCCTTGTCGGCGCAGCTTAGCGCGAAGGCATTGGATGACCTGCTGGGCCGGCTAAATCAATCCGGCACCGGGCGGTTGCCCGCCATGTGGGAAGCGGTGTGGCTGCATGCGCTGGGTCAAGTCGGACCGTTCGACCACGAACGGCCCTTGGTCACCGGCAAGAGCCCGGATTTCAGCTTTAGCCTGCCTATAGCGGGCGGGGTCGTGAATGTGGTCGGCGACATTACCTGCGCGTCGGACCGGGGCCTGCACGAGACCAACCCGATTCAGCAATTTTGGAACGAACTGGTCCGGCTCGCCCGCGTCGCCAAGCTGAATCCGAACCACTTCAAGTACCAGGTCGGCCACCGGATCGAAGGCGAATACCCCAAGACCCGCACGGTGCTAAAGCTCCCGTCGCGGGCTGAACTCCAAGGCTTCCTCAAACAGCACGTCGTGCCCTTTCTGCGAGCCCTGGCCCGAACGGGCGACGCGACCGGCAAGTTGGAAATCCGTGTCGACGACGCCGACGTCACGATTTCCTACGACATGCGGCAGCAATTCGGTGGCGGCGGGCACGCCGCGTACACCTCATTCACTTCGCCCATCCGCAACCCAATTTACACTCAGCTGAGCAAGAAGGAAAAACAGCTTAGCGGCGCGCCTCCAGATTCCTTGCGCGTGGTGATCTTGTGCGATGCGGGGTGCCAGGCGATGCAGCGCTCGCAGCTGTCCACCTCGATGTCGGCCGAGGAGATCGTCGGCCAGTTCCTGCGCAAGTCCTCCGCCATCGACCTGGTGCTGATCGTCAGCCCTGAGCGCCTCAATCCGCTGGATCCACACGATCGTCGCCACGAGCTGCGAGCGCGGATCGCAGGCGCTCCCGCACAGCCCGGAACACGACGGACCGTCGAAGCCGGTGCCGCGCTTCGCCAGTACCTGGAACGGGCCCTCGCCCATCTGCCCGTTCCCGTGCTCGACCCCCACAACGCTTCGCTGCGCGCCTCGCTCCCCGCTCCGGGCACGGGCACGGGCACTTTAGGAATCCGCATGAACCACAAATCCGTGAGTCTTTCCGCGCGTGTCGTGCTTGACCTCCTGGCAGGACGGATTTCGGCCGAAGAGTTCCAGCGAATTTACGGATGGCATCCGGAATCTGAGCGCTCCGAGCCCAATCCCTTCGCGCGGGCGCTGGAGCGCGGCCAGTTGCTGACGTCGGCCTCGGTGTTGCCCGGTGGCGATGAAGACGATGACTGGCTCGAATTCGGCTTTGCCGATGTCGATCCGGCGACGGCGGACTTTCGTAGGCCACCGGCATGACGCGCCGCCGGCTGCAGTTGGCTCGACGTCCCGCTCGCCTGGCCACGGCACCCAGGCGACGTCGCTCGCCTTCACTGAGCGCGGCCGCCTCGGCGGAATCGTTCGTGCTGCGCGTGTCCGTGGCAACGCGCGTGGCCGAGCCGATTTTCAATCTGCGCGACGAGCCCCGCTTCACTGCCGCAAGCCGCGAAATCACCCTGAGTGACTCGGTCGGCCATTTGGTCGTCGAGGCGGGGGACTTCCCCTCGCCCGAGGACGCGCTCGCGTTCCTGCCGCGGCTGCTGGCCGGACTGTGGAACTTGGCCTTGGAGCACCAGATTGCATTTCTTCCCGAGTTGAAACTGCAGACGATCACCAAGGGGTTCACGCAAGAGCCAGGCTACTGCGTTTACCCTCGCGGCCAGAAGGTGAAAGCCATCTCTGGATACCTCACCGGGAAAGTGATGCTCGGGTGGCAAACCATCGCACCGGCGCTGATCAAGGGCATTGACGGCGCCGTGCTGCCGGCCAACGCGGATGAAACGGACTTGGCTGTTGCCATCGAACTGTACTTGGGCAGCTTTTACGAAACTGCGCCGCGGGCGTGCTTCCTGACACGAATGATCGCGCTCGAGGTGCTGGCCCCGCGTACGTCCAAGCACACGGCGGCCGTGAAACTCCTGGAGAAGCTGCAAGCCGATGTTGACGGGCAACTGGCCACCGAGGCGGATGCTGATGCGCGTGATGCGCTGCAGTCGTTGCATCGAGAGCTGGACTTTCGCAAGGAGCATTCGATTCGCCGGCGCATCCGCCAGTTGATCCTGGACCAGCCAAGCCTGAAGGAGCCGGAACGTGAGCATTTCGCGAAGCAAGTGGTGGCGGCCTACGACCTTCGCGGCAAGCTGGTTCATACGGGCGTAAAGACCGAGGAGCTGGCCAGCGCGAATGAAACCGCGATGCAAGCGCTGAAGCTGGTGCTGCGTACCCGGCTGGGGCTGCCGCCGGTCGATCCGAAGGCATCGAAGGTTCAATCGATTTGACGCAGGACGCACGCGGGCGTTTGCTCTCCGGCGTGGGCCCGAACTATTTGCGGCCAAATTGATTGGAGCAAACCGTGCCAAGCCGTGTAGCGAAGGTTTAGCATGTCCCATGGACGTCGAGCGGTATGTGACTGCCCTGCCCCAGCCGGTGTTCGACGACGCCGGCCGCGAACTGTGCGTGTGGATGGAGGTCAGGATCAATCCATACACGCGCATGGTCATCGACTATCGGTTTCACACCACGGATGCGACGGACCGCCCCTGCGGTCGTCTGCACTGAGCGATCCGCTTTCAGATCGGGATCTCGTCAGCCGGGCAGCGTCAGCGGCTGTAGCTCCTGTTCGATGCGCATCGCGTGCTGGCCTGTCCCTACGAGGCCGTCCTCAATCTGGAAAGGTGGTTCCGAATATTTCGCGCCACTTTTGCTTGGCCGACCATTCCCGCGATGGTTTCGCTGTTTCGTGGGCGATGGCTTCGAGGGCAAGGTTGTAACAGCGCTTTGCCTTGTGTTGGAACAGACCTTTTCCGTGCACGCGCTGACCGCTTCCTGGTGCGCGCCAGTACTCCTGCTCCAGGCTCTGGTTGGCCAGCCAGGCAAAGAAGTCGCGGCACAGATAGTCGTAGTAGAAGAACGACTTGTCCTTGTAAGCCCAGCTCTCGATGAACTGATAGGCCAGGGTGTCGATGAGCAATCCGCCAATCGGTACCGACCATTCCTGCTTCCACTGCCGGGCCATTCGACATAGCCAAACCAGGTTGCCATTCGTTTCCCCGTTCCGGTCCCGAATAGCCTTGATCTCGGGTTTGGGATCGGTGGTGCGCCACACCCCTCCGTTGTTGGCGTCGGGATAGGTGAAGGTGCCACCGACGTTGTCGAATCCAGGCACGACCTCGAAGTACATTCCATCCGTGAACGGCACGACGATGACTTGCCCATCGGCTCGAATACTGGTGGTCGAGTAGGTTCTTTCGATCGACGTCTTGACTGCCTGCAGCAAGGCGGATTGACCGTTAACGGTGTACTTGTCGTACTTTTCGTACAACGAGGACGGAAGATGGAAAATCATGTCCAGGTCGCTGAAGCCGTCAATGGCGGTGTTGCGGCCATAAGAACCGACATAGAGGCTGTGCGCCGTCTCGGAAGTCGTGCTCCAGAAATCCGTGTTCAGCCGTTGCGTGATGTTCTGGTAGCGCCTGGAAATCGCCGCTCCGTTGGAGACCTGCAACTTCCGGCAGAACGTCTGAAACCAGTCCGCGATCGACATGGGCTGCCTTTGGTTGAACGGGGACTCCGCAGTGGTCTACTTGTGGCTGTACTACATCCGCGCCGACGGGCGCCTGCCAGAACTACTCGATCGGCACCGAAATCCTGTCCCGCGCAACGGTGTAGCCGTCCTTGATCGCATACACCTCGACATAGTGGTCGCCAGCAAAGCTGGTGCTCTCGAGCCGCTGCGATTGGCCGCCGTCAGGCGAAATTTCGCCGCGAAGCATGTTCCTGCGCCGGGCTTCCGCGCCGCGATTGCGCACCTTCCACTTGAGCAGATACGGCGGCGGCACGTCCGAGCTGCGGACGAAGAACCGCAAGTGGCGCCCAGTCGGCAAGCGCTTACCCGACTTTCGCATCGTCCGCAGCAAATCGGTCAAGACGTTGGCCTGCTTGACCTCGCAGTCGATCTCAATGTCGTAGCGGATATCCAGCGGGGCCGTGTCCTCGATGAATTCCTCGTGGTCGACGATGCTTTCGGCCAGTACAGCGCTCTTGGCGACGGCTTCCACCTTCGGAAAGAGCGGGCCGAAAATCTGCCGCCACAACTTCGACTGCTCGACCTCATCCTCTGCTTTGCTGGCAAGTTCGGATTTGGCCGCCGCTTTTCGCGCCTTGGCCTGGAACTTGGTTTTGCATTTGACGCGTTGGTTGCTGCCGGGTGCGTACCAGTAGTCCTGGAACGGCAGTCCGCCAAGATAGGCGAACACCGACACCATCAAGTCCGGATAGTTCGAGAAAGCAGCCGAGTGATACTCATCGTTTTCGACGAAGAAGTTGTAAGCGAAAGTATCGACGAGCAATCCGCCGATGCCAACGCCGTTCTGGTTTTTCCAGGCACGCAGCATCTTGCAGACCTGCTTGAGGTTGCCATTGGCCAGCTTGTCCAGGGCATTGACGGCCGCGATTTCCGGCCGTGGCTTGGTGGTCTTCCAAGTGCCGCCGTTGTTCGTATCGCCGTGGACGTAGTTGTCATCGGCGTCACGAAACGCCGGCAGGACCTCGACGCGGTAGTCTTTGAAGAAGACACCGACGATCTGGCCGTCCGCCTTGATCAACGTCGTCGGATAACGCGCCTGCAGGCACTCCTTGACCTCGCGCAGCATGGTCGATGGGCCATTGCCCTGCAGGTTCTTGTAACGGTTGTAGTCGTCTTCCGGAATCTCGAACACCATGTCAAGGTCGCTGACGCCGTTGATGGCTGTATGCCGGCCCCAGGACCCGATCTTCATGCTGTGGTAGACGTCGGATTCGGAATCCCAGTAATCCTTGTTCAAACGCGCAGTGATGTTGTTGTAGCTGATCGAGATCGCTTCCGCATTGGCCACCGTGAGGTTGGCGCGAAATTCCTTGAACAGGCTTGCCTGGCTCACGATCAACTCCCGGCGATTTTGTTGAACTCGATCACGGCTTGCTCTTGCGCAGCGAGATCGGCACAAAGGCATCGATCTCCGCATCGGAGAAGGTGTATTCCTCGTTCTTCTTCAGTGCCGTCTGTGCGAGGCCGTACGCCTTGCCGCTGGTTTGCGGCGCGCCCTTGTAGACGGCAGCGAGTTCGGCCTGCAACGCGTCTCGGCGTTCTAACACGGCCGGCAAGTCAACCGAGCCCAACCGTAGTTCAGTCAGCAACGAAAGGTACGACTCCCGGATCGGCCACAGGCTCGCGGCGGCGTCGCGATGCTTCTGCGCGGTTCCGCCTGGATCGAAGCCTTTCATGTAGCCCGAAAGGCAGAGCGTTGCCACAGAAAGAAGCGCCGTCGCAATTTTTATGTACACAGGCGGCTGGGCTGCCAGGACAACGACCAAAATGCCCGAGGTCGTTAGCGCGGAGGCAACGATTTGACCTATTTTGTAGTAGGTCAACTTGCTCGAGCATAGCTCCGCCATCTTTTCGTGCGTCTTGTGCGTGTATACAACCCGCCCGAAACATTCGCGGATCTGGTCCTCGAGCGACGAAAAATCCGACATGCAGCCTCTCCATTGACGATGGGTTCCCGCCTGACCCCGGCGCAGAGAACACAGGTGACAGCGCGAACCTCGAGCCCAAGATGTGGTTCCCCGTGAGCGGGAATGGCCCAGCGCTAGTGTTTGATGTACATTAGCACTCAGGCATAACGACTGCCAAGTACGCATACTACCTTAACCGAGATTAAGAAACTTTACATTTATAGTTCGTTCATAAATAATCCGCCCATGCCAGATGAAGGTTCGCCATGAGTGACCAATCCCTGCCCGCCACGACCCGCTGGAGTCAGCGCCAGCGCTACGGGTTTCTCGAACAGCGACTGTATTGGGAAGGCGCCATCAGTCGATCCGATTTGATGCGACGCTTTGCAATTTCAGCGCCGCAAGCCTCGGATGACGTCGCGAACTACATGGGCTTGGCACCCGGCAATGTGGAATTTGATCGAAGCCGAAAGGTTTATGTCGCCACCAGCAATTTCGCGCCGCGCTTCATCGTCCCCAACGCTCGCCACTATTTGACGCAACTGTTGCTACTCGCCGACGACGCGATCGACTCGGGCGACTCCTGGTTGGGAGCGATTCCGGCGCACGCGGCCATGCCCAGGGTGCGGCGACGAATGGACCCGCACACCCTGCGACCGATTGTCACGGCAATGAACCAACGACGCGCGATTGAAATTCGCTACCAATCCATGACGGCACCCCAACCTACCCTCCGCTGGATCGCGCCGCATTCGCTCGTCTACGATGGCGCGCGATGGCACGCCAGAAGCTGGTGCTATAACCGTTCCGTTTTCAGCGACTTTGTACTGGCACGCATTTTGTCGATCGGAGAAACACGCCTATCTGGAATAGATGCAACGCTAGATCGGCAGTGGCAAGAGTGTTTCACAATTACATTGGCGCCACATCCCGAGCTTTCGGAAACGCAACGCCAAGCAATCGAAATGGACTATGGCATGACCGACGGGGTCATTGGCATATCGATGCGATTGTGTATGACCCACTACTTCGAGCGCCACTATGGCCTCGACCTCCCGACCGACTTGCTGCCGGTGTGGCGTCGACAAATCGTGTTGCAAAACCGTAGCGAATTGGAACTGGTACGCGCAACGTTTGGAGCGACGAAGGAGCCTGCATGAAGACGGACTATGAGCGAGACCCATCATGAATTTTGCCTACGTCGGAATACTCTTCCTCGGCGGATTTGTAGGATTTCTGCTTAGCCTTACGGTAAAGGTCTCCTCAAAGCCTACTGTGCGCGGCATGCTCCAGGTTATCGGCGCGGCCTTGGGAGGTACCCCGATTCTCTTCATGGAGGGCGCCGGTCCATCCAAGTGGGCATATCCGGTGGGACTCGTTCTGGGCCTGATTTGGGCACGACGGGTCGTAGCGCCCAAGCGCCCTGGCCGCGGTTCGGCTGCGGCAAAGTCAACGGGCTGGCGAGATACACTCGTACCCACGGTTATCAGCTTGGTAGTCGTTCTTGCGTTCGCGTTCTTTCAAGACAGGACGAGCACTGACGACGGCGGGCACGCAGTCACTCGAAGCGAACTTCCGTGCAACCTGGCGTGGATCTATCTTGGACGCTTCAGCAAGTCGCGGTCCAACTATGAGCTTCCGCCTGGATTCCGGCTTCCAGCGAGCGGAGGACAGAAGTCACCGATCCCCGACAAGGGTGATTACATCATCACTACGAAGGAACTTTCGCTACTCGTATCCGGTTATGGGGCGGCGGTGCCGGCACAACGATGCAACCGCATCCTCGACCCGCCATGGGGCTACCGACCGGAAACCGCAGCCGAATATCAAGCTGGGCGCCTCCCCCGCGATTCCAAGGTTCTCGTCAATTCGGTCACGCTCATGCCCACGCCTGATGCTGATCCCTTCTATGTGTGGGCCTTAGTGGGGGCCGCGAAAGACTAGCGACCTCCTCCGCGCGCTCGGTCCGCGCAACCATTACACGTCTGGACAAACATTTAGGACTGGATGATATGCCCAAGAATATCTTGATCTTTTCAGATGGAACGGGCCAAGCCGGCGGAATACGGCCGGACCAGAACTTGAGTAACGTCTACAAGCTGTACAGGGCAACTCGGGTGAGCGTTGAAAACGAGATCGATCCTGCCGAGCAAGTCGCCTTCTACGATCCAGGTTTGGGCACGCAAAGCGAGGCATCAGGTCTAAGAATAAAACTGCTAGATCGCGTGCTGCAGGGGTTGGGCAGTCTCGCGGGCTCGGGCATTACTGAGAACATCATCGATTGCTACGAAGCCCTACTTCAACTGTACGAACCGGGCGATCGAATCTATCTCTTCGGATTCAGTCGGGGTGCCTACACCATCCGAAGTTTGGCCAATGTCCTGAACCTGTGCGGCGTGCCACCCTCGATCAAGCATGGCGGCGTTTTGCCGGCTGGCGGCAAGGCTTTGAGAAAGATTGCCGAGCGCGCGGTTCGGCACGTCTATGAACACGGCGCTGGGCATAAACGTGAGGATTTTGAACCCGAGCGCGAAGAACTGGCTCGGCGCTTTCGGGTTGAGTATCAATCGGAAGAGATCGGCGTTCCGCCGGGTTCAAGTGAGCGCGGCAATGTCGCCCCAGAATTCATTGGTGTGTTCGACACAGTGGCCGCACTCGGCAGCTCAGGCAGGCGTCGCATCCTATTCATTGCATTGATTGCGGCCGTTGCGCTCTTCGGATCGCTTGTGTTAGCGCGGATTGTTGGTGTCGTTGTTGGCGTGGCTTGGATCCCACTTTTCGTTGGAGCAATCCTATCGGTTATGGCCTGGACTGCGTTTCGACTTTTGCGAGCTCGACGAAAGGTGTTTGACGCGCTGGATTCTGGGATCAAGGCACGTACCCACTATGCGAATTGGCGACTGCGTAACTATGATCGGTCGTTGGACCCGCGCACAGGGTATGCGCGGCAGGCGCTTGCCATCGACGAGACGCGCGTTGACTTCGCTCAAGTTGGTTGGGGACACAGTGCCGATGTGCTGGCCCATGCAAATGACCCCATCGTGTGGCTCAAGCAAGTTTGGTTTGCGGGAAATCACTCGGATATCGGCGGAAGCTACTCGGAAAATGAGTCTCGACTGTCTGATATCGCGTTGAAATGGATGATCGATGAAGCTACTGCCATTCCGTTTCCCATGGCGATTGATACGCGAAAACTTCACTTGTTTCCTCGAGCCGATGGCCTGCAGCACTGCGAAGTTAATGCTAGGAGTGATCGACTGGGACGGCTGAACCGCTGGGTTGGGTGGAAGGCCGCACCTCGAAAGATTGATCCCGGTGCGAAATTGCATCCGTCAGTCATCGAACGATTCGAACTTGGCTCGGTAAAGCACTGTTCGAGTGTTGAGCCATACCGCCCGAAGTCGCTCCAAAATGTGGAAGCAGTCAAGCGCTTCTATGGCGCCTAGTCGCAGTCAGCAAAGTATGCTCTGATAATTCCCAGGCTTTGAGCTACGGCACTAACCTGAGCCGGACGTGCCTCCGAATCGCCCGGGAATTTCTGCTTCGAGGGGAGGCTCATGATTGTCATCCTGCATGGTTGGAGCGACGAATCGCGCTCGTTCCAGACGTTGACCAAACGGCTGCGCGCCCTGAACTTGCCCGGGCCGATCAGGCCAATTTATTTGGGCGACTACGTCACTATGGACGACGATGTCACTTTCGACGACATCATTCGGGCGATGGACCGGGCTTGGAATGAGGCCAGGTTGCCCCGCACACCGCGATCGGTTGACATGATCGTGCACAGTACTGGCGCCTTGGTGGCGCGGTCCTGGATGACGCGCTTCTTCAAACCGGAAACCAACCCGCTGCATCGGTTGCTGATGTTGGCTCCCGCCAACTTTGGCTCGCCCTTGGCGCATAAGGGCATCAGCTTTCTGGGTCGTATCGCCAAAGGGTACAAGTCGAAGCGGGTGTTTCACACCGGCAAACAGATCTTGCGCGGATTGGAACTAGCAAGCCCCTTTACTCGCCGGTTGGCGATGATCGACCGATTCGACCCGGCCAATCGCTGGTACGGCCCGGGTCGCGTCCTGGCGACCGTGCTGGTAGGCACGAGGGGCTACTCGGGCATCGCCGCTGCCGCCAATACGCCGGGTTCAGACGGAACTGTACTGGTCTCATCTGCAAACCTAAATCCCGGTCTACTGGCGCTCGACTTCGCGACGGACGCGAGGAAACCAGTGCCTATGCACTTGGCAGCTAACGGCGAGACTGCGTTCTGCCGGGTGCCGGGGGACAACCACAGCACAATCGCTTGCAAGGATAGCGGCCCGAAGCACCCCGACGCCTTGGAGATGATGCGCTCAGCCCTGACCGTCGAAGACAATGGTTTCGTGGCGTACGGCGCGACGCTCGCCCAACGAAACGCCGAGTATCGAAGAGATGAGGCAAAAGCCAGTTACACCCAGGGCTACCAGAACACAGTGCTCTGGGTTAGGGACGATCAGCACAGCAATGTCGGCGACTACTTCTTCGAAGCGTTCGCCAAAAGGTTGAATAGCGACAGCGAAGATAAGGCTCTGACCGAAATAATCCAGCGCGAGGTCCTCACCAGTGTGCATACCAACCAGATCAACCCGGCATGCCGCAGCTTGAAGTTCAACTGCGATGCACTGCATTCGCTGTTGCTAGACCAATTGCGGCCTCTGCACCTGAGCATCACAGCCAGTCCCGAGATCCGCGACACCGGCTCGGTCGGCTATTCCACGATCGCCTATGACGACATCGGCAGCGTCAAAATCGCGCCCAACGAACTCGGCACGATATTCGTACCGGATCGGACGCTATTCGTCGACCTGACAATAAGGCGTCAGCAAGTCGCTGACCTTGTCCGCTTTCGAGCTGCCGAGTAGCACGGTGAACGGTGAACGGGAAATCGGATGCTTCATCTGGGAAGACCGAAACCCGTAAAGAAGCAGTGCCCAGTTCACCACAATCGACCACGGTGACTGCTGCGTGTTGTCGGCTCGTTCGGATGCTCGCCGATCCAGCAAGAGCAATCGTGCTGCGGATATAGCCATGAGCTCAATCCTGGACCCGCCCTTCCCGACTCGTGAGCACGGGTGCGAACCCGCCGCCAACCGTCCGGAAGTTCGTAGTCTGTCCCTGATACATCCGCGCGGCATACAGCAGCACCTTGCCCCGATAGGCATAGCAGCGGATATCGACCTTGAGCGGATCCGCGCCGGATGCGACGTGGCGTTCGCTCGGCGCCACGATTTCCTGAGCAACGTAGGCGCCGGCTGCGATCTCTTCCCATACCCGACGGGTCAGCTTGTCGCCGCGGTAGCTGGCCTTGCTGCCAAATCCCGCGGCGGGTTTGAAGAATAGCCGACGACGATTGCCCCACATCGCCTCGCGATTCTCAGGTGTCAGCAATTGAGTCAGCGGGATCGCAGCCATCAGGATGTCGATGGCTGCCTGGCTGGCCCCAAAAGCCTGAAGAAGATCGCGGTTGCCAAGCACGCTCAGGTTTCGCTTGTCCGCATACAGCGCGTGGGAGCGTGGATGCGGGCTCAATGCAACCTCGGCGCTCAGGTAGGCGGCTCGCAGCACTTCGCTGGCGGTCTGCTGCAAGGCAAAATCCGTCAGCCTGTTGTAGACAAAATCAACCGGATGATCGCGTAACCACAATCGATTCTCCTTGCGGCTCAGTTCCTCCGGACCGCAAATTTCGGCGCTGTAGCCGTGGCGAAGAAAGAGCTCTCGAAACAATACGAATTCCGGGTAAAGGTATTGCCGCTTCGGCGCTTCATCGACGA
This sequence comes from Gammaproteobacteria bacterium RIFCSPHIGHO2_12_FULL_63_22, assembly GCA_001801685.1. Taxonomy (GTDB): domain Bacteria; phylum Pseudomonadota; class Gammaproteobacteria; order Xanthomonadales; family Xanthomonadaceae; genus Arenimonas. The sequence continues at coordinate 17,820 of MGYJ01000090.1, read as the reverse complement.
TGGCGATGAATCGCAGCGGGATCGAACCGCGTTGCAGTTGCCATTCGGTCAGTACTGCTTGTAGAACTGCTTCTTCGACGTGCTCCGAGTCATTCGGTGGAACCGTCAGATCGGGCATGCAGGCATGTTGGGCCTGACCGAGAATGGCATTGAGGAGCACGCCCCCCGGGTTCGTGTTGATTTCGATTAGCCGTGGCCCGCTGATCCCGAGATGAAAGTCCAATCCCAGCAGCCCTCCTGGCGACCCCGGATCGAACTGGGCAATCGCGGGAGCCCATGACATGACGGTGGACTGGTAATCGCTGGCAGCAACCACTTCCTCGATCGCAGCAACGACTTCCGCTGTCTGCGTAATGTGCTGACTCGATACGTAGAATGGTAGCGCCGAGAACAAATGTGGATGCGAGTCGGCCAGGGATACCGGCACGCCGTGCGCGCCGAGTACAGCTTCCAGTTCCTTGTGCAACTCCCGCGGGTCCACTGCCAGGCAAAAACAATCGCGATTTAACGCCTCGGCCGAGGAATTGGGCGCACAACTGTTCGAGCAAGGGTTCGGTTTTATCGGGACCGGGTGCGGGTTCATGGACAATCAGGGCCTCTCTCGCCGTCAACGGCTACTCTACTCCGGGTCAAGTCGCCGGTCGCCGCCCCGCTAGGATTTGATCCAGATCAGGGAACTCATCCTCAAGGAGTGTAGTCTTTACCTTGCCATGAACGTATTCCGCCGCCACCGTCTGCGCTTCCGACTTTCGATTGTCGTGATCGTTGCGCTGCTCTGGTCGCAGGCCATCCTGGCCAGTCATTCGATTTGTTCGATAGGCAATTTGGCCTTGGCGAAGGCCCCCGTTTCGACGGCCGTCGAGCACGATTGCCACGCCGTACCGCCGGTCAAGCAGTCAAGCGCGTGCGATGCGCATTGCAGCCAGGGCGACCAGAGCAACGACGTGGGGCGAGTTCCTCCCGTCCCTTTCATGGCGGCCGCGTCGGTTTTTGCGTGCTCGGCAGTCGTGCGTTTGGACGTCGGGCGCGCTAGTTGCGCTGAGCTGCCGCCGCCAATCTCGTGGCATCGACCTACAGTGCATCCTGCCCACCTGTTGTTGATTTAATCCCTGACCGATGTTTGGCGGGTGCCTTGCAGCGCCTGCCAATTCCTGCATCGGCTCGGCCGTCTGTGCACGGCTTGCCGCCCTTCCCGCAGTTGCTCCGCCGTCGTTTCGATTGGCGGGCCGTGCAAGGCAAGAGATATGGCATTTTCAGCAATTCCAGCGGTTCGCGTGCTTCTCGGCCTGGTGCTCGCCTGGTCGCTTGCGGGGCCTCAAGACACCCAAGCGGCTGAGCCCTATCCAGGCAAGGATCTCGCCTCGATCAGGGAATGGCTAGTCGCGAACAACCCCAAATTGCGCGCCATGCAATTCGACGCAGACGCTGCCGAGGCACGCGTGCTGCCTGCCGGCGCCCTGCCCGACCCGATGGCCTCGATTGAACTACGCGAAATCGATCCCGATCAGCGATTTTTCCTGCCGGGCAATGTCGGCTCGACTACTTATCAGGTGAAACAGCGCTTTCCACTCTGGGGCAAGCGCGAGTTGTCTCGCGATGTCGCCCGCCGCGAAGCCGAGTCGCTGCGCTTCGAGCGCGACGCCACGGCGCTGGAACTGCTGGCCCAGGCGGAACAGGGCTACGTGCGTTACTGGCACGGCCGCGAAGCCGTCACCGTGATCGACCGCGTGATCGCGTTGCTCGAACAGGTGCAGGACGTCGCCGGCGTTCGCTACGCCTTGGGCATGGCGGCCCAGCAGGATTCGATCCGGGCGCAGGTCGAACGCACGGTGATGCAGCGCGAACGCATCGAAAGGCTGGCCCAGCGGCGGCAGGCGATGGCGGCCTTGAATGCCGTGCTCGGACGCCGCGCCAATGCGCCGCTTGCTGAGCCTGGTGGTGCACCCGTACTCCCGGTCGAAGACGGCAGCCTGACGACGGCATTGCAGACGCTTGAGCGCGGCACCCACCCCGCCGTGCAAGCTAGCGCGGCGATAGCCGCTGCGGCCAATCGAAACGTCGAGCTGCAACGTCGCAACCGTTTTCCGGACCTCACCGTCGGCGTCGGCGCTATGCAGCGCGGCGACAAGTTAGACAGTTACGAGTTGATGTTCGAAGTGGAAATCCCGTTCCAGCAGCGCGCCCGTCGCGAGCGCGAACGGGAATCGCGCCTGCTCGAAGACGCGGCGCTTGCCCGCTCCGATGGCGTGCGCCGAGACCTCGCGGCCAACCTGGGCGCCGCCTGGGCGCGCTGGACCGGTGCCCGCGAACAGCGACAGTTGATCGAGACAACGCTGCTCACACAGGCGGATGCGAATTTCCGATCGGCGTTGGCGAGTTACCAGGTCGGCGAAGTCGACTTCGGAACACTGCTCGATGCCTTGCGCGAATGGCAGGGTGCCGACCTCGCGCGCGTGGATGCGCTTCGCGACGAACTCATGGGTGCGGCCGAAGTTCGCGCCATCAACGGAGACACGCAATGAAAGCTCGCCACTGGCTTGTCGTATCCGCGCTGGTGCTACTGGCGCTGACCGCGGGTTGGATCGTCGGCCGCAGCACGCGATCCAGCGCCGAAAGCTCACCTTCGACCGCTCCCGTCGAGCAAGCACGTAAGGTGTTGTACTACCGCAACCCGATGGGGCTTGCCGATAACTCGCCGGTACCGAAGAAAGACGCCATGGGCATGGACTACATCGCCGTTTTCGAGGGCGGCGAAGCGCCCGCGACGCCCGGAACGGTGGCCCTGTCCCCGGAAAAGATCCAGAAACTCGGCGTCCGCACCCAACCGGTGCGCCTACGCGGGCTGTCGCCGTCGCTACGCGCCAGCGCTACGGTGCAGGTCGATGAAACTCGCCAATATGCGATCGCGCCGAAGTTCGAGGGCTGGGTCGAGCGCCTGTACGCCAATCAAACCGGCATGTCGGTGCGGCGAGGCCAGCCCTTGCTGTCGATCTATAGTCCGCAGCTGATCGCGGCGCAGAACGAGTATCGCGTCGCCGACGCCGCTGCCCGCAAACTCGCAGCGAGCGATCCGGCCAGCGCCGCAATGATGCGCAACCTGCGCGATGCGGCCCAGGCACGATTGCGTAATTGGGATGTCGTTGCCGCGCAATCGACGCGCGCCGGGAATTCGGACAGCGCGGGCAACCTCGTGCTCACTGCTCCTGCTGATGCGGTGGTAATGGAAAAGCTGGTCACCCAGGGCGCTCGCTTCGCGCCCGGCGAAACCATACTGCGGCTGGCTGACCTGTCCAGCGTGTGGTTAATCGCCAACGTGCCCGCTTCGAGCGCCGCCGCAGTCGCCATCGGCCAGCCCGCGACATTCCAGTCGTCGACCCTGCCCGGGCGATCCTTTGAAGGCAAGGTGACCTTCGTGCAGCCGGTCATCGACGCGATAACGCGGACGTTGGCGGTGCGAGTTGAACTACCCAATCCCGACGGCTTGCTGCGTCCCGGCTTGTTTGGTGATCTCACGGTGACGCGGGACGCGTCCCCGGCGGTGTTGACCGTGCCCCGTTCGGCCGTACTCGACAGTGGCAAGCGGCAATTGGTGCTGGTGCAAGTAGCCGAGGGCCGCTTCGAACCGCGGTCGGTTGTGATCGGTGAACGCGCGGGAGACCTGATCGAAATTCGCGATGGTGTCCGGGAAGGCGAACGCGTGGTGGTCTCGGCCAACTTTCTGATCGATGCCGAGAGCAACCTGCAGTCGGCGTTGCAGGGCCTAAGCGCACACCAGGGCCATGCGGCCACGCCTGCAAAGCCCGCTGCGGCCAAAAACCAGGCGGAGCGTTGACATGCTGTCGCGATTGATCGAATGGTCGGTGCGCAATGTCTTCCTCGTGCTGGTGATGGCGACCGCCATCACGGCCGGCGGCATCTACGCCGTCGTCAACACGCCGTTGGATGCGCTGCCCGACCTGTCCGACGTGCAGGTCATCGTGTTCACCGAAGTGCCGGGCCAGGCGCCACAGGTGGTTGAAGACCAGGTCACCTACCCGCTAACCACGGCCATGCTGGCGGTGCCGCGCTCCAAGGTCGTCCGCGGTTTCTCGTTCTTCGGCGCCTCGTTTGTGTATGTGATCTTCGAAGACGGCACGGACGTCTACTGGGCACGATCGCGCGTGCTGGAATACCTCAATTTCGCCTCCAAGAAGCTGCCAGAGGGAGTGACGCCAACGCTCGGGCCGGACGCCACGGGCGTGGGCTGGGTCTATCAGTACGCGCTTGAAGGCAAGCAAAAATCCCTCGACGAATTGCGCGCAATCCAGGACTGGTATGTTCGCTACCAGCTGACCAAGGCGCCCGGCGTTGCCGAAGTCGCCAGCGTCGGTGGCTTCGTGCGCCAGTACTCGGTCACCGTGGACCCGGGCAAGCTGCGCCAGTACGGCGTGCCGCTGTCGCGCATCTCGGAAGTGATCGCGCAAAGCAATCGCGATGTCGGCGGCCGCGTTATCGAGATGACTGAGACCGAATACATGGTCCGTGGCCGCGGCTACCTGAAAGGCATCGGCGACATCGAAAACCTGGTCCTCAAGTCAGAGAGCGGCACCCCGGTGCTAATCGGTGACATCGCCCACGTCGAGCTGGTCCCCGATGAGCGCCGCGGGATCGCTGAACTCAACGGCGAAGGCGAGACCGTCGCTGGCATCGCTATTGCCCGTTACGGCGAGAATGCTTTGTCAGTCATCCATGGCCTCAAGCAGAAAATTGCCGACATCCAGGCGGGGCTACCGGCGGGCGTCAGCATGCGACCGGTCTACGATCGATCCGACTTGATCCATCGCGCCATCGCTACGCTGCGCAAGACCTTGATCGAGGAAAGCATCATTGTCGCGCTGGTTTGCATGATCTTCCTTTTTCACGCCCGCAGCGCGCTGGTCGCCATCGTCATGCTGCCAATCGGCGTGCTGATTGCGTTCATCGCGATGCGCGCGCTCGGCATGAACTCCAACATCATGAGCCTGGGCGGCATCGCGATTGCCATCGGCGCGATGGTCGATGCAGCGATCGTCATGATCGAGAATGCACACAAGCACATCGAACGCGACGACGGTAGCCGATCGCGGCTCCAGTTGATCATCGATTCCTGCCGCGAGGTTGGTCCGGCGCTGTTCTTCAGCCTGTTGATCATCACCGTGTCCTTCCTGCCGGTATTCGCCCTGGAAGCCCAGGAGGGTCGCTTGTTCCGCCCGCTGGCCTTCACCAAGACCTTCTCGATGGCCGGCGGTGCCCTGCTCTCGGTGACGCTAGTGCCGGTGCTGATGCTGCTGTTCGTGCGCGGCAAGATCCTGCCGGAACAAAAAAATCCCGTGAACCGATTCTTGATCGCGCTGTATCGGCCGGTGATTGCGTTCGTGCTCAGGCACAAGCGCGTGACCCTGGGCGCGGCGGCGCTGGTCCTGCTGCTCAGCCTGTGGCCGGCATCCCGCCTGGGCAGCGAATTCATGCCCACGCTCAACGAAGGCACACTGCTCTACATGCCGGCCTCGCTACCGGGCATGTCGGTGACCAAGGCGGCCGAATTGCTGCAGCAACAGGATCGCATCATCAAATCCTTTCCCGAAGTCGAATCGGTGTTTGGCAAGGCCGGACGCGCGCTGACCGCAACGGATCCGGCGCCACTGGAAATGTTCGAGACGGTCATCAACCTCAAACCCGAGTCCGAATGGCGCGACGGCATGAGCGTCGACAAGCTGATCGCCGAAATGGATACGGCGCTGCAGTTTCCCGGGGTGGCAAATGCGTGGACGATGCCGATCAAGGCGCGCACCGACATGCTCTCGACCGGTATTCGAACACCGATCGGCATCAAGGTATTCGGCACCGACCTGGCGGAGATGGAGCGCCTCGCCAAACAGATCGAAAGCGCCGTGCGCGCGGTGCCGGGCACGACCAGCGCCTATGCCGAGCGCTTGACTGGCGGCTATTACCTCGACGTCGAACCCGACCTGCGGCAGCTGGCACGCTACGGCCTGACTGTGGGCGAAGTGCAGGACGTGATCGCCGCGTCGTTGGGCGGCGAGATGGTGACCACCACGGTGGAAGGCCGAGAGCGCTTTGGCGTGATCGTGCGTTATCCGCGGGAGCTGCGTGACGACCCGCAAGCCATCGCCCGGGATGTTCTGGTTTCGACCATGGCCGGCGCGCAGGTGCCCTTGGGTGAATTGGCCACGGTCTCGGTGCGCAAGGGCGCGCCATCGATTCGCACCGAGAATGCGCTGCTGTCGGCCTACATCTACGTGGATACCCGCAACAGCGATCTGGGCGCGTATGTACGGGCGGCGCAGGACGCCGTCGCCAAGTCGGTCACCTTTCCACCCGGTTACTACGCGACCTGGAGCGGCCAGTACGAGTACATGCAGCGGGCGATCGCGAAAATGAAGGTGGTCGTGCCAGTAACGCTGGCTTTGATCTTCCTGCTGCTCTATCTCAACTTTCGACGCGTCACCGAATCGCTGATCGTGATGCTTTCAGTGCCGTTCGCCCTGGTCGGCGGCGTTTGGTTGATGTGGGCGCTGGACTACAACCTGAGCGTCGCCGTCGCGGTGGGCTTTATCGCGCTGGCCGGCGTCGCCGCCGAGACCGGCGTGATCATGCTGATCTATCTTGATCACGCGTTGGTTGCGCTTTCCGAAAAGCGTAAGGCACAGGGCAAGGACCTGGGTCTGGACGATCTCCAGGCGGCCATCGTCGAAGGCGCGGTGGAGCGCGTCCGGCCCAAGCTGATGACGGTGACGGCGATCATGGCCGGCCTGCTGCCTATCATGTGGAGCACCGGAACCGGGTCGGAAGTCATGCGCCGCATCGCCGCCCCGATGGTCGGCGGCATGGTGTCGTCCACAATCCTGACCCTGGTGGTGATTCCGGTGATTTATGCGCTGGTCAAGCGCCGGGAACTAGTGGGGTCACATGCGGTGTCCGCGGCCGCACAAGAGCGGGCGCGATGAGCGGCCGGTGCGACGCCCTCGACCCGCGGGCAACACGCGGCGTTAGGTTTCCTTCACCCTCGGCAGCCCGCGCCGCGTGGCGACGGCCGGACTGTGTGCGTTGCCGATGCCGGGGGCTGTCTCGCCGCCCGGGCAGGTCGCCAGGGACGGCGGGCGGCTCCCGTGTTCCCCTGCCTCAGGTGCTTTCCATCTCGCGCCAGGAGTTCGCCATGTCTCGTCACGACCCGCACCCTCACCCACCTCTGCGCTCCCCTGCGCCATGGTGGATACGGCTGGCCTTTTTGGGCTTCCTGGCCATTGCCGGCTTTTTCCTGCTCGTCGAGCACGGCACGCATCTGTTTGGCACCCTGCCCTACGTCCTGATCGGCGCGTTCTTCGCCCTGCACCTGGGCATGCACGCAGGCCATCGCCACGGCGGTCACCGCCATGGTGAGTCGCCGGAGCCACCGGCACCCGCACCGACGCCCGATCGCCCCGCGCCCACCCCCGACGACCGCCCGCGTGGCGGCCACCCACATTGAACGAGGAGACAGTTATGTCCAGTGGATCCGGTTATGGCTTGTGGACCTTGGCGGTCCTCAATGCCGCGCTCTTCATCTTCTTCGCCTACACCTTCTACACCCCGTCGACGCGCCGCGATTGGCACAGCTTCGGGATGTACTCCGCGTTCATCGTCGCGCTGTTTGCCGAGATGTACGGCTTTCCGCTGTCGCTGTATTTCCTGTCGGGCTGGTTGAGCAGCCGCTTCCCGGAGGTGAACTGGCTCTCGCATGACGCCGGCCACCTGTTCGAGATGATGTTGGGCTGGCGAGCCAATCCGCACTTCGGACCATTCCACATCCTGAGCATGGTGTTCATCGTCTGGGGGTTCTGGCTGCTGTCCAGCGCCTGGGCGGTGCTCTACCGCGCCCAGCGGTTGGGCGAGATGGCCGCCACCGGGCCCTACGCCCGCATCCGCCATCCGCAGTACGTCGCTTTCGTGCTGATCATGTTCGGCTTCCTGCTTCAGTGGCCGACCCTGATCACGCTGGCGATGTTCCCGATCCTGGTTATCGCCTACTGGCGTCTGTCCAAGGCGGAGGAGGGCGACAGCCTGGCTCGTTTCGGTCAGTCCTATTCGCGCTACCTGGCGTCGACACCGGCGTTCATTCCGGCCCGGCGCCGGCAGGCGGTGTCCGCATGAGCCAGGCGCGCGGAGCGGGTGGCCACGCTCGGCGCCTGAGGTGGGCCGTGATGGGAGCGGTGGCGGTGGCGGTGGCGGTCGCAGGGGCGGCCCAGGCGGCGCCCACGGACCAGCGTCAGCAGAACGAGCGGATCACGCTCTACTACGGCGTGGTCCCCGCTGTGCTGTCCCAAGCCACCCTCGCGGCGCACCCGCCCGCGCCGGAAGTGCACGGCGCGGCCCGCCCCGCGTCCGACACCCACCACCTGGTTGTCGCGCTGTTTGATACTCCGACCGGCCAGCGCATCACGCAGGCCACGGTGACCGTACGGCATACCCCGCCCAAGGGCGTGGCGATGAGCAAGGTGCTCGAGCCGATGCCGTTGGGAGACGCGCTGTCGTTCGGGACGACCTTCGTCATCGCGAAAGGTCGCCATCATCGCTTCCGCATTGAGGTGCGAAGAGGGGAGCGCGTCGAGCGGTTCGACGTGGTGTACGACAACCTACACAGCGGTCCGTGATGGACCGCCGTGCCCTGGGCCATCCAAGGAGGGCCGCATGATGCGACGTCGAATCGTTTGGAGTCTGTTGGCCGTGGTCGTTCTGGCAGGAGGCGCCGCGCTCGCCTATCAGTGGCTGCGGGTGCCGCCCTTACCGACCGGGTTTGCGTACGCCAGCGGCCACGTGGAAGCCACGGAAGTGCGCCTGGCCGCCGAGACCGGCGGCCGGGTGGTCCAGCAGCGGCTGGTGGAGGGGCAACCGGTCCAGGCCGGAGACGTGTTGCTGGTGATCGATCCGGTGACCACACAGGACCAGCTCAGCAGCGTGCAGGAGGAGGCGCAGGCGATCCGGGCCAGTGTGGCGGCGCTAGAGGCCCAGATCATCTCCTGGCGGCACCACGTCGAGACGACCCGCCAGCAACGCGCGCGGATCGAGCGCCTGGTCACCACCCAGATTGCGACGGCCCGGGAACTCGATAGCGCCAACGATGCGGTCAACCAGGCCGAAGGCGAATTGGGGCGGCTGCGGGCACAGCGGGCGAGCCTGCAGGCGCAAGTGAGCAGCGTGGAGTCGCGGGTGCGGCTGGCCCAGACCAACGTCAGCCGCACCGAGGTCAAGGCGCCGCAGAACGGCACCGTGCTGGTGCGCGGCGTCGAGATCGGAGAGGTGATCCAGCCAGGCCAGCCCTTGGCGCTGCTGGCGGATCTGCGACGCATCGAGCTCAAGGTGTATTTGGCCGCCAACGACGCGGGCCGGGTCAAGCTCGGCCACACCGCGCAGGTGCGGGTCGATGCCTACCCGGACCAGACGTTTCCGGCGACCGTCGCCCGGGTTGATCCCTATGCCCAGTTCACCCCGCGCGATATCCACGTGCCCGATGAGCGGGCACAGATGGTCTATGGCGTGACGCTGATGATCGACAACGCCGAGCAGCAGCTCAAGCCGGGCATGCCGGCGGATGCCTGGATACGCTGGGACGAGCAGGCGCCGTGGCCCACGCCGTTGCGCGTGCCGCAGTGACGCCGGACGCTCGCCTCGTCGCTCAGGGCCTGGGCCGGCGGTTTGGCCCGCGTTGGGCGGTGCGGGGCATCACCCTGTCGCTGGTCCCGGGCGAGACCTTGGGGGTCGTCGGCGCCGATGGCGCCGGCAAGACCACGCTGCTGCAGATGTTCGCGGCCATCCTGGATCCCAGTGAGGGGTCCTGCACGGTCCTGGGCGGCGATTCGCGCCGGGACAGCAAGCGCATCGCTGCGGGCCTGGGGTACATGACCCAGGGCTTCACCCTGTACGACCGCCTGACCGTCGAGGAGAACCTGCGGCTGGCGGCCACGCTGCGGGGCGTCAGCGACGCCGACTACGGTCCGCGCCGGGCGCAGTTGCTGGCCATGGCCGGTCTCGCCCGGTTCACTGAGCGCCTGTCGGGCAAGCTCTCGGGCGGTATGCGCAAGAAGTTGTCGCTGTGTACGAACCTGATCCACTCCCCGCAGCTGCTGATCCTCGATGAACCGGGGCTGGGCGTGGACCCGCTGTCGCGGCGGGAACTGTGGACAATGCTCGCCCAGTACCGCGCGACCGGCGTGACCACGATTGTGGCGACGTCCTACATGGACGAAGCCGAGCGCTGCGACCGGGTCCTGCTGCTTCGCGACGGCCAGTCTCTCGCGTTGGACACGCCGGCAGGTCTACGGGCCCAAGCGGCGGGTCGCGTCTACGAGGTGCGGGGGGCCGACCTCGCGCAGCGCTTGCCTGCGTTGCGCGCCCACCCGCAGGTCCGCGGCCTGCAGGTCTTGCCCGACCGGGCCCGTTTCCAATCCCGCGATCCCGCCGCGCCGTCGGTCCCTGGCAGTCGGCCGGCGGAGCCTGTGCTCGAGGACGTGTTCGTCCTGCATGACACGGCGATGGAACCCGAAACACCGGCGACGTTGCCGCCGGTGACCCTTGCGGCGTCCGGCCCCGGCCTGGCGACCCGCGACGTGTCGGTCGTGTTTGGGGGCTTCCGGGCCGTGAATCGGGTGTCGCTGTCGATCCAGCCGGGCGAGTTGCTCGCCCTACTCGGGCCCAACGGCGCCGGCAAGACCACCTTGATCCGGGGCCTTTGTGGCCTGGTGCCCTTCGCCGAAGGCCATGCGCAGGTCGCAGGCTTGTCGCTGCCCGGCCAAATCGCCGCTGTGCGCGAGCGCATCGGCTACATGTCCCAACGCTTTTCGCTCTACCTGGACCTGACGGCGCAGGAGAACCTCGATTTCTTCGCCAGCGCCTACGGCCTACGCGGTGAACGGGCCCGCCACGCGATCGCGCAGGCGACCGCGCAACTTGGACTGACCCTGGAGTCGGAGCGACTCGTCGCGGCGCTGTCCGGGGCCGAGCGCCAGCGGCTGGCCTTGGCCTGCGCCATCCTGCACCAGCCGGCGGTGCTGTTCCTGGACGAGCCGACTTCCGGTGTGGACCCCTTGGCGCGCTACCGGTTCTGGTGGCTGATCCGGCGCTTGGCCCAGGGCGGCATGTGCATCCTGGTCACCACCCACTACCTGGACGAGGCGGCCTACTGCGACCGCATCGGCCTGATGCACCAGGGCGCGCTGATCGGCTGGGGCACGCTCGACGCCTTGCGCGCCCAGACAGGTCAGTCGGCGGACGCCTCGGTGGAGACGGTGTTCGTGCAGGCCATCGCCCACGCCACGGCGCAGACCGGAGCCGCCGCATGAACCGCCGGCGCGTCCTGGCGCTGATGGGCAAAGAGTGCCGGGAGTTGGCGCGCGATCCGCTGACCATCGGCCTGGCGATCCTGATGCCGCTGGTGATGCTGTTTCTGTTCGGCTATGCCGTCACCTTGGATGTCAACAACATCCGCCTGGGCGTCCTGGACGAAGACCGGTCCCCGGCGAGCCGGGAACTGGTGGATCGGTTCACGGCCACGGGCTACTTTGAGCAAAGCCACGCGTTCGACACAACGCGCCAGGCCGAGCAGGCGCTGCAGCGTGGCCAGGTCCGGGTGGTGCTGGTTGTCCCGCGCCGCTTCCAGCGGGCCTTGCTGCGCGGCGAGGAGGCGCCGGTGCAGTTGCTGGTGGACGGCGCGTTCGCCTCCAGTGCCGCGCTGGCCTTGGGCTACGCCGAAGCCATCGTCGCCAGCTACCCAGCGGCGCCGCGCCAACGTATCGAGACCCAAGTCCGGGTCTGGTACAACCCTGGCCTGCGCAGCGCGAACTTCGTCGTGCCGGGGCTGTTTGCCGTGATCCTGATGGCGTTCCCGCCCCTGCTCACGGCGTTGGCGATCGTGCGCGAGAAGGAGTCGGGCACGATCGAGCAGATCTATGCCTCGCCGGTGACCTCAGCGGAATTCGTGCTGGCCAAGCTCCTGCCCTATGCCGGGGTCGCGCTGCTGGAAATGGCGCTGCTGGTGGGCGTGGGCATCGTGTGGTTCGACGTGCCGTTCGCCGGCAGCCCGGCCTTGCTGGCGGCCGCGTCGGCGGTGTACGTGCTCACCACCGTCGGCATCGGCTTGCTGGTCTCGACCGTGACCAGGACCCAGCTCAGCGCCATGCTGGTGGCGCTGATCGTCAGCCTGATGCCGTCGTTCCTGTTCTCGGGCTTCCTGTTCCCGGTGTTCACGATGCCGCTGATGCTGCAGCTCTACAGCACTCTGGTGCCGGCGAGCTATTTCGTCGAAATCTCGCGCGACGTGGTGCTCAAGGATGCTGGGTTGGTGGCGCTGGCGCCCAACCTAGCGTGGCTGGCACTGTACACGGCGGTGGTGTTTGTCTTCGCGGCGTGGCGGCTGCGCCAAAAGGTGGCGTCGTGAGCGGGCGGTTTGTCGGCCTGCTGCGCAAGGAAGTGACGCAAGTGTTGCGTGACCGCACTGTGCTGTTCCTGATTCTGTTCCTGTACACCGTCGAAGCGGTGATGTGCACGCTGGCATTGACCTTCGAGATTCGCGAACTTCCGGTGGCGGTGGTGGACCAGGACCAGAGCGTGGCCAGCCGGCACCTGGTGGCCTTGCTGAAGGCGACCGAGACCTTTGAACTGCGCGAGGTGAGCGACCAACCCCGTCGGGGGGAACAGGCCCTGCAGGCCGGACGTGTGGCCATGGTCTGGGTCATTCCGCCGGGCTTTGAGCAGGCCTACCAGCGCGGCACCCGGCCAACCCTGCAACTGCTGCTCGATGGCACCAACTCCAATGTCGCTGAGAATGCCCGTCACTACGCCATGCAGGTGGTGCGGCGGTTTGAAGGCGATCGTCCCCCGCTGCAGGTGGGGGTGAGGACGAGCCCCGGCCAGGCCGTGGCCGTGCCCCGGGTCTGGTACAACCCCGAGCAAGAGACCAAAAACTTCATGGTGCTCTCGATGCTGGCCCTGGCCGCGATGCTGGTCGGGGTTATGATCCCGGCGGCGTCGATCGTGCGCGAGAAGGAACACGGGACCATCGAGCAATTGCTGGTGACCCCGATCACCCCGCTGGAGCTGTTCGCCGCCAAGACCATCCCGACCGTGGCCGTGAATCTGCTGGCGATCTTCCCGGCGCTGCTGATCGTGGCGGCGTTCGACGTGCCCCAGCGCGGCAGCCTGGTGACGCTGATGGTGCTCGCGGCGCTCTTCCAGCTCAGTGCCATCGCGATGGGTGTGTTCGTGGCCGCCGTGACCCGCACCTTGCAGCAGGCGCTGCTGCTTGCGTTCTTCGCGCTGTTCCCGGTGCTGTTCCTGTCGGGCACGATGACGCCGATCGAATCGATGCCGCCGGTGCTGCAGGCTGCGTCGCTGCTCAGCCCGCTGCGCTACTACATGGAAGTGTTGCTGGGCATCTTCCTCAAAGGCACCGGCTGGGCCGAGTTGTGGCCGCAAGCTTCGGCCATGGCGGGCATCGGTTTGGCTCTGTTCGTGGCGGCGGCGGCAGTGTTTCGGCGCAACCTAGGCTAGGCGATGAACCACGCCCCCCGCCACACTCGCACCGGCCCTTGACGCGTGGACTAGCGCCGACCGTCCAGCGACTGCACGACCGGGACTCGTATCGATTCCTCGCACGCCATACGCTAGGTAGTGATGGCTTCCGCGCCCGCGACGAAGCCCTACAAGGCGAGCGGCCGTCCTTTCCGTTCGAGCACGCCCCGCGACCCGCCCGGAAGGACGTTCGCGCCAGCATCACAGGCGCAGCGCACGGCTTCCAAAGGAACCCAGGGACCATGTGTGCCGCCTAATTGATTCCGACGCGACCGCATCCGTGCTCGGCGTTCTACGCGGGCCGCTACTGGCGTTGTTCGTGGTCGCGACCGCGTACGGATTGGTGTTGCCGGTGCTGCCAGCCCTGCTAGGTACTCCCGAGGCGGCGTGGCCACCGCGACGGGGCGTTGATGGCGGCCTACACACTAGCGACGGTGGTTGCTTCGCGCCAGTGTAGGGTTGGCTTCTGGACCGATTCCCGGCGCGCTGGCTGCTGCTGATTGGCTTGGTGGGACAGGGCCTTGTGCAATTGGCCCAGTGGTGGCCGCCATCGCTGACCACGCTGATATTGATCCGTGCCCTGCAGGGCCCTGTCGGGGCAGCTGCGGTACCCGCACTGCTGACCTTGGCCGCGCGAAAGTGTCCGCCAGCAGCGTACGGCAGGGCCGTCGCGCGCGCATCGCGGGCGGCGCTGTTGGGTGGATTCGCGGGGCCGCTGCTGGGCGGCATACTGTCTCAGGGCGCCAACCTGCGATTGCCGATCGCGGTGGCGACGGTCCTGATCGTTGGGCTGGCCGTGGCGATCGCGTGGGCGTTGGCACGTCGTCCTCCCAGGCCCGGGCCGCATCGTGAATCGCCAGCGTGCCAGACTTGACCCATAGGCTGCGGGCGTATCCTCGTGAAGACGAAATTTCCGGGTCGAAGCACTACGTCTTTTGACTCAGGTCAAACGCCGCTCTCGAGACGCGCGATATGGTGTGCCTGACGATGAACCGCATCCGCCGCCACCGCTGGCGTACTCCCCTCTCGCTACTGGCGATGCTGGCGCTGGTGTGGGCGCAGTTGGCGCTCGCCACTCATCCGGCCTGCGCGATCTCGGCGATGTCCTTGTCGCTCGAGCCTGCCCATCATGCGCAGCACACGCCCGCTGATCAGAACCTGCCGCCCTGTCATGGCGCGCCGGTCAGCGACGACGCAGCCATGTGCGCGTCGCATTGTAACCAGGGCGATTTGAGCAAGGACCCCCCGCGGCTACTGTCCGTTCCCACCTTGGGCCAAGTGCCGCTGATGCCGGTCTTGGCCCAGCTGCGGTTGCCTGACGCTGCCCCCGCAGTCGCAGCGCGTCCCCGTGCTGCGTGGCACCGACCTACGCGCCACCCCGCCAGCCTCCTGTTGATCTGATCCGGCACCGATGACGGGCCGGTGCCTTTGTGGGCATCGGTCGCTTCGGTGCAGCCGCCGCGTGCGCGGCCTGTCCCGCCGATTCCTTCCGCTTCGCCTTCGGGCCGCGGTTCGTGTGAGGCCAATGACATGGGATCCCCCCGCTCTAAGCCGCCCATCGCGGCTGCCCTGCGCTCAGCGAAGCGCCTTGACCTGTGTCCGACACACCGGTTTACGGTCCTTTGCAGATCACGCCGAAGCACGCCATGACTGCCGATCAGTGCAATTCCGATGTGCCAATGACCGTGCGGCGCCTGGCGCAACTAGGCGGCGTAACCGTGCACGTGGTGCGCAACTACCTGCGCCGCGGTCTGCTGCGAGCGGCTAGCCACACCGAGGCCGGCTACCAGTTGTTCTCTACGACGGAACTGCATCGCCTGCACTTCATCCGCACCGCGCAGCGCCTGGGCTTCACGCTGACCGAGATTGAGGAAATCCTGCGGCGCAGTCACCAACGCAAGAGCCCGTGCCCGCTGGTGCGCGAAATCATGACTCGGCGGCTGAAGGAAACCCGCGACCAACTCGATCAGCTTCTAGCCCTGCAGAAGCGGATGGCACAAGCCGTCGCGCATTGGACCCGCCTACCCGACGCAGTGCCGTCTGGTAACGACGTGTGTGCGCTAATCGATGCGATCGCGGCCAGCGAGGCTTGGGCCATGGCCAAAACCACACCGCGGCGCCTGTTGGGTCGTCGCGCGACTTCGGAGAAAACATCATGAATACCGCCTCTTTGTCGCCGCTGCGCTGTGGGCTGTCCCTAGCCGTGACGGCAACGTTGCTATACGTGGGCTGCGCCCTGGTCGTGGCCTGGGCTCCTGGGGCGCTGGCTGCGGGCCTGGGCGTGATCGTGCACGGCCTGAGCCTGTCCGAGCTCACACCCGCCGTCGGTCAGCTGCGCTGGGGTGCGGTGCTGATCGGCACATTAGCAGTCGCCGGCTATGCCTTCGTGGCCGGAGCCTTATTCGGCGCCGTGCATCGCTGGATCGGAGGTGGTCGATGAACGGTCATCGCTCCAACTGGCTGCTGATAAGTCTGCTCGCAGCTGCCGTGGCCGTCGCCGCTCCGCTCAAGGCGGCTCCGGGTTCCAACGACTCGCAGGTCACCTTCCACTTCGCTGGCTACGCCGACGCCACGTTCACCGACACTCAGGGTGAGGCCGGATCGCTCGGCGAAGTGACGTTCGCGCCGATTTTCCACATCCAAGTTGGTGAGCGTTTCTTGTTCGAGGCTGAAGCCGAGTTCGAGGCCGATGACCGTGGCGGCAAAGCCGCAGGCCTGGAGTACGCCACCGCGAGCTGGTTGCTCAACGACTCCTCGGCGCTGGTGGTCGGGAAGTTCCTTAGCCCGGTCGGCTACTTCTTCCAGAACCTGCATCCGTCGTGGATCAACAAACTCGCTTCGGTGCCCGCCGGCTTTGGCCACGGGGGAGCAGCGCCCCTGACCGATGTCGGTGTCCAGTTGCGCGGCGGCCACGCCTTCTCGGGCGGCCACCGTCTCAACTACGCGCTGTACTTCGCCAACGGCCCGCGTCTGGGCTTGGAAGGCATGGAGGGTCTGGACCTGGATGTTGAGGGGTCATCGACCAATCGAGATGGCGAACGAGTCTGGGGCGGCCGCGTGGGATGGATGCCGTCGCCGCGCCTCGAACTGGGCGCCTCGCTGACGCGCGGCGACGTCGTGCTCGACCCTGGGGAGATGGGTGCCGGCATGGCCGAGCCCGCACGCACCTATAACGTCGAGGGTCTCGACGTGGCCTGGCAGGCTAGCCTTGCGGTGACGTTACGCGGCGAGTGGATCCGCCAGCGGGTGGGCGACGCGGCGATGAGCGTGGCGCCGGAGGGCGGCACTTGGCGCGCCTGGTACGCACAGGGCGCCTATCGCTTCGGCGCCGATCGCTGGGAGACCGTGCTGCGCGTGGGTGACTCACAGTCGCCGCACAGTGAGTCCACCTTCCAGCAAACCGCGCTGGGCCTGAACTATCTGATCCGGCCCGGCACCCAGCTCAAGCTCAGCTGGGAACGCAACGACAGCGACAGCGCTGAGGCAGATGCCGACCGCGTCTTGCTGCAACTGGCCCACGGCTTCTAAGGAGATCTGCCATGACCACATTCCCCCTGCGCGAATCAGCCGCCCCTGCACGGCGACTGCGCGCCCTGACGGTGGCCTGCGGGCTCGCAACCCTGAGCCTGCCGGCTGCTGGGATCGCCGCCGACGGCAAAGCGTTGTACGAGTCGACCTGCGTCGCCTGCCATGGCCCCACCGGCAAAGGAGCCATTCCGGGCGTGCCCGACCTGGCCACCCGCCTGCGCAAGTCGGACGCCGCACTGGTCACCAACATCCTCAACGGGTTCCAGACGCCGGGATCTCCGATGGCGATGCCCGCCAAAGGCGGCAATCCCGTCCTCACTGCTGAAGATGCGCAGGCCATCGTCAACTACCTAAGAACGGTTCCCGCGACCCCACCGCCACCGTCGGCCGCCAACGGCGCGTCTGCCTCTCCGTTGACTGTCGCGATGCCCTCGGTGTCGGCGGGGGCGGCCGCGGATTCGCCGGGCGGCACGGCGTATGCCCGCGGCGCGCAAGCGTGGGCCAACAACTGCGCTCGCTGCCATGCCATGCGCGATCCCAAGACCGAAACCGACCGGCGATGGCAGATCGTGGTCACCCATATGCGACTGCGCGCCGGCCTGGAAGGCCAGACGGCCCGCGACATCCTCGCATTCCTGCAAGGGAGCAACTGACATGCGCGTCTACGTGATGGCGCTGAGCCTGGGCGCGCCCTTGATCGGCGTGATCGCG
>MGYJ01000089.1:9966-22732 GCA_001801685.1 Gammaproteobacteria bacterium RIFCSPHIGHO2_12_FULL_63_22 | reverse complement strand
TGCTGAGCAGCATGCCCAGGCCGAAGCCATCGACGCCGGCGTTGTTGGAAATGGCGGTGAGCCCGGTGACCCCGCTGTCGCGCAGCGCGGCAATCAACGCCTCGGGAATGCCGCACAGGCCGAAGCCGCCGACGGCGAGGGTCTGGCCATCGGCAACGACGCCGCGCAGGGCCTCGGCGGCGGAGGGATATACCTTGTCCATGCGGCTGCGGGCCGGGGCGTTGCTTGCGGGGTCGGTCATGGCGCCGGTCTCGTCGAAAACTGAGTGCGTATTGTAACGGCTGCCCCGCGCGCGGGTACCCGTACTTAAGGACAGTGGCTGCTAGAATCGGTCGGACCCGGCAGTGATCGATCGAGCGTCGGGCCCCACGACAGACTCTGGAGCCGGCATTGAGGAATTACGACAGCTGCAAGCGCGTCCTGGTCACCGGCGGCGCCGGCTTCCTGGGCAGCCACCTGATCGACCGCCTGCTCGACCTGGGCCACGACGTGGTCTGCGCGGACAACCTGTTCACCGGCAGCAAGCGCAATATCGAACACTTGCACGGAAACCCGCGCTTCGAGTTCATGCGCCACGACGTGACCTTTCCGCTGTACGTGGAAGTGGACGAGATCTGGAACCTGGCCTGCCCCGCATCGCCAATCCATTACAGCCACGACCCGGTGCAGACCACCAAGACCTCGGTGCATGGCGCCATCAACATGCTCGGCCTGGCCAAGCGCCTGGGCTGCCCGATCTTCCAGGCGTCCACCAGCGAAGTCTATGGCGACCCCAGCGTGCATCCGCAGACCGAGGATTACTGGGGCAACGTGAACCCGATCGGCCCGAGGTCGTGTTACGACGAGGGCAAGCGCTGCGCTGAGACCTTGTTCTTCGATTACCACCGCCAGCACAATCTCGACATCAAGGTCGCGCGCATCTTCAACACCTACGGCCCGCGCATGCACCCCAACGACGGCCGCGTGGTGTCGAACTTCATCGTGCAGGCCCTGCGCGGCGAGGACATCACCATTTACGGCGAAGGCCAGCAGACGCGTTCGTTCTGCTACGTGGACGACCTGGTCAGCGGCTTTTTGAAACTGATGGCGACCGAACCGGGTTTCACCGGGCCGGTGAACCTGGGCAACCCGGGTGAATTCACCATCCGTCAGTTGGCGGAAGCGGTGATCGAACTGACCGGCGCGGGATCAAAGCTGGTGTTCCGCCCCCTGCCTACCGACGACCCGATGCAGCGCCAGCCGGACATCACGCTGGCGCGCAGCACGCTGGGCTGGGAACCGACCGTGCAACTGGACGAAGGCCTGCGGCGCACCATCGCGTACTTCGAAGAACTGTTGTCGCTGGGTTCGCGCACGCCCGACTGACACGCCCGACTGAAGCGTCAGCGGCAGGTGTAGTCCACGGTCGCCGTGCTGTTGCGGAACGGATTGGTCAGGTCGTCGCTGTATTCGCCCATCAACAGGCGATGCCGCGGCAGCAGATTGGCGCGGAACCATCGGCTGAAGCCGGCCAACCGCTCGCCGCGCGGCGTCAGACGGACGCAGCCATCGTTGATTTCGATCGTGCCTGACTCGAGCTGTTCGGTCAGGCGCACGTCCACCAGCCGGTGCTCGATCATGTATTCCTTCACGAACACGTCCTGGAATCGGTCCTGGCGAATGCCGCCGCCACGCTGCTGCAGTTTTTCCAGCAGGTAGAACGACAACGACCGGTCGATGACCGTCGGCACGGAAATGGCGAAGGCATAGCCGAGCAGCAGCCAGATGACCAGCAGCTGGCCTTTTTCCAGGCCGCTGAAATTCGACAATGCGCGGGACAAGTACAACAGCGCGCCTGCAACTAGCGTCGCCACCATCGCGCAGGCAATCGTGCTGTAGAAGACCACGTCCACCTGGCCGTAACGCATGTGCAGGACGTAGGCCGCCAGCAGACAGGCGACAAAGAAGACGGTGGCCAGCAAGGCCTTCAGGAATTTGTTCATGTCTTGAATACCACCAGCTTGTTGCCGACATAGCTGCCAGCGACCTGGACGCAGGTCGCCAGCAGGAATCCGATCCGGTAGTCGAGGCCGGCACGGTCGGTCCAAAGATACAGGATGACGCCGTGGGCGAGCGCCAGCAGACCGTACAGCACGACGAAGAACACGGCCTGCCTCAGCACGGGCGCGTGCGCGGCGCGGAATACGAAGTGCCGGCTGCTGAAGAACGAAAACGTGATCGCGATGCAGGCGGCGATGAAATTGGCCAGTCCCGCCGACGAAAGCTGCAAGACTTCCAGATTGAAGGTGAGGATGGCGAAGTGCAGCGCCGTCGCCAGCAGTCCGTTGATGATGTAGCGCAGCAGCTGTGCGCGCATCGGGCTCATTCGCGGTCGAAGGCGCTGACCGGGATGACGGAGTCCACGAAGTCGCGATAGGCGTCGGCGAGCACCGTGCCGCCCTTGGCCACGCCGCTGAGCATCAGCGTCATCAGGGTCAGCGCAGCGGTCTGCAGGAATACCAGGAACAGCACGCCCAAGGCCACTGAGAACCAGCCGGGCGTGGCAAAGCCGACCAGTTTGAGCACGATGGCGGCCAATGCGCCGAGGACAGCGAATATCGAAATAACCACGCAAGCCAGGCCGACACGCACGAGCACGTCTTCGGCGAACACCATCAACGCCTTGAAGCCGTGCAGCGCCAGGCCGACGAAGTTCATCTTGCTGCGGCCGGCGTAACGTGCGCCGCGATCGAGCGGCACCACTGCCAAACGGAGTTTCGATGCAAGTACCGAGCCTGCGATGTGCGTCCACGATTCGTGCATTGCCGACAGCCGCTTCACGGCGTTGGGCTTGAGGGCCATGAAATTCCCGAAGCTGATGCGGCGCCCGGTTAGCGCGCCGAAGATGATCTTGTACAGGACATAGAAGGCGCGGAACCGAAGCGTCTCGACGCGGCTCTTGCGCTCGGCCACGGCGATGTCGAACTGCGGCGACTGCAGGGCATCGAGCAAGGCGTGGATCGTGGCCGGGCGGTCCTCGCCGTCGGAGTCCATCACCACGATGCGGTCGGCATTGGGCAGTTCGTCGGCCACGAAGCCCAGGCCCACGGCGATGGCGCGCTGGTGGCCGATGTTGCGGCGCAGGCGGATGACCACGCCGGACAGGCCGGCGCGCCTGAGGCTGTCGGGCTCGAGTGGTTCGCGCACGGAACCGTCATCCACCGCGACCACGAAGGCCGAGGCCCCGAAATTATTGGCCAGCTCCACGAACAACTGGCTGCAAGCTTCCCGGTCTTCATACACGGGCGTGACGATGACCAGCGGGATCGTTTGCATCAACAGCGATTCCTGTAATCCATCGGGTTAGGATGCCACGAATTGCTACACTGCCGCGACTCCGCCCTGTAGGCAAGCCATGACTCCGAACCCCCGCCCTGCTAGTCATCCCGATTGGATCTGGACGCTGGGACTGGTGTTGTTACCAGCCTTGGCCCTGGTCCTGCTGCGAGGCATAGACGCGAACTGGGACTTGCGCAACTACCATCTCTATAATCCGCATGCCTGGCTGACAGGGCGGATGCTCATCGATATCGCCCCCGCCCAACTTCAGACCTGGCATAACCCGTTGCTGGATGTGCCACTTTACTTGTTGGCAACCTCGGGACTTGACTCACGCTGGATCAGCGTGTGGCTGACCATTCCCTACTCCGTGGCATTCATGTTGTTGTTGCGGCTGCAGTCCAGCCTTGCGACCGAGCAGCCCACGCGCGCGCAGCAAGCTATTCTGATCGCGGTGGCGCTCACCGGAGCCGCTACCTATTCAACGATTGGCAACAGCATGAATGATGGCTTCGTCGCTGTCGCAATCCTTGGTGCACTGGTGATAGTCCTGGTGCCGGAAAATGCGAGCCATCGGCGCTGGTTGCTCGCTGGGTTCCTTGCTGGTGCAGTCATGGGGTTAAAGTTGACTGCCAGTGTGTATTGCGTGGCGCTGGCCTTTGCCGCATTGCCCCATGGGCCCTGGTTGAATCGAATCCAACGACTAGCGGCTTTGGCACTGGGGGGCTTGTGCGGATTCGTCGCAACCTATGGTTACTGGGCTTGGCTAATGCGTTCGCTACACGGTAACCCGTTCTTCCCCTACTTCAACAATTTTTTCAAGGCAGCCGAGTTGCCTGGCCACGTCTACACCGACGGACGATTTCGAGCCGACGGACTCTGGGACGCCTTGCTGGTTCCGGTGGAACTTTTGCAGAAGTCGTATCTCTTCTCCGAGCTGCACATGAAAGACCCTCGCCTGTTTCTCGGCGTCGTTTGCATTGTCGCGCTGTACTTCATTCGTCGTCGGAAACTTTCCGCATCGACAGCGAGTGCCCGGCGCATGGGCACCCTTGCGGTGTTCTACAGTTCGGCGCTGATTATCTGGGCCCTGCAGTTCGGAATTTATCGATACGCGAATACTCTCGAGCTGCTCGGTTCGCTCGGTTTCGTGCTGGCAATGACGAGCATCCCTCGCTCGCGAGTCTGGCCAGCGCTGCTCGCATCCATAGTGGTTATCTCCCTGACTACTCGGCCCAACTGGGGTCACGTGGAATCGACTGCACCGAAGTTCGGCATTCAACCCGCGCCAATCCCCGATAATTCGCTGGTTTTGATCGCGAGTGGCGAGCCGATCGCATTCCTCGCCTTGGGCTTGCCACGAGCAACACCACTGGTGGCGGTCTCGAACAGCATTCTCTTGCCGGAGGAGTGTTCGCTGATGCAGGTCCGCGCAATCGAGTTGATCGACTCGCACCCCGGGCCCATCTGGTTGCTGAGCGCCAACAGCCCACGCCCCGAAGACGGGCAGGCGCTTCTCACGAAGTGGTATGGGCTCGTCCAACAGGGCGAATGCCTGGAATTCACCAATTCGCTGGTTTCGGCCAAACTTTGTCCACAGTCGCGCAGCGGGCCGATTATTGCCTGCCAAAAGTAGTCGTCGGTTGACTCGGGATGCGTGGCGAGACAAACAAACCGACCCATCCGACGGACGATATACTGACGCCCAACGACGAAGCGGATGAACCAGAATGCCAGCGATTCCAGACGACATGATCAAGAGCCGAACTCCGGCTGGAAACACCAAGGTCATGGTCGTCTTCGGCACCCGACCGGAAGCGATCAAGATGGCACCGGTAATCGACGCCTTGCGCGACACTGCAGGCATTGAAGTCAGTGTTACGGTGACGGCACAGCATCGCCAGATGCTTGACCAAGTGTTGGATTTGTTCGGAATTGTTCCTGATGACGACCTCAATACCATGTCCCCGGGCCAGAGCCTGCCCCTGCTTTTCGGTCGTATCCTCAATGGGATGACGGAGGTGCTCGAGAACCGTCGCCCAGACCTGGTTCTGGTGCACGGCGACACAAGCACAACCCTGGCTACCGCACTTGCTGCCTTCTACGCCAAGATCCCCGTGGGGCACGTGGAAGCCGGACTGCGAACCGGCGATTTGAGCGCGCCCTGGCCCGAAGAAGCAAACCGTCGTCTCACTTCACCTTTGTCGACGATGCATTTTGCCCCGACCTCACTTGCTCGCGACAATCTGATTGCCGAGGGAATCTCTCCAGGCGAAATTTGCATAACCGGGAATACCGTGATTGACGCCCTGCTCGCCGTAGTGGCGAGGCTCGAAGGGGATGATTCGTTGCGCGACGACTTGGCTGCGCAGTTTTCCTACCTCGACTCGTCCAAGCGTTTGGTCCTGGTAACCGGCCACCGTCGGGAAAACTTTGGAGATGGATTTGAGCAAATCTGCCGTGGACTAAAGGTCATCGCAGGGCGAGGCGATGTGCAGCTTGTGTATCCAGTGCACCTGAATCCGCAGGTACAGGAACCCGTGAGCAGGATTCTGGCAGGGGATCCCAACATCCACCTGATCGCACCCCTCGATTACCTCCCATTCGTCTACTTGATGTCACGGGCCTATGTGCTTTTGACGGATTCTGGAGGCATCCAGGAAGAAGCGCCGTCGCTCGGAAAGCCGGTGCTGGTGATGCGTGAGACCACGGAACGTCCCGAAGCATTGGACGCGGGTACCGTTAGGCTGGTAGGCACCGACAGCAGGCGCATCGTTGCTGAAGTAAGCCGCTTGCTGGACGACGAGAGTTCATATCGGGAAATGTCCCGCGCCCACAACCCGTATGGTGACGGCAAGGCAGCCAGACGCATCGCAGACGCCATTGGAGCTTGGCATCACTCGCGGAGGCCAGCTTGCCTCACGCAGAATGAATAACCTCAGACTGCTTGCTGCGGTAGACAGCATGGAGCGAGGTTCCCCGCCCACCCAATGTCCAATGCACCGCTTCGGTGAGTGCCGCCTGAAGGAGCAGTTCCCGATCTTGCGGCAAAGCCGCATCGAAGTTGCCTGCATACGCGACATCCACCAGCCGCCAGAGAAAGGCGTCGTGAAGGTATACGTCTGCCGGCAGGAAATGGCGAGCAAGCAGCTCGAGAATTTCCTGGCTGCGTATGCCCTCGAAGCAACCAGAAGAGAAATCGCGGTCGGGTAGTTCGAAATCGATTTCGCCTGTGTTTGCGTTGCGCCGCTTCTCGGCCGGCCACTGGGAGAATATCCGTTCGGCTTCCGCGCGACCTTCCGGCCAGAGCCGGTTCCCGTTTCGCCCGACCTGCTCTCCAATCAGCCAGAATTCACCATCGGGGCCAAGCACGCCTGCGATGGCAGACAGCACTTGTTCAAGCTCGACCAAGTGATGCAGGCCTGAGGTGATTACGACGACATCAAACTTCCCCAGTTGCAGTCCGATCGAGTTGGCGTTGCCGAGCACACAATCGACCCGCGTATTGGCGGGCATATTCCTACCGGCTCGCTCGAGCATGGACTCGTTTACATCCACGATGCATACCTCAACCGGCACGCCGGCCTGTTCGATCAGGCCAGCTTCGATTGCCGCCTCGCCTGCGCAAAGGGCAAGCAGGCGTATTGGTCGCCCTTGGGCGCGAGCGCCAGCAACTGACAGGCGAGCGGCGAAATCCGGTGCCTTCTGGTTCAACATCGCCGTGAGTGCGCGATGCGTAAACGAAAATGCGTTCTCCCCGCGCCACGGCACGAGATCGGCCACGCGCGCCCGAAAAATCTCAGCGAGTGCTTCGTTTTGCCCGGCAATGCCATGTCGATCAGGCTCGGGCAAAGCGCGCATCGGTTCGATTACCGCACCGCCTCGCAGCGCTTGTCGATCTTCGTAGAAGGAGTTCCTGTAAACAGAAGTAAAATGTGCGATCTCATTCTGAAGTCGCCATCCGTATTGTGATCTTGCCCGCCACTGGCTGACCTCCTCGCTCGCGCATACAACCAGTCCGCAGAGGGCAAGCCAATCCGCCTCTGGCTGGCCGAGCGGGCCCGCACCGCATCGGACCACGAGACGGAAAACCTCTCCAGGCAGGACAGGTAGGGCCATCGTCAGTTCATGCAGTCCGACCCGTGGACTGCTGTTGTAGATGCTGAACTTCGCAACCGATCGAACGATGCCACCTTCGAGCAACAACGAAAGCTCCACGTCCAGGCCGTCCTGGCTGATTTTCGGCAAGCCCCTCATGCAGCGTAGCCAAAGGGTGGGCTCGCGTGGGGCGAGAAGCGCGCAGGTGCAAAGTGACTCGTCGGCAATCATCATCAACGATCGCTCGCGCTCCGTCGAGTGAGTCAACTCGCGCCAGCGTGGGTCGAGGCTCGCCCGCTCGTCAATCTCGAACCGGGCACCTTCGTCCAGCATGAAGTGTGTGTCAGCCTCAGCCTCCTCGCTGGAAAGACTCGAAGCGAAACGCACCACCGGATCGCGGGGCGAGGAAGAGGAACCAGTGGATCGTCTTCCGAATATTGCCATCAGCGTTCGCCAATCAGAGCGGTTGATACTTCAATGCTGGCCGAGGCGGCCAGGACTCCGTCGCAGCGAAACTCCAAGTCTACCTGACCCGGTCTGGACAACGCCTTTTCCAGAGCACCTTGGCTCAGTAATGAGACGATCTGGCCCGCGTGGGTGAACTGCAGGGGCTCACCCGCGACAACTAGCCGAAAATTGCCGGACTTGGGGGCGACCTTGATCCAAATGGCAGATCTGCCGTCCGGCTGAACGTTGAACGGCTTGCCCGCTGAGACCCGCTTCGGACCATAGTCGATCACCGTCGCATTGCATCGATCTTTTGGTGGCGTCGGACCAAGTGCCAGCATCGCTTGCGAATCGGCCGCGGGCAAGACGGTGAACGTGCCAATCAATCCACTGCTGCCATCCTGGCAAGTCCAGCGAACCTCGTGCTTTCCTGGCCGCTTGACGAATTCGGGATCATTAAACCCGGACGACGCGATCGTGCTGCCGATGGTCAAGTCGGCCTGCTCGTTGCCGATCTCGATCGTCGGCTTGCCTCTCCGCGCTTCCACGCGAAACCACAAGGAGTTAGTACCATCGGAACTGGCATTGAATTGGGTATTTTGTGTCGTCGACTTCGGACCCCAATCGTCTACTCTGAGTTCGCAATCTCCAAAACGTCGGTCCTGCGACATGCTCACCGCTCTCTCGTAATTTGCCGCGTTCAACATCCTCAGCGAATACTGGTGCCCGCGGCCAAGGTCGCGCCGAAGAATGTCGAGGGCGACGCGCGTCCTCCTGGCCTCGTTGCAGGCTGCACGATTCGACTGTTCATTGGCGCATACCCTCCAACCGTCTTCCGAGCGGGCCAACATCTGCCCGTTGAACATCCTGACATCCCATCGATGGGACAACAGGCTATCGACGGCAGAGGTCGGAAGTGTGGGAGAACCGGGTCCCAGCGCGGAAAGGACCAGTTCCGGAAGTGCTCGCAAGGGCACTGTCCCGAAACTCAAGGGCCCGCGCCGACCGTCAATGATCAGTGCAGGTGTTAGCGACAGGGCAATCGCGGAACGCTCGCGGTCAGACTTTCGATTGAACGACAATCCTGAAAGTTTGTATGGGTCCGGCTGCGCACCCAAGGCCGGGGCGTGGTCGCCAAATCCGGCCACGATTGCGTCTGGATCTCTCGCATGAACGGACTCAACGAAATCCATGAATGCTTCGGTCGTGTACGACACGGCATTGGCGAATTGCGACAGTTCTTTCGATTCGGGCAAGACATGCACGCGATCGGGTCGTCGATCGGCGTTGCGATCGTAAGGATAGTGGGAACTGAGGCTCACGATGTAATTGAAAGTAGGTGGCGAGTCTGAAGCAACCTCGCTCGACAATCGTTGCAATACCTGGCGGAAGGCAGATTCATCGGCGAGGAATGCGCCGTCCATGTCGTCGAGTTCGAATGAGTTAATCGGAAAATAGCGCTTGAAGCCCAACAATGGATAGGCATGGTCCCGATTCCAGAAGCCAGCATCGTACGGATGGCTTGCAGTCGTCAGATAGCCCGATTCACGTAACACTCGCGGCAGGCAGGGCATGTTCTTGCGCATACGCTCAAACATTATGGTGACCTGGGGCGCGCTCAATCCGCACAACACCTCGAATTCGGCGTTGGCCGTGCCACCGCCGAATCCCGGCACGAGAACTCCCGAATCGCCCGAACGGACCAACGCATCCCGGAATCGCGGATCGAATGGATCGCGGGAGAACTGGTAGTAGCCAAGGGCGCGCGGATCCCACACGCTTTCGAGCAGGACCAGGTAGACATTTCGCTTCACAAAGGTCGGGCTCGACCGATCCGGCAGCTTGACTCCCGCGAGAAGCTCCGAAACCTGCGCTGCTGTTGGAATGTCGCTGGACTCCCCGCGGAACACCGCGAAGTCGTAAAGCAGGAACGCCAGCTCTCCGTGTCGTTGGGAAAGGGAGAGATTTCCTTCGTCAGCCCCGGAGGGAATGAGCCAAATCAAACCGGCGTGCAATTTCTGGGCGCCGGCAACAAGGCCGAATGCAACGAGCACGGGAAGCGTCAACAGGTAGAAGCGGCCCGCGCGAGGTCGTACTGCAATGACGAGCGCTATGGCAATGCCGAGAAGACACAGGCAGGTGACGGCCATGCGCCAACCGCTGAGAACCTTCAACAATGCCAGGCCCGCGGGGCCGTCGCTGGCGAGGATTGGCGCACCGAGCACGCCGATTTTGAGTTGGTTGGCGTATATAAAGACCGCCGCGAACACCGTTCCCAACAGCCAGAGAGATGTACTTCGCCGCACGGCAGGTTTGAAGGCTGCGAGCAGCAGCAAGAAAAGTGAAACGTTGACGAGCGTTCCGGAGAGGTCTGGAAAGTCGTCGAGGAAGATCCCAGCCGCCAGGACCGCGCAAGCAGACGGCACCGTCGCAGCCAACAACACTGCGATCCAGCTGGGGGAGTCTGTTGCCGCGTACTGCGCGGTCGGAGCGACAGCGGAAAGCGCGGGGGCGCCGGAATTCAATCTCCTTAAGCTCAGGGACAGCCCGGAGGTCCGCTCAAGACCAGCCGTGCGCGTTCCGTACCGTCATCGCCGACGAGAACGAATAGCTTGCCGGGCGCTGCCCATTCACCGGTTTCCTTGGTGCCTTCCGAACCCACCAAGGCAAACAACGCAGGAGTCGGACCATCGCCCATGACGATGCGCCCTGGCCCACCGACAACTGCCTCTTTGCTCCACTGGATGGTAGCAACCTGATTGGATTCGCAAGTCGACAAGGGTTCGGCCCAAAGCACCGTTGAGGCGATGGGAGCCGCCGGCTCCTCAGCAACGGGCGCGGATTGCGCTGGTTCGGCGGCCGGGGCGGAAACCTCGACTGTTGCCGGAGCGGGCTCGGGGGCCTGGCTGCACGCGGACAAACCGGCGCCTGCGATCAGGAGTGCGGTAGCAAGGACTGTTGCCTTTTTCATTGAGTGGTCTCGGTTGATTCACGGGTTCGATAGACATGGGGCTGCCACGGCCCCCATTTTGCCTCATATATTGCCTTATTGCGCTCAAACAGATCCTTCTTCGCCTCTCCCTTCAGTTGGTCAAAGCTCGCCGAAAGGTGGTGGTGGACGAATACATCCTCCGCGCAGGCAATGCTCCAACCAGCCCGCTGGACTCGGCGGCAATAGTCGTCATCCTCGAAGAACCCAATCCCAAACGCCTCGTCCAGGCTCCCGACAACCTCGTAAACCTCGCGGCGCATTGCAACGCAGAAGAATGCAGCATTGTGCATCGGAGTTGTCTCCCCCGGATGGGCGCGCGTATGAACGCCGGCAGCCCGATGCATGTCAATTATGTCGGCGTATGCGATGTCCAACTTGGCTTCGTTGCCTATGTTATTCGTCACCGGTCCGAGAAGGCCCAATCCGGGATCTCGGCGGAGGTGTGCACACAGTTTACGCACCCACCCACGAGTGACGTAAGTATCATTATTGAGCAAGACCAAGACGTCGCCCTTGGCCGCAGCGAGGCCTACGTTGTTGCCCGCGGCAAATCCAAGATTGTCCTGGTTGAGGATCAGGCGCCTTTGGTGCCCCGCAGCCGAGGGCTGGCACTCCCAAGCCTGCAGCCATTCCGGCGAACCATCACTGGAGGCGTTGTCAACAACGATGACTTCAAGGTTGCGGTAATCGCTGTAAGACTCGATGCTGAAAAGACACGCGTCGGTGTACGCCAGGTTGTTGTAGGTAAGTACGACAATACTTACGAGCGGCTCCTGGATGGCGGCGATCGCATCGTCAAGCGCGTGCGCGCGATGGCCCCAGGTCTGGCCAGCGGCAAACTCTTGGCGTTCCGCCAGAAGTGCATCGGACTGTTTCTGCATCAGGCCCAGGCCAACCTGGGTGACGAACGAGTCATGATCTGGGGCGACCCGGATCAAACCCTGGAACTGCGCCATCTCGGGAAGATCTACCGAAACCACGTCCCTACCGGCGGCAAGGAACTCATATATCTTCACCGGATTGGTTGCCAAGGTCAGGGGGATTACCTTGAAGGGAAGCAGGGCAACGTCGAAGGCATACAACCAGAATGGCAATTCAGCGTACCGAACCTCGCCGGTAAGGCGGACATTGGGCAAGTCGGCACATTTTTCGCCCGCAGCGATCGTGTCTCCACCGACGAGCAACACGAGGGAATCTGGGTAGGCCAAGGCAACTTTACGCACGAGTTCAATATCGAACCATTCGGCAATTGCCCCGTAATATCCGATAACCTTCCGACCGCGTTCATCGCGGAATACTCCGTCGGGTCTATCACTGAATGCATCGAATTCGCATGCGTTTCGAATGATCGTGCAGGCTCGTGCGCTTGGACCCACCTCCTGCTCCAACCACAGGGAGGTAACGATGACCAGGTCCGAGTCCGTCACCAAATGCCTTTCTGCAGCGAGAATACTGGAGGCGTTGTTTTCGAAACCGCCGTGATGGTCCATGCAATCGTATATGACCCGCGCATTGGGTACGGCTCGAACGAGGCCGGACCAATACGGGTGTTGAACCAAGGAAAGACAAGCCGCGCTTTGGGTCCATGCCAGCAAGGTTGCAAGGCTTGCCCGCAGTGCCGCCAGTTGCGACGGCGTGGGCAATCCGAAATAGATTGCCGGGGCACCCTCCAGGTTCAGGTGAACCTGGAAGAGTCGTTCGGACCGATCAAGCGGTGCGGCGCGGAACCCAGCCTCGGCGGAATCATCGAAATTATTCGAAACATAAAAAACTCGGTGCCCACGCTCAGCGAGCGCCTTGGCCAAGTGCTGGGGGCGCTGGAACCTGAAGTCCCAGTCGATTACGGCCCAAACGAAAACATCGGCAAGGCCGCCTACTCCAGGCTCCATAGCAAGAGCCGGTCGATGAGAA
>MGYJ01000089.1:0-9948 GCA_001801685.1 Gammaproteobacteria bacterium RIFCSPHIGHO2_12_FULL_63_22 | reverse complement strand
CCACGCCTCCGCTGCAACAGTCCACGGAACATCTGCACTACACGTTTGCTGTCTTCGGACGTCCATCTGCCACGGAGCGCCCGACTGAGCGCACGCATCGGACGCGTCCAGCGCCACGATCGCGACTTCATAAATCGGTCGAGTGTGTCGCGAGCTTGTCGGAGTGACCGCAGGTTTGCATGAAGTTGTACAAACTCGACGTCAGCGGCCGCAATTCTAGATTCAAGTCGTTCAACCGATTCCTGACTCTCACGCAGTTCACCTTCCAATGAATGAACCTGCGAATCCAGCTCGGCACATCGCTCATCCGAACTCCTCAACAAAGCCTGAGCTGACTCCAGGTGCAGCCTGATGGTGGCTGCTTCAGCAATGACCTCTTCTATGCGAGCGGTCAGCGCATGCTGCCGCTGAAGCTCATTGGTTTGCCGCACTACTGACT
The DNA here is from genome assembly GCA_001801685.1 of Gammaproteobacteria bacterium RIFCSPHIGHO2_12_FULL_63_22. Classification (GTDB taxonomy): domain Bacteria; phylum Pseudomonadota; class Gammaproteobacteria; order Xanthomonadales; family Xanthomonadaceae; genus Arenimonas. The sequence continues at coordinate 9,509 of MGYJ01000089.1, read as the reverse complement.
TGACGAGCGGGATGAGCTCGCTAGTCAGTGACCTCTCGATGCTTGACTGCGTGATCCGGAGGGCAGTGATTACACCCCCCTGCTGCTCGCGCCACTTGCTGGCTTCGGACAGTTCCCCGCCTACGGATTGCTTTAGGTCACTCGCCAGCTGAACCGTCATGTCGGCAACTTCGCGTGTTGCAACCAAACTCGCCTCGCCGCGCGACCCGACGACCCGCAGGACGTTGTCCACTTGGCCTTGCAGCGCCAGAACAAAATCGCCCAGAGCAGTCATTTGCGCCTGGAACGTCTGGTCGAACAACGCCGAGACCCCGGCTCGCACTTCGTTACGGGCGGCACGATCAAGGGCTGCCGAGACCGTGTCCTGCATTCGACGAATATCCTCGGAATAGATCCTGACAAGGTCGGAATGCGCGCCCGCGATGAGCTCCGGCAATTGAGAAGTTTCAAAGTCGGAGCTCGAGGGCACCTTGCCAACTTTGTCCTCGGCCCGACTCACTCTTTCCCACAATTTGCGTTCGGTGACCCGCCAATCGGAGACCAGCGGAGTCAACAGCTCTCGAACCTGCGCGAGTTGTGGCGCGAACAAGGCGGGCAGACCATCGGGTTGAAGGCCCGAATCGGCACAGTCGACAAGACAGGCCCAGAGGTCGGAAACGATCTTCGGCAATGAGCCGGCCTCATGTTGCTCACGATGGTGCCGATGCTCGGCACTGACGAACTGGTCGAGCTGAGCGGAGACGGCGTTGTTCCAACTCAGGCTTGCCCCCCCAGGCAAGCTCTTGATTCGCCCGACCACATTCCGCCAGTCCTCGAGGAAGCTCGAGTACGAAACGACAACCGTCGGCAGCCCGTCAGCAACTGCAAGCGCACCCAGCGTGTAATCGAGCCAAAGCAGCATTGCCTGGCCCGCCAGCATGCCGTCACGGGTGGCAAGCGACCGGGCAACTTCCCACGGGTGTCGTACAACCACAATCGCGCCAACAGACAGTCCCGCGGCCACGGCTTCTTTGCGCCAGAGAGCACCAAATTCACAAAGCCTTGGGTCTTTGACCGCCCAGAGTGGATGGTTGGCGCGGTCGTTACGTATGTATTCTCGAATCAAACGCGTGGTTTCAACCGCGGCTTCGGACTCGATCCAGTCCTTTGGCATCGGCACCAAGTCGTTCCATCGACGCCCGGTTTGCGCGAGCAGTCGCTCGTGCGTCTCCACCGCGAACGCATCTTCCCAATGTCCGCTTTCATTGCCGGCACTGCCTTCGATCAGCCGATCTCCAATGTTCGCGCCGCCCAACTGCAATGCGCGTGCGAGTACAGAGGTGCCGCTTCTGTGCATTCCGAGCACCAGCATTCCCGCTGACGCCTCGCCCAGGCGCCTCTCGTAATGTACCGTCATTGAAGCGTCGCCTCGGGAGTGGATGATGCAGCGATTTCCTCAATGCGGACGATCTCGCCATGCTCGAGGAAGACAATTCTGTTGCAAAGGCGCCTGATCAGGGCCTCGTCGTGCGACGCCAGAACCAGGATGCTAGCCTTGTTCACAAGATGATCGAGACGTTCTCCGGCCTGCGCGGTAAATTCGGCGTCACCCACGCTGATCCACTCATCCATCACCAGGATTTCGGCCGGCACGCTGGTAACGATGGAGAAAATGAGACGCATCAACATGCCGCTGGAATATGTGCGTACCGGCATGTTCAGGAAGTCGCCGAGGCCGGAAAATTCGCCGATGGAGGGAGTCAGTTCCTGGACTTCGTCGAATCCCAGGCCAAACATCAATCCACATAGAAGAATGTTCTCGGCTCCGGTTGCCTCATGGTCCATCCCCTGGCCAAGATTGATGAAGCTGGACACCTTGCCGTTCACCCGGATCTGGCCAGAGTTGGGCTCATAGATACCGGCAATCAATCGCAGGAGCGTGGTTTTTCCCGCACCATTATGCCCCATGATTCCAACCCGGTCGCCGGACACAATCGACAGGTTGATGCCCTTCAGCGCCTGCACCACGGTCACGTTGCGACTCGCCGAGGCGATTCGACCGCCGGTCGCCGTAGACATGACGGCGCCCTTGAGCGAACGATTGATCGTTCCATAGATCGGCAGATCAAGTCCGCAGTCCTGAAGGATGATGGAAGGCATAGTGTCAGACCCAGAATGCAAGGCGTCGGCGATAGCGGACGAAGAAGGGCGCTGCAATCAGGTACAACAACCCCAGGAGGACGGCGATCTTGAAGTAGACAATGGCTCCGGGGACGCCGCTCACAATTGGACCACGGACGCCTTCAAGCAGGATTTGAAACGGATTATAGTCCGCAAGATACATGCGATCGCGTAGTAATTCGGCCTTCCAGAATATTGGCGTTATGAAGAAGGCGAGTTGCACGATCGAGGCGATCATCTGCTGCAAGTCGCGATAGCGTGCGCTGAGCGTACCCAGGAGAAACGCCGTGGGGATCGCAGCGAGCAGGATCAAGACCACTCCAGGAATCGCCATCAGCCAACTCCACTCGGGCCTGACTCCGAGAAAGAGCATGAAAGGAACGAACGCCAGCAAGTTGTGCAAAAAAATGATCAGGTTCCGCTGCAACGCCCGGAGAATATGAACCGTGTACGGAAGCTTGACGGATCGCACCAGATTTTCCGCGCTGACGAACGCGCCGGCGCCGTCAAGCAGCACGCCCGAGATCAATCCCCAGGTGATAATCCCCATCGCAAGGTAGGGAATGAACTCCTCGGAACCGATTCCTAGCAGGTGGCTGTACAGCGGACCGATCGCGAGGATCCAGATCACCATGGTGATGGTGATCCAGAACGGGCCGATCACGGACCTGCGATAGCGCTGCCTGATGTCCATCTTGGCCAGCATCATCCAGACGCGGTGTGCCTTCAGTCCCTCGACAAGATCGTCAATTGCCATCCGCCACTGCGACACGGGTTTGATGGCCGAACGATCGTCACTCATGCGAGCGCGGCCTGCAGGTCATCGCGCAGATCGGAAATATCTTCCACACCCACTGAAAACCGCACCAGGTTATCCGTGACGCCCAGCGCTTCACGCCTTTCAACAGGCACCGACGCGTGCGTCATGATGGCCGGATGATTCACCAGGCTCTCGACGCCGCCCAGTGACTCGGCGCAAGTGAACAACTCGGTCTTTTCCATCACGCTGCGCGCGGCCGGCAGACCGCCCTTCAGCCAGACGCTGACCATGCCGCCGAAGCCATCCATCTGGCGTGCGGCGAGTTCGCGCTGCGGATGCGAGGCGAGTCCCGGATAGGCGACCTTTTCGACGGCGGGATGCGCTTCGAGCCATTCGGCCAGTTGGCCGGCGTTTTCGCAATGCGCCTTCATGCGCAGGTGCAGGGTCTTGAGGCCACGCAGTGCGAGGAAACTGTCGAACGGCCCCTGGATGCCGCCGACGGCGTTCTGCAGGAAAGTCATCTGCTCGGCCATCGCACTGTCGTCGCCCACCACGATCATGCCGCCGACCATGTCGGAGTGCCCGTTGAGGTACTTGGTGGCGGAATGCATGACCAGGTGTGCACCCAATTCAAGCGGCCTTTGCAGGATGGGCGAGCTGAAGGTGTTGTCCACCGCCAGCCAGATGCCGCGCTTGCGCGCGAACTCGGCCAGGCGCGCGATGTCGACGATCTTCAGCAGCGGGTTGGTCGGGGTTTCGCACCAGATCATGCGGGTGTTCGGCTTGACCGCAGCCTCGAGTGCCGCCATGTCGTTGAGGTCGACGAAACTGAAATCGAGTCCTGCAGAACGCCGGCGCACGCGCTCGAACAGGCGATAGGTGCCGCCATAGACATCGTCCATGCAGACCACGTGGCTGCCACTGTCGAGCATCTCCAGCACGGTTGACGTGGCGGCCAGGCCGCTGGCAAACGCATAACCCTGGCTGCCGCCTTCCAACGCCGCCACGCAACGCTCGTAGGCAAATCGTGTGGGGTTGTGGCTGCGCGAATATTCGTAACCCTGGTGATCGCCGGGGCTTTTCTGCGCGTACGTGGACGTCGCGTAGATCGGCATCATCACCGCGCCCGTGCTTGGGTCGGGGGACTGGCCGGCATGGATGGCCTTGGTGCCGAGATGGTGTTTTTTGTTGTCGGACATGTTTGGGAATCGCGGCCAAGGCCGCTCCTACAAGAGATTTATTGGGCGCGGCGGCGCAGGTAGTTGAGCAGGTCGATGCGGGTGATCAGGCCCAGGAATTTCTGGCCGTCCACCACGATGGCCACATGGCCGCGGTCGAACACCGGCAGCAACGATTCCATCGGCGCGGTGACGTCGAGCACATGCAGCTTGCTGACCATCGCCGTCGAGACCGGATCGAGGAAGCGTTTTTCATCGCCATAGACATGCAGCAGCACATCGGACTCATCGACGATGCCGACGATCTTGTCGTCTTCCATCACGGGCATCTGCGAGACGTCGTACATCTTCATGCGCTGGTAGGCGACGGTGAGCGAATCGTTCGGACCGACCACCACCGTGTCGCGCTGGGCGAACGGACGCAGGATCAGGTCGCGCAAGTCGCCGTACTGCGGGCGCTCGAGGAAGCCGTTGTCCAGCATCCAGTAATCGTTGTACATCTTGGACAAGTACTTGTTGCCGGTGTCGCAGACGAACACCACCACCTTCTTGGGCGTGGTTTGTTCCTTGCAGTACTTGACCGCGGCTGCCAGCAAGGTGCCGGTGGACGAACCACCCAGCACACCTTCCTTCATCAGCAACTCGCGGCCGGCCAGGAAACTTTCCTTGTCGGAAATCGCGTAGGCCTTCTTGACCCGGGTGAAGTCCGAGATCGGCGGCAGGAAATCCTCGCCGATGCCTTCCACCAGCCAGCTGCCCGACTTGGTGCTGAGTACGCCTTCGTTGATGTACTGGGTCAGGATCGAACCGACCGGATCGGCAAGGATCAATTCGACCTGCGGCGCCACCTTCGCGAAATATCGCGACAGGCCGGTCATCGTGCCGGACGAACCACAACCGAACACGATCGCATCCATCTGCCCGTCCATCTGCCGCCAGATTTCCGGGCCGGTGCCCGTCTCGTGCGCCAGCGGATTGTCGGGGTTGCCAAACTGGTTGATGAAGTACGCACCCGGCGTGTCGTTGGCGAGTTTCTCGGCCATGTCCTGGTAGTACTGGGGATGGCCCTTGGCGACGTCCGACCGGGTCAACACGACTTCAGCGCCCATGGCGCGGAGGTTGAAGATTTTTTCGCGGCTCATCTTGTCGGGCACGACCAGGATCAGCTTGTAGCCTTTTTGCTGGGCAACCAGCGCCAGGCCGATGCCGGTGTTTCCGGCGGTGCCTTCGACCAGGGTGTCGCCGGGTTTGATGCGGCCGGCTTTTTCGGCGGCCTCGATCATTTGCAGGCCGATGCGGTCCTTGATGGACCCGCCCGGGTTCATGCATTCGAGCTTCAGGTAGATCTCGCAGATCCCGGTGTCCAGGTGCTGGGCTTTGACGATAGGCGTGTCGCCTATCAATTCGAGCACGCTTTGCTGAACGGTCATGGGGCCGCCGGTCTCTGGGAAGGGCACTTGCCCGACCTGAAATTATACCCGGGATGTGGGCGGCGGCGTCCCGACGAGGTGGGACGCCGCCGCCCAGCGGCAAAATCAGTGGTGTTGCTGCTTGGTCTCGTACATCCGGATCAATCGATCCTTGGCGTAGAGCTTTTCGCGCTTCATGCGCGACAGCGTGTTGTCATCCAGCGGCAGTACGCCAAGTTCGGCGTCCAATACCTGCTTGTCGAGTTCGCGGTGGCGTTGGAGGAGCTGTCGGAATTCCGAATCGCCCTTCATCATTGCCTCGAGTTCATCCTGCGGCTGTCCTTCAAACATCGTTGACCTCCTTCTGAAACGCAAACGCCCCGCGCGGTCAGGCGCAGGGCGAGCGGATTTTAGACAAGGTCAGGTCTCTGGCGCGGGCGTCGTTCTGGGAATGCACGCGCGCCGAAGAATGTGCGGCGGCGGCTTCCCGTGGATCGACTACTGCTTTCATCGGCCTGGCTCGGTTCACCGGATGGACGAGTCTCCAGCCGGCAATCCCGACGCTACTCCCGCCATTCGCGGGTGGCAAGCGCGGCTTCAAGTAATTGATCTGTAAAGATTTCACCTAAATAAACGGGCCTGTCAGAAATACCGCCGCTGGCCTAGTTTTTTCAATGACTTAGCCGGATGTAACTGCCCAATAACCGCGCAAGTACCTGTTTTTACAGACTATTCGACGATGATCTCGACGCGCCGGTTACGCGCCCTGCCCGCAGCGCTGGCGTTGTCGGTGACCGGATCGGTCTCGCCCTTGCCCACGGCGACCAGCCGCGCGGCGGGTACGCCGGCCCCCTGCAGGGCCTGCCGGACCGCGTCGGCACGCTTCTGCGACAGGGCCAGGTTGGAGGCGTCGGCGCCCTGGCTGTCGGTATGCGCCTCGATCCGGACGCTGCGCTTGCCCGACACCGCCGCGGCGAGGCGGCGCAGGCTGGACTGCGCGTTGGCGCCGAGGCTGGCGCTGCCACTGCCGAAGGCGGAACCCGGCAAGGTGTAGATGGTGCGTTTTCCGCTGCGACGCGACGGCGGCAGCGCGGCTTCATCGCCCGCCGAATCCGCGGCCACGGCCGCGATCAGCTCAGCCTCCTTGCGGGCGAGTTCGGTTTCGCGCGCGCGCGCTTCGGCCAGCTTCATCGCCTGCGTGGCCTGCGCGTTGGCGGCATCCGCATCGGCGGCCGATGTCTCGGCGGCCAGGCGATCTTCTTCCTGCTGCTGCGCCAATCGCGCCGCTTCTTCCTCGCGGGCGAGTGCCTGCATGCGCAGGCGGTCGGCTTCGCGCCTGGCAAGTTCAGCATCGCGACGGCTCGCTTCCACCATGATCTGGTCGCGTTCCCGATCGAGTTGCCGCGATTGTTCAAGCAAGGCTTCCGCTTGCGCAGCGTCCTGCGCGGCAGCAACCCAGGCCTCGGCCAGCACCAGGGCGTGGGCGCGATCGCGCGATCGCGCGACCTGCAGGGTTGCCACGGCCTGCGCGGCCTTGAAGCGCTCCAGGCGGGCACGGTCGGCCAGGGTCGGGTCGGCGTCGAGCGTGGCCAGGCTCGCGGCGAGGCGCGCGGCATCCGGGTCGGGCGTGGGCGCAGCGATCGCAAAGGTGCACGTCCACAGGCCCACGGCCATTGCGATGACCTGCAGCAAATACATGTCATGACGCAGCGGGCGAATCACTGGCGGTTCTCCGGCTGCATCTGCAGTTGACGCCTGAGATCAGCGTTGCGGGCCTGCTTTTCTTCCACCTCGGCACGCGCATCGGTGAGACGGGCGCGCGCGGCCGACTGGTCGGCGATGGCGCGCGCCTCATCGGCGAAACGAATCGCGTCCTTGTATTTTTTCCGGCCGAAGGCATCGCTGGCCAGGCCGTAGCGTTGGCGCGCCTGCGTGAGCAGGTCGGCAGCCAGGCCTTGGGGTTCCAGTCGGGCCGCTGCAGAAATCGCCAGGCTGGCCGAGGTCATCTGCGCATCGGGCGGTTCGGCGGCCATCGCAGCCCCAAAACAGAGGGAAAATGCGAGAACCGCGCCCAGAATTCGTTCAGATAGTGTCATACGTCTCATTACGGACTAGGTTATACGCGCTATTGTCAGCAGGCATTCGAGCCTATGCAATGGCCGGGGATCAAGGGGACTAATAGCATGGATATCGGTTACTTCCTGAAGCTGATGACTGAGAAGAACGCGTCGGACATGTTCCTGACGACGGGCGCTCCGGTCTTCATCAAGGTCGAGGGAAAACTCTATCCCCTTGGCAACACCGGCCTGCCTGCCGGCATGGTCAAGAAGATCGCGTACTCGCTGATGGACGAGGGCCAGGTGCCCGTGTTCGAACGCGACCTCGAATTCAACATGGCCATTGCCGTGAAGGACGCCGGCCGCTTCCGCGTGAACTGCTTCAAGCAGCGCGGCGAAGTGGGCATGGTGATCCGCGCCATCAAATCCGAAATCCCGAGCATCGACCAGCTCAAGCTGCCGCAGGTCCTGAAAGACATCGTGATGGAACCGCGTGGCCTCGTGCTGGTGGTCGGCTCGACCGGCTCGGGCAAGTCCACCGCGCTGGCTGCGATGATCGACCACCGCAACGCCAACAACACCGGGCACATCCTCACCATCGAGGACCCGATCGAATTCCTGCACCGGCACAAGAAGTCCATCGTCAACCAGCGCGAGGTCGGCCTGGACACCCACGCCTTCCACAACGCGCTGAAGAACGCGATGCGAGAGGCGCCGGACGTAATCCTGATCGGCGAAATCCTGGACGCGGTGACGATGGAATCAGCGATTGCCTTCGCCGAAACCGGCCACCTGTGCCTGGCGACGCTGCACTCCAACAACGCCGACCAGACCCTGGACCGCATCCTCAACTTCTTCCCGGAAACCGCGCACAAGAACGTGCTGATGAACCTGTCGCTCAACCTGAAGGCAGTGATCTCGCTGCGCCTGGTGGTCGGCAAGGACGGCAAGCGCCTGCCCGCCTCCGAAGTACTGATCAACACGCCGATGATCCGCGACCTGATCCGCCGTGGCGAAGTGCACGAAGTGAAGGAAGCGATGGACAAGTCGCTGCAGGAAGGCATGCACACCTTCGACCAGTCGCTGTTCCGGATGTACAAGGACGGCAAGATCGACCTGGAAGAAGCGCTGAAGAAAGCCGATTCGCGCGATGGCCTGGCCTTGAAGATCCGCCTGGCCGAAGGCGCCACGGGCGAGCACGACCCGTACGCGGACATGTACAACGCAGGCGATGCGGCCAGCGCGGGATTCTGATCCGGCAAAGCTCGCTCGAAATCTGCGACCGGCTCCGCTTTAAACTGAACGGGCGCAGGCGTAGCCTTGGCGTACATCAGCCAGGGGACGGGACATGATCGGCGACTCGGTGAAGCTCTACAGTTTTTGGCGCTCGAGCGCCTGCTACCGGGTGCGCATCGCGCTGAACCTCAAACGGGTGGCGTTCGAGACGATTGCCGTGAACCTGCCGGGCAACGAGCAGCACGGCGCCGCATTCAAGGACGTCAATCCGCAGGAAATCATCCCCGTGGTGATGCACGGCGGCCGCGTGCTGCGACAGTCGCTGTCGATCATGGAATACCTGGATGAGACCTGGCCGGAGAATCCGCTGCTTCCCTCCGTCGCCCGCGACCGCCAGCGATCCCGCGCCATCGCGCAAGCAATCGCCTGCGAGATCCATCCGCTCAACAACCTGCGCGTGATGAAGTACCTGGAAGCCAACTTCAGCGCCACCCAGGACCAGCGCGACACCTGGATGCGCCACTGGATCAACGAAGGCTTCAACGCGCTGGAAGAAATCCTCGCCAACAACCCGTCCACGGGCGCGTTCTGCGAAGGCGACCGACCGACCATCGCCGACTGCTGCCTGGTGCCGCAGGTCTACAACGCAAAACGATTCGGCGTGGACATGGCGCCCTTTCCGAACATCGAGCGCATCAACGCGGACTGC
>MGYJ01000088.1:129271-129584 GCA_001801685.1 Gammaproteobacteria bacterium RIFCSPHIGHO2_12_FULL_63_22 | reverse complement strand
GTCGCGGCGCGGATATTGCCAAGGCTCGGGCGCCCCTCGCCCTCGCCCGCCCGCACCTGCCAGCGACTGCCCGTCGCGGCGAGCAGCGCGTCGCCCAGATCGCGCGCAAACGACGCGCCCAGCGCCGCCACCGAGGCAAAAACCAGCGTCCCGGGTTCGAGCGTAATGATCCGCAAATGATCGTAAACATCAACTGCCAGCCGATGATTTCCCGTGCTTTCCAGCAGTTGGTGGATCTGCGCCACGGTCAATGCGGCGGTCGGCGCATCGGAGTCGGCTGCGGCACCGCCGACATTCGCGCCCGCATCGGCGG
>MGYJ01000088.1:31299-129234 GCA_001801685.1 Gammaproteobacteria bacterium RIFCSPHIGHO2_12_FULL_63_22 | reverse complement strand
GGCCGCCGGGGCCGCGATCGGCATCGTCGGCATCCCGCCCTTTTCCAGCAGCTTTGCCAACTCGCCGGGGTCGGGCATCGACGCGGCATAGATCACCCGCAGCAGCAGCATTTCGAGATGTTCGAGCGGATTGGTCGCGCGCAGCACCTCGTCATGGCCCTTCAGCAGCAATTGCCACAGCCGGTTTAATGGTGCGAAGCCCAGTTTTTGCGCCCAATCGCCGATGCGCTCGCGGTCGGCGTCGGCCAGCGCGGGGTCATCGTGGCGCGACACTTTCGCCAGCGTGACCGCATGCGTCACGTCCATCAGCCCGCGCACCATGGCGACGGGTTCGATCCCCAGCGCATATTGCGCGCGCGCCAGGTCGATGGCGCCGCCCGCGTCGCCGTCCAGGATCGTCGCCATCAACTGCCCGATCGCCGAGCGGTCGGACAGGCCGAGCATCACGCGCACCTGATCGGCGCCGATCCGGCCGCCGCCATCCAGATCGGCGTGCGCGATCGCCTGGTCGAGGATCGAAAGCCCATCGCGCACCGATCCTTCGGCGGCATTGGCGATCAGCCAGATTGCGGGCGCCTCGGCCTCCACGCCCTCTTTCTGTAAAATCGCGCTGAAATGCGCGAACAGCATGTCGGGGGTGATCCGGCGCAGGTCGAACCGCTGGCAGCGCGACAGCACCGTCACCGGCACCTTGTTCACCTCGGTCGTGGCGAACAGGAACTTGACGTGCGGCGGCGGCTCTTCGAGCGTTTTCAGCAGCGCATTGAACGCGTTACGCGACAACATATGCACTTCGTCGATGATGTAGATCTTGTAGCGCGCCGACACGGCGGCATAACGCACCGCCTCGATAATCTCGCGCACATCGTCGACGCCGGTGTTCGACGCGGCGTCCATCTCGATCACGTCGATATGGCGGCCCTCGGTGATCGCGCGGCACGGTTCGCACACGCCGCACGGGTCGATCGTCGGCCCGCCCTGCCCGTCGGGTCCGATGCAATTGAGCGCCTTGGCGATCAGCCGCGCGGTCGACGTCTTGCCGACCCCGCGCACCCCGGTCATCAGGAAGGCATGCGCCAATCGGTCGCGCGCGATGGCATTGCCGAGCGTGCGGACCATCGCATCCTGGCCGATCAGTTCGGCAAAGGTTTGCGGGCGATATTTGCGCGCCAGCACGCGATACGGGCCGGCCGGCGCCGCGGGCGCGGGCGTTTCCGGCGCCTCGACACCCGAAGCGGCAAAAATATCCTCTGGTTCGGTCACAGCGTCAGTGCCACCTTTTCGTCATTCTGCTGGTCAGCATTTCATCGCGCTCCCCCATGTCGTCATCGTCGGGCCGGTCGACGATCGCGCGCGCGACCGGGCCGACCTTGCGGACGATCGGCGCCGTCGTCGCGACGACCTCGACGCAATCCCAATCGGTCACGATCATCCACGATTTGTCGTCGCCCAGCGCGAAACTGATAGGCGATTCGACCGTCCACCCATGCCCCCCGACCCGGAACATCGCATGGTTCGGGCGCGCGAGCGGCCAGAGTTCGGCGAGGCTATGTTCATCGAGCACACGGTGCGCGATCGTGTCGGGAAACAGGACCTCGAACACTTCGCTCTTTGTATAGCTGAACAGCTTGATCGTCAGTTCGGCGATCCCGGGCTGGTCGGGCTGCACCTCGAAATGACCATAGCGACCGTCCTCGAGCAGCTTCGTCGCATCCAATCCGCCGTTCAGATACGAGATTTGCAAAACATGCAGATCATCGTCGGCATAGTCGGTGAACCAGGGTTCAAAGAAGACGGCGGAATCGCTCATGCCCCGTCTTAGGGTCCACGCGCGCCGTTGTCGAAGGGGGAAATGGGTGGGAGCCGGAACGACCCGCAGCGAATTCGTTGCGGCTGCTTCCTTCCGGACCTGACCGGGTTGGCGAAGACTGCGTCCGCCCGACTCCCGCGGCGCATATGGCGGGGACGCGAACGAAATGCAAGGTCGGCTGCGTCGACGGGCATATGTCGCATTTGGGGTGGGAAGCTGTCATAGCCCTCTCCCCTTCAGGGGAGAGGGTTGGGAGAGGGGGCTAGCGCGGTGCAAGCCCCCTCTCAACTGCGGCTAGCCGGACAAGCCGGCAAGCCTCGTATCTCTCCCCTGAAGGGGAGAGAGCATATCTTTCAACGTCGGCAATCGGTCTTTAACGGACGTTAGCGTGGCCCCTGCATGTTGCGGCTCTCGGCAGGGATATGCACGGTCAGGCCGTCCATCTCGTCGGTCAGCACGATCTGGCACGCGAGGCGGCTCGTCCGGCGCACGCTGGCGGCGAGGTCGAGCATGTCCTCTTCCATCTCGCTCGCCGGCGGCAGGCGGTCGAAATCCTCCTTGGCGACGATGACGTGGCAGGTCGAGCAGGCCATCTGGCCCTCGCACGTCCCCTCCAGCGGCATCATATGGGCCTGCGCCACATCGAGCAGGATGCTGCCCGCCTCGGCTTCGGCGTCGGTGCGGCCCTTGCCGTCGGCATGGATGAAGGTGACGCGCATCAATCGACTCCCTGCAAGCGCGCCGCATCCTTGATCGCGGCCAGCCCGTCGCGCAGGTCCTGCTCGCTGGTGTAGCGCCCCCAGCCGAGACGGATCGACGCGCGCGCATCGGCTTCGCTGACCCCCATCGCGCGCAGCACATGGCTGACCTTGCCCGACCCGCTGCCGCACGCACTGCCGAGCGAGAAAGCGATGTTGCGGGCATCGGACATCAGGCGGAGGCCGTTCACCCCTTCGCGCCGGACATTGAGATTGCCATGGTAGCGGCGGGTCGCGTCGCCGTTGATCGTCCATTCGGGCAGCAGATCCAGCGCCAGCGACCAGAGCCGCTCGACATGCGCAGCATCCGCGTCAAAGCGGTCCGCCGCCAGCGCCGCCGCCGCGCCGAACCCCGCACACAGCGCGGGCGAAACGGTGCCCGATCGCATCCCCTGTTCCTGCGCGCCGCCGAACATCAGCGGCGGCAGGTCGATGCCGTCCTTGACCCAGAGCGCGCCGACACCCTTTGGCCCATGGATCTTGTGGGCCGAGATCGCGATCAGGTCGGCATCGCCGGGCATCGCGACGCGGCCATAGCCCTGCACCGCATCGCAGAGCAGCCAGCTTCCCCTGACATGCGCCGCCGCCGCGAAATCGGCGACCGGCTGGATCGTCCCGACCTCGTTGTTGACCAGCATCGCGGCGACGATGCCATTTTGCGGGATTAAGGCGTCGTCGGGCGGCAGCGCCAACCCGGCGCCATCGACCGGCAGCGTCGCTGCGTTCAATCGCTCCAGGCATTGCAGCGACGCCGCATGTTCAACGCTGAGCCCGGCTACGCCGCCCGGCATCGCCTCGGCCCCGCGCAGCAGCGCCCAGTTGAGCGCCTCGGTCGCGCCCGACGTGAAGAAGACGCGTCCGCCCCTGGGCAGCAGCGCCGCAACCTGGTCGCGCGCGACCTCGACCGCCGCAGCGGCGGCGCGGCCGGCCTTGTGCGCGCTCGACGGATTGGCGAAGCCATCGTCCGCAAGCCAGCGCAGCATCGCATCGCGCGCTTCGGGTGCGAGCGGCGTAGTCGCCTGATAATCCAGATAAATCATGCTGCGAGAAAGTCCTTTTTGCGAACGATTCGCAAAAGTTGCAAGTTGCGACCTTTTTTCTATATAGGCGCCTGTCTCGCTCCGCCACCCCGCCCCTCGGCGAATCACTGGCAAGCCCGCAAAACATGAAAAGGTGCGCCCATGCCCGACGTTATTTTCCCCGGCCCCGAAGGCCGCATCGAAGGGCGTTTCTCGCCGCCGCCGCGCCCGCGCGCGCCGGTTGCGCTGATCCTTCACCCGCATCCGCAGGGCGGCGGCACGATGAACGACCGCATCACGCAGGCGATGTACAAGAGCTTCGTCGCGCGCGGATTCGCGGTGCTGCGGTTCAACTTTCGCGGCGTCGGCCGCAGCCAGGGGACGTTCGATAACGGCATTGGCGAGCTTTCCGATGCGGCATCGGCGCTCGACTGGGTCCAGTCGATCCATCCCGAGGCGCAGACGACGTGGATCGCGGGGTTCAGCTTTGGCGCATGGATCGGGATGCAGCTGTTGATGCGCCGCCCCGAAATCCGCGGCTTCCTGTCGGTCGCACCGCCGGCGAACATGTATGACTTCAGCTTCCTTGCGCCCTGCCCCTCGTCGGGCATCATCGTTGCGGGCGGCCAGGACGAAATCGTGCCGCCGAGCGCGGTGCAAAAGCTGGTCGACAAGCTGCGCACGCAAAAGGGCATCACGATCCATCACGACGAAATCCCGCGCGCCAACCATTTCTTCGAGCATGAGCTCGACCAGTTGATGAAGTCGCTCGACAACTATCTGGATATGCGGCTCGCGCCCGATTCGCCGATCCGCTGAATTCATCGTCATTGCGAGCAAAGCGAAGCAATCTCCAGCTATCGGCCGAGACAAACGCCAGCTGGGGATTGCCGCGTCGCCTTCGGCTCCTCGCAATGACGATAAGCCTATTTCACCGGCACCAGCCAGATCGCGACATTGGCGAACATCACCAGCGCCGCGACGAGCATCAGCAGCGCGCGGCGCCGGTCGCCCCGCCGAAAGACATAGGCCGCGCCGCCGGTCAGGATGACGCCGGTCAGCATCAGGATGGAGATGATCGTGTCGGACATAGGGGGGGTTTATCGGCGGCGTCACAAATTTGCCACCTCGCTTATGGTCAATCCGCACGGCTTCGCCTAAAGCGCGCTCATCGATTCCCTTGACCCCTGCGGGAGCCGCACCATGCGCATCGCCATCGCCTCCGACCATGCCGCTTACGAACTGAAAGCCGTGCTTGCCGACTGGCTGCGCGAACAGGGGCACGCGGTCGAGGACCTCGGCACGAATGGGCCCGAAAGCGTCGATTATCCCGATTATGGCTATCGCCTGGGCGAAGCGATTGCCGATGGCCGGGCGGAGCGCGGCGTCGCGCTGTGCGGATCGGGGATCGGCATCTCGATTTCGGTGAACCGCAACCCCGCCGCCCGCTGCGCGCTGGTGTCGGAACCGCTGTCGGCGAAGCTGTCGCGCGAACATAATGACGCGAACGTCATCGCAATGGGCGCACGGCTGACCGGCATCGACATGGCAAAGGCCTGTCTCGATGCCTTTCTGACCACCGAATTTGCGGGCGACCGCCACGCGCGCCGCGTCGACAAGCTTTCCAATCCCCGCCTCAATCCGGCCCAACTGGAGACCAGCCGATGACCACAGAAACGCTCGACAAGCCCATCAAATCGGCCGGCTATTTCACCGACGGCGTCGACAAGGTCGATCCCGCGGTCGCGGCAGCGATGAAGCATGAACTCGACCGCGAACAGCATCAGATCGAACTGATCGCGTCGGAAAATATCGTCTCGAAGGCGGTGCTCGAAGCGCAAGGCAGCGTGTTCACGAACAAATATGCCGAAGGTTATCCGGGCCGTCGCTATTATCAGGGCTGCGCCCCGTCGGACGAGGTCGAGCAGCTTGCGATCGACCGCGCGAAACAGCTGTTCGATTGCGGCTTCGCCAACGTCCAGCCGCATTCGGGGGCGCAGGCGAACGGAGCTGTCATGCTCGCGCTGACCAAGCCCGGCGCGACGATCCTCGGTATGAGCCTCGACGCCGGCGGTCACCTGACGCATGGCGCGGCGCCCGCGATGTCGGGCAAATGGTTCAACGCCGTGCAATATGGCGTCCGCGCCGACGACCATCTCGTCGATTTCGAGCAGGTCGAAGCGCTGGCGAAAGAGCATCGCCCCGCGCTGATCATCGCGGGCGGCTCGGCCTATCCGCGCACGCTCGATTTCGCGCGCTTCCGCGCCATCGCCGACGATGTCGGCGCGCTGCTGATGGTCGATATGGCGCATTTCGCGGGCCTCGTCGCCGGCGGCGCACACCCCTCGCCGATGGAACATGCCCATGTCGTCACCACGACGACGCACAAGACGCTGCGCGGTCCGCGCGGCGGCATGATCCTGACCAATGACGAGGCGATCGCCAAGCGCATCAATTCGGCGGTCTTCCCCGGCCTTCAGGGCGGTCCGCTGATGCACGTCATCGCCGCGAAAGCCGTGGCGTTTGGCGAGGCGCTGCGCCCCGAATTCAAACATTATGCGAAGGCGACGATCGCCAATGCCCAGGCGCTGGCAAACCGGCTGAAGGCACGCGGCGCCGATGTCGTCGCGGGCGGCACCGACACGCACCTCGCGCTGATCGACCTCCGCCCGCTGGGCGTCACCGGCCGCGACGCCGACGAGGCGCTCGAACGGAGCGCGATCACCTGCAACAAGAACGGCATTCCGTTCGACCCGCTGCCGCCGATCAAGACCAGCGGCATCCGCGTCGGCTCGCCCGCGGGCACAACGCGCGGTTTCGGCATCGCCGAGTTCGAGGAAATCGGCGATATGGTCGCCGACGTGCTGGAAGCATTGCGCGACAAGGGCGAGCATGGCGACGCCGATGTCGAGGCCGATGTGCGGGGCCGCGTCCGCGCGCTGTGCGAACGCTTCCCGATCTATCAGGGATAAAGTCATGGCGCGGCAGCACCCCGAGGAACCGACGCTGGTCGAAGTCACGATCGAAGAGGTCAAGGCGATGGGCAAGCAGGGCCTGGCCCATCCCTCGACGCGCCCGGTGCTGACCGGCGGCGTCGTTGGCGCAGTGGCGGGTGCGGTATTGCCCATCGTGTCGTGGCCGGTCGGGCTGCTGGCCGGCGCCGCGATCGCGCTCTACACGCGGGTGAAACGCTAACCGATGCGTTGCCCTTACTGCGGCCATGAAGACAGCCAGGTGAAGGACAGCCGTCCGACCGAGGACGGCGCGGCGATTCGTCGGCGGCGACAGTGCGAGGATTGCGGCGCGCGCTTCACCACCTTTGAACGCATCCAGCTGCGCGAAGTGGCGGTGCTCAAGGCCGATGGCGGGCGCGAACCTTTCGACCGCGAAAAACTGATGCGCAGCATCCAGATCGCGTGCCGCAAGCGGCCGATCGACGGGGCGCGGATCGAGCGGCTGGTGTCGGGTATCCAGCGCCAGCTCGAAACGTCGGGTGAGAATGAGGTCAAGGCGCAGCAGATCGGCGCGATGGTGATGGAGGCGCTGAAGGGCTTCGACAATGTCGCCTATATCCGCTTTGCCAGCGTGTATCGCGAATTTACCGAAGCCAAGGATTTCGAGGAGTTCGCCTCTTCCATCACCGAGGCGGCCCGGCCCAGCAAATGACCGCGGCCGCCCTCCCCCCCGTCATCGTTCTTGTCCGTCCGCAACTGGGCGAAAATATCGGCAAGGCGGCGCGCGCGATGCTCAACTTCGGGCTCACCGAACTCCGGCTTGTCAGCCCGCGCGACGGCTGGCCGAATCCCGATGCCGGCCCGGCATCGGCGGGGGCCGACATCGTGCTGGCCGAAGCGCAGCTGTTCGGCAGCCTGGCCGATGCCGTCGCCGACTGCACGACCATCTATGCGACCACGGTGCGCAAGCGCGGCGTGATGAAGCCGGTGCTGACCCCCGAGGCCGCAGCGCGCGAAGTCCACGCAAGTGCCGGACGGTCGGCCTATATCTTCGGCCCCGAACGATCGGGACTTGAAACCGACGATGTCGCGGTGGCGCACAAGATCGTCACCGTGCCGATCAACCCGAACTTCGGCTCGCTCAACCTGGCACAGGCCGTGATCCTGCTCGCCTATGAATGGTCGAAGGGCGTCGCGCTGGCGAGCCCGCCCGAAATGCCGCTGGCGCCGCCCGCGCCCCACGCCGAGATGGAAGAGTTGATCCAGCATTTCGTCCGCGATCTCGATACCGCCGGCTATTTCTTTCCCGCCGACCGCCGCGATGCGACGCTGCGCACCCTGCGCACGGCGCTTACCAAGACGGGCTGGTCGCACAATGACATCCGCATGATGCACGGCATCGTCACCGCGCTGGGCCGGGCGCCAAGACCGCGCTGAGTAACCGTCCGACATTTTCTTTGCGTTGAACGAAATCCCGCTTAGAACACGCGATCCTTCAAGGAGCGGATAACTATATGATCTCTGTGATACTCTCCCTGGCGCTCGCCGCAACGGCTGCCGACGATGCCGCCGCCAAGCCCGCCAAACCGAAAAAGATTTGCCAGAAGATCGAGGTTACGGGCAGCACGGTGCCAAAGCGCGTCTGCCGCACCGTCGTCGAACCCGCCAAGCCAAAGGCCGAGGCAGAACAGGCGGCATCGGACAAGCCCGCGGGCGAAAATACCAACTAAAGCACGAAACGGTCAGCGATCGGCGCGCAGCTGGTCCCACCGGGTCGCTTCATAAGCGATCGACTGTTCGACCAGTTCGTTCCACACGGCGCGAAGCCGCTCGGGCACCAACCCGGCGGCGGCGGCTTCGCGCGCGACATTGTCGAGCACTTCGGCCTTGCGCGCCTCGTCGCGAACCGATGCGCGATCGCTCTTGATGCGCGCGGCGGCATCCATATAGCCGAAACGGCGGACGAGCAGCGCGACCAGCTCGCGATCGACCTGATCGACCCCGGCGCGGACATCGATCATCGTTTCGCACTCTTCGGGACGTTTGGCTTCGGGAAGTTTGGCGGACGTCATGCGCGCTGCCTTTAACGGCTTTTTCCATTCTGTCGAGCCGCGGCTGGCGCGCTTGACTTTCTGCCCATCGCCGTCTAACCGCGCGCCTTCGCAATGGACCCCGCACCCCGGTGAAGCGGCGGTCGCATATGGCATCTCGTCCATATGGTGCGACCCGGGAACCGCCGAAATCCTTCGGCACACAGCATATTGGAGACGACATATGTCGAAGCGCCAGAGCGCCAAGTATAAACTCGACCGCCGGATGGGTGAAAACATCTGGGGTCGCCCGAAAAGCCCGGTCAACCGCCGCGAATATGGCCCCGGCCAGCATGGTCAGCGCCGCAAGGGCAAGATGTCGGACTTCGGCATCCAGCTTCGCGCGAAGCAGAAGCTGAAGGGCTATTACGGCGACATCACCGAAAAGCAGTTCAAGAAGAATTATTTCGAGGCGTCGCGCATGAAGGGCGACACCGGCCAGAACCTGATCGGCCTGCTCGAACGCCGCCTCGACGCCGTCGTCTACCGCTCGAAGTTCACCCCGACGATCTTCTCGGCCCGCCAGCTCGTCAGCCACGGCCACGTCTATGTGAACGGCGTGAAGTGCAACGTCGCCAGCCGCCTCGTGAAGCCGGGCGACGAAGTCACCCTGGGCAAGAAGGCGCAGGAAATGGCGCTGGTCGCCGAAGCGCAGAGCCTGCCCGAGCGCGACCTGCCCGAATATCTGGCGGTTGACGGCACCAAGGTGACCTATGTCCGCGTTCCGACGCTCGACGAAGTCCCCTATCCGGTGAAGATGGAACCGAACCTGGTCGTCGAATTTTATTCGCGCTGATCCGGTTTCCACCGAAACGAATTTCAGGAGGGCGGTCCGCAAGGGCCGCCCTTCTTGCATCGGGCGGGCGCGGCTGGCACAAGCCCGCGGTCAAATACGAAAACCCGAGGAATTTCCATGCTTCGTTTCCCCCGAACCTCAGCAGCGCTTGCGGTCCTGCTGACCGTTGCCGCGTGCAACGCGTCCGACAAGGCCGCGACGTCCGCCACCGCGATCCCCGATGTCGAGATCCCCGAACTGTCGCTCGCGACGCTTCAGGCGGTGACCAAGGAATTGTCCTCGGACGCTTATGAAGGCCGCGCCCCCGGCACCCCCGGCGAGGAAAAGACCGTCGCCTATATCATCAAGAAATATCAGGAAGCGGGGCTGAAGCCCGGCAACAACGGCAGCTGGACGCAGGATGTGCCGCTGGTCGAAATCACCTCGAAAAACGCGACCCCGCTGACCTTCACCGGCGGCAAGACGCCGGTCACCGCGCAATATGCGAAGGATTATGTCGCGTTCAGCTATCGCGTCCAGCCCAAGACCGAGGTCAAGGACAGCGATGTCGTGTTCGTCGGTTATGGTATCAACGCCCCCGAAAAGGGCTGGAACGACTATGCCGGGCTCGACGTGAAGGGCAAGACCGTGGTCGTCCTCGTCAACGATCCCGACTGGCAGACCAAGGAAGCCAAGGGCGAATTCAACGGCCGCGCGATGACCTATTACGGCCGCTGGTCATACAAATATGAGGAAGCCGCACGCCAGGGCGCCGCGGCGGTGCTGATCGTCCACGACACCGAACCCGCCGCCTATGGCTGGAACGTCGTCGAGTCGAGCAACACCGGCACCCAGTATCTCGCCGAGAGCAAGGATGGCGGCGCGAAAGAAACCGTCGCGAACGGCTGGATCCAGCTCGCCAAGGCGAAGGAATTGTTCGCGAGCGCCGGACAGGATTTCGACGCGCTGCGCGAAGCGGCCAAGAAGAAGGGCTTCAAGGGCGTCCCCCTCACCGGCGTGAAGGCCAATTTCGGCTTCGACAATGACATTTCGAAAAAGATGTCGCGCAACGTCATCGGCGTGCTGCCGGGCGCCAAGCGCCCCGACGAATATGTCCTCTACACCGGCCATTGGGATCACCTCGGCCGCTGCACGCCCGTGGGCGGCGACGACATCTGCAATGGCGCCGTCGACAATGCGAGCGGCATCGCGGGTCTGGTGACGCTGGCGCAGGCTTTCCAGAAAGCCGGCGCGCCCGATCGCAGCATCGTGTTCCTGGCCGTGACCGCCGAGGAATCGGGCCTGCTCGGGTCGAAATATTACGCCGAAAACCCGGTCTTTCCGCTCGCGCAGACCGTGGGCGGCGTGAATATGGATGCGCTCAACGCGGTCGGTCCGGCCAAGGACATCGTCGTTGTCGGCGGCGGCAAGTCCGAACTCGACGCCTATGTCGAAAAGCTCGCCAAGATGGAGGGCCGCACCGTCAAGCAGGAACCGACGCCCGAAAAGGGCTTCTATTATCGTTCGGATCATTTCAGCTTTGCCAAGCTTGGCGTGCCGATGTTCAACTTCGGCAGCGGCGACGAGCTGGTCGAGGGCGGCGTCGAGGCAGGCCAGAAGGCGGCCGAAGATTATGAAAAGAACCGCTATCATGCGCCGGACGACGAATATGAGGCGATCACCAACTGGGACGGCATGATGTCGGACCTGCGCCTTTATTACGCCGCGGGCCGGATGCTGGCGATGACCGACGCATGGCCGAACTGGGTCGAGGGCGACGAATTCCGCGCCGCCCGCGACAAGTCGCGCGCCGCGGCAAAATAAGGCCTAGCCTCGTCATTGCGGGGACCCCGGACTTGATCCGGGGGACGCGGCAATCCAGAGTGGCGTAAAACCGCTCTGGATTGCTTCGCTTCGCTCGCAATGACGAACTAGGATATGAACAGGATGACCATATGCATGCCTGCCGAATGGGCGCCGCACAACGCCGTCTGGATCGGCTTCCCGCACCTCGAGGACGAGTGGGCGGGACAGATCGACGCGGCGCGCCGCGATGTCGCGGCCTTCGCCAACGCCGTCCACGACGGCGGGCGCGGCGAGACAGTGCATCTTCTCGTTCGCGACCATGACAATGCCGATATCGCCGAGGCGCTCGTCGATGAGGGTGTGCAGTTGTTCGTGGCTCCCTTCGGCGATATCTGGCTGCGTGACACGGGCCCCATCATCGTCGGCACCGGCCCCGAACGCGAGGCGCGCAATTTCGACTTCAATTGGTGGGGCAACAAGTTCGTGATGCCCGGCGACCGGGAGATTGGCGCTATTCTCGCTGCACACGCGGACCTGCCGACGCAGCACCTCGATTGGGTGCTCGAAGGCGGCGCGATCGACGTCGACGGCACCGGCCTGTGCGTGACCACCGAAGAATGCCTGCTCAACACCAACCGCAACCCGGCGCTGACGCGCGAAGATATAGCGGTGCGGCTCCACCAGTCGCTCGGCATCGACCGGCTGCTGTGGCTCGGTAACGGGCTCGTCGGCGACCATACCGACGGCCATGTCGACAATCTCGCGCGCTTCGTCGGCGAGGGCCGGCTGGCGCTACCGGTTGCAGCGGGCGATGACGATCCCAACGCGCACATCTACGCCGACGCCCGCGCGCGCACCGCGGCGTTCGGCGGGATCGAAATCGTCGATCTCCCCTCGCCCGGACGGATCGAGATCGACGGCGAGATTGCGGCGGCGAGCTATATGAACTTCTATATCGGCAACAGCACGGTCGTCGTGCCGACCTATGGCGTCGCGAACGATCAGGCCGCGGTCGACGCCCTTGCCGCGCTCTTCCCCGATCGCCGCGCCGTCGGCGTGCCCGCGCGCGGGATCATCGTCGGTGGCGGCAGCTTCCATTGTTCGAGCCAGCAGGTGCCGCGCTGACAAGCATCGCGTGAGCTTTTGCGGTGGCAAGATGCGTCGGCTCGCCTATATCCGCCCCATGACCCGCACCATCACCGTTGCCGCGTTGCAGCTTCCCCTGCCCGGCCCCGTCCAGCCCAATATCGACGCCGTGACCGCGCTCGTCGAGGAAGCAGCCGCCCAGGGCGCGCAGGTGATCCTGCCGCCCGAACTTTTTGAAGGCCCCTATTTTTGCCAGGTCGAGGATGAGGCGCTGTTCGCCGCAGCCCGTCCGACGACCGAACATCCGAGCGTGCTCGCGATGCAGGCGCTCGCCGCAAAGCTGAAGGTCGCGATCCCGACGAGCTTTTTCGAGAAGGACGGGCCGCATTATTACAACACGCTGGCGATGATCGGCCCCGATGGCGCGATCATGGGGACCTATCGCAAAAGCCACATTCCCGACGGGCCCGGCTATGAGGAAAAATATTATTTCCGCCCCGGCAACACCGGTTTCAAGGTCTGGGACGTGTTCGGAACGCGCATCGGGGTCGGGGTGTGCTGGGACCAATGGTATCCCGAATGTGCGCGCGCGATGGCGCTGATGGGCGCCGAACTGCTCTGCTATCCGACCGCGATCGGCAGCGAGCCCTATGACGCCGATCTCGACACCAGCCGCATGTGGCGCCGCGCGATGCAGGGGCACAGCGTGTCGAACTGTATGCCGGTGATCGCGGCGAACCGCATCGGGACCGAGGGCGACGCCAATTTCTACGGCCACAGCTTCATCACCGACGAATGGGGCGACATGACGCAGGCGTTCGGCGCGGGCGAAACGGGCGTACTGATCGAGACGATCGACCTCGACCGCGCGGCGAAACACCGTGCCGGCATGGGCTTTTTCCGCGACCGGCGGCCCCAGCTTTACGGCCGTCTCGTCGAAGACATCTGACCGCAGCTTTTTGGGGGGCACGCGATGGAATTACCCGACGATATCTTCACCGAGCCCGAGGACGTCGATCCCGAAACGCTCGCCAACCTCGGCCCGCTGCGGCGGCTCGCCGGCATATGGGAAGGCCAGCGCGGGATCGACATCAACCCCAAGGCCGACGGTCCCGAAACGCGCGAATATTATGAGCGGATCGAGATGCAGCCGATCGATCCGCAAGCGAACGGGCCGCAGCTTTTCTATGGCCTGCGCTATCACCTGCACGTCAACACGCGCGAAGAACAGATCAGCTTTCACGACCAGGTCGGTTACTGGCTCTACGAAGCCGCGACCGGCCTGATCCTGCAAACGCTGGCGATCCCGCGCGGCCAGATCGCAATCGCGTCGGGTCATGCCGAACCCGATGCAAACAGGCTGGTGCTGAAAGCGACCCGCGGCCAGACCGATTATGGCATTTGTTCGACAAGCTTCCTTGAGCTGGCCTTTCGGACCGACAGCTACGAAATCACGGTCGATTTCCACGATGACGGGACATGGAGCTATGTGTCCGATACCACGCTGATCGTCAAAGGGCAGGACAAGCCCTTCCTTCACCGCGACCGCAACCGGCTGACCAAGATCGCCGAACCCGATCTCAACCCCTGGGCAAAGATCGTCCGCGGCGGATAGGTTCGGCCCCCGGGGGCTCAGCTTTCAAAGCGGTGGATGCTCTCCAGGTCGGCGCGGTCGAGCGGCTGCGTCAACCAAAGCCCGCCGCGCCCGGCGCGTGACCAGCGCACGATCGCACGGCGCTTGATCCCGCCCGCAAGGATGAGATCGAGTTCCTTGCCCACTTCCAGATGGCCGTCGTGGACAAAACCGGCGCCATTTTGCGACATGTCGACAAGTTCGATGCTGCTCGTCCCCTCGTCGGTTACCGCCTGCGCCTGTGTGCGCACCGGCAGGCGCGGCTGCCGGTAGCCGGTGGCGCGCTGCTCGGCTGCCAGCTGTTTCAGCACGTCGGCGACGTCGACTTCCTTCTCGAACGCGACGCCGCAGCGCCCCGTCTCGGACCACACGACCTCGCCGCGGATCACCACCGTATCGGACAGCGCGATCTCCAGCTTTTCGCCGACAGTGATCGGGACGTCGGCCGCCAGCATCATGCCGCGATCCGATATGTTGCGCACCCGCCACAGGCCCGCATCGCCGTTTCGCACGACCTTCGCAATCCGCCAGACGGTGCGATAGCGATCGGCACCACGGCGATCGGCCGCGGCGCCCTGCTCCTCTGCCGGATCGGAGAGGCGATGTTGGTTCATGTCGTCTACCTTATCAAAGCAGCGGCGGGCGGAGCAGTATGTCCCGATAAATACTGCAAAATACTCAAAAGCGACTTCGGTTGTTTAGCAGAATAATGCTTATTATTCAATCATGTTGCAGGTTACAATTAACAGGACCTCAACCAAAAGAACGAAATTGCTGCCAGCTTTGCAGCATCATGCCGGCAAAAGTCATATTTTGCATATTTTAACGACGCGGCGGCGTGGGCATTAAGGATAAAATCGGCCCGATATCACGCAGCGGCAAAATGGCGCGTCGCCGCCCGAGTGCCGCCGCATCGCGCGGCAGATTCCGCCCGCCAGTTCGCGCTCGGCGCCCGGACGCGGCCACGCTGCGCCGACAAGGGAGGCAGGACGATGGCAGACCGGCGCGCGCGCTGTGCGCGGCCGCGCCGATGTCCTATGGTCAGACAGGCGGAAGCATATCCGTGCGAGCGACCTCGATCGCCCGCACGGATCTTGTGCGGCCTTCGCCTTTTCTTATCGCAGCTTGCGCCCCTCGCCGTCCCACACTTCGACCGTGCCAAGGCCGAGCGCGCGCACCTTTGCCTCGATCTTTGACAGGTCGCCCACGATGACCCAGCTCATCGCATCGGGGCGCAACATATCCTCCGCGGCCTTGGTGATTGTCGCAGGCGTCAGCGCACCATATTTCGCAGGCAGCGTCGCCAGATAGTCATAAGGCTTGTCATAGAGCGACACATATTGAAGATAGCTGACAAAGGCCTGGTTCGTCTCGAACTGACCGGGCAGCGACAGCACATTGCCCTTTACCATCATGTCGAGTTCGGCTTGCGTTGCAGGGCGCTCCTTGCGGATCGCGCGGATTTCCTTATCGATTTCGGCCAGTGCTTCGGACGTCTTGTCGGTCTGAACACTGGTCGCGACGCCGAAATTTTGCGGACCGCGCTGTTCGTTGATGAAGCTGCTGGCGCCATAGGTCCAGCCCTTCGCTTCGCGCAGGTTCATGTTGAGGCGGGCGGTAAAACTGCCCCCGAGCACGCCATTCGCGGCGTCATAGTCGAAGTTTCGCGGGTCGAGACCGTCCGGCATCAACTGGCCGACGCGGATGACCGACTGGAGCGCGCCTGGCTTGTCGATCAGCACGACGCGGCTTGCGCTGGCAAAGGGGATGGTCGGCACCGACTTGCTCCCCTTGGCGCCAGCGGGCGGCGCCCAGTCCCCGAACCCTTTTTCGAGCAGCGCGGTCAACGCCGCCAGCGTCGTGTCGCCGCTGGCATAGATGACCGCATTGTCCGGACGCACCCAATTTGCATGCCAGCCCGCCACATCGGCGCGGGTAAAGGATTTCAGCGTCTCCGCCCGCCCGGCAAGCTGTGCGCCATAGGGGTGCCCGGCCCCGTAAAGGAGGTTGGTAAAGGCCCGCTGCGCGATCGCGGTCGGCTCGGCGAGCGACTGTGCGATCCCCGACAGGCTTTGGGTGCGGGCGCGCTCCAGATCGTCGGCACGAAACCCCGGCGTGCGAATATAGCCGGCCCACAACGCGATCGTCGCGGGCAGTTCGCGGCTGAGCGAGGAAAGCATGAAGCTGGTCGTGTCGCTGCCCGAACTGGCATGGAGGCGCGCGCCGAGCGAGGCCTGTTCCTCTCCAAACGCCTGTGCGGTCAGTCCGACGGGGCCATCGCCCATCATTTGCAGCGTAAATCCGCCGAGGCCCTTTTTGTCCGTCGCGTCGGCTGCCGTCCCGGCGTCGAACACGATCGCCATATCGACGGTCGGCACCTGGCGACGCGGCGAAAAGACGACGCGAATGCCGTTGGAAAGCCGGGCCTCTTCGGCGACGGGCATGACAAGCCCCGGCGACGCGGCAAGCGCCGGCAGCTTGCTGCGATCGGCGCCATCGGCGGTGGTCGTGTGGGCCGCATAGGGAAGCACCGTCAGCTTGTGCGCGCCGCGGGTCAGCCAGCTCTTGGCATCGGCGACCACTGCGGCCGCGGTGACGGCGTCGAAACGCTTGTTGTCCTCGGCATATTGGGCAGGGTTGTTCGCGAAAATCAGCCCGTCGGCAAGCGCCATGGCCCGGACATAGACCGATTCGAGCGCGCGGATATTGTTGCCGTAATTGGTCACCTTCGCGCGCTTCAACTCGTCGGCGTTCGGGCCCGTCTTCAGGAAGCCGTCGATCGCCTGCTGGATCGCAGCCTCGGCATCCTTGGGATCGACGCCGGGTTTCAACCGTGCGTCGATCGAAAAAATGCCTGCGACCGCCATCGGCTGGTAATTGACCGAGACCGACGTCGCGAGCGGCCGGTCGAGGACCAGCGCCCGGTACAGCCGCGACGTCTTGCCCGTGCCCAGCGCGCTGGCGGCGGCGCGCAGCGTCGAGGATTGCGGCGTACCGCGTCCAGGCACCGCCCAGCTCCACGACACGGCGCTTTGCGGGACATTGTCCAGCAGCGTATCGCGCTTGTCTTCGGACAGGCTGGGCACCCACGCGCCCGTGCGGCTGACCGGCGGACCGGCGGCGACGCTGCCGAAATATTTCTCGGCGAGCGCCCGCGCCTGTTTCGCGTCGATATCGCCCGACAGCGAAAGCACGGCATTGGCCGCCCCATAATATTGACCGAACCAATCCTTCACGTCCGCCAGCGACGCGGCATTCAGGTCGTCCATCGATCCGATAATCGAATGATGATAGGGATGCCCGATCGGAAACAACGCCCGTGCGGTGACATCGTCCATCTTGGCATATGGCTGGCTCTCGCGCTGCCGTTTCTCGTTCTGAACGACGCCGCGTTGCTCGTCGAGCTTCGCCTGCGTGATCGCGCCGAGCAGATGGCCCATGCGGTCCGATTCCATCCACAGCGCGCGTTCGAGCCCGCCCGTCGGCACGACCTCGTAATAATAGGTCTGGTCATGCGAGGTCGCACCGTTCACCGCCGAGGCGCCGATTTCCTGAAGCGGCGGAAACCATTCGTCGTCGCGATGCTCCGACCCGTTGAACATCAGATGTTCGTAAAGATGCGCGAAGCCCGACTTGCCCGCGGGCTCGTCGGCCGACCCGACATGATACCAGACGGCCACCGCGACCTTCGGCGTGCTACGATCCTCATGGACCACGACGCGAAGCCCGTTGGACAGCGTGAATTGTTCAAACGGCAGCACCTCGTCGGCGTGCGCCGGCTGGACAAGCGAAAGCGACGCGGCCGCGGCCGACAGCAAAAGGCGGGTACGGGTCATGAGGAGAGGCTCCAGTCACATCTTGGGGGAAATCCGGTCGGCTGGTCCGGGACAAGAACAGCCGACCGGAAGGGAAACAGGCGTCAGAACGTGACGGCGACGCCCGCCTTGACGCGGCGACCGCCGAGATAGGTCGCACCGCTGTAAAAGCGCGGCGTGTCGCCGCCACCGCCGACCGAACTCAAAAGGTCGGGGCTGCCGGTGCCCTTCAGCAGATCTTCGCCCTCGACATAAAGGCGCAGCTTGCCAAAGCTCGGCTGCATCCAATATTCAAACCGGAAGTCGAGCGTGCGGACACCCTCGCGATAGACCGACAGGCCGCGCGGGAAAAAATTGTCGAGCGTGCGCGACTGGAACCCATAAGCCAGCGTCGCGTCGATCCCATATTTGTTATAGGTCAGCGCGACCGTGCCCGAATGTTTCGGCTGGTTGTTGAACGGGATACCGGAAAATTCATAAATCTCCTCGCCCGCATCGGCATAGGGCCAGTTGTAGATCTGCCCGCGCTTGCTCTTGGTGAAGGTGTAGTTCGCATAGATGCCGAGGCCGGCCAGCGCGCCGGGCAGGAAGTTGAAGCGCCGTTCGGCCTGCGCCTCTATCCCCCAGATCGTCGCCATCCTGTCGCTGTTCGACGGGGTCGATCCGGTGATGAAGTAATTCCCGGGATTGGCCGGGTCGAAATAGGGCGCGCCCTGGAAATAGATATGATCGGGCAGCGGCACCGCGGCCAGTTGGGCCGGTCCGTTCGTGGCGTTGGCCTGGAGCAGGTTCTTGATCCGCTTGTAGAAGCCCGACAGCTTCAGCACCCCGATATCCTGGTCATAATATTCGACGCTAAGGTCGAAATTATGCGTCGTTGCAGGCTTGAGATCGGGATTGCCGGTGTTGATCGTCAGGATCGGCTTCAATCCCTCCGGCCCCGGAATCGGGATGTTGATGAAGCTGATCCGCGTCTGCGCCGACAGCTGGCCGATCTGCGGCCGCGCGACCGACAGGAAATAGCCACCACGAAAGATCAGATTGTCGCTTTCGCGATAGTTGAACAGGATACGCGGCAGCCAGTCGGTCGTCGTCGCCTGCTGGCTCGCCAGCCGCGTGAAGTCGTTCTGGAATTTGAGGTCGATGCCGAAGCCGCCGCCGTTCGACGGGTCGATAGGGCCGATATAGGTCGGAAACACCAGATTGTCGGCTTCCAGCCGCGTGCGGTTGAGCCGCACGCCGCCGATGATTTCCAGCTTGCCAATGTCGAGGCGCGACTGGACATAGGCCGCGAGATTCTGTTCGAGCGTGCGTTCGCGGTTGATATCTTCGGGCAGGACGATCGGCGTGAGCTGGAGGCCGCTGGTGCCGCCGACATAGTCGTTCACATTGTCGACGAAATCCTTGAGCGATTCCTCGCTGATCACGACAAAGCGCGAGCCGGTGATGCCGATGCGCGACAGGTCGTTGGGAACAAGCTGGAGCGGCAGTGCGCCGATCGGCACATTGCCGCCGAATTGCGAGCGTGCAAGGCGGCTCTGAAATTCGACGCGCTCGAACTGGACGCCCGCCTCGACATAGGTCAGCGGTCCCCAACCGGCGTTGAATTTCGCGCTATATTCGGCAGTATAGCGATCATTCTTGCCGCGCGTGACGTCGATCTGCCCGCTCGCCGCATCGATGGTGAAATTCGATGTATCGTTGACGAAATCCCATCCCGCCTCGGTCAACAGGGGGAGTTGCAGCCCCTTGCCGCCGCGCGGGCCGAACGGCGTCACGATATAGCCGAGCGTCGGGTCGGTCGCTTCGGCCAGGAAATATTCGGCGCGCGCATCGGCGGCGGGCATCCGAAGCTGCAGGCCGAAATTCGACGGATGCCGTTCGCTGCCATGGGCATAGCCCAACAGATATTCAAACTCGAAGCGCCCCGTCTTGGTGCTGCCGCCCAGGCTGTAGGTGTCGGTGATGTTGCGCGCATTACGGTCGTAAACATAATTTTGCGTATGCTCGAGCGCTTCGTTGCCGGGGGTCAGGTCGACCATCAGCGCGGTGCGATTGCCGCTGGTCGGCGTCGCGACATAGTCGAGGTCGACCCCGAAACTTTCGTTCAGCTGCGTCGTCGTGCGACGCGCTTCGCTGTGCTGATAATCGAATTTCAGGTTGCTGTGGTCACCCACCTTCCACTCCGCCGACAGGGTGGCAGCGACATTTTCCGTTTCGACATGGTTGAAGCTGGTGCCGAGGCTGAGCGGAAAGGCGCGCGTGGCATCGGGCAGGAAAGGAAAGATCGCGAGCGGATCGACCGCGTCATATTGTTCGAGCGTCGGGTTGCCGTCGGCATCGGGCGGCAGGAATTCGCCGTAACGCAGATTATGACCATAGCTGATCGAACGGTTGCTCGACTTGCGATATTGCACCGACGCGCTGAGCCCGAAATTCTCCTCGGCGCCAAATTTGCCCGCGATCGTGCCCGACACGAGCAGGTCGTCGCTGAACTTCTTGCCGCTCTTGCCCCCTTCGACCAGCAGGTTGGCATAGCGCCGCGGCCGGTTGAGCGGGGACAGCGTTTCGATCTCCACCAATCCGCCCGTCCCGGCGCTGTCCTGGCTCGGCAGCAGGCTTTTGCTGATCGTGATCTTGCTGACCGAATCGGCGAGCAGGTTCGACAGATCGGCGGAGCGCCCGACGCCGTTGCCGACCGGCAGGTTCAGGCCGTTGAGCTTGACCGCGTTCATGTCGGGGTCAAGGCCGCGGATCGTGATGTTGGTGCCGTCGCCGGTCAGCCCGTCGCGCTGGAACGAGACGCCGGGCACTCGGCGCAACGCTTCCGAAATCGTCGTGCCGGTGAAATTGCCGAGGTCGTCGACCGATACGACGTCGGCGCTGTTTTCGGCCGTGCGTTGCAGGTTCAGGGCGTTCGCGCGCGCGCTGCGCGACCCGTAAACGACGATCTCGCCCGCCGCGTTGCTCCCCTCGTCCATCCAGAATTCGGCGCTGGTCTGCTCGCCGCGCACCACATCGACCCGCGTCGATTGCTCGATAAAGCCGAGGAAGGATACGGTCAGCGTATAGCTTCCGGCGGGGACGCGCGAGAAACGGAAATTGCCAAGATCGTCGGCGGTCGCGACCTGGCCGGTTTCCTCGATCCGCACCAGCGCGCCGGAAATGTTGCGATTGCCGTCGGACTGGGCGACCCGGCCCGCAATCGACCCCGCGCCCTCGACGGCCGGACGATCGGACGCGTTGGTGGGCGCACCGCCCGTCGGGCGCGTAACGACATAGGAACCGCCCGCCGTTTCGCGAAGGACCAGTCCCGACCCCTGGAGCAGCGCGCGATAGGCACCGCCGGCCGTGAATCGTCCGCGCAGCGCGGGCGCGGTCTTGCCGCGCACGACGGAGTTGACGAAGACGATATTGGTGCCGGTCTTGGACGCGACATCGCGGAGCGAGCGGTTGAGCGGCTGTTCCGACAGGTCGAGATCATATTCGGCCTGCGTCCGGGCCGCAGCGGTATTGGAGACGATGGCAATCGTGGCGGCGCAGGCCGTGAGCGTGGCTTTCGGAATCATCAATGGCCCCCTTGTGGGCGGGGTGTTGTTTGCGACCCGCCTCCTTGAAACAGACGCGCGATCGACCCAAAACCGACATCGGGCTGAAATAAATTTCGCGCGAACAGGGGGTGGTGAAACAAAGTTTCCGATTCCAGGGACTTAACTGTTGCTGGCGTGTCGCACATCGGGGCGCCGCAACACGGCCTAGCGGCCGAGGCGTATCCGCCCCGCGTCGCGATCGACCGCCAGCCCGTGCAGCGCGGCCACCGCGTCGGCGAACTCGGCCGTGTCGTTTGTCGCGAACACCCCCGATACCGTCAGCCCGCCCAGCCGCGGGTCGGCGACGTCGATCTGCGGGCCGCCATAGCGGTTGAGCTCGGCGATCGCGGCCGCCAGCGGCGTGTCGTTGAACATCACCTGCCCGCGCCGCCACGCCGTCGCCGCCTCGGACGAAACGGGCGTCACCATCGCGGCGGCATCGTCCGCGGCGGCGAAACGCTCGCCGGGGGTCAACATGGTGGATTGCACGGCGGGGGCGCCGGCGGCGGCAGGATGCGTGTCGACGCGGACCTTGCCCGAAATCAGGGTGACGGTCACGACGCCGCCCGTCTTGCGGACGATGAAGCTGGTTCCGATCGCCGTGACGATTTTGTTGCCGGCGGTCACCACAAACGGCCGCGCCGGGTTGCGCGCCACCTCGAACATCGCCTCGCCGTCGTCGAGGACGATGCTGCGCCGGTCCTCTTCATAGCGGACGTTCAGATGCGTATCGGTGTTCAGCGCGATCCGCGTGCCATCCTCCAGCGTCGCGACCTTTTGTTCGCCCACCGCGGTCGAATAACCCGTTGGCTGCTGAAACAGCCACCAGCCCGATACCAGGGCGACAAGAAGGAAGGAGGCGGCAAGCGCAAGCGGCCGCAGCCGCCGCGCCATCCCGCCGCCGAAAGCCGAAACCGGCCTGATGTCCGCCGCGCCGTCATCGCCGCGCATGGCGGCGGCGCCGGGCAGGATCGCCCACAGGTCCATCGCCTTCTCGAACGCCGAGCGATGGCTTGGGTCAGCTTCCAGCCAGGCGCGCAGCCCGGTTTCGGTCGCTTCGGTGCGGCCGGTCGATTCCAGCCGCGCCAGCCAGGCGGCAGCTTCCGCCGCCACCTGGTCGGCTCCGTTTCGCGGGGTCACCATTGCTCCATCCACTTCATCAGCCGCAGCGTCGCGCGCGCGACGTGCTTTTCGACCGCCGCGACGGACATATCTTCCGACCGGGCGATTTCGGCGAAGGAGAGATTTTCGAGACGGCGTTTCAGCAGGATACGCCGCGCGCGTTCGGGCAGCTCGTCGAGCCCGCGGGCGGCATGGGCCAACCGCGCGCGCTCCTCGACCACCTGCCGCGGGTCGGGCGCGCCGTCGGCGATCGCCTCGACATCGTCATGCTCGGCGAACGGAGACCGCCGTTTTTTGCGCGCACGGTCGATCGAAAGATTTACCGCCGCCGTCACCAGCAACGCTTCTTTCGATTCCGCCGCATGGGCCCGTTCATATTGCTCGACCTTGATAAAGGCGTCGTGCACCAATTCATCCGCATCCTCTGCGGAAACGCCACGCCGCATCACCGCCCGCCGGGCTTTTGCCAACATGTCTGCAAGGCTCGACATAGCGCTTCCGAATTGCCTTCCCATCCTTCAGACGAACGACGTCGCATTTTCCGACATGCCAATGCAACACCGCTTGTCCCGGCCGCCGAACGCTGGCCGCCTGGCGCCAGGGGTGTCACGGGGGCGATGGCTGGCGCGAGTGATCCCCGAACATATGAGCGATGACAATGGCGTGGACTGGAAAGCCGGTCGCGATCGGCGCCCGCGCGGGCGGTGATCGCATTTTACCGGAGATGGTGCCCCGTAGGCGACGAAAATGGGCACTCAAATCATTGGAGAATTTCGGTCCCGCGGGGCAAAATATAGTTCTTGGTTCCTCGCCCGCTCCTCCTTCGATCACACCGGCCGATAGAAGCGTACCTGCCCAATTGGAATAGACGCTCGACCTTCCTGCCCGAGCGAGAGAGTTTAATTCTCCGGAGAGTGTCCCGCGGGCAAAATAGAATCGTTCAAGCCAGCAATCTTGATCGGGGCACATGCCCCGACACGCGGATTATGATATCGCTTACCGGCTTCGCACCTTGCGTCGGAAATGGCAGTTTTCTGCCGCCAATTGAACTCTAAACAAGTGTATGACTGGGGTCAATCACCACAAGTCTCGCTGTTCTACGAACAGCTATCGAGGTGCGAACCAGCTTCAACCTGCCAGCTGTAGTCGAGCGGCACTCCCGTCGGACCACCTGCTCGCGCCTCCCCTGATCACCGACAAAACCGAAGACGTACGACTTAGGCGGCCCCCTCACCCACCCGGTCGCGCCAGCTGATGCGCGGGCGGTATCCGATCAACCGTCCCGCCGCCGCGGATGACAGCAGGGATTGGCATCCGTCGACCGGCGTGCGAACGGGAACCTCGGGAAAAAAGTCGCGCAACAGGTAGGCCGTCGCGATATCCATCAAGCTGTCCTCCGCCGCGACAATCATCCGGTGATGCCCCTTGAGATCGGCCTCGACGGCAAGACGGCAGGCCTCGCCCGCGTCCTCTACATCAACATAGGACCAGAGGTTCATCCTTCGCCAGGCGGGCTTTGCCTGAAACGCGGCAAGCTGGGCATAGTCGTCGTTCGCAAAGACGTTCGAGAAGCGCAGTGAAAGGATCGTCATCTCGGAATCCCAGCGGCAGAAGGCGTCCGCTGCGGTTTCACCGAGTTGCTTGGCGAGCGCGTAGGACCAGTTGGGCGTATCGGGGTGCGTCTCGTCGATCGGTACAAAAGCCGGGGGCGCTGTGAACGGCAATCCAAGGATCGTCTCGCTCGACGCCCAGACTATGTGCTTGATGTCGAGCCGCGCGCAAGCTGAAAAGACATTATAGGTCGAGATCGTATTGACCGCGAAGGTCTTCTGGTCAGTCGCAAGGCCCGGCATCGGGATGCCCGCCAGATGGACAACCGCATCGGGAACCCCGCCGGTGATATCGAGCCCCGACAGCGCGCTCATGACCTCGCCGAAATCGGTGCAATCGCAGCGGATCGAGCGCGCCGGATCGGCGGCGGCGCAAAGATCGAGCCCGACGACACGGTGGCCCACTCCGCGCAGCGCGCCAACGGCGGCCCGGCCCAGTTTTCCGGCACTGCCGGTCACGATGACATACATGGCAATATCCTGCTGACGGCCGATGGCGGGTATTAGCTCGACGGCCCGTTATGCTGCGACCTCCTGCAGCCCTTCTTCGCCACCTTGCCAATTGATATTTAACTAGGTTATGCATCTATTCAATCTTGCAGATACATCGAGGCAAACAACTGACTGCGTGAGCTATCGCCCGACCGGTACAGATCGTGCGAATTGACGGCGCCGGCCGCAGGCTCCTACCATCGCTGCCCTGTCGCCAATCGGAGACTCCAGAAGTGAATATGATGTCCACCTTCCGTTCGAAAATAAGTAAACTCCCCGCGGAGGCTGCGGCAAAACCAGCGCGCTTCGGCAAGGGGACGCGCTTGCTATTTTCATGCGGCAGCCGCTCGATCCTTCCGGCACTCGCGGACGCCGAGGCCCATGGACTCGATGCACGAGGCGTCGGAAGAATGCATATATTGATCGAAGTCGAAGACACGACCCCAGATGCCCACTGGGTGGCCACAGCGGGCAAGGAGATCGCTGACTATTTCGAGCGGATCGGCGGCACGCAGCCGCAGATCAACATCGACCGGAACTTTTCCTGAATCGGACCGCCAGACGCCCTGCCCCCGTTTGCCGCGGCGACTATATCATCAGCCAGTCCAGTTCGGCTTCCGCTTTTCCGCGAAAGCGGCCGCGCCTTCGCGCGCGTCAGCATGCTGGAACACCTGGGGCAACAATGCGTCCTGTCGCGCCCAGCGCTCCTCGAATGGCCAGCCGCGCGATTCCTTGACAATCTGCTTCGACACGCGAACGGCAACCGGGCCGTTCTCGTTGATCTCGCGCGCCAATTCCATTGCACCGTCGATCGCGGGGCCGTCGGTGACGCGATTGACGAGACCCAGGTCGTAGGCGCGCTGCGCATCGATGAAATTACCGGTCAGGGCGAGTTCCATCGCGATCCGCGAGGGAATCTGGTCGGGAAGCCGCATTAATCCGCCCGCCCCGGCCGCCAGACCGCGCTTGGCCTCGGGAATTCCGAATTTTGCGCCGGCATTGGCGACGACGAGATCGCACGAGATCATCAGTTCGAGACCGCCCGCGAGCGCATAGCCATCGACCGCCGCGATCAGCGGCTTTGCGGGCTGCTTGAAGGTCAGGCCGCCAAAACCGCGCCCCTCGACGACGGGACTTTCGCCGCGCAGGAAGCCCTTGAGATCCATCCCCGAACAGAAAGTGCCGCCGGCGCCGGTCAGGACTGCGACCCGCAGCGCAGGCTCTGCGTCGAGCCGGTCGAGCGCGGCGGCGATACCCTCGGCAACCGCCTTGTTCATGGCGTTTTTCGCCTCGGGACGGTTCATCGTGATAACGAGGACGCCATCCTCGTCGCGGGTTGTGAGTTCTTCGCTCATTCGGTCTTCCTTCTGATTTCCGGACGCCGCGCGGGGCGCTTCGGTCGTTCAACCGGCCTTGTGGCCGGCCCAATAGCGATCGCGGATCAGCCGCTTGTAGAGTTTGCCCGTATCGAGACGCGGCAGTTCGGGATCGAAGTCGATCGACCGGGGACATTTCAGGGGACTCAATCCGGCGCGGCAAAAGGCGATCAGCTCTTCGGCGAACTCGGGCGTCGCGTCGGCGGGATCGAGCGGCTGGACGACCGCCTTCACTTCCTCCCCGAAATCGGGATTGGGGATGCCGATTACAGCGGCATCGGCGACGCGCGGATGGGTGATGAGCAGGTTTTCGGTTTCCTGCGGGTAGATATTGACCCCGCCCGAGATGATCATGAAGCTCTTGCGATCGGTGAGATAGAGATAGCCGTCGGCATCGACATGCCCGATGTCGCCGAGCGTGCTCCAGCCGGAATGTTCGGGATGGCGCGCATCGCGGGTCTTGCCGGGGTCATTGAGATACTGGAAGTCCCAGCCACCGCTGAAATAGACGAGCCCGTCAACTCCGGCTTGGACCTCGCGGCCATCCTCGTCGCAGATGTGCAATTCACCCCAGTCGGCACGTCCGACCGAACCGGGATGCGCGAGCCATTCCTCGGGCGTTATGAAGGTCGATCCATTGCCTTCGGACCCGCCATAATATTCATAGATGATCGGCCCGACCCACTCCATCATCTGTTGTTTGATCGCCACCGGGCACGGCGCCGCCGCGTGGACGATCTTGTCGAGCGACGAGATGTCATAGCGCGCGCGCACCTCGGCAGGCAGCGCGAGCAGGCGGACGAACATCGTCGGCACCATCTGGATGAACGTCACGCGATAGCGTTCGATGAGACGCAGCGCGTCCTCTGCGTCGAACTTGTCCATCACGACCAGCGTGGCGCCGAGCCGGTGTGCGGCCATGCCGTAGGCAAGCGGCGCGGTGTGATAGAGCGGCGCCGGCGACAGCAGCACACTGGTCTCACCAACGCCATATCGTCCCGAAATCCGGTCGGCGAGCATATGGGGCTCTTCGGCGGGGCCACCGGTCAGCGGCAGGCGTATGCCCTTCGGACGCCCGGTCGTTCCCGACGAATAGACGAGATGGAAGCCTGCGGTTTCATCGGCGATCGGCGTCGCCGGCTGCGCGGCGAGCGCCGAGTGCCAGGATTGCGCGCCGACGAGGCCCGAGCCCAGGTCGAAAACATGCGCGACGCCGGGCACGAGGTCGTTCCGCCTCGCCACCAGTTCGGCCGCGGCGGGTACGCCGGCATGGGTTATGAGGAGCTTCGATCCGCTGTCGGTCAGGATATAGGCAGCTTCGTCGGCCGTCAGCTGGCTGGAAATCGGGCAGATATAGAGGCCGGCGCGCTGCGCCGCCCAATAGATCTGGAAAAATTCGAGGCAGTTCTTCAGCCAGATCGCGACGGTATCCCCCGATCCGATCCCGAGCGACCGGAAAAGATTGGCACCGCGATTCGCCGCCTCTTCCAATTCTCCGTAGCTGCAACTCGCTCCGCCCGCCGCCATGACGATCGCCGGCCGGTCGGGCGAAATCTGCGCAAATCGGCGTGGATGCATCTTTGTCTCTCCCGTTTTTGAGTTATATAACTACGTTTACTTTCTTTGTCGATTGACTTATTGACGGGCTGAACGAGACAGGTGGCGAAAAGACAGCCACCACGGGAAAGGATGATGACAATGGACTTGAAGCCGGGTTCGCGCTGGAAAAGCACGGTTTGCGAGGCTCAACTGGTGATCGTGCGCCCGCCGAACCGGGCCGGCGAGCTGCAGTGCGGCGGCGCCGCAGTCGTTCCGATCGACGATGCATCGACCCCGAGCGGAATCGTGAGCGCCGAGTTCGCCGAAGGCGTCGCGATCGGCAAACGCTATGCGCACGAAGAAAGCGGTCTCGAAGTGCTTGCGGCAAAGGCCGGCAAGGGTTCGCTCGCCTTCGACGGCGTTCCTCTGGTTATCAAGGGCGCGAAGCCCCTCCCCGCCTCGGACTGAACGCCATGCGCACGCCGCTCCTCCTCGACATCGCCGCCGATGCCTGCCCCGACCGTCTCGCGCTCGGTGGCCGAGAGGAAGGGCATGACTTCGAGGCGTATCGCGCGCGTGCCAGCCACGCTGCGGCCTGGCTTCGCGAACAGGAAAAGGCCAACACCGCCTTTCTCGGAATGAACGGCGACATTCTGCCGATCCTGCTGTTCGCATGCGGCATGGCGGGAACGCCGTTCGTTCCGCTCAACTACCGCCTGCCCGACGCCGACCTCAACAAGCTCGTGGCGCGCAGCGCGCCCGCCGTGCTGGTCGTCGACGACGACATGCTACCACGGATCGCTGCCGCCGACGGGATCGAAATCGTCGCGCGGAGCGACTTCGAAGCCGAGTTCGTCGCCGGCGGCGTTCCCGCGAAGATCGACCTGCCCGAAGCCGAAAACGAGATCGCAGTCCTTCTCTTCACGAGCGGGACAACCGGTGACCCGAAAGCGGCGGTCCTGCGCCACGCCAACCTCACCTCCTATGTGATGTCGACCGTCGAATTCCTCGGAGCCGGCGAAGACGAGGCGGCGCTCGTCTGCGTGCCCTCCTATCATATCGCCGGAATCTCGGCGATTCTGACCGCCGCATATGGCGGGCGACGGATCGTCTACCTGCCGGCTTTCACCCCCGAAGACTGGGTCCGGGTCGCGGCAGCCGAGGGCATCACCCATGCGATGGTCGTGCCGACGATGCTCGACCGCATCCTCGATGTGATGCAGGAAACGGGCGAGACGCTGCCCACGCTCCGCGCGCTGTCATACGGCGGTGGAAAGATGCCCGAACCGGTGATCGCGCGCGCGCTGGCGATGCTGCCGCACGTCGATTTCGTCAACGCTTACGGGCTGACCGAGACGAGTTCGACGATCGCGCTGCTCGGCGCCGAAGACCATCGCGCCGCCTTTGCCTCCAGCGACCCGGCGATCCGCCGCCGTATTGCCTCGGTGGGTCAGCCGTTGCCCAGTATCGAACTCGAAATCCGCCGCGACGACGGCACCCCGTGCTGCGCCGGCGAACATGGCGAAATTCACGTGCGCGGCGAACAGGTATCGGGCGAATATCTGCACAAGAAGGCAATCGCCGACGATGGCTGGTTCGCGACCAACGACGCGGGCTGGCTCGACGAAGGGGGTTATCTCTTCGTCGAGGGACGGCTCGACGATGTCATCGTGCGCGGCGGCGAGAATATTTCGCCGGGCGAGATCGAGGATCTGCTCCGCACCTTCGACGATATCGCCGATTGCGCCGTGCTCGGCGTTCCCTGCGTCCAATGGGGCGAAAAGGTCGTCGCGGTCATCGTCTCGCGGTCGGGCGCGCCCGATACCGTGACGATCGCCGCGACGGTCAGGGCCAAGCTGCGCTCGACCAAGACACCCGAACAATGGTTCTTGCGCGATGCGCTTCCGTATAACGAGACGGGAAAACTGCTGCGCCGGATCCTCAAGGCCGAACTGGCGAAAGAGCTGGAGCGGGGATAGGGTGGCCCGATGACCGGGCCCGACCATCTCCCCGATACGCTTGGGGCGGACCGTCTGTCCGCGCCGGGCGGCGAGCCGCTGCTGATCGTCGATGCTGCGAGCTGGAAGCGGCCCGGAGTTCCGATCCAGGCCGTTGTCATCGGGGTCGATCGCGGCGGCGAACTGCCCGACGTCGACGGGGACGATTTCGACTTGCTCATCACTGCGGCCGCTTCGGCACCGAAACCCTGGACCGCGGCCGATGCCGGCGAATTCGACCGAAAGGTTCATCGGATCGCCGATGCTGTGCGCACCCATCCGCTCGCGGCGACCACGGCGGCGAAAGTCCTGCGGCTGGCGGAGACGCTCCCGCTCGCCGATGCGCTTGTGGTCGAGTCTCTCGCTTACTCGACGCTTCTCGGGGGAGCGGAATTCGCGCGCTGGCTCGAAACCAACAGGGCCGCGGCGGCCGCGGCCGCCACGCCGGCCCCGGTGACGATCGAGCGGTCGGGCGACGCGGTCCGGGTCACGCTCGACGACGCGCCGGGGCGCAATGCGATGACCGCCGCCATGCGCGATGCACTTTACGAGGCTCTCGCGAATATCCTCGACGATCCGACGCGGCCGGCGCTCGTGCTGCGCGGGGCGGGCAAATGTTTCTCGACAGGCGGCGCCCTTTTCGAGTTCGGAATGGCGCGGGACCTTGCCGAGGCGCACGCCGTGCGGACGCTCCACAGCTGCGCCCGCGCTCTCGACGCGCTCGGGCCGCGGGCCACCGTCTTTCTCCATGGCGCGTGTATCGGATCGGGTATCGAGGTGGCCGCAGCGGCGTATCGACGTGTTGCCGCGCCGGGCAGCTGGTTCCAGCTCCCCGAGCTGTCGATGGGCCTCATCCCCGGCGCCGGCGGTACCGCGACCATGGCGCGCGCCATCGGTCGCCACCGGACAATGGGAATGATCCTGACGGGCGAACGCGTCGACGCGGCCAAAGCGCTCGACTGGGGACTTGTCCATGCGATCGAGCCGCCCCGGTGAGCGCGCTGCTCGACGCCTTTGCCGCGGCCGGCGCGCGTTTTCGCGATCTCGCGGGAAGCGCGGCCAACGTCGCCGCGATCGATCCGGTGCGCGCGCTTTCGCGCGCCGACGACCTGGCGCTGGGCGAGCCCGGACTCTGGTCGCCCAACCGTCATTGCCGGCTTGTCGAATGCCGTGACGGATGGATCGCGGTGTCCCTCGCGCGCAATGACGACCGCGACCTAGTCCCCGCATGGACAGGTGCCGCGTTCAGCGACGATCCGTGGGATGCGGTCATCGCCGCCGCGGCACGCCGCAGCGCCGCCGACATGACCATGGCGGGGATCGCGCTGCACCTGCCGGTCGCGCTGATCGGCGAGGCCGCGCCGCTTCAACAGTCCGTGCTTCGCGGCGGAGCGGCTGCCGATGGCGCTGTCATCGACCTTTCGGCGCTATGGGCAGGCCCCTATTGCGCGGCGCTCCTTGCCGAGGCTGGCCATGCGGTAACGAAAGTCGAAAGCCCCGCCCGGCCCGACCCGACGCCGCGCCATACGCCCGCTCTCGACGCGCGCCTCAACGGCGGCAAGCGGCGCATTCGCCTCGACCCCGGCAGCCCCGAATTGCTCGACCTGATCGGCGAAGCACGTGTCCTCGTGACCTCGGCGCGTCCGCACGCGCTCGCGCGCCTCGGCCTCGACGAGGCGCGCCTCTTCGCCCGCAATCCCGAACTCCTGTGGGTCGCGATCACCGCGCACGGGTGGCGAGGCGATGCGGCGATGCGCGTCGGGTTCGGCGACGACTGCGCCGCGGCGGGCGGATTGATCCAACGCGAAGAAGATGCGCCCCGTTTCATGGGCGACGCCCTTGCCGATCCGTTGACCGGGCTCCTCGCCGCAACGCTCGCGCTCGAAGCCCTTGCGGCGGGGCGGCGGGGTGTTCTTGACGTCTCGCTGGCGGGAAGCGCGGCGACATTTGCCGCCGAGATCCAATGACGAGCGCCTTCGACCTCGTCATCCGCAATGCATGCTCGGCTGATGGCTTGCCTCTGTCGATCGGCATCCGCGCGGGCCGGATCGCCGCGCTCGGCACCGATGTGGAGGGCCGCGGCCCCGAAATCGATGCTGGCGGACGAACGGCGGGCCCCGGGCTTCACGACCATCATCTGCACCTGCTCGCAACGGCCGCGCGGATGGGGTCGATCGATCTTGCGGGCTGCCGCGATGTCGATGCCATTGTCCAGCGCCTTCGCGGAGCTGCGGGCGGCGCCGGCGAATGGGTGCGCGCCATCGAATATGACGAGCGGGTCGCCGACCTTCCGGACGCCGCTGCGCTCGATACATGGCTGGCCGACCGGCCGCTTCGCGTGCAGGACCGGACCGGCGCCTGCTGGCTGCTCAACAGCATGGCGATCGAGCGGCTCGGCGGTCCGCCCTTCCCCGCCTCCGTCGAGATCGGTCCGGGCCAGCGCCCCACGGGCCGCATCAGGCGCGGCGATGCCTGGCTCCGTTCGCGTATCGGCGGCGGAGCGCCATCGCTGGCCCCGCTCGGCCAGCGGCTCGCGCAGCGCGGGATTACGGGAGTCACCGACGCCAGCGCATCGAACGGACCCGACGAGGCCGAGTTTCTTGCGGGCTCGATCCCGCAGCGATTGATCCTGATGGGCAGCGAAGCACTTGGTGCGGGGGATGGCTATGCCCTCGGCCCGGTCAAGCTGCTTTTCGACGAAAGCGATCTCCCTCCCGTCGATGCAATCGCCGGCCGCATCGGCGCTGCGCGCGCGCTCGGGCGCAACGTCGCCGCGCATTGCGTGACGCTCGGCGAGCTGGTCGTCTATCTCGCGGCGCTCGATGCGGCGGGCGGTGCGCGCGCCGGCGACCGTATCGAACATGGTTCGGTGATCCCGGCGTCGCTGATCCCCGATATCGCCGCGGCCGGGTTGATCGTCGTCACCCAGCCCAATTTCATTCATGACCGCGGCGACCGCTACCTAGCCGAACTCGACGCGAGCGAACTTGCGGACCTTTACCGCCTCCGTTCGCTGATCGATGGCGGCGTCGCCATGCTCGGCGGGTCGGACGCCCCTTATGGCGATCCCGATCCGTGGATCGCGCTGCGCGCCGCGACCGACCGGCGCACGCGTAGCGGAGCGCTGATCGGTGCAAGCGAAGCCGTCGACCGCATGCGCGCCCTGTCGCTCTACGGACCGGCTCCGCTCTGCGCGGGCATGCCCGCCGACCTCATTCTCTATGACTGGCCGGTCGATCCTGCCGCGCCGGTGACCGTCGCCTTGACGGTCATCGGCGGCGAGATCGTGTGGCAAGCTTGAAACATAATAATCGATGGAGCCCGACATGAGCATCGCGCACCTGCTGCCTGAAGGCCTGGCCGCCGACATCGAGGCGGCGTGCGGCGCGCGCATCGCCGCGATC
Source organism: Gammaproteobacteria bacterium RIFCSPHIGHO2_12_FULL_63_22 (assembly GCA_001801685.1). Lineage (GTDB taxonomy): Bacteria > Pseudomonadota > Gammaproteobacteria > Xanthomonadales > Xanthomonadaceae > Arenimonas. The sequence continues at coordinate 96,358 of MGYJ01000088.1, read as the reverse complement.
CGGCCACGCGGCGGCGGCGGCGCGTCGCGCGAGGGCGCCGAAATCGACCTCGTCTGGCCGGATGCGCGCACCGCGAGCGCCTATATGAACTATGACGTCCACAAGGCAGGTGCCGGCGACGACGCGGCATTTCTGCGCGAAGCGGCCGTACTGCGCGCCCTTTCGGGGCCGCTCGCCGGCGCCGGTGTGCGGACTGCGCCCTATTTTGCGTCGCTGCCCCAGCGGCGTGCGCTGCTGTGCGGGCTGGTATCGGGGAAGGACCGGTTCGCCGCGATCGCCGACGCGGCGCAGCGCCATGCGCTCGCCGGCGATTTCATGGCGCAGCTCGCCGCGCTTCACCGCATCGATGTCGCCGCGACGCCCGTCGAGGGCATGGGCGCGGTGTTGCCGACCGCGGCGTTGATCGGCGAGCGCATCGCCGCCCTTCGCGCCGCGAACACGGGCAGGAACTGGGATCCGCTCATTCACCTGTCGCTCGGTTGGCTCGAAGCCAATATTCCCGCCGAGATGCCCCCACCGGTCATTGTCCACGGCGACGCCGGCGCGGGTAATTTCCTGTTCGAGGGCGACCATGTGACCGCGCTGCTCGACTGGGAGCTCGTTCATTATGGCGATCCGATGGCCGACCTCGCGATGCTGTGTCTGCGGATGCTGTTCCAGGACTTCGTGCCTCCGATCGAGGCGTTCGCAGCCTATGAGGCTGCCGGCGGCTATCCGGTCGATCTGGCGCGGGTTCGCTATTGGCGGCTCCTGTTCCAGACGGGTTTCGCGCGCCGCGCGCGCTACGACGATCCCGACGCGCCGCCGCCGCCAAACCTCGGCATGAACATGGTCTATTCGACGATCCACCGCCGCGTCCTGTCCGAAGCGCTGGCCGAGGCGGCGGGGATCGCCCTTCCCGCGGTCGATCTACCCGAGGCGACCGTTGGCGCGCACCATCGCAGCTTCGACATCGCGCTTGACGATATTCGCGAAACGATCGTGCCGCGCATCGCCGACCAGCAGGCGGCGGTGAAGGCGAAGGGGCTGGCGAGGCTCATCAAATGGTGGCGCGCGATCGAACGCTACGAGCCCGCATATCAGGCGTGCGAGAAGCGCGAGATCGAGGCGTTGCTCGGCCTTCAATTTGCGGATCATCCGGCAGCCTGGTCGGCATTTCGCGACGAGGTTGCGGACGATCGCGTCGCCACGGAGGCCGCGATCATCCTTTGCAACGCGCACGAAACGCGCGCGGCGGCGCTGATGGCGGACGCGATGGGCGGACTTGCCGGGACACGCTTCGCGCCGCTCGGGCCCGATTGACGTCTGGCCAGGAAGCTCAGCCGACGATATTCGCCGCCCGGAAGTTCGCGATCTCTTCGTCCGAATAGCCGATCTCGCGCAATATCTCGTCGCTGTGTTCGCCGATGGCGGGACAGCAACGTCTGAAGACGATCGGTACATCGCCGAAGTTCCAGAAGGCTCCCGGCTGTTCGACGATACCGAACAGCGGCTGCGGGAGCGCCGACACAAGATTGAGCTCGCGGTTGAGCGGGTCGTCGAAGAAGCGGTTCATCGCATCCTCGCAATTGACCCGGTCGCATGGAACGCCCGCCTTTTCGAGCGCAGCCAGCAGCCCGGCCGCCTCGCGGCCGGACGCCGCGTCGGCGAAACCCGCCTCGTCGGTCCCGAAAATGTCGCGCATCGCGGCTTGCTGCGCGGGCTTGTGCGCAGCGACCGCGATCCACTCGCCGCCATCGCATTCATAAATGCGGTGCCAAGGCGAAAAGCCCGTCTGGTCGCTTGTCAGATGGTAGGTGTCGGTGAGCGCTCCATCTGCATCGATCAACCTTTCGCCCTGCGTGAAAGCGGCAATGCCGAGCAGCGATGTCTGGGTCGTGTGGCCCCTGCCCGTCGTCCGCTTCGCATAGAGCGAGGCCATCAGTTCGACGAGGCAGCTCTGCGCGGTGCTGACGTCCATCGTACCGGGACGATTGAAGACCGGGCGGTTGCCTTCGCCGGCATTCTCGAACTCCCAGCCGGCGATTGCATTGAAGATCGAATCGAAGCCGGGCCAATTGCCCCGCTCGCCCTTCTGACCATAGGCGCTGGCATAATTGAACACGACGTCCGGATTATACCGGCGAATCCCTTCCTCGCTGAGGCCAAGCTTCGCCGCGCCCTTGAAGCGCATATTGTGATGCACGATCTCCGCCCACTGGACCAGCCGTTCGAGAATCGGCTGCGCTGCGGGGTTGGTCAGGTCGAGCGCAAGACTGCGCTTGCTGCGCGCCGCCGCCTGATAATAGCGGTGCATGAAGCGAATACGGTCGCCGCTCAGCGCCTCGACCTTGATCACATTCGCGCCCATGTCGCCCATCATCGACGGCCCCATCGGGCCGGCAAGGAACATGCCGAGATCGAGGACGCGCACATCCTTCAGGACTTCGGACGGCGCGGCGCCCGCGTCAGAGGCCGTCGCTACGGTCCAGTCCCGATCGCCGCCTTCGCCAAGGCGCGGCGCAGGCCGCCCCTGCGGAAGGTCGGCATCGGTGTGGAACGGCACATTGGGCTGGCGCGTCGCGCCGAGATCGGGATCGTCGACCGCGACCACATAGCCATTGGCCTCGACCTCTTGATGACGCAGGACTTCGCCCATCGGATAGGCGGGTTCGGCGGCAATGTCGGCGGCCCGCAGGTCGGCGAGCCAAGCATCGCGCGGTCGCAGCCTGAACGCTTCCTGCTGGCCGGCTTCGCTTTCGAGATCGACGTCGGCTTCGGCCATGACCTCCCACATGGTGGGCATCGTCGCATAGTCGAACTGGCGGGTCGGATCCATGATCTGCAACCAGTCGCCGCCCTGGCACTGAAACAACTGGACCGCGATCGGCCGCGGACCGGGCGGATAGGTCGGCGTATTGGGCATCGGCCCTTCGCTGTTGCGCGCCCAGACGAGCGGCAAGGTCGAGAGAAAACCCTGAAAGATCGAGGTGTGCGCGGCGCCGCCGCGCCCCGACTGGAGCCGCATCACGAGCCGTGCGAGCATCCCCGCAGCCGCAAGATGCGCCGCCGCCCAGCTGCCCTGGCGATAGCGATAGGCGATCGGGCCGGCACGGTGGCCGTCATTCTCGTACATCGCGCCGACGCGCGCGGCGACGAGCAGTTCGTCGTCGCTGCGTTCGACATCGGGGTGGCCGAACGGACTGCCGGTGATGCCGGTGACGACAAGCTGCGGAAAGGCGGCCGCAAGCGTCGCATCATCGAGACCAAGCGCCCTGGCACGCGATGGCTTGAACGGGTGGAGCAGCGCGTCGGCACCGGCAAGGCGATCCTTGAGCGCCGCCAGACCCTCGTCGCTGTCGAGATCGAGGACCAGGCTGCGCTTGCCGCGGTTCCAGTTCGCGAAAGGCGCGGTTCCCCTTGCCGGGTCGCCGCCAGGGCGCTCGACCTTGAGCACGTCGGCACCCAGTTCCGCGAGCATCAACCCCGCGACCTGGACCGCCATTCCCTCGCCGATTTCGACAATCTTCAGCGCGCCAAGCATCGTCTAGGCTTTCTGGAAGTTGGGAAGCACCCAATTGTCCTGGATATCGGTCCATACGACGCTGACTTTCATGCCGATATGGACATCGTCGGCATCGACGCCGGTGACGTTTGCGTTGAGACGCGCGCCCGGTGCGCCATCGAGATCGACGACGACGGGCACATAGACATAGTCCTCGCCATTCTTCGGATTCTTGTTGCACACGACATAGCTGAACACCGTCGCCGTACCGGGAAGCGCGGGCCATTTCTTTTCGCGGCTGCCGCAATGCGGACAAACCGCGGTTGGCGGCATGCGGAACTTGTCGCATTCGCCGCACTGGCACGCGGTCAGCTTATGCTCCTTCGCCGCCTGCCAGAAGGGTTCGGTGTCGGGATTTGTCGTGATGCGGATCTGCTCGCCGGGGAGCAGGTGCGCCGGGCCATAGGTCATGTCAGTCCCTCCGCAGGATGAGGCTGGAAACGGGAAGCGAGGCGGGTCCGCCCGAGGCGAGCGCGAATTCGGCGTCCGCGACCTGGTTGATCGCCGTGCCGCGCACCTGTTCGACCGCCTCGACCATATGCGTCATGCCGATGATATAGGCCTCGTTGAGATTGCCGCCGTGGGTGTTGACCGGGACACCGCCATTCACCTTGCCGCCGGTTGCGGCGTCGTAGCGAATCTTGCCCGAGAGGACATAATCGCTGCCTTCGCCGCGCTCGCAAAAGCCGTAATCCTCGAGCTGCATCAGCACCATCGGCGAGAAATGGTCATAGAGCAGCGCGACGTCCATGTCCTTGGCCGTAAGCCCCGACTGGTCCCAGACGCGGTTCGCGGTGAACTCGTGGCCGGCGCTCGCGAAATAGGGGTCGGGCATGCCCATCCAGGCAAAGGCGCGGCCCCACTCGCGCTGGCCGCCGTGCGCGCAGGCATGGATCAGCGCGGGCTTGTGGCGGCAGTCCTTCGCGCGATCGGTCGTCGTCGTGATGACCGCGACCGCGCCATCGGTTTCGAGGCAGAAATCGAGACGCCGAAGCGGGTCGGCCAGCATCGGAGAGCCCCAATATTCCTCATCCGACAGCGCATTCTTTCGCACCGCCTTCGGTCGGTTATGCGTGTTCGCGCGCGTCGCCTGGACGATCTCCTTCAGCGCCTCCGGTTGGGTCCCGTAAAGATGCATGTGGCGGCGCGTCAGCATCGACATCAGATGCCCGGGACCGACGAGCCCCGAAGGCTGAAGAAAGCTGTTCTCGGGATTGGGCGCCGCGGCGCCGAAAACGACGCCGAGCCGGTGTTGCGGCAGTTGCTGCAGCGCCATCAGCGTTACCGTATAGGTGCAATCTTCGTTCATCAGCCCTGCGGTCGCAAGGCCGACCGCGCCGACGCAGCCGCCGCCGCCGCTGGTCAGCGTTGCCGAGAAGCTGATGTGCGGCATACCCAATGTTTCCATAAGGCTCGCGGTGTCGAACTTGTCGAGATAGCCCGCCCCCGCGGTCGAATAATAAGCGAAGCCGTCGATCTGCTTGTGACTGATTCCGGCGTCGGCGCAGGCGTTCATGATCGCCTCGGCCGCCATGTCGTTGATCGTGCGCGGCCAGCTTTTGCCGCGAACATAATAGTCGGTCGCGCCGACTCCGACGATCGCGCACTTGTCCTGATTTGCCCAGGCCATTCGCTTCTTCTCCCGATTCCCAGTTATCTAACTAGGTTTGATATGATGCTGGCGCGTGCTTGTCCAGTCGTCAAGCGAAATGAAGCTTGCGATACTTGCCGCGGAAATAGAGCAAGGGGTCCCGGCGCGGTTCGAAGATCGCCTTGAGGACGCGGCCAACGAGGATAAAATGGTCGCCGCCGTCGTGGACCGCGTCGCGCGCGCACTCGAAACTGCTCAGCGTTCCGCCGAGAACGGGGGTTCCGAACTCCCCGACTTCCCAGGAGGTTGCGGCAAACCGGTCCTCGCCCTTCCCGGCGAAGCGGTTCGACGCCGGCTGCTGGCCGATCTGGAGGACGTTGACCGCAAATCGCTCGGCGTCGCGAAGATAGGGGGCACTGCCGGCATTGTTGGCGATACACACGAGCAGCAACGGCGGGTCGAGCGAGACCGACGTAAAGCTGTTGGCGGTGAGACCGATCGGCGTGCCGTCGGGGCACATTGCCGTGACGATCGTCACCCCGGTCGCAAAGCAGCCGAGCGCATCGCGAAAGGTGCGCGCATCCGAACCCGCGCGATACTCGGGCGAGCCGCGCGGCGCGCGGCGTTCGAGAAAATCTATCAGATGCGCACCGAGCGCATCGACACGGTCATCGGTCACCACGAGGGCGGCGTCATCGATCTCGACAAGCTCGCCTTGGGGAAGCTGCGCGACGAAGGCCGCGGCTTCGTCGTGCGATACCAGTTCGCTCATCGCCCCCCGGACATAGAGCGCCGGGAGCGCGAGATTTGCGGCCACGCCCCCAAGCCTTTCGGCCATGGCGTTGCTATCGAAGGCATCGAACAGCCGGACGTCCCATTGCGCCTGCCCCGGCGCGAGCGCCGCCGCCTCGCGCAATCGTTCGCCGATCCGCTGCGACACGGCAGGGTCGAGGTTGACGGCGAGATCGACGAGCACCAGCCCCGAGGCGAGAACGGCGGCATCATGTTCGAGCGCCGCGCTGGCGACCCAGCCTCCGAGGGTCGAGGCGACGACCACGGGGCGCGTCCCCATCTGCGCGAGGACGGCGCGCAGATCCTCGACCATGGCTTCGAAATCATAGCGGCCGTCGGCGGGCCACTCCGACCCGCCATGCCCCCTGAGGTCGAGGCTGATCACCCGCCGGCCCGCCTTTTCGAGCGCGCCCGCGATGCTGGTCCAGACGGTGCGCGTCTGCCCTGCTCCATGAACGAGCAGGACCGCCGGATCCTCCTCGGCCCCGATGACCTCGGCTTCGAGCCGGACGCCGGCGAAGCCGCGATATTCGACGATGCTCATGCCAGACGATCCTCCGCGGCGCGCGAAGGCGCCAGCCATGCGTCGAACTGTTCGGACCTGCGACGCATCATGAGCCGCGCGATGTCCGCGTCGCCCTCGATGATCGCGAGGCATATCCTGCGCTGCATGTCGCGGGTATGCTCGCGCCGGCTCGCGTCGGCGTAGAGGTCGCCATTTTCTTCGCGGCCAAAGCTGTATCCGATCTCCATGACCAGCTCGACCACCGGGTTGCCGCTCATGCCCGCGATCAGCCGCGACATTTCGAGTTCGGCAGCGATCATTTCGCGCGGGGTGTCACGAGCGTCGAGCGCAGCGACGAACATGTGCAATCGTTCGATATCGGCATCGGTGCGGCCGCGGGCAGCGGCGACCACCGCCTCTTCGGAAACCGGACGCACGACGTGGATGACGTCCGCAAGCGTTGCGCCCTTGATCCGGAGGAAGCGGGCGAGCGACTGGATGGCGTCGCGCGCGTCGGGCCGTTCGGCGAAATATCCGCCTTTCGTTCCGCGCCGGACGCTGATGAGCCGGTCGCGCTCGACGATTTTTGCCGCCTGCCGGAGCGTCGGACGACTGATTCCGAACCGGCCGAGCAGATCGTCTTCGGCGCCCAGATATGCCCCGGGATCGGCGGCAAGGCTGAGATTGGCCAGCTCGCGTGCCGTGCGGCTGGCCAGGGTTTCATTGGCTAGACGGATATCCATCACCCTCTCCTTAATAGGTATCTCTATATCGAGAGACGCAGCCAATATCCACAAAATCCTTGCGTCCACTTATATAACTAGGTATTTCTTATTGCAAGATTGACCGCCGAGTCGAGAGGAGATTGCCGTGAAGTCCTTTGTTTTCAGCGCCGACAGCCACATCATGGAGCCGGCAGACATCTTTCTCGAAGGCTTGCCCGCCTCGCTCAAGGATCATGCGATCCACGCGCGTAAGGAGGGCGAGTATCTGATCACGGGCACGAAGGATAAGATCATTTACCGGTTGCGCGTCGGGCAGCATCGCGAGAAGGCGCTCGGCGACAATGAACGGCGCGGTATTCGTGAAATCGCCGGGCGGCTCGAGGATATGGAACTCGAAGGGATCGATGCCGAAATCTGCTTTCCCTCGCTCGGCCTCTGGCTCTACTGCCTCGACAACGCCGACGCCGAAGCCGCGTCCGCCCGCCTCTACAACGACTGGAACGACAAGTTCCTCGGCGAACACCCCAACCGTTTCGTGCGCTGCGGCATGCTCCCCGTGCTCGATTTCTCGAACACCATCGCCGAACTCGAATATCTCGCCTCCAAGGGCTTCACCGCCGCGATGCTGCCGGCGGTGTCGCCGCCGAACCTGCCCAAATATAACAGCGAACTCTGGGACCCGGTGTTCGCCAAGGCCGCCGCGCTCGGCATCGTGTTCGTGATGCACACGGGAACGGGACTTGAAACCGTGGTCGTCGAACGCGGGCCCGGCGCGGGCATCATCAACTATACCAACCAGATGAGCGACGCCTGCTCGTCGGCCATGTATCTCGTTTCGGGCGGGGTCCTCGACCGCAATCCCGGTGCGAAGGTCGCCTTCATCGAAAGCGGTGCCAGCTGGCTCGTCGCGCTTGCCGAGCGCATGGACGAAGTGTCGGTCGCGCATTCCAATTTCGTTTTTCCCAAGCTCAGCCGCGCACCGAGCCAGATCGTCGACGACCAGATCTGGGCGAGCTTCCAGCACGATCGCGCCTGCATCGCGTCGGCCGCCGCCGGCCTGCCCGGTGCCAGGAATGTGATGTGGGGTTCGGACTATCCGCATGCCGAGGGCACCTTCCCGATCAGCCGCCGCATCGTCGACGAACTGTTCGAAGGCATGGACGTCAGCGAAGAGGTTCGCCGCAACATCCTCGGACTCAACGCAGCGCGCCTGTTCGGCATCGACCCCGCGGTCCAGACCAGCGAAAAGGTCGCGGCCTGAGTTCCCTGCGCCCCCTTTATGCGGGGCAGCCAAAGCAGCCAGATCCGGTCTTGAACCGGACTGGTCGCAGCGGGATGGCGCCCTTGCAACTGCCATCCCGCTGCGACAGGAAAATCCATTTTGTGGAGCCGGTCAGTCCTCCGTCAGCGGTTTCGCGGTGCGGCCTGCCATGATCGCGGCGACACCGCCGACGAGGAGACAGCAGGACAGCACGGCGAGCGCCGGCTGCAGCGACTTCTCGCCATAATCCGCAGCAAAATACTGGCTGACATAGCCGGCGAGCGTCCCGCCCAATCCGGTACCGGCAAGGCCGATGAACATGTTGATTGTCGCCGACATCATGGCGCGCATCGCAACGGGGACCTGTGCAAAACTCAGCGAGATGATCGGGCCGAGGTGGAGGGTCATCATGAACTTCACGACGACGAAACAGGCGAGCGCAACATAGGCATTGGACGACAGCGCAAAAAGAAGCGCGAACGGAAAGGCGATCAGCAGGCCGATGCCCGCGAACCAGCCGTTGAAGCCGGGGTTGGCCTTGCCATAGCGGTCGCTGACCCAGCCCGCGAGCAGATTGCCGATCACCAGCCCCGCGGCCATGGCCCCACCGAGCCAAAAGCCGGTCTCGGCCTTGCTCATGCCGTGAACGCGCTGGAAGAATGAGGCGCCCCACAGGATAAGCGCGAAACCGGTCAGCGGAACCATCGTCAGGAGAAGGCCGACCCATCGCAGCGACACATTGCCCGCCATCGTTCGCAGGACTTCGCCAAGCGCGACCTGCCGCGCCGGGACGGTGACCTCGCCGCGGCCGCGCCGCGGCTCGGCGCTGAACAACCAGACCGCGACACCGATCCCGATCCCGGGAAGCCCGAGGATGAGGAAGACATCGCGCCAGCCGAAATATTGCGACAGCCACCCGCCGAGCGCGAGGCCGCCCGAAAGGCCGATGGCGCTCGCAGCCAGCATCCCCGAAATGACGAGGGTCCGCCGTTCGGTCGGATATATTTCAGTGAGCAACGAGTTTGTTGCCGGCCCCGCGCCAGCCTCGCCCGCCGCGAGTCCGATCCGCGCCGCCATCATTTGCCAGAAATTATGCGCCATGCCGCAAAGCGCCGTCGCGGCGCTCCAGATGATCACGCAGACCGAAATCACCAGCCTCCGGTCGCCGCGATCGGCATAGCGCGCGATCGGAAAGGCTGCGAGCGCATAGAAGAGCGCGAAGGACAGGCCGGTGAGCATCCCCAGCTGGCCATCGCCGAGCCCGAGTTCGGCCTTGATATCATCTTGGAACAGCGTGAAAATCTGCCGATCGACGTAGCTCAATATGGCGACAACAAAGAGCAGTGCGAATGTTATGTTGCGACGCGTCGGCGAAACAAAGCCAGCCATTCCAATTCCCTTTCGCGGAGAAAAAAAGGGGAGGTCCGGCCGTGCCGTCCCTTCCCCAATGCTCCCTAGGAGCCCCCTTGGTTCAGAAACGCACGGTTGCCGTCACACCATAGGTTGCCGGGTCGTTCCAGGCCGCGCTGACATAATTGAGTCCCCCGAGATACAGCGTGTAAAACGGCGTCCGTTCGTCGAAAATATTGCGTCCCCAGACGGCGATTTCATAATTGTCGTCCGGGCCGAAAGCGAGCGCGGCACGGGCATTGGTAATGCCCAGCGACGGACTCGTCGTCGCGTCGATGAAATTCTGGACCTGGTTCGCCGGAATTCCGTTGCGGATGAAATCGGCGGCCGTTTCCTGCGTCTGGTTCATCTTGTCCTGCCAGGTATAGCTGGCGCTGAGGTCGAGACGACCGAAGCCGAGGTCGCCGCTATAATTGGCGCCGACCGCAAACTGGTTCTTCACTACCGCAACGAAGCGCGAGTCCGACTTGTCGAAAGGCGTGAGCACGCCGCCTACCGCGATGAAGCCGTCGTAGCGCGTATATTTGGGATCGATGATCGAACCCGACGCGAAGATGTTCAGCCCGTCGACGATCTCGAAGCTGGCGTCGGCTTCGACCCCCCAGGTCTCGGTATCGGCATTTTCGAGGATCGTCTGCTGGACGCCGGAAATGCTCAGGATGACGCTGCGCTGCGCACCTTTGACCTTGTTGTGGAAACCCGCGATGTTGAAAGTGGCGCGGCGATCGAGGAACTGGAACTTTGCCCCGATTTCCTGCTCGTCGACGATCTCGGGCGCGGCCGGGGTCGAGTCGAACAGCGTCAGCGAACGCAGTTGCTGTGCACCCGAACGATAGCCGTTCGAATATTTGGCATAGAGCAGGATGTCGTCGGTCACCTTATAGTCGGCGCCGATCGTATAGGAAAAGTGGCTGAACGTGTCGGAGCGGCCACGATTGCAATCCTCCGGCAGCAGCGTGCCATCGCCGGCAGGCGTTCGCGACTTTCCGATCATGAACGACGTCGGCAAGCAGACCTGCGGCAAATCCCCGTTGTTCGGATAGACCGCTGACTGAGTGACCACGCCCTTGTCGTCGAGCGAATAGCGCCCGCCGACGTTGATGCTGAGCTTGTCGGTCGCATGGATACTGAGCTGGGTGTAGAGGCCGAACGAGTCGTTATTGATTCCGCCCGAAAAGCCCGACCAGGCCGAAGCGCCGTTGGTCGACGAGCGCGAGACGTCGGTGCCCTTTTCCTTGAAATAGGTGATCCCGCTCGCGAAATCGACCACGTCGTTGAACGCCTGTCCGGTGAACTGCACCTCGGCCGAATATTGTTCGAGATCCTGGATGCCCTGGGTGAAATGGCCCGGGAATGACGCCCCGTCGAGATCGATCAGGTTGTTGCCCTTGATCCGGCGGTACCCGCCGATGAATTTGGCCTGGCCGAAGAAGGTGTCGAGCGACAGCTTGGCGCTATAGGTCTGCGTCTTGACCCGGTTGAACAGGTCGGATGCCGGGGAGCCCGGATAGGTCGCGGGATTCGTGATCGCGACCTTGTCGGGATCGCCGCCCGTCAGTGCACGATCGCCTGCGGACACGTCGTTGCCGCCGAGCAGGAACAGAAGATTCTGGCGCGCCGGCCCGTTGATGTCGCTGTCGTACCATTCACCCGACAGCAGGAGATTCAGATTCTCGGTGATGTCGGCAGAAATCTTGAGACGACCGTTCCATGTCTCGCGGCCGCCATAACCCACGTCGCGGCGGACATCGCGCTGATAGTCGTCGCGTTTCCCGTAAAAAAGTGCGCCGCGCACCGCGACCCGGTCACCCAGCGGCACATTGAGGATCGCCGTTCCCTCGCGCTGGTCGAACCGGCCGTAGGTGCCGCGCAGCGAACCCGAGAACTCGCCCATGACCGGATCGTTCGTCTGCAGGAGCACCGCGCCTGCCGACGTGTTCCGCCCGAAGAGCGTACCTTGCGGCCCCTTGAGGACCTGCACGCTCTGCATGTCGATCAGCTCGGTGTTGAGGCCATAGGCGCGGGCTATATACATTTCGTCGAGATAGACCCCGACCGAAGGCTCCAGCGTCGCGAGCGTGTCGTTCTGTATCTGCCCGCGCATCCCGAAATTCAGCGCGGTCGGGTTGTTGCCGCCGGCGCGAATGTTGAAGCCCGGAGTGAAGCTCGCGACGCTCGCCACGTCGGTGATGCCCTGCTGCTCCAGATTCTCGCCGGTGAAGGCGGTGATCGTAACGGGCGTGTCCTGAATATTGGAAGCCTGCTTGGTGATCCCGATGACCACGATGGCTTCGTCGTCATATTTGGTTTCCGCTGGCTCGGTCTCTGCAGGCGCCTGCTGCGCATATGCGGACGTCGAAGACAGCGCGATAGCCGCGAGCGATGCGGCCGCGAGAATCCGGTAGGAAACGTATTTCTGGTTGAAATTCATAGCCAACATCCTCCCTGCGAAGCTTCCTGGCGGCCTCGCTTGCCGAGTTATATAACTAGGTCTAACAAGATAGACAAGTGGAATGCGAATTCCGCAGCGTAAATTGCGCCGATGACGCTAGATGTGCTCTTTCGGCAACAGGCGCGCGAGCGAGGGGATGTCGGCGAAAGCGCGCAGGACGTCGTTGAGATGCGTGCAACCGAGCGTGCCGGCAAGCGTGTCGAGGACGGCCTGGCGAAAGGCTTCGACCGGCTGGCCCACCATTCGCGCCACCTTCATCGAAGCGCCCGGACATTCGCGAAACGGCAGGATCAGGGGAAGCGCCTGAATCGAGAGGAGCGTGCCGCTTGCCTCATCGATTTCGGCATAGACGCGATATTCATGGATCGCTGTGCGGGTGCCGTGCGGATTGGGCCCGCTATCCTGAAAGCCCGCATCGACCTTCAGCACCCCCTCGGCGCGCCACAGGTCGATGCGGCGGGCGCGGCGCGCTTGCGGCCTGCCCTCCTGAGCAGGCAGCATGTGCCAGCCGATCGGGTCGGCGGGATCGACCAGCGGGCCAACCTCGGTCGATGATTGATCGGCGTGCTCCACGCTCCCGTCTTCGGACAGCGAACTCGCCCCTTCGGTGAACCCGGTGCAGATGTTGACCATCCGCCCCTTGTTGCCCGCCGTCTTCCGGACACCATTCTTCACCCGTTCCTGCCAGTCGGGAGTCCAGCGCGACCAGATCCAACCTGCAACAAGGCTCGCGCCGGCGAAGTCGTCGAGTAACTGGAAAATCGCAGACCCCCGCAAATCACCCAGCGTCGCGGCAAGCGCGTGACGGCTCGCACCCCCTGCGCGCACCCCGACCATCTCGCCTGTTCGCGGGTGGGCGGGGCTCGCCGCGATTTCCTCTATCTCGCGGATCGGCGAGGCTTTGATCCGAAAATCGCCCCGATCGAGTTCGACCGGCTCGCCGTTGAAGGGTGTCAGCAGGTCGCGCGCGCGCCCCGTCATGATCCACGACTGCCCGAAGCCTTCCGGCCAGTCGGAATCGATCGAGGTCGTGCGGCGGATAGACCCGGGACGGCGCGGCGGCGCCGTCCCCGCCGACTGGCGCGCAAACGGAAATTGCTGGGGCGCGCTCAATGCCGGCACCTCATTTCGGCGGCATCCGGATCGCGCCGTCGAGGCGCAGATTCTGGCCGTTGAAATAGCCGTTGCGGGCAAGCTCCAGTACGAGGCTGCCGAATTCCTCGGGATGGCCGAGCCTTTTCGGGAACGGCACGGATGCGGCGAGCCCCTCGAATATGGCGGGCGCCTTGTCCTTCACCGCAAGCATCGGCGGGGTCGCAAATATCCCCGGCATGATCGAATTGACCCGGATGCCGAGGTCCATGAGGTCGCGCGCCAGCGGCAGGACGAGCCCGTTGACACCGGCTTTCAGCGAACCATAGCCGACCTGTCCGATTTGCGCATCCTGCGCCGCCGCCGAGGCGGTCAGCACGATCGCGCCGCGCTCGCCGTCGTCGTTGAGCGGGTCGGCGTTCGCCATCCCGAGCGCCGACAGCGATGCAAGGCGATAGCTGGCGATCAGGATGCCCTGCGCCGAAAAGGCATAGTCGTCGGTGGAGTAGCGAACATAGCCGCCGCTGGTCTTGTCGAAGCGGACCGTCTTGCCGCCCTTCGAAATCTGCGCACAATGGACCAGGATGCGTTCCTGCCCATGCGCCGCGCGCGCCGCGTCGAAGCCCGCGACCACACTGTCCTCGCTGGTGATGTCGACCTTGCAGAAGATACCGCCGATCGCGTCGGCCACTGCCTTGCCGCCCTCCTCGTTGACGTCGAAGATCGCAACCTTGACGCCCGCGCTCGCGAGAGCTTCCGCACTGGCGCGGCCGAGGCCCGATGCGCCGCCCGTCACCACCGCTGCGATATTGTTACCCAATTGCATTGCTTGCTTCCTTCGATTGCTGATTATTGCAGAACTTCGAGATTGCCGCCGTCGACGATGAGCACCTGCCCGGTGATGAAGCCGGCACGGTCGGAACAGAGAAAAGCGGCCGCCGCGGCCATATCCTCGGGCGTTCCCATCCGTTGCACCGGCCACTCGCTCACCCGCTCGGCGATATGCTCTTCGTAGCTCTGGCCCTTCGCTTCGGCGATCTTCGTGAAGACCTCCCTGAACTGCGGCGTCGCGATCGCGCCCGTGCCCAGCGTGTTGACGGTAACTCCATGGGGACCGAGCTCGGCGGACAATGTCTTGGACAAGGCGAGCGCGCCGACGCGGTAGGTGTTTTGCGCCGCGCGCTGGAGCTTGCGGTGCGGTGCCTTCACCGAATTGGTCCCGATCGTCAGGATGCGCCCCCAGCCCTTGGCCTTCATATGCGGGAAAACCGCCTGCACTGCCCAGCGGAATGCCATGACATTATTGTTGTTCGCCGCGGCGAAAGTGTCGTCGTCGACTTCGAGAAACGGCCCCTTGGGCCCCGAGTCGACATTGAAGATCAGAATATCGGGCGGACCGAAGGCGTCGGTGGCCGCCTGTACGGCGCGCGCGATGCCCTCTTTGGTCGTGCAGTCGGCCGAAACGCCGACCGCTCGACCGCCCGCCGCCTCCACTTCGGCAACCGCGGCATCGATCGTCGCCTGCGTTCGCGCCGCAATCACGGTCAGGCACCCCTCGCGCGCGAATTCATGCGCGCAGCCGAGCCCGATCCCCTTCGACCCGCCGAAGACGAGCGCCACCTTGCCCTTGATTCCAAGATCCATCAGTTCGCCTTTCCGTGCTGGGCCTTCAGCCGTTCCTGCAATATTTCGTTGCGCCCTGCCGGCGCCGCGACGGTCGAGCCGCCATCCATCTTGATCGTCGTGCCGGTGATGTAGTCGGACCGCGCCGAAGCGAGGAACAGGCAGGCGTGCGCAATGTCCTCGGGCGTCCCGGCGCGTCCGACGGGAACCGTCGCGCCATAGGCGGCGAGGCCGTCGTCGCCGAGCACCGCCTTCGCACGGTCGCTCGCGACGAGACCCGGATTGACCGCATTGACGGTAATCCCCTCGCCCACGACATCGCCCGCGGCTGCGCGGACGAACGCGTCGAGTGCCGCCTTCGCCATGCCATAGGCGGTCATGTTCGGGACGACGTTGAATGTCCCGTTGATCGACCCGATCGCGATAAACCGCCCGCCGTCGTTCGCCTTGGCAAGATATGGCCGCGCTGCGTCGAGCAGCCACCAGGCTGCCTTTGCGATGCTGGCAAATCCCGCCTCGAGCCGGTCGTCGTCGACATGTCCGAGGCCGCCGTGCGGGATGTCGGCGGCGGCATGGACGATGACATCGACCCCGCCGAACGCCGCAACGGCCGCATCGACAAGCGCACGGCAATCGTCATGCCGCGAAATGTCGACGCCGACGATTTCGGCCACGCCGCCCGCTGCTTCGATCTCGGCCTTCACGTCCGTCGCGTAGGAGAGCGTCCGTGCGCCCAGCATGACGTTCGCACCCGCCGCCGCGAAGGCCTGGCCGATCCCGCGTCCGACCCCGCGGCCGCCGCCGGTAACGATCACCGACTTGCCGGCAAATGACTCGGCCATCGCTCTCTCCCTTGCTCTCTTCCCGGATCACATCTATTACCTAGTTTAATAAGTGGAGCAAGGGAGAATGCGATGACCGTCAAGGGACTCGAACGAGGAAGGCGCGCCGCGCTGCTGATTTCGGAGATGCAGAACGGGATCACCGACCCCGCTTTCCGCGAGACGCCGCTCGCCGAGCAGGTCAGAGCGCGCGGCATTGTCGACACGATAAACGAACTTGCCGCCGGCTTTCGCACGCGGGGCCTCCCTGTCGTGCATTGCACCGTCACCGCGCGGCCCGATTTTCTGGGATGGAACCGCAATTGCGTCCTCGCGGCGCGCATCCACAAGGAAGCCAATCTGGTTTCGGGTAGCAGTTTCGCCGCCATTCATGACGACATCGTTGTCGGCGACAGCGACATCATATCCGAACGCCATCATGGCATGGCCGCCTTTACCGGCACCGATCTCGACGCCACGCTGCGCGGTCTCGGGATCGACACGGTGGTCTTCTGCGGCGTGTCGACCAATGTCGCGCTGATGGGCGGATCGGTGGAGGCGGTCGGTCATGGCTATACCGTCGTGATCGCGGAGGATTGCACCGCGGGCGGCACGGCCGAGACGCACCAGGTCCAGATCGCCATGCACCTGCCGCTCGTCGCGTCGGTTTCCACCAAGGATGCCGTTCTTGCATCGGAAGCACTCAATTGACCAAACTTGCCGGCCGCGCGGCCTTCGTCACCGGCGGCGCCGGCGGGATCGGCTTCGCGATCGCGGCAGCGCTCGCGGACGAGGGCATGCGCGTCACCATCGCCGATGTGGCCACCGACCGGCTGGGCGATGCGGTGTCGCGATCCGGCGGCAGGTTTGCCGCCCAGCGGCTCGATGTCACCGACGAGACGAGTTGGCGCGAGGCGATCGACGCGGCGGAGCAAGCCCTCGGAGCGATCTCGATGCTTGTCAATTCGGCCGGAATCGGGGGCGGCGCCGCGGTGGGAGCCGACGCGCCCGCACGCTGGAAGCTGGTCCAGGAGGTCAATGCCCTCGGTCCGTTTCTCGGCGCCAACCTCCTCATCCCGCGCATGCGCGAACTCGAAAGCGCAGCCCATATCGTGAATGTCGCCTCGCTCGCCGGGCTTTGCGCAACGCCGTCGATGTCGGCCTATAACGCGTCGAAATACGCGCTTGTGGGATTGACCGACACGTTGCGCGGCGAACTGGCGGGAAGCAATATCGGCGTATCGCTCGTTTACCCCGGCACTGTCCGCACCGACTTCATCGCCAATGCACAGAATATCATCGCCGACCGGACAAACATCGCGCCGCGCCCGTCGGGGACGGAGAATCTGCTGGCCAAGGGAATGGCGCCCGAAGAGTTCGCGCGCCTCGTCGTCGCCGGCGTCAAGGCCGGCGACTATCATATCTTCACGCACGGCGGTTGGGGCGCGCGACTTGCCGCGCATTTCGATGACCGCATGGCTGCCTATGGCGACGAAAGCCGGTTCGAAGGCGGACAGGATCTGACCGAACTCGACCGCGCGATCGGCGCCATCATGGATCAGTCCGCAAACAGGGCCTGAAGCGCGGGCGCCGACGGCTTCATCGACGGGGTGCGCGGAAAATCGTCGACGTAGAGAATATGGACGGGCACCTGATAGGCGATCAGCCGGTCCTTGAGCCACGTCCTGAGATCGTCGAGCAGCGGCGGCTGGGCGCCTTCCTTCAGGATGATCGCGGCAGCGGGCACCGCGCCGAGCCGCGTGTCGGGTACCCCGATGACAGCGGCCTCGCGCACCGCCGGATGCTCGTTCAATATCTTCACCACATCGTCGGGATGCACCTTGAAACCGCCGCGGATGATCGCATTGTCGGCGCGTCCCTTGATGAACAGGAAACGATCGTCGTCGAGAACGGCGCGGTCGGTCGTTCGCAGCCACTGCATTCCGTTGTTGAGTTGCCGTCCCTTGAGTTCGAGCAGCCCTTCCGCTCCCGCGGCCAGTATCTCTCCATTCTCGGGGTCGACCACGCGTGCCTCGATGTCGCCGTGAATCCGGCCGACGGCACCGCGCTTCTCCTTCCACAAGTTACGAAAATCGTCGATCGTCCAGCCAGCGACGGCGCCGGCGAATTCGGTCGCCCCGTAATTGCCGCAAATCGGGATGCCATATTTGTCGAAAAAGGCGTCGACGAGATCGGCGGGCAGCGGCGCGGTGCCCGAGATGAGCGACCGCAGGCTCGAAAGATCGGCCGGGTCGACGTCGGCCTCGAGCAGCATGCGCACGGCGGACGGCACCGCGGGCGCGACGGCGGGGCGGTTGCGCTTCACCGCATCGACCCAGGCCTCGACGCTGAACTTCTCGAGCAACGCGATCTTGCGCCCCGCGGCGAGTGCGGCGATGCAGCCATAAATACCCCCGATATGGGTGAGCGGATTGACCACCATCGTGCAGCCCGAATTCAGTTTCGGCGGATCGTCGAAACTCCGGCCGCGCTCATATTTCGTGAAGCCGCGAAAGCTCGCATCGAACGCGTCGCGGCTGAGCGGAATACGCTTGGGCGATCCCGTCGTGCCGCTGGTGAGCATCTCGATCGCGACGCCGGGCGAGGTCTGGATGTCGGTGCGGACACCCGACTGCAGCACGCGGACGCCCTCGAGACGCGGGCCGATTTCGATCACGGCCGAACCCGCGCGATCGAGCGCCTCGCTCAATCCGGCGCGCGCGAGATCGGTCGCATCGGCGATGATGACGGGGAGTCCCAGCCCCTCGACATCGGCGAACAGCTTCGCGTCGGGAAGGATCGGGTTGAGCGTGACAAGGCAGCGGTCGGTCGAAAGGACGGCAACGATAGCGGCGACATGTCCGGGCCGATTGCGCAGCATGATGCCGACCCTGGCATTTTCGGGCAGGTTCATCGCATCAAGAGCAGCCTCGATCGCGCGGACATTGTCGGCGATCTGGCGCCAGCTATAGTCGCGGCCCTCGAAGTCGATCTCGGTGCGCTCGGGATCGATCGCCATGATCGCGCGAAGCTTTTCGGTCATCAGCGCCATCAGAGTGCGAGCCCGCCGCTGGCTTCGATGATCTGTCCCGTCACCCAGCGCGCGTCTTCGCCGAGGAGCATCATCACCGCGCCGGCAATATCCTCCGGTTCGCCGAGCCGCCCCATCGGCGTGTGTTTCGCGGTCGCCTCGTCCCACCCTTCCTGCGCGCGCAGTCCGGCGATGAAGTCGGTCGCGACCGCCCCGGGCGCGATGCAATTGCAGGTGATACCGCGCTTTGCGACCGCGAGCGCGGTCGAGAAGGTCAGGCTCTGGATCGCGCGCTTGGTCATCGCATAGCCCGATGCGAACGGCTGGCCGATCTTGCCCGACATCGAGCCGATATTGACGATCCGGCCGCCATCGCGGAGGCGCGGCAACGCGGCCTGCGTCACGAAATGCGGTCCCTTGACGTTGACCGCGAACATTTCGTCGAACAGATCCTCGGAGCCCGCCTTCAGGCTCGCATCGCGGCCGCCGCGTCCGACGCCGGCGTTGTTGATCAATATGTCGAGGTTCGGACCTTCACCGAATGCCGCATCGCAGGCGGAGAACATCGCTTCGATGCCCGCCAGCGTCGAAACATCCGCCCGCACCGCGAACGCGCGCCCGCCCGCCGACCCGATTTCGGCAACGAGCGCTTCGGCGGCATCGCGGCTCCCGGAATAGTTCACCGCCACATGCGCGCCCGCCGCGCCGAGTCGACGCGCGATCGCCGCTCCGATACCCCGCGACGCGCCGGTGACGAGTGCCGTCTTTCCGCCCAGGTCCATAATTCGTCTCTCCCGAAGTGTTCGACATAATTGACTTAGTTATACAACTCGTGCAAGCCTTATCGAAACAGAACGGGAGGCGGAATGTCTGATTTGATCGAGAGCGAGCGCGAAGGCGCCTTGCGAATCCTGACGTTGAACCGCCCTGACCGGCACAATGCGATGGATGACGAGATGTCGGAGCGGTTCCAGAAACTGCTGGGCGAAGCGCTCGACGAAAGCGAAACCAGCGCGATTCTGATCCGCGCCGTGGGTAAATCCTTCTGCTCGGGCCGCGACACCAATGTTCTCGGTCACCGCGCCCGCGACGAGAGCGATTTCCACTTCGTGCGGCGGCATCAGGAAGGGCGCCTCCGGATGCAGGAATCGACCAAGCCGATCATCGCCGCGCTGAAGGGCGGCGCGATCGGCGGCGGGTGCGAGCTTGCGCTCGCGGCCGATATACGGATCAGCGACACCAGTCTGAAGATGGCCCTGCCCGAGATACTTTACGGCGTGCTGCCCGATACCGGCGGCACCCAGATGATGACCGCGCTGATCGGCCCGTCGCGCACCAAATATATGGTGATGACCGGACAACGTATCGATGCCGAAACCGCGCTCGAATGGGGTGCGGTCGATTTCGTCGTCGCGCCCGAGGATCTCGACGCAAAAGCCCTCGAACTGGCCCGCGACATCGCTGCCAAACCGCCCATCAACCTGGCGCTGGCCAAGGAAATGATCAACCTGATGCACGGATCGACCATCCGCACGGGCACGCGCGCCGAACTTTACGCGCAAAGCTACCTCTTCAAGACCGACGACTATCAGGAAGCGCGCACCGCAATCCGCGAGAAGCGCGCGCCCAACTACAAGGGGAAATAAGATGGCGTTACCCGCTCCGCCGCCGCTTGGCGCCAAGGCGCTTCCCGACGGCACCTACGACGGACAGGTGGTCGCCGTCACCGGCGGCGGCACCGGCCTCGGCAAGGGCATGGCGGTCGAATTCGCCCGGCTCGGTGCAAAGATCGCGGTACTCAGCCGCAAGCCCGAGCATCTCGAAGCCGGGCTCGCCGCGCTTCATGCGGTCGGCGCCGAAGCCATCGCGGTGGCTTGCGACGTGCGCGATCCCGAGGCGATCGCCAGAGCGTTCGACGAGATCGAAGCCAGGCTCGGCCCGGTCGACGTGCTCATCAACAATGCCGCGGGCAATTTCCCGGCGCCTGCCGAGGAAATGACGCCGAACGGATTCCGCACCGTCGTCGATATCGTACTCAACGGCACCTATAACTGCAGCCGCGAATTCGCCGTCCGGCGGCTGGCCGCCGGGATGCCCGGCGCGATCCTCAATATCGGCGCGACCTACAGCTGGACCGGTGGCCCCGGCACATCGCATTCGGCGGCGGCAAAGGCCGGCGTGACCAATCTGACGCAAAGTCTTGCGGTCGAATGGGCGCCCGACGGCATCCGCGTCAATTGCCTTGCCCCGGGCCGTTTCCCGCATGAAGACATGCCCGGGCACATGACCCGGCATCGCGAAGGCGAAACGGGTGACAATACGGTGCCCGGACTGCGCGTCGGCGAATTGCGCGAACTTGGCTGGATGGCGACGTTCATCTGCTCGCCCTATGCGAGCTATCTGTCGGGCCACACGGTCGTGCTCGACGGGGCCAATTGGCTGCGCCGCAGCCTCGTGATGCCCGAATTTGTGCCGATCCGCGAGCAGTTCGGCAAGCGCGCCGTGGAAAGCGGCAGCGCGAAAGCGGCGATCGCCAAGACCCGCGGCGACGCCGGGTGAGCGACGAAGCTCTCGTCCTGCGCGACGACGCGGACGGCGTCTGCACGCTGACCCTCAACCGGCCGGGTCAGCGAAACGCCGTCAATCGCGACCTTTTCCGCGCGTTTCGCGCACATGTCCGCGACATCGAAAGCCATGGCGACGATGTCGCGGTTCTCGTCGTCACCGGCGCGGGCGGGCATTTTTGTGCGGGGCATGATCTCAAATCGCCGCCCCATCCCGACGCGCTCGGCTGGCTGCGGCAGGAAATGCTCACCCTCGAGAGGCTGACCGCCCTGCCCCAGCCGGTGATCGCAAAGGTCCAGGGCAGTTGCTACACCGGCGGGCTCGAATTTGCGCTCTCGGCCGACTTCATCGTCTGCGGGGAAAGTGCACGTTTCGCCGACACGCACGGCAAATGGGGGCTGGTCCCGGGCTGGGGCCTCTCGCAGCGCCTGCCGCGCCGCATCGGTCAGGCAAAGGCGCTCGAGATGATGCTTACCTGCAGACCCTATACGGGCGAGGAAGCCGCTGCGATGGGGCTGGCGAACTATTGCGTCCCCGATGACGCGCTCGACGCCAGGGTCTCCGAAATAACGAGCCTGATCCGCGGCAACAGCCGGCACAGCAATGCCGAGAACAAGCGGCTGATCTACGACACCGACGGGATGGCGCTCGGCGCGGGCCTCAGCCATGAACTCATGCGCAACGCGGGATTCGATCCTGCCATGCGCAAGAAGGGCGAGCCGATCGGCGCCGCAAGAAAGACCGGCTGATGGACATCGGATTTTCACCCGAAGAGACCCGCTTTCGCGAAGAATGCCGCGCGTGGCTGCATGCCAATGTCCCGGCCGAGAAGCGTCCGCTCAATGCGGACGAGGCGCTCGATTTCGACAAGGCGTGGCAACGGCGGCTGTTCGACGCCGGTTGGGCCGGGATCAACTGGCCCGAGGATTATGGCGGGCGCGGCCTTTCGATCGTCGAGCAGGTCATCTGGCTCGAGGAATATGCCAAGGCGCATGCGCCGTGGATCGGTTCCAATTTCGTCGGCGTGAACCATGGCGGGCCGACGCTGATCATCAATGCCAGCGAAGAACAGAAGGCCTATCATCTGCCGCGCATCCTCAAGGGCGAGGCGATATGGTGCCAGGGCTTTTCGGAGCCCGGCGCGGGGTCGGATCTTGCCGGCATCAAGACGCGGGGCCGGATCGAAGGCGACGAGCTCGTCGTCAACGGATCGAAGATCTGGACGAGCTTCGCGCATGTCGCCGACTGGCAGGAACTGGTTCTGCGCACCGAGGACGGGTCACAGCGGCACAAGGGATTGAGCTGGGCGATCTGCGACATGCATGCGCCCGGGATCACGATCCGCCCGATCCAGAAGATGTCGGGGCAGGTCGAGTTCGCCGAGGTATTCTACGACGATGTGCGCATTCCGCTTGCCAATGTCGTCGGCGGGCTGGGCAATGGCTGGAAGGTCGCGATGTCGACGCTCAGTTTCGAGCGCGGTACCGGCTTCATTGCCGATCAGGTGAAGCAGAGCCAGGAAATCGCCGAATTGATCGCGACCGCACGGGGCAGCGGCATGATCGGAGACGATCGCATCGCCGACAGCCTTGCGCAGATGCGGGCCGAAGTCGCGGCGCTGCGTGCGATGACCTACCGGAATATTTCCGAAGTCGTCCGCACAGGCCAGCCCGGTCCCGAAGCATCGGTGATCCGGCTGTTCACTTCGGAGCTTGGCCAGCGGCTGGAACGGATGGCGGTCCTTTTGATGGGCGACGCGGCGATCGACTTCGCCTACGGCGACGACAATGCGGTCGGCGACTATCTTCGCGGATTTGCGGCGACGATTGCCGGCGGCACGGCGCAGATCCAGCGCGACATCATCGGCGAGCGGCTGCTCGGCCTGCCAAAATCGAGGTGAGAGCATGGATTTGACCCCGAACGACGAGCAACTCGCCCTGCAGACGGCGACCGCCGACTGGTGCCGCGATAACATGCCGCTCGAAGCGGCGCGATCGCGGCGGGCTGGACTTTGGCAGGACCTCGAGGCGATGGGCTGGAGCGCCATGACGGCGCCCGGCATGGACCTCGACCATGCGACCGAGGCGCTTGTGTTCGCCGAACTCGGTCGCTTTCTCGCCCCGATGGGGCTCATTTCGACCGCGGCGGCGAACCGCTGGTTCGCCGGAAGCTTCGAAGGCAAGGCAGGTCTCGCGCTCCCGGTCACGGGCTCGGATGCGATGCGCATCCTCGATCCGGTCGAGGCCGGCACGGCGGTGATGTGGAGTGCGCAATCCGTCGCCCTATACGCCGCCCCGGACGACCAGCCGCATCGTCCGACCATCGATCTGTCGACGCTCCAAGGGCGGCAGCCTTCCACAAGCCCGGTGGCCGTGTCGAACGCCCCCACCTCGCCGCTCCATCTGCAATTGCTGTCGGCCGCCTATGCCGTCGGCTGCGCCGATGCCGCGCGCGACATGGCGGCGGATTATGCCAGGCTGCGCGAGCAGTTCGACCGTCCGATCGGCTGGTTCCAGGCATTGAAGCATATCTGTTCGGATATGGCGGTGCGGGCCGCGGTCGCCCGGTCGCAGCTCTATTATGCCGCCTGCGCGCTTGATGCGAAAGATGGCGAAGCGGCGTTCCATGTTGCCGCCGCGAAGCGCCTTGCCGATCAGGCGGCGATCGACAATGGCCGCGCGAATATTCAGGTCCACGGCGGCATCGGCATGACCGACGAAGCGGCTCCGCACCTCTGCCTGAAGCGCGCGCATCTGCTGCAATTCATCGCACCCGCCGACGCGGCGCTTTTGCTGGAGGACGCCGCATGACGAAAATCGCCGCATGGGGGGTGAGATCGGCGACCGACACCGTCGCGCCGATCGCCATCGAACGGCGCGCGCTGCGTCCCGGGGATGTCGATATCGAGATCCGATATTGCGGCGTGTGTCATTCGGACATGCATCAGGCGCACAACGACTGGCACAATACCGCCTACCCGCTCGTTCCGGGGCACGAGATCGTCGGTGTCGTGCGCGCCATCGGCTCGGCGGTTACGAAGTTTGTGGTCGGCGACAGGGTTGCGGTGGGTTGTCTCGTCGACAGCTGCCTCACCTGCGATGCGTGCGCCGCCGATCAGGAACAATATTGCTATTATCGCGCGACCGGCACCTACAACAGCAAGGATCGGCAAGACGGGTCGCCAACCCATGGCGGCTATTCATCGGCCATCGTCGTGCGCGAGGAATTTGTGCTTCGCCTGCCCGAAGCGCTCGACATGGCGAAGGCAGCGCCGCTGCTCTGCGCCGGCATCACAACCTATTCGCCGCTGCGCCACTGGAAGGTCGGGCCGGGCATGAAGGTCGGGGTCGTCGGCCTTGGCGGCCTTGGCCATATGGGGGTCAAGTTCGCTGCCGGTCTGGGCGCCGAGGTGACGATGATCACCACATCGCCCGCCAAGGCGGCCGATGCGCAGAAGCTGGGCGCGCATCACGTCCTGATTTCGTCCGACACGGATCAAATGAAGGCAGCGGCGCGAAGCTTCGACTTCATCCTCGACACCATCCCGGTCGCGCACGAGGTGCAGCCCTATCTGCTGCTACTCAAGCCCGACGGCGCGCATGTCATCGTCGGCGCGATCGACATGGTTCAGCTGCACACCGGCCTGCTGCTCGGCGGGCGCAAGACGCTTTCCGGTTCGGCGATCGGCGGGATCGCCGAAACGCAGGAGATGCTCGATTTCTGCGCCGAGAAGAATATTCTGCCCGAATGCGAAATGATCCGCATGGACGACATCAACACGGCCTTTGAAAGGCTGGAAAAGGCGGACGTCAAATATCGCTTCGTGATCGACATGGCGACACTTTGACCCCTGCCAGCTAACGCGGCTTGTCGCGATCGGCGAAAGCGGCGAGGATCAGCCTGACCCAGCGACGACGATCGCCGGGCCGGCTGTAGATCACCGTATCGATGCGCGGGGCATCGCCGAGCAAGGGATAAATCTCCTCCCCTTCTTCCTCGTGTCGCGGCAATATCCGCGTCGTCCATAGCAAATGCGGTAGACCGCGCGAGCGCGCGAAGCGCGCGATGGCGCGGCGATCGGCTTCCGGCGCGGCAATCAGCTGCGCGCCATGCGCAATGAGTCCGGCATAGACGAGCGAGACGACCGGCGAATCCTGGTTTCCCGGAGAAATGGCCACCTGCTCGTCGGCGAGATCGTCGATCGAAATGCCTTCGCTCCCCGCCAGCCGGTGTGTTGGCGGCACGGCAATGTGACAATAGCGGCGGGCGACGTGGGTTTCGGCAAGATCGGGTTCGGTCACCGATGGCGCCGACAGCGAGAAAAAAATATCGAGCGTGCCGTCGCGCAGCTTCGCCATCAATTCGGCGCGCGTGCCGTAGACGATTTCCAGTCGCAGTTCGGGATATCGATTCTGGAACGCATCGATCGCATCCATGCGCTGGTCGGCGGCGAACGAATAGGCGCCGATCCGCAGGATCGAATTGGTGGCCGCGCGGAGAGCCCGGGCCGCGGCGAGGATATTCTGCTCGGAGTCGAGCAGGGCCTGCGCATGCGGCAGCATAGCCTGCCCGTCTGCCGAGAGGGCGACCGAGCGCGAATTTCGGGTCAGCAAGGTGAGCTGTAGCTGATCCTCCAGCCGCCGGATGTGCTGCGAGACGGCCGACTGCGCGATTTCGAGGGTTTCCGCCGCCTGGGTAAACGAACGCTTCTCGGCGATCGTCACGAAGCTCAGCACCTGTCGAAGATCAAGCATGTCAGTCCCATCTATCTCGTTTCGTGATAGATAACCCCGAATATCGCTGATGATCAATCCTCCGGCCGATGGCAGCTAGGCGAGCGTCAGATCCGTCGCAAACGAACGGATCCAAGCAGGGAGAGCCATGTTGACCATCGCCGCCACATCCATTCGCGCGCTCGTGTTTGCCAGCCTGTTCGGCGCCAGCGCCGCCCATGCGCAGTCAACCGCGCCGGCCGACGAAACCGAAAGCGCCGCCGGAGAGGCGCCGGATGCCGGCGACATCGTCGTCACGGCACAGCGGCGCGAAGAACGGCTGCAGGACGTGCCGATCGCGATTTCGGCCTTTTCGGGACAGGCGCTCGAAAGCGCGGGCATTTCGTCGACCAACGACCTGACCCAGATCACCCCCAGCCTGAACTTCACCCAATCGTCCTTCTCGCCGCAGCCGACGATCCGCGGTCTCGGCACGCGCGGCGTCGCCGCCGGCGATGAATCGCTCGTCCCCGTCTACATCGACGGCGTCTATCAACCTTTTCTCGGCAGCATCGCCACCGAGCTCAACAATGTCTCGCGCGTCGAGGTCCTCAAAGGCCCGCAGGGCGCGCTATTCGGGCGCAACAGCACCGGCGGCGCAATCAATATCGTGACGCTCGATCCCGACAATGACGAGATGCTGCGGGGCAGCCTGAGCTATGGCAGCTACGACGAGCGCATCCTGAAACTTTACGCCAACGGCGGCGACGATGTCGTCGCGGCGAACGTCGCCTTCACCCTCAACAAGGACGACGGCTATATCACCGACCTCAATGGCGGCCCGAAAAAGGGCTGGGTCGACACATGGGCGCTGCGGACCAAGCTTCTCGTCCGCCCGGCCGACTGGCTCGACCTGATCGTCGCCTATGGGCATGTCACGCGCGACGATACGCTGGCGACGGGCCAGCAGCCCTATCTCAACAATGTCGTCACGGCGCAGACCCCCGGGGTGATCCTCCCGACCCGGCCGAACGAAACGTCCGGGATGGGCGGGCAGCTCAATCTGAGGCAGGATTCGGCGTCGCTGACCGTTCGCGCCGACCTCGGCTTCGCCGACCTGACCTCGATCAGCGCCTACGACAATGCCGAGCAGTTCATCGATTCCGACGTCGACAGCACCAACATCGAACGGTCGCGCCTGCCGGTCGACTATTTCGCGCGTTCCTTCATGCAGGAGCTTTATCTGACCGGCGAGACCGGGCGGCTCAACTGGATCGTCGGCGGGAGCTATTTCAACCAAGATGCGGGCTATACGCGGCAGCAGGTCATCACCAACGGCAATCCGGCCGGTCCGGGCTCCAGCGACGTCACCTCGAACGTCGGCACCGATTCGGTCGCCATCTATGCACAGGGAACCTATGATTTCACCGACAGCCTCTCGCTGACGCTCGCCGGGCGCTACACCAACGAGCACAAGGACTTCTTCATCGAGAATAATATCAGCGGCGCGACGCTGGAGGCGGAGCATCGCTGGGAAGTCTTCACTCCCTCCGCGACGCTGCAATATCGCATCAACAGCGATGCCAATATCTATGCGAAGGCCGGCAAGGGCTTCAAATCCGGGCTGTTCGGGGCATCGACCTTCAGCACCGTCCCGGTCAATCCGGAAAATGTCTGGCAATATGAACTGGGCACCAAGCTCAAGCTCGGAGGCTGGCTCAACGCCAATTTCGCCGCCTTCTACACCGACTATACCGACATGCAGGTCAACATCCGCATCAACAATCTGTCGACGCTGCAAAATGCGGGTGCGGCGGAAATCTATGGCATCGAAGGCGAGTTGTTCGGCCGCCCGACACGCGGCCTCAACGTGCGGCTCGGCTTTTCGAAGCTCTGGGGCGAGTTTACCGACTTCGAGAATGCGGTCGGTTACGAGCCGCTGCCGACGGGCGGAAATCGCATCATCACCTTCGACGCGACGGGCAACAAGATCATCCGCACGCCGCTCTTCTCGGTCAATTCCGGCTTCGACTATGAGTATGAACTGGACAATGGCAACAGCCTGCTCCTGTCCGCCAATGCCTATCATGCCGGCAAAAGCTATCGCGATGCCGACAACCGGATTGTCGAAGGTGCAAGAACGCTGGTGAACGGCGAGATCGGCTTCCGTCTCGCGAACCCCAATCTCACCTTCACGCTGTGGGGCAAGAATCTGCTCGACGAGACCTATACCGTCTACGTCCTCGCCGGAGGAACGGCGGACTCCGCACTCTATGGCCGGCCGCGGACATTCGGCGGACGGGTTTCCTTTGAATTTTGATCCTCCACCTCCTCCGTCGGGGTCCGGCGCAAGCCGGCCCGACGGAGCCTTCTTCCCGGCGCGCCGTCTGGCGGTGCCGTAATCGAGGAACGATCATGCACATTGCTGATGGCGGCCCGGCGGTCGAACCCGGCACAGCCGCGAGGGGTTTCCTTCGCGGATGGCCGATGATCTGGCTGTTTCTGCTGCTCTACATTTTCTCCTTCATCGACCGGCAGATCATCACCATGATGGTCGAGCCGCTCAAACGCGATCTGGACCTTACCGATTTCCAGATCAGCCTTATGATGGGACCGGCCTTCGGTCTGTTCTTTGCGCTGTGCGGCCTGCAGATGGGCTGGCTGGTCGACCGTTTCTCGCGGCGCTGGATTACGCTGGCGGGTGTCACCCTGTGGGGTTTCGCTACCTTGGGGTCGGGTCTGGCACGCAGCTTTCCGGGTCTGATGCTCGGCCGCATGGGAGTCGGCATGGGAGAGGCGGCGCTGACGCCTGCCGCGCACTCGCTGATCGCAGAGCAATTTCCCAAAGAAAGGCTGTCGACCGCAATCGCAGTCTATTCGCTGGGCGCCGTGATCGGCGGCGGGCTCGCCGTCGTGCTCGGCGGCGCGATCGTCCATCTCGCGGCGGGGGCGGGCGAGGTCCATCTGCCCGTCGTTGGCAACATACGCCCCTGGCAACTCGTTTTCATCGCCGTCGGCGGCATCACCATATTGCTCGCCCCGCTTGTGTTGATGGTCCGCGAATATGATCGCAAGGCCGCCCGCGAAGCAGCCCGTCTTGCCGCCGCGAGCGGATCGAGCCCGCACGGCATCCCGCTCGGCCAGTTGTTCAAGCGCCATCCGATGCTCTTTGTCGGCCTGCCGCTCGGGTTCGGCTTGCTCAACGTGATCACCAACGCCTATGCCGCCTGGACGCCGACCTTCATGGTCCGCGAATTCGGCTGGGACGTCGGCAAGGTCGGCCTCGCATGGGGTATCCAGCACATCCTCGCGGCCGCCGTCGGCCAGGTGGGCGGCGCGATGCTCGTCGACTGGCTCTATCGCCGCGGCATCGCCGACGCCCACACGCGCTATCAGATATGGGGTGTGGTGATCGCGGTGCCGATCAACATCGTGGCGCTCTGGAGCGGCGATCCGTGGATCTTCCTGATCCTCAACGCCATCTATTATGTGCTCTGCTACCCCTTCCTCGGCTATGCCGTATCGGCGTTGCAAATTCACACCCCGCAGCATCTGCGCGGCCAGGTCTCGGCGATTTTCCTCGCTATCGTTACCGTCGTCGGCAGCGGGATCGGCGCACCCTTCACCGCATTCGTGAGCGACTATATGCTGCGCGATCCCGGCCAGCTCGGCATGGCGCTGATCGTCGTTTCGGTCGTGTTCGCACCCCTCGTGCTGATCATGCTTGGCCTCGTATCAAAAAAACTGCGCGCGATGCACGCCGCCGGAGACTGACAAAATCATGACTTCCCCCCTTCCCCTCCAGGGCGTGCGCGTGATCGATCTTGGCCGCACCTTCGCCGCCCCCTTTGCGACCCAGATGCTGGCTGACCTCGGCGCCGAGGTCATCAAGCTCGAACGCAAGGACCGCGGCGACGAGATGCGCTATTACGGCCCGCCCTTCATCAAGGACGAAGAGGGAGAGGATCTTCCCATCTCCTCCTATTTCATCGGCGCTAACCGGCACAAGAAATCGATCGAGGTCGACCTCACCAAAGCAGGTGGCCGGCAGCTGGTTCGCGACCTCGCCCGCGTCGGCGATATCTTCGTCGAGAATTTCAAGGTCGGCGATCTCGCCCGCCACGGGCTCGACTATGCAGCGATCCGCGAGATCAATCCCGATATCATCTATTGCTCGGTGACGGGTTTCGGCCAGACTGGCCCCTATGCGCCCCGTCCCGGCACCGACAGCGTGTTCCAGGCGATGAGCGGGATGATGAGCATCACCGGCGAGCCCGATCAGCCGCCGACCAAGATCGGCCTGATCATCTCCGACCTGATTACCGGCCTTTACGCATCCAACGCGATCCAGGCAGCGCTGCGGGCACGCGAAATGGTCGGTGCCGGAGGGCAATATATCGACATGTCGCTGCTCGACGTTGCGGTGGCCACCATGTCGCACCGCGCGATCGACTATCTGATGAGCGGCGAGATACCGCAGCCGCTGGGTACGTCGGCATCGGGGTCGGCTCCCGCGCAAACCTACTCGTGCCGCAACGGCAGGATCAACATCCAGGCGAGCGCCGAACCGAAATTCGAAGCCTTCTGCAAGATCATCGATCGCACCGACCTCCTCGACGATCCGCGCTTCGCGACGCGCGCGATCCGTTTCGCCAACAAGGATGCGCTCGAGATCGAGATCGAGACAAGCCTGAAGAATTGGGCGCTCGGCGACTTGTACGAAGCTCTGGTCGCGGGCGATATCATCTGCGCGCCCATCTATACCGTCGACCAGACCTTCCGCGATCCGCAGATCGTGAGCCGCGACCTCGTCCGCACCGTAACCGACGCCGACGGAAACCGGCTACCGATGATCGTCAACCCGATCCGCATGTCGGAAACGCCGGTGCGCGAGCCCGCCGCGCCGCCGACGCTCGGCCAGCATGCCGACGAGATATTGCGCGGAATATTGGGATATGACGAAGCGCAGATCGCATCGCTGCGCGCCGAAGGGGCCATTTAGGATATGGAACGACGCTTTCTCGGCAACAGCGGCCTCGAATTGTCCGTTCTGGGCTTCGGCGCGATGACCTTCGGCAGCGGCAAGGGCATGGGGGTGACCGATATCGCGGGTGCACGGCGTCAGGTCGATCGCTGCATCGAGGCCGGAGTGACGCTGTTCGACACGGCAGACATATATTCGGGCGGCGAGTCCGAGAAGATCCTGGGCGAGGCGCTCGGCGACAAACGACCATCGGCGATCGTCGCGACCAAGCTGTTCGGCGCGATAGGCCGCGGCTCGCACGACCGCGGGCTTTCGCGCCGCCATATCATCGATGCCTGCGACGCCAGTCTGAGGCGGCTGGGGACGGACTGGATCGACCTCTATCAGGTCCATTGCCACGACGGTCTGGTTCCCTTCGAGGAAACGATGCGTGCGCTCGGCGATCTCGTCCGGGCGGGCAAGGTGCGGTATGTCGGGAGTTCCAACTATGCGGGCTGGCAATTGATGAAGGCGCTGGCGACGGCAGACCGCCTGGGAACAGAGCGCTTCATCGGCCAGCAGATCCAATATTCACTGCTGGCACGCGACGCCGAGAATGAGCTGTTGCCCTGCGGTGTCAGCGAAGGGGTCGGTGCGCTCGTCTGGAGTCCGCTCGCACAAGGCTATCTGTCGGGCAAGTTCGACGGGGCGGAAAGCAGCGGGGAAAAAACGCGGCTCGGCGAGACGGGCCGTATCGGCTCCTATCACCGGCGCGGCGGCGAGGCGATCGTCGCGGTGCTCCGCGATATTGCCGCCGACCACGACGGCGCGACGCCGTCACAGGTCGCGCTCAACTGGGTTCGCGCCCGGCCCGGCGTGACGTCGATCCTTGTCGGCGCCCGAAGCGACGCGCAACTCGACGACAATCTGGCGGCAGCGGAATGGACGCTCTCCGCGGAAGAGATCGAACGGCTCGACCGCGCGAGCCAGCCGCCGCCAAGCTATCCCAATTCGCATCAGCGCAGCTACCATCTCGACCGGAATCCGCAGCTTTTCCCGAGATACTGACCGGCGCCGCGGTCCGTCCTACTCGTCGACGATCGCCTGAAATTCGGTTTCAAGCCATTGGCGCAGGCCCGGATCGACCGCGCCGGCAAATTCGGCGAGCGGAAGCTGGTCGCGATAGGCGAAAAAACCGAGCGACACGATCATGAAGCGCGCCGCCTTGACCGCCGCGGTCTCACCGTCAAACCAGGTCTTGAGCGGCTCGAACACGCGGTCGCGCAGCAGATGCGCTGCGATGGCTCGCGCCTCGCTGTCCGAGGCAGCGCCGAACATGATGGGCAACGGGCTGATACGCCCCGCTCGCTCGTCGGCAAAACGCGCGACGATCCGCTTGCCGAAATCCTCTTTGGGCAGATCGGTCATCAATCGCGGATCGAGCGCCGCCTCGAGCGCGGCTTCGAACAATTTGAGCTTGCCGCCGAAATAGCGGCTGACCAGCGACTGGTTGACCCCCGCCCGCGCCGTGATGTCGCGAATGCCCGCTTCGGCAAAACCCTTTTCGGCGAAAATCTGCTGCGCGGCATGAAGGATTGCCTGCCGGGTGCGATCGGCGTCGCGTGTCCGCGTGTCGGAATTTATCGTCGCCATTGTCGCTCCCTAGTTGACTTCATATGTAAACGACCGTTTACTTGTGTCAACGGGAGAGAAAAAATGACCGAGTCGCAGGCCCCGGCGCGTTCGCCGATCCATGAATTCGATTATATCGCTGACCCCGGCCTGCTTGCCGATTGCCACGCGCGATACTGGGAACTGAAGACCACCGCGCCGCCGGTCTTCTGGACCAACGCGCACGGCGGCCACTGGGTGTGCAACACCGGCGCCGCGGTGACGCAGGTGCTTCGGCATCCCGAGAAATTCTCGAGCCGCATCCTCTCGATCCCGCCCAATCCGAACCAGCCGATGATGATCCCCGAAATGCTCGACCCGCCCGAGCACCGACCGTACCGGCAGATGCTTCGTCCCTTTTTCGAATCGAAGGCGATCGCGCCGCTCGAAGCGCGCGTGAGCGAGTGGACCGACGAGCTTCTCGGCGCGGTGATCGACCGGGGGGAATGCGATTTCATGGCCGACATCGCCTCGAAACTTCCGGTTGCGGTCTTCATGGAATTATTCGGCTTCCCGATGGAGAAATTCACCGAATTTCGCCAGCTCGTCGTCGACTTCTTCAACGCCCGCGCGAGCGCCGAAGAGCGGCACCGGCTGGCACAGATCATCCTCGGCCATCTCGCCGAGCTGTTTCAGGCGCGGATGGCCGAGCCGCGCGACGATATGGTGTCGAAGATCATCGCCAGCGACATCGACGGACGCAAACCCACCTTCGACGAATTGATGTCGATCGGTTTCCTGATGTTCCTCGCCGGGCTCGATACCGTGGCCAACGCCATGTGCTTCGGCATGCGGCATCTCGCGCACGATGAAAAGCTGCGTCAGCGCGCGATCGACGATCCGGCGGTCATCCCCAATCTCGTCGAGGAACTGCTGCGTCGCTATGCCTTTGTCGCGACGCCGCGCTACGTCGTCGAGGATATCGAACTCGAAGGCGCGCTGCTCCGGGCCGGCGACTCGATCCTTGCCCCGCTTCCCCTCGTGGGCTGGGACGAAGGATTGACCGAGGACCCCCGGACCGTGTCGGTCGAACGGCAATTCTACCGTCACGCCGCCTTCGGATCGGGCATCCACACCTGCCTCGGCCTGCACCTCGCGCGGCTCGAACTCGTCGTCTTCTATCGCGCCTGGTTCGCGAAGATCGGCCATTTCCGACAAATCGAACAGGGCGACGAAACGTGCCGTGGCGGCAGCGTCATGGCGCTCGAACATCTGCATCTGGCGTGGAACGCCTGAGCACAACAAACGGGAGAATTGACATGGCAAGCGCAGCACCCGCGGTTCACCTCCATCTCGGCGGCGAACAGAGGACGAGCGGCAGCGGAGGAACGCATCCGCATCTGCACCCGGTCTCGCAACGCGTGCAGGCGGACATTCCCCTCGCCGGCGCCCGCGAGGTCGAGGAAGCCGTCGCGAAGGCCGAGGCCGTGCGCGAACAATGGCGTCGCACCCGGCCCGAGACGCGCCGCGACATACTGAACCGGCTCGCCGACCTGCTCGAAGCGAACAAGGCCGACCTCGCGCGCATGGCGGCGCTCGACGGCGGCACCACCCTGATGGTCGGCGAGCGCGGGGTCGATACCGCGGTCGGCTGGACACGCTATTATGCGGGCTGGTGCGACAAGCTCTCGGGCGAACTCATCAGCACCTTCGATACGCGCGGCGAACTGTCGTACACCATGCCCGAGCCGATCGGCATCGTCGGGATCATCATCACGTGGAACGGCCCGCTGATCTCGCTCGGGATGAAGGTTTGCGCTGCGCTCGCCGCCGGCAATTGCGTGATCTGCAAGCCCGCCGAAATCACGCCCTTTGCCCCCGAACTCTTCGCGCAATTGTGCAAGCAGGCGGGCCTGCCCGACGGTGTCCTCTCGATTTTCCCCGGCACCGCCGAGGCGGGCGACGCGATCGTGCGGCACAAGAAGATCCGCAAGATCAGCTTCACCGGCGGACCGATCACGGCGCGCAAGATCCTCGCCGCCTGCGCCGAGGAGATCAAGCCGAGCGTGATGGAACTCGGCGGCAAGTCGGCGAGCCTCGTCTTCCCCGATTGCGACATCCAGGCGGCGGCCGAACGCGCGGTGTTCTGGACCGTCGGCTGCCTGTCGGGACAAGGCTGCGCCCTTCCCACCCGCCAGCTCGTCCACGCCGACATCTACGATGATTTCGTCGCGCGGCTGAAGGCGATCATCGGCCAGTTCAAGGTCGGCGACCCGATGGATCCGTCGGTAATGGTCGGCCCGGTGATCAACAAGGCGGCCGTCGACCGCATCACAGGCATGTTCGACCGCGCGAGGGCCGACAAGGCCGCGACCTTCCTGCTCGGCGGCGGGCGCTGCGAAGGCGAACTCGCGAGCGGCAATTTCATCGAACCGACGTTGATCGTCGATGCCGATCCCGACCATGAAATCAGCCAGGTCGAGATTTTCGGGCCTGCTGTGGTGGTGATCAAATTCCACGACGAGGACGAAGCCGTCGCGATCGCCAACAACAGCGAATATGGCCTTGCCGCCTATATCCAGTCGAACGATGTCCAGCGCGTTCATCGCCTCTCCGAGCGTCTCAACGCCGGCGGCGTCTATGCGAATGGCGGATTCCAGATCAATCCGCACACGCCTTTCGGAGGGGTCGGAATTTCGGGTTTCGGCAAGGAAGGCGGCAAGGCGGGGATCGACGAATTCCTGCACTACAAGACCGTCACGCTCGGCGTCGGCGCGCCGATCTTTCCGAAGCAGGAGGGCTGAACATGGCCGATTTCACCAATGACCGCTTCCGTCTCGACGGAAAGGTCGCGATCGTGACCGGCGCCGGCGGGCGGGGCAACAGCATCGGGCGTGCTTATGCCGTGGGGCTGGCCAATGCGGGTGCAAGCGTGGTCGTCGCCGATCTCGACAGGGATGGCGCCGAGCGCGTCGCGGGCGAGATCAACGATGCCGGCGGCAAGGCCATCGCCGTCGAGGTCGACATTACCGACGAAGCGAAGGTTGCCGACATGATGGACGCCGCCATGTCCGCGTTCGGCGGGCTCGACATCCTCGTCAACAATGCCGCGCTGATGGTCGAAGCGGTCGGCACGCCGGCGATCCAGACAAGCATCGCCGACTTCGACCGGCTGATGCGCGTCAACCTCACCGGTGCGCTGATCTGTTCCAAGGCGGCCGTTCCGCTGTTCGAGGCACGCGGCGGCGGCAAGATCGTCAACCAGATTTCGGCGGGCGCCTTCCCCGCGCAAACGACCTACGGGATCAGCAAGGTCGCGCTGCTCGGCCTCACGACGACGCTCGCGACCGAGCTTGGCCGAATGAACGTCAACGTCAACGCGATCGCGCCAGGGATGACGATGTCCGACGCGGGCAAGGCCCTCACCCCCGACGAAAGCCCCTTCGTCCAAGCGGCGATGGCGCGCGTCGTCAAGCAACCGCGCGGAGAACCGCAGGAGCTCGTCGGCGCGCTGCTGCTGCTCTGTTCATCCGCCGGCGACTGGATCACCGGTCAGGCTTTCAACGTCGACGGCGGGTTCATCATGCGCAACTAGCGCTCGATCCAGCAACGCCGGACATGGTCCGCCATCGCTGCGGCGTAGCGTTCGACGGTCGGCGTCGCATGGAGCCGGGCGCGGCGCGCGATGACGATCTGCGCCGACCAGCCGGCTATCCCGGCAATGTCGAGCGTTACAAGGCGCCCGGCCTCAATCTCTCCGGCGACCGCCGCCGAAAGCGCGAGGAGGACGGCGTCGCTATGCACGGTCAGCTCGACGAGCGTCGGCAATTGTTCGCAAAAGAGACGTCCCGCGTCGGCACGGCTCGATGCGCGTACCGCGTCGCCCGCGTCGAGCGGAACCGCCGGCAAATTGGGTGAGGCGCGCGGATATGCGGCGATATCGGCCACCGTCAGCCGCTTGCGTCCCGCAAGGTCATGCCCCTGCCGGACATGATAGCCGACCGGCATCTCGCCCACCCTCTCGGCCGCGATCGCCGGATGATCCCGCGCCGCGCGGCCATCGGCAACGAAGAAATCGAGCTCGTCGGCGAGTAGCCGGCTGACCAGCCGCTCGACCGGCAGGATGTGCACCTGCACCTCGACGGGCTGTAGAGGCTGCCACACATCGCGCAGATAGTCGGTGAGCAGACCCGCGAACATCGGCCCCACCCCGATGCGCACCCGGCCGGTTTCCCCGCGCGACAGCCGCTGCGCATGCGCTCTCAGCCCGTCGGCCTGTTCCAGCAGACCGCGCGCTTCCTCGATCACGGCCGCTCCGGCGACGGTGGTCACAACCCCCGCGGCGACCCGCTCGAACAGCTTCAGCCCCAATTCGTCCTCGAGCGTCTGGATGCTGCGGCTGAGTGCGGGCTGCGACAGGTGCAGCCGCGCGGCCGCGGTGGTGAAATTGCCCCAATCGGCGACAAAGACGGCGTGACGAAGTTTGCGCAGGTCCATATTCCGTCCATGCAGCGTCTGCATTGAAACAGCAATAATTATGCATTGGACCTATTCCCTGAGCCATGGGATCGATGCTCGCGCAAACGGGAGAAACGGGATGCAGCCACAACATTGGATCTTCGTGCTGGTCGCGGCGATACTGATCATCGAACTGGCCACGGGCCGCCACAAGGGCGTCCACCGCCGACAGGATTTTCTCATCATCGGATCGGTGATCGTCGGATCGCAGGTGACGCGCATCGGCATGGCCTGGCTGACCGCATGGGTCGTCGGCCTTCTCTTGCCGTCGGGGAAGGGCGCGCTTGCCGGCGCGCCGATCTGGGCGGGCTTCCTCGGGCTCCTGCTGGTGGCGGAGTTCGGCCAATACTGGATCCACCGCGCGGCGCACGACACGATCCGCCACCCCTGGCTCCACGGCATGCATCGCACCCACCACAGCGCCCCCTATGTCAACGTCACGCTGATGTGGCGCACCAACCTGCTTTGGCCCTTCGTCCATGCCTATACCTGGGTCGCGGCGGTCGGCTTCTATCTCGGCATGACCGCGTCGACGACGGTCTTCTACATCACGATCATGGCGTGGAACGCGATCACCCACAGCGACTGGCGCTGGGACGACATGATCGTCGAAAACATCCCCGGCGGCGCGCGCTTCGTCTCGGCATTCGAATGGATATTCGTGACCCCGCGCATCCACCATACCCATCATGGCTATGGCAAGGACGGCAAGGCCTATCGCAATTTCTGCACGATGCTGAGCTTCTACGATCGCATCTTCGGGACGCTGCATGTCCCCGAGGGCCGTCCCTGGCGTTATGGCCTGCCCGGCGGCGAGCACATCTGGTGGCGGCAGCTTCTCTTCCCGCTCGTCCCGCTCGGCGAATCGAAGAAACGCTAGGTGTCGCGCAACTGATGCTTGAGCACCTTGCCCGATGCGTTGCGCGGCAGCTCGGCGACGATCGTCAGCCGCTCGGGTGTCTTTTGCCTTGCGATGCCGGCGGCACCGAAATGATCGCGCACATCGCCGAGCGATAGCGCGGCACCCGGCGCGAGAACGGCGCAGGCGTGTACCACCTCGCCCATACGTTCGTCCTTCGCCGCAACGACCGCGACATCGGCGACCGCGGGGTGCCTCAATAGCACGGCCTCGACCTCCTTCGACGAGATATTCTCGCCGCCGCGAATGATGATGTCCTTCTTGCGGTCGGTGATCA
Organism: Gammaproteobacteria bacterium RIFCSPHIGHO2_12_FULL_63_22; assembly: GCA_001801685.1. GTDB lineage: Bacteria > Pseudomonadota > Gammaproteobacteria > Xanthomonadales > Xanthomonadaceae > Arenimonas. The sequence goes on along the minus strand of MGYJ01000088.1, from coordinate 57,946 downwards.
GAAGATAGCCGCCTTCGTCGAGCCGGCCGATATCGCCCGTGCGATACCAGCCGTCCAGCAGGAAGGCGCTCACATCGAGCGCGGGGTCGAGATAGCCCATGAAAAGTTCGGGACCTCGCGTGCAGATTTCTCCATCTTCGCCGGCCGGGACATCGTTGCCGTCGTCGTCGACGAAACGCATCTGCGACCCCGGCATCGCCCGGCCCTCGGTATGAAGCTGCTTGTCGAGCGGGTCGTCGACAGCGCCCGAGGTGACGGTCGGATGCTCGCTCGATCCATAGCAATGATAGACCGCGAGACCCTGCCGCTGGCAACGCTCGATCAACGACGGCGGCACCGGCGCCGCGCCGACGAGATACTGGCGGAGCGAGGTCAGGTCGTGACCATGTTCGTCGGCAGCGGCAATCATCCCGCTCAGGTGAAACGGGGTTCCCGATGTCGAGGTCACCTTGTGCCGGTCGATCAGCGCTGCCGCGAGCGCGGCGTCCCACTGATCCATCAGGACGAGCGGCGTCGCCTGGCAAAGGAAGCGGTACATCGACAAGGCGCCGGCCACATGTCCCGGCGGCCAGGGGGAGATGACCGCTTCGTCGTCCGTTCCCCCGCGCATCGCGCGCACCGTTTCCAGTTCCGCCAGAAATCCGCGCGCGCTGTGCATCACGCCCTTGGGCTCGGCGGTGGTGCCCGAGGTATAGACGAGCAAGGCAAGGTCTTCGCCGGCGACCGCCGCGGGATCTGCGATCGGCCCTTCGGCTTCGAGGAGGTCGAATTCCTGGCCGATCGCGACGTGCCGATCGAGTCCCGGAAGGTCGCCGCATTCGGCAACGACGCGGCCATAATCGACCCCGCGAAACATGTCGGGCGTAAACAGCCATTTGGCGGCCGACTGACGCAGGATGAACCCCAGCTCCTTCGCGCCGTAAATCGTCACGATGGGCAGCAGGACCGCCCCGCTCTGCGCGGCGGCAACGGCGACGACGAGCCATTCGCGCCAGTTGGGCAACATACAGGCGACGATATCGCCGGGCGCGACACCTGCCGCAGCCATGCGCGTTCCCATCCGGCGGCCCGATGCTACGACGTCGCCCAGCGAAGCGGTGCAAGGTTTGACATCGGAGGCAACGGTCAGCGACGCACCCGGGTTGGCCGCCGCCGCGGCGATCATGGCGTCGATGAAGGTCGGGGTCATCCGTGCAGCGAGTCGACGATCCGCTCGCCCTCGCCGCGCGTCGCCCAGGTTTCGTTGGCATTGCGCAGGTGAAGCCGCCAGTGGGATACCGCGCCCTCGACATCGCCGGCTTCGATCAGCGTCACCAGCTTGTCATAGGATTTGTACCCGACGCGCAGGCTCTTGAGCCGGTCCTCGGTCGTCCGCGGATGGCGGCGCTGATAGTCGTTCTGGTGCGTCCGCGCGAGATTGAGCAGCATGCGGCTCATGAAGCTGAGCGTCTTGTTGCCCGCAGCCTCGACGACGGTCTGGTGAAAGCGTGACACATTGTCGATAAACTCTTCATAGCGCTCGTCCTGCATCATCTGGCCAAGCTCGGCGAGAACCTGCTTCAGTTGCGGCATGCCCGGCGTCTTGCCCTTGGCCGTTGCAAGCCAGCGCACCACCGTCGGCTCGATCGCGAGACGTGCGGCATAAAGATCCGCGATCGTCGTTCCCTGCGCCTCGAGAAGATAGCCGGCATAGCGCGAGACCAGCTCGGTCGATGGCTGGTGCACGCGCGCGCCGCTACGCGAACCGCGCACAACGCTGATCAGATTTTCAGCCTCCAGAATCCGGAAGGCCTCGCGCAAGGTAGGCCGTGAGATGCCGAGCGAGGCCATCAGCGTGCCTTCGGGCGGGAGCGAATCCCCTTCCTTGAGTTCGCCCCGGACGATCTGGGCCCTGATCTGGTCGGCAACCAGTTCGGACGTTTTCGGCACCCGGATGCGCGCGCTGCCATTTTCCATATTCACAAGCCTTGCCCCTGCCCGGAGTTGTCTAACTTAACTGCATTACCCTTGTGTCCTTAGGGTCTTCCTTGCAACCTCGCAACGTCGCCGGGCCGGCAGGGAGCGCCTGTCAGTCATCGAGCGCAATCCCGATCACGGCACCGGTGACATAGGCGGCATAATCGCTGGCCAGATAGGCGGCGAGATTTCCCAGCGTCGCGCCATCTTCACGGGTCAAAATGCAATTGACGCGAATTCCGTCGCGCGCCCATTCGACCCCGAGCGTCTTGGTGAGATTGCCGAGCGCGCCCGCAGCCGCCGCCTGATCGGCGCCCAGCGCCTGTTCGGGCGCGCCCACGAAGAGGACCGCTCCGCCAACCCCGCGCGCACGGCAGGCGTCGGCGAAGCTTTTGGCGCCGAGAAAGCGGCGGTCGAGGCCGGCACCCAGACTGGCGCGCCACTCGGCGTGGGCGATCTCATGCGCAGGCTTCGCGGCACCGACCGCTACCACATGCACCCATACATCGAGATCGCCGTCGCTGGTCAGCGTCGCGCCCGCCGCCCTGCAAGCAGCGGCAATCGCCGGGCTGGAACCCTCGATCCATATATGTTTTCCCGCGAGCCAGCCGGTCATTGCCAGCCCCATGGCCCGTCGACGCGTTCGCGCGGCGGCACGAAGTCGGGCATCATCAGCGACCGGCGCAAGCTCTCGCCGCCATCCTGCACGATGACCTGCCCAGTCATGTCGTCGAACAGCGGCGTGCAGGTCATCGCCGAAAGCCAGCCGAATTCCCAGATGCTGCCGGTTCGCCCCGCCGGGATCATCGCCTGCAGCGGCTCGATGCCGTCGTCGCGGCGTCCCGATACCGAGTCCGCGTGCGGAAAAAAGCCGGCCGCGACCGCATTGACGCGAATGCCATGGGGCGCCCAGTCTGCCGCCAGCTTTCGCGTCATCGTCGCCTGCGCGGTTTTCGCCGCGGCGCTGTGCGCATCGCCCGGGAAACCCGTCCAGATATATTGCGCGCTGTTGTTGACGATCGCCCCGCCCTCTCCGCGCGCGATGCGCCGGCGCGCGAATTCGGCCGAACAGAGAAAGGTGCCGTCGATCGCGATGCGGGTCACGGCCGCCCAGGCATTGGGAGAAATATTCTCCGCCAGCACCGGAAAATTCGCCCCGGCGTTGTTGGCGAGCAGGCTGACCGGCCCGAGCACCGCTTCGGCTTCGTCGAAGGCTTGCGCCACCGCCTCGGGCGAACGCACGTCGCAGCTCATCGCATGGGTGCGTGCGCCGAGCGCCGCAATCTGCGCGGCGCCTTCCTCGGCACGCTCGATGCTGCGCCCCATTACCGCGACGCGGGCTCCGCCCTGCGCAAAGGCCTTCGCCATGGCGAGGCCCATCCCCGACCCGCCGCCGGTGACAAGCACCGTCTGTCCTGCAAAAATGTCGCCGGGAAACGGAGGCTGCTCGAAAGGCGGCGGTCGAGCGACGATATGATGGGATGGAACTGCCACAGGACAAACTTGCGCGCCCTGCCGATTGGTGTCAAGACATCTCATACTAAGTGAGATAAGTGGATGCTCGAGGCGGTCCTTGAAAAACTCAGAATGCGTATCGGCGAAACGCGCGGGCCGCTCGTGCGCACGATCGAGGCCGGCGCCTTGATCAAATTCGCCGCAGCCACCGGCCAGACCGATCCAAGATATTTCGACCGGACCAACGGCCCGGTTGCGGCGCCCACCTATATTTCGACCTTTTGCGCCGAGGCCATCGCCGGATTGATCGACCTCGACGTCGGACTGCCGATGTTTCTCCACAGCGACGATATTGCCGAACTCGGCGCGCCCATCCTCGCCGGCGACGAAATACGGGCGAGCGCCCGTTATGTTGATGCGTACCTTCGCGAGGGAAAGCGCGGACCGATGCTGTTTCAGACCGCGGAGATGAAATTGACCAACCAGGCCGATGCGCATGTCGCAACCGTCCGCGTCAGCGCGGTGAGCCTTTGACCCGCGCGTTCGGCGAGATCGCACCGGGCGAGCAGATCCCGCGCCTCTCGGTCGTCGTCACGCGCGGCGACCTTGTGCGCTATGCGGGCGCCGCCGACGACTATGTCCCGCAACATTGGGACCGTCCCTTCATGATCGAAAGCGGCTTTCCCGACGTGATCGTGCACGGCTGGCTGACCTTTGCCCATATGTGCCGGTCGGTCGAAATCTGGTTGCCGCCCGAGCGGGCGCGCATGGCGCAATTTTCGGTCCGGTATCTCGAGCCGACCTTTCCGGGACCGATCGAATGCGGTGGCGTCGTGGTGTCGCGCGACAGCGAAAGCATCGATCTTGCCCTGTACGCAAGCGATGCAAACGGCAACAGGACGACCACCGCGACGATGCGAATGGTTCCGGCAGGATGACCGATATGATCAACGACCGGATCGAAATCCTCGATCTTCTGGCGCGCTATACCTATTCGGGCGACCGCGGCCGGATCGACGCCCTCGCGGCCTGCTTTGCCGAAGAGGGCATACTCGAATTTCCGGGCGGTGAAGGAACCGGCCCCGCAGGCGTCGCGTCCGCCCTCTCGGGCGGAACGCGCAATCCCGCGATCAGCTTCGTTCGTCATCATGTCACGCTTCCCCTGATCGAACTCGATGGCGACCATGCCACCGCGCGCAGCTATTTTGCCGTGACGAGCGACAATGGCCCCGATCATAGCGGCACCTATGACGACCGGCTGGTCCGGACGCCCGATGGCTGGCGCTTCGCGCATCGCCGCGTGCGCGTCGACTGGCAGGCCGGGACATCGCTCTTTCGGCCGATGGCGACGCGTTGACCGCAGTCTCCGACCGGAGCCTGGAAGATATTGACACAAAAGTTCCGATTTGACACTATAGTGTCAATATGACGCGCTTTACCGATTTCGAACGATTCGCCGACGAGGTCGCACGCTTGCGCGGACGCATGCGGGCCCTCTACGCCAACACGCGCGCCGCAAGCGGGCTGGCCGAGATGGAACTGACCGTCCTCACCGCGGTGGTGAACGCGGACACCGCCCCGACCGCGGCCCAGATCGGCCGCAGCCTCGGCCATCCGCGTCAGGTCGTGCAGCGCGCCGCGAACCGGCTCGTCGAACTCGGTCTCGCATCCTTCGAGGGCAATCCCGATCACAAGCGCGCCTCGTTGATCGCCGCGACCGACGCGGGGCGGGCGCTGAAGACCGCAGACCATGATCGCGCACAGGCAGTGACCAGGGCCGTGCTCGACCGGATCGACAGCGCGGCCTTCGCCGAGGCCGCCGATCGGCTTCACACGATCCGCAGCGGGATCGAAGCCTATCTGAGGGAAGAAGACCGGTGAGCGACGACGCGAAAGGGCTCGCCGATCGCGTGCGACTGACGGCGTGGCTCGATGTGCATATTCCCTCGCTCGGCAACGGACCGCTCGAAATCGAGAAGATTCACGGCGGGACGTCGAACGTCATCCTGTCGCTGAACCGCGGCGGCACGCCGCTGATCCTTCGCCGCCCGCCCGCGGTCCCGCCGCCCGGCAGCGAAAAGAGCGTGCTGCGCGAAGCGCGGGTACTGACCGCGTTGAACGGCACCGCCGTCCCCCACCCCGTCTGCCATGGCAGCTGCGCCGACCCCGATGTCATCGGTGCGCCTTTCTATGTCATGGATCTCGTCGATGGCTGGCCCGCCGACCTGACCGACGGGAAAATCCATGATCGCCCCCCTTTCGACACCCTTCCACATGCTCGCGAAGTGCCCTTCGCGATGGTCGACGGGCTCATCGCGCTCGCCAATGTCGATTACAAAGCCATCGGACTCGAGGATTTCGGGCGCCCCGACGGCTTCCTCGAGCGGCAGGTCGATCGCTGGGAAGGCCAGATCAAAAGTTACAGGCAGCTCTATGATTTCGACTGGCGCGAGCTGCCGGGCTATGCGCTGACGCGCGACTGGCTGCGGGCGAACATACCCGACGATTTCAAAGCCGGCATCATTCACGGCGATGTGGGCACCCCCAACGCGCTGTTCGCCTTCGACCCGCCATGCAGGCTGACGGCGCTGATCGACTGGGAACTGTCGACGATCGGCGATCCGCTGCTCGACCTCGCCTGGTTCTGCAACAGCATCCGCGACGACCGCTTTCCCGATCATGTCCCCGAAAAGGCCCTTTACAATGTCGGCGACTGGCCGACGCGGCAGGAATTGATGGCGCATTATGCCGCGGGCACCGGTCGCGACATGGCGAGCTTCGACTATTACCTCATCCTCGCGATGTTCAAGGGCGGCTGCATCCTCGAATATAAGGTCGCGCAGGCCGCCAAGGGCATTTTGAGCGCCGAGACCGGCCGCTTCTTCGACCGGCTGGTGCGCGGCAATTTCGCCGAGGCCGAAAAGCTCATTCGCCTCATCGGCTAAATCAAGGAACGCGCATGATCGATTTTCGTATCGAACCCGAACTGCAGGCCAGGCTCGACTGGATGGCGACGTTCGTCCGCGAAGAATGCGAGCCGATGGATCTGCTCTTTCCGGGGCACGGCGCGCCCTACGACGTCGCGAACAGGGAATCGCGCGCTTATATGAAGCCGCTGCAGGAGCAGGTGAAAGCGCAGGGCTTGTGGGGATGCCATCTCGGCACCGAACTTGGCGGGCCGGGCTATGGCCAGCTCACGCTTGCGCTGATGAACGAGATTTTGGGGCGCAGCTATTGGGCGCCGACCGTCTTCGGCACCGCCGCGCCCGACACGGGGAACAGCGAAATCCTAGCGATGTTCGGGACCGAGGAACAGAAGGCGCGCTACCTGCAACCGCTGATGGACGGCACCATCGTGTCGACCTTCTCGATGACCGAACCGCAAGCCGGCGCCGACCCCAAGGAATTCACCTGCCGTGCCTGGCAGGAGGGCGACGCATGGGTGATCGAGGGCGAGAAATGGTTCTCGTCGAACGCCCGCTACGCCGCCTTCCTGATCGTGATGGTGATAACCAATCCCGAGAACCCGCCGCACGGGCGCATGTCGATGCTGATCGTGCCGACGGACACGCCGGGAATCGAGTTCATCCGCCATTCGCAGACGATGGGCGACGCGCAGGGGCGCAACGACGGCATCCATGCCTATATCCGCTACAACAAGGTCCGCGTGCCGCTCGACGCGATGCTCGGCGGTCCCGGCGAGGGGTTCAAGGTCGCGCAGGCGCGGCTCGGCGGCGGACGGGTGCATCATGCGATGCGAACCGTCGGCAAGTGCCAGCGCGCGATCGACATGATGCTCGAGCGCGCCGTGTCGCGCAGCACGCAGGGCAAGCAGCTTGGCGAGCACCAGTTCGTGCAGGGCGCGATCGCCGATTCGATCATCGAGCTCGAACAATTCCGCCTGCTCGTGCTCAAGACCGCATGGATCATCGACGAAGTCGAAGCCGGCCGGGAGCCGCACGGCGCCGCGCGCACCCATATCGCGATGTGCAAGGTGCAGATGGCGAAAGTCTATCATGACATCGTCCAGCGCGCGATCCAGCTCCACGGCAGCCTCGGCGTGACGCTCGAGACACCGCTCGCCGACATGTGGATGGGACTGCCCAGCCTTGCGCTCGCCGATGGTCCGACCGAGGTGCACAAGGCGCAGGTCGCGAAAGCCTATCTGAAGGAAGCGAAGCCCGCCCCCGGCCTGTTCCCGAGCGAGCATATCCCGACGCGGCTCGCGGCGATCAGGCAGAGGAATGCCGCATGATCCCCGATCCGCTCTTCGATTTCAGCGGCAAGGTCGCGCTCGTCACCGGCGGGTCGCGCGGGCTCGGTTACCGGATGGTCAAGGCACTGGCCGCGCGCGGTGCCGATGTGATCGTCGCCAGCCGCAAGGTCGAAAATTGCGAGGCCGTCGCCGCCGAATGCCGCGCATTGGGACGCGAGGCGATGGCGTGGGGCGTCCATTGCGGGCGCTGGGACGAGATTGACGCGCTGATCGACGCTGCTTATTCCGGGTTCGGGCGCGTCGATATCCTGATCAACAACGCCGGCATGTCGCCCGCCTGTCCCAGCCACGAAATGCCCGAGAGCCTGTTCGACGCCGTGCTCAACCTCAATTTCAAGGGCCCCTTCCGGCTCGCAAGCCAGGTTGCCCACCGGATGACGCAGGGCGACGGCGGATGCATCATCAACATCAGCTCTTCGGGCGCCCTGATGGCGTTGCCGACGGTCGTGCCCTACGGCTCGGCCAAGGCGGCGCTCAATGCCATGACAGTTTCGCTGAGCCGCGAATATGCCCCCAAGGTGCGGGTGAACACGATCAGCCCCGGCCCCTTCCTGACCGACATCTCCGAAGCGTGGGACGAACGCAAACGCGAGAAGCAGCCGGTCGCGCTTGGTCGCCCGGGGAACCCCGACGAAATCGTGACCGCCGCGCTGATGCTCGCCAGCCCTGCGTCGTCCTACACCACCGGCGCGCTGCTGCGCGTCGATGGCGGACAGCGTTAGGTCAGGTGCGAAAGCCCGCGAGCCGCTGGTCGAGGATCGCTTCGGCCTCCGAAATAATCCGGTCGATCAGTTCCTGACAGGTCGGGATGTCGTGGATCAGCCCTTGAATCATGCCGGCCCAGAAAACGCCTTTCGAGAGGTCGCCGGTTGCGAGCAGTTCGCGGCCCGCGGTTCCTGCGACCAGTTCCTGCACATCGCCGAACTTCGCGTCGGGCAAAGCGAGACGGCGAACGACCTCCTCGCTGACTTCGCTCCTGCCGACGCGCGCGGTGTTCTTGAAGTTGCGAAAGATCAGGAAGCTGCCGCGCTCGTCATTATCGACATAGGCCTGCTTCACATTGTCGTGCACGGGGGCTTCCTTCGTCGCGCAAAAGCGGGTGCCCATGTTGATGCCCTCGGCGCCGAGGCTGAGCGCCGCGATCAGCCCGCGGCCGTCGCCGAAACCGCCCGACGCCAGCATCGGAATCTTCACCTTGTCGGCGGCCGCCGGAATCAGGATGAGGCCGGGAATATCATCCTCGCCCGGATGCCCCGCGCATTCGAAGCCGTCGATCGAAATAATGTCGCAGCCCGCCTTCTCGGCCGACAGCGCGTGGCGGACGGCGGTGCATTTGTGAAGAATGGTGACCCCGTGCGGCTTCACCCGCGCCCAGATCTCCCGGACTGCCGGGGTGCCCGCGGTTTCCATGATCTTGACCCCGCTTTCGACAACCGCGTCGGCATAGGCGTTGTAATCGGGCGAATGGATCGTCGGAAAGACCGTGAGGTTCACGCCGAACGGCTTGTCGGTCATCGACCGGCAGCGCTCGATCTCGTCGCGCAGCGCCTGCGGGCTCGGCTGCGTCAGCGCGGTAATGATCCCGAGCCCGCCCGCGTTCGACACCGCGCTCGCCATATCGGCGGTGCCGACCGCCTGCATGCCTCCCTGGACGATCGGATGTTCGATCCCCAGCATCTCGGTAATCCGCGTCTTGAATCCCATCGCTTATCCCCTTCAACTCTTATATAACCTAGTTATACTTCTTTATCACAACAGACAAGAGGAAGCTATGGACGCCAGAACCGCCGGATCGCGCGCCGTCATCGCCGACACGCTGGGACCGCCCGCAAATTATCGCCTCGTGCTTCGCGATCCGGGGCCGCCCTCGCCTACGCAATTGCGCATCGCGATCAAGGCGGCCGGAATCAGCTTCGTCGACGTGCTGACCGCCGCCGGGGGCTATCAGGTCAAGCCGCCGACGCCCTATATACCTGGCAGCGAATGTGCCGGAGTGGTCGAGGCCGTCGGCGCCGAGGTCGCGGACTTCGCGGTTGGCGACCGGGTGGTTGCCAGCGGCTGGGGCGGCTTGTTCGCGGAGGCGGCGAACCTGCCAGCGCGCATGGTGCGAAAAATGCCCGCCGCCCTCTCGTTCGACGAAGCGGCGGTATTCCCCGTAAGCTATGCCACCGCCTGGCACGCGCTTGTCGACCGCGGAGGGCTGCAGCCGGACGAGACGTTGCTGGTCCTCGGGGCCGGGGGCGCCACCGGCTATGCGGCGGTCCAGATCGGGAAACATCTGGGCGCCCGGGTGATCGGGTCGGCATCGAGCGACGCGAAACGCGCCCTTGCGCTTGCGGGCGGCGCCGACGCGGCGGTCGAGGCACGCGGCGCGGCATGGCGTGAGGCGGTCAAGGCTGCGAACGACGGCAAGGGCATCGATGTCGTTTTCGACCCCGTCGGCGGCGATGCGACCGATCCCGCCTTTCGCTCGCTGGCATGGAACGGCCGGCATCTTGTGGTCGGCTTTCCGGCAGGGATTGCCGCGCTGCGAACCAATCTGCCGCTGCTCAAGGGCGCAAGCCTGATCGGGGTCGATGTCCGGCAATTCGGGATCTTCGAGCCCCTCAAGAGCGAAGCCAATCGCGATACCCTGTTCGCGCTCGCCGCCGCCGGATCGCTTCGTCCCGCGATCGCGCGGTCGTACAGGCTGGAGGAATTCCGGCCGGCGATGGAGGATGCGGCAGCTGGACAAAGCGCCGGCCGGATCGTCCTGACGATGGATTAGCCCCAGCCGGCGGCCGTGGCGGCAAGCCGCGCGCGCCAGTCGGGAACCGCCGGCAACGCATCGAAGGCACCGCGCAGCCGGGCGACCAGATCGGCGACCGGTTCGACCCCGTCGATCAGTCCGACGCTTTGGCCGGCGCTCCAGATGTCGCGCCACGGCATCACGCCCGCGGGCATGTCCGACCGCACATCGGGCAACGCGCTGGTATCGAGCCCGACCGCCTCGATCGACTGCCGCATCCAGTGCGCCGGAACGCCGTTCATCGCCGCCGATGCGACGATGTCGTCGACACCGGCCTCGGGGATCATCGAACGGTGTCCCTCGACCACTCCGCTCTCGGGCGTCGCGATGAAGCGCGTCCCCATGCAGGCGATATCGCCGCCGAGCGCAAGCGCCGCCGCGATCCCGTGCGCGTCGGCGATGCCGCCCGCGACGATCAGCAGCCCGCCGAAAATGCGGCGTACGGCGGGAACGAACGCCATCGGAGTGAGGAAGCCCGTGTGTCCCCCCGCACCCGCGCAGGTCAGCATCAAACCGTCGGCGCCCGCGGCAATCGCCTTTTCGGCATGCCGCATCGTCGTCACATCATGAACGACGCGCCCGCCCCAGCCATGGACGCGCTCGACGAGCGCCGATGGGTCGCCGATACTCGAGAGCACGAGCGGAACGCGGTAGCGCTCGAGCAGGTCGAGGCGCGGCGCGGCCCTGGGGTCGCTGCCCCAGCGCGCAGGAATATTGACGATCGGCGGCGCGCCGCCGATCGTATCGAGAGCCTTCAGATAATCCTCGAAGACTTCGGCCGAAGTTGCCGACCCGCCCTGCCAGCCGCCGATGACCCCGGCGCGGCAACAGCCGACCGCGAGCGGCACCGAGGAGGCGAAGCTCATCGGAGCGCACATCAGCGGCAACGACAATCGCTTGAACATTGGATCAGGCCGTCGTCTTCAAGGCATCGAGCATGCGCGTAAAATGGGCGGGGTTCCATACGTCCTGGTCTTCGCCCCAGCCGATCCCGCCGTCGATATCCCAGCGCATAAGCTGGTTCACGCCATAGCCGGCTTCGCTCATCGTACTGACGACGAAGCCTTCGCTGACCATTTCGCGACCCTGTTCGTCGACCAGTTCGACCTGCATATGCGTCGACCAGCCGGTCTTCGGACTGCGGAAGCAGCGCATCCGCGAACGCGCGGGGATCAGGCTGCCGAACGAACCGTCGCGGCGAATCCAGCCGGCGTTCATCGGCGCCCAGCCCTCGGCATCGCCGTCGGCGACGCGCACGAAGCCCAGGAAGCCGGTCCCGTCGCGGCGGTGACCGAAAATATACTGGATGCGACCTCGCCCGCGCTCGCGTTCGATCTCGCGCCAGCGCGCGCCTCCGGGATTTTTCACGCGCTCAAGATCGCTCGCATAGACTTTGGGGCTCGCGGCATAAGGCCCGCCGCGCGGCCCCCAGGTGCGGTCGCGCACCCCGATGCCGTCGATCCGAATCCTTTCCCCGCGCAGCGTCATCCAGCCCTCGACATGTCCGAGCTGGTCATAATGGGGGGTCGCCATGAACGGCGGTTTGCCGGGGGGAAAGCGATGCGGTTCGTGGAGCCCGCTGTGCGTGAAATCGAGCGCAAAGCCCCGCGCCGGATCATCATATTGCAGGTGATATTTCATCCCCGGCTCGATCATCTTGAGACTGTAGCCGCCGCCGTGCGCGTCGCCCGGAAAGACAATATCGCGAAGGTCGGGATCGTCGGGCATCGGCGCCTCCTCGACCTTCCGGTAATAGGCCATGCGCGCCGGGTCATAGCCTTCGTCGTCCCAGGCGAAGATGCGCCAGGTCACGCTCTTGCGGTTCGGATAATAGGGCGCATGGATCCAGCATCCGATCTTGCGCTCCGGGATGCTGAACGACCACCAGTTGGTCTCGGTCTCAAAGGGATCGTCGGACAGCTGGTGGTAGCGATCATCGGCAGGCGAGAACGTAAGGTCGGCGGTCATGCCGGCGCACGCACAATTTGGGCAGCGACCTGGTCGAGACTATCGGCAAGCTCTTCCGGCATTGAAAAGAACGGACTATGATCCGAATCGAGCGTTACGACCGGATCGCACGGCCAGCCTTCCTGCATCGTCCGCTGCAGTGCGATCGGCACCGCCATATCCTTCAGGCACTCGATATAGGCCCTCGGCACGCTCCCGAAATTCTGGCGGGTCACATGAACCGGCGTGGTAAGCCCGGCAATCGGCTCGGGCTTCACCAGTTTCTCGGCGGTCGCGACCCAATCGGCTGCGGTTTCATTGTAAAAGCGCGGACCCACGAACGCACGACCGATCGCCAGACCGCCATGTCCGTCGGGCGTCATCATAGCTCCGGCATCCTCGTCCTCGGCCGAAACCGCGACGTCGGTGACGCTTTCCCCGTCGGGAAGCAGAAAAGCGGCGAGATAGACAAGGCAAGCCACTGCCGATGGCACACGTTCGGCGACCTCGCTGATTATAATACCCCCGCGGCTATGCCCGACGAGCACTACCGGTTCGCCTGCCGTCTGCACGGCCGACGCGACATCGTCGGCCCAGCGCGCGAGCGTCACTTCGGCGGGACTTGTCGAATCTTCGCCCAGCGAGACCAGTTCGGGGAGCAATACATAGTGGCCGCGCGCTTCGAGAAGCGGAGCGACCAGTTGCCAGCACCATGCGCCGTGCCAGGCTCCGGGGACAAGACAGAAAACAGCCATATATCACCATCCCGCCAATTTCGCCGCGCGGGCGCGTTGCATCGACGGGCTGCCGAGCCAGGCGCGATCGAACACGGCACGGCGGAACCAGTAATTGAGACCATATTCCCATGTATATCCGATCCCGCCATGCGCGGCGACCGCGGCGCGTGTGGCGCGGACATAGACGTCGGACAGATGCGCTTTCGCCATGGCCGCGGCGCGCGCCGCATCGGGCAGGTCGGCGTCCCAGGCATAGGCTGCGTACCATAGCAGCGCGCGTGCCGGCTCGACGTCGAGCGCCATATGCGCCAGCTGGTGTTTGAGCCCCTGGAAACGGCCGATCGGCTGGCCGAACTGCTCGCGCTCCTTTGCATAGGCGACGCTCATATCGGTAACTTTCTGTGCGCCGCCGAGCGCATCGGCCGCCGCCAGTACGAGGGCGGCGGCATAGAGTTTCGCCGTCATCGGATCTTCGGGCGCGAAGAGCTGAAGCATCGTCGCGCCCGCGAACGTCACCTTCGAAACCGGCCGGCTGCGGTCGGTCGACGCCACCGGCGCGATCGTCACCGCATCGCCCGCCTCGACGAGCGCAATCCCTCCCGTGCGCGATCCGATGAGGAACAGCTGCGCGCTGCGGGCGCAGGGCACCATCAGTTCGGCTTCCGCCGGATCGCCGGCGGTAAAGGCCAAGGTCGCGACCGTCGTACCCGAACTCAGCCCTTCGAGATGGGCCTTTGCCGCTTCATTTTCGCTGCGCGCGATCGCCGCGACCGCCAGCAGCTGCCCGATCAGCGGTCCCGCCGCCGCCGCTTCGCCGGCCACTTCGCAGACGAGCGCGGCGTCGAGAAGTCCCATCCCGCTGTCCGGCAACAAGATGCCGCCGAGCCCGAGCGCCATCATCGCCTGCCAGCTGTCCCCGTCGAAATCGGCATCGCCATCGGCAAAGGCGTGGATGCGCTCCATCGGCCAGCTGTCGGCGAGCGTCCCGCGCACCGCGTCCTGGATCGCCGTCTGCTCTTCGGTCAGGTGGAAGTGCATGTCAGCGCTCCCCGCTCATCGCGAGATCGCGCGGCAAGCCGAGACCGCGCTCGCCGATGATGTTGCGCTGGATGTTCGATGCGCCGCCCGCGATCGAATTGCCGAGACTGCCCATGATCTGATCCATCCATTTTTCGGGGCCGCGCGGCCCGCGGTTGCCGCGCCCGCCGGCGCCGGCGGGTTCGACGAAGCCATGCTCGCCGATCAGTTCCTGCGCGAGCAGCGCCATTTCATGGCCGGTCTCGGTGAGGAGAAGCTTCATCATCAACGAAACCGGACCCGGATCTTCGCCCGCCGCGGCACAGCTGAACAGGCGGAAGCTCGTATAGCGGTGCGAGAGGACAAAGCCCTCGATCTGCGCCAGCTTGTCGCGGACGATCGGGTCGTCGATGCGCCCGACCTCCTGCGCAAGCTCGACGAGCTTCGAGAACTGGCGCCCGAGGCCGTCGGCGCTGCCGATGCTCGCGCGCTCGTGCTTCAGCGTCGTGCGGCTGACGTACCAGCCCTGGCCGCGTTCGCCGACCTGCCACGACACCGGGGTTTCGGCATTGTCGAAGAAGAATTCGCAGAAGGTGTGATCGCCCTCCTCGCCGGTCATCTGGCGGATCGGCCGCCGCGTGATCCCGGGCTGGTCGAGGTCGATGAGAAGATAGGTGATGCCGTCATGCTTGGGCGCATCGGGTTCGGTGCGCACGAGCATGAACATGTGCGTCGACTGCATGCCTTGCGACGTCCAGATTTTTTGGCCGTTGATGATCCATTTCGTGCCGTCCGCCGACAGCTCGCCCTTCGTGCGCACGCTGGCAAGGTCGCTGCCCGACCCGGGTTCGGAATAGCCCTGCCCCCAGATATATTCGCCCGACACCGTCTTGCGGATGAAAAGCTCTTTCTGTTCCTCCGTTCCCTTTTCGAGCAGGGTCGGCACCGTCATGTTCATGCCGTTGCCGCCGACCTCCATCGGCGCACGGGCCCGGGCGAATTCCTCGCGGATCACCTGCGCCTTGATGACGTCGACCGGCTGCTCCGACCCGCCATAGATTTTCGGAATCGCGCGATAAAGGAACCCTGCATCCGTCGCCCGCGCGCGGAATTCCCGGACAAATTGCTTGAGGTCGGCGCCGCGCATATCCGGTGCGGGCGGCCAGTGCGCCGACAGGAAGCCACGAACTTCGGCGCGAAACGCCTCGGCGGCCTCACCATAGCTCAAATCCATTGATCGCTCTCCCTCGTTTCTGGCGAATCCTATGCCCGAGTTATATAACTACGTCAAATATGTTGTATGCCAGCACGGCCAAGGTTAGGGAGGGCCCGATGAGCACCGACACGATCGCCATTCCCCATTATTTCGTCCGCGACGGCGCCGGCTTCGACCCCTCCGGTCTTGCCCGCAATCCATGGTTCGCCAATGCTGTCGCGGGCGGACCGATCGGCGCGCTGATCGGTCATGTCGCCGGAGAGGCGGGCTTCGATCCCGAGTTCGAGATTTGCCGGCTGACGATCGACATCCTCGGCATCGTCCCGCAGACTCTCCTGACCCCGCGCATCGTCCCGGTCCGGCAAGGGCGGCAAGCGCAACTCTACCGGATCGAACTGCTCGCCGCCGGCAAGCCCGTAGCGCAAGCCCATGTGCTCCTGGCGCGCCATATGGACACTCCCGAATTGCCGGCGCCCCAGCCCCATCCCGCTCCCGGCGACGTCCCCGAAGATGTCTTCCTGATCGGCGCGAGCATGGCAGGAGCGATAAAGACGCGCCCGATCATGGGCGGGGTCCGCCAGCCCGGGCGCGGCGTATCGTGGATGCGCATGGACGGCGAGATTGTGTCGGGCGTGCCGGCGTCACCCTTCGTCAAGGCCTGCCTCTTCGCCGACTTCGGCAACGGGGTCGGCAGCGCGACCCACGCGCACGAGTGGAGCTACGCCAATCTCGACATCTCGATCCAGTTCTTCCGCCTCCCGCGCGGCGACTGGTTCCTGCTCGATGCGCATACCGAGGGTGCGGGGAACGGCCATGCGCTGGCGCAGACGGTCTTCGCCGATGTCGACGGCGTCTATGCCAAAGGGACGCAAACGATTTTCGTGGGGCCGGGCAGCCCCCGCTGACCCTATTCGCCGCGGAAGTCGGGTGCCCGCTTTTCGGTGATTGCGGCCAGCCCTTCACGATGGTCCCGGCTCCCGAGGAGCAAGGCCTGATTGGGCAGATTGGCCTGCCATTCCGCCTCCATGCTGCTCTCGAGCGCACGCTGGATCGACTGTTTCACGGTCGCATAACCGAGCGGGGCCGAAGCGGCGAGTTCGCGCGCCAGTTCGATACCGCGCGCGGCAAGCCCGTCCTTGCCTACCACTTCGCTCACCAGCCCGATCGCGAGCGCCTCCTCAGCACGCACCTGCTTGCCGCGAAGGCACATCTCCATCGCGCGGCCGAGGCCGACGATGCGCGGGAGCAGGAAGGTTCCACCAAGCGGCGGCATGATGCCGAGCTTGATCCAGCTTTCCTGGAACATCGCCGAATCGGCAGCGACGCGGAAATCGCAGGCCAGCGCCAGCTCGCAGCCGACCGTGACGGCGGCGCCCTGCACCAGCGCAAGCGTGGGCTTCGGACAGCGATAGATGGCGCGCGCCGCGCCCTGGAAATTGGCGTAGACGGTATCCTTGATCTCGCTTGCGGACAGGACCGTAAGTCGCTGTAAAAAAGCGAAATCGGCACCGACAGAAAAATGTTTTCCCTCGGCGGCAAAGACGATGGCACGGACCTCGCGGTCGACCGACAGCGCGGCGAAGGCGTCGCGTATCTCGCCGAGCATCTCGGGCGAGGAGGCGTTGCCGATATCGGCGCGGGCGACAGTAACGGCGGCGATACCGCCCTCATGGCGGTCGATACGGATATGTTCGGTGGTCATGGGGCTCCAGCCTGGTCGCGCACCCAGCGGTCGATGCGGTCGTACATCTCGATACGCGTCGTCGCGAAATTCTGGCAATGACCCGAGTGCGGCAGGACATGCAGCGTGATGTCGCGGCACGCGGAATAATAGCCGGGCTCGGCATGCGGGTTCGGCGATACATCTCGCTCGCCGAGGTTGATATAGATCGGCACGTCGATCTTCGCGGCGTCGGCGGTAACGATGCCGGTCATGATCGACTGCGTCGAGAGCACATAAGGCACTTCGACGAGCAGGGCGTCATCTACCGCGATCACATCCTCGGGAACATCGTCCCAGTGGAAGCTTTTGCGCAGTTTCGACCGGTCGCGCTTGTCATAGTCGGGCTGGGTCGGGTCGAGATCGCCGGGATGCACACGCACCAGCTGGTCGCCGAACGTCAGGTGCACACCGTCGGCGGTATAGCCGAGGATCAGGCAGAGATCGTAGGTCCGATACGCCGCCTGCTGGGTGATCGTCATGAACCCGCCCATCGAATGGCCGCCACCGACCTTCACGAATTCCCGAAGCGTCGCCAGCCTTCCATCGCGTAATTGGTCGTAGATCCGTTCGATCGCGGTGTGATGCGCGAGCGCCGCGACCTCGCGCGTCGCAAGCATCTGATCCTTCGCACGGTCGCTGGCGCCGATGCCGAGATGGTCGGGAAGGATGACGATATGGCCGCGCGCGCTCAGATATTCGGCGCAGCTATAGCCCTCGCGTCCGGGCACCTCGAAATGGAAGTAGCGGCGATCGTAGGTCCCGCCGTTGAACAGCGTGACGACCGTCGGCTTTTCGGGCAAGAGGTCGGGCATAAACACCCATGCGGCGATATGCAGCGGCTCGCCGCCGGTGATCGCGGCGGGCAGCGCATCCGAAACATCGATCCGCAGGTCGAGCGGCTCAGCCACCGCCCTGTTCGTCCTGCTTCTTCTTCTCGCGCCAGATCATCGCGGTCGCGCTGGTCGACAGGCCCATATTGAGCGCTTCGGCATCGAGCGCCGCCTCGAAAGCCCAATCCTCGGCGTTGTTGAGGTTGGTTTTCATATAGCGGTAGCCCATGCGCGGGCCGTCGGCGAGCCGGCGGGCGGCCTTCATCGTCTCGTCGCGCAAGGCGTCATCGTCGAACAGACGCGTGTAGAGCCCCTTTGCAAAGGCCTCGTCCGCAGTCAGCTTCTCGCCCAGCAGGAAGAGTTCGCGCGCAACGCCGGTGCCGACGATCTTGGTCCAGAACCAGGTCGAGCCGAAATCGCCGCCCGCGCCGATCCGGTCGAAGGCGGTGAGGAAGCTTGCACTTTTCGCCGCGAAGCGCAGGTCGCAAGCCCCGGCGATGCCGATGCCCGCGCCCGCGACCGGGCCGTTGATCATGGCGATCGTCGGCTTCGCCATTTCATGGAGCAGGCGCGAAGTTTCCATGAAACCGCGCAGCCGCACGAAGCTCTGCTCCGCACGGCTGCCGCTCTCGGCGTTGGCGGGCACGATGGCCTTGTCGGCGCCTCCCTCCTTGAGGTCGCCCCCGGCGCAAAAGCCCCTGCCCGCGCCCGTCACGACGACGCAGCCGACCGACGCGTCGCGCGCCGCATCGGCGCACGCATCGGCGAGCGGCGCCATGATCGAGCCCGTCAGCGCATTGAGCCGGTCGGGCCGGTTGAGGGTGATGGTGCGAACGCCCGCATCATCGTCGATCAGCACTTCGGACATGAATGGTCCCCCTTTGCCCTGCAATCTTCCAAGGAAATGGAGGCCGGATCAATCGCCGCCAAGTTCCCAGTGCCGCGCCATCATCTTCGCCGCCTTCTGCGCGAGGTCCGCCGGAACCTCGGGATACATCGGCAGGGCATTATCCTTGCTCGGCAAGGCAATGGTCGCGGTCGCGCGGACCGATTCCTCGCCGCGCTGGTTGGTGAAGGCCACCGCAACATCGACCAGATTCTGGCCGCCTTCCTGTCGCTTGGCGAGAATTTTGCCGGTCACGGTCTGGACGTCGCCCATATAGTTGAACTTGCGGATCTCGTCATGGACGTGAAGGATGATCGCATCGTCTCCGCACCAGTCCGACAGATACTGGTAGAGGAAGTTTTCGCGCATCACGCCATAGTCATAGGCCATCGGGTTGCCGATCGCCTGCGCCCACACCGGATCCCAGTGCAGCCGCTGCGCGACGTCGGGAATGCCATGTTCGTTCTTCACGTAGAAGGCCGGAATGCGCTGGCGATTCTTGTGCGCGAGGCGGTTGGCCGTCGGCGCGTAGGGCACGAAACCATAGCCGCCCGAATGGAAACAGATCACGTCGGTGACGGTCAGCGGGCCCTTGGCCTGCGTGCCGAGGCTGTCGCCGGGCTCGACATCCTCGAACCAGCGCTTCGCCGCGCCCTGTACCTTCTCGTTCGCGTAGACTTCCTCGATCTTGGCGAACTCCTCCTCGGTGTAGGTCGCAGGCTGGATCGAGAGATTCTTGCCTTTCTTCGCCGCCGTCTTGCGTTCGGTCAGAACGCGCAGGATACGATAGACGGCGACGACTTCGCCGCGCTGGTTCACCTTGACGTCGCGGCGGACCGAAATGACCGACTTGCCGGCGAATTCGGAACTCTTCACCTCGACCGACTCGTCGCCGTTGAAGCTGTAGATCGTGTCACCGGGGCGCACGGGACGATAGAAGTCCCAGGTCGACCCCGACACAAAGACGTGGATGCCCTTGAACAGGCTCTTGCGCAGCGCCTTGATCTCATCGGGTACGGGATCGCCCTTCATCGGCCGGTTAATCATGCCGGTGAACATGCCGGGCGCGATAACGCCGCCCCAGCGCGTCTTCTTCGCATAATGCGGATCGCAATAGAGCGGATTGTCGTCACCGCAGCCATGCGCGAAGTTGCGGATATTATCTTCGGTTGCCGTCTGGATATATTCGCGGGTCTTTGCGGCCTGATCGAATCCGAGCAGCTGGCGCTGGCGCTCGATATCATGGTCGGTGATCTCGTAATCGACGGCTTTCTGCCATTCGTCGCTCTGCTTGATATCTTCTTTCGTATCGGCCACCGCATATCTCCCTTGTCACGAGTTATATAACTAGGTAATATATCCTCACAAGTCACGCAAGGGGATAGTGCACAATGGAAGTTCGCCGCATCAGCGATGCATTGAAGGTGCGCGCGTCGCATCAGGCAAATGAGATCGCGCACGACGACGTCAGGCGGCAGATCACCTTCGCCGAGTGGGACCGCGAGGCCGATGAAGTCGGCGGCGGGTTGACAGCCGCAGGCCTCGTGCCTGGCGACCGCGTCTTCCTGCCGATCAGCAACATGCGTGCGGTCGAAATGGCGATCGCGGTGTTCGCTGTCTTTCGCGCCGGCGGCATCGCCTGCCCGATCAATACGCGCCTCAATCCCCGCGAAATCGTAGATTATGCCGCGCTATGCGAACCGCGCTTCTGCCTGACCGACACGCCGGACCTCGTGAAGGAGCTCGATCTTGCGGGCAGCTGGCACGTCGATGCCATGCCGCGCGACATCGGCGCTCTGCCCGATCAGGCGGGCCTCGATCCCAATGCCGACGCGGAGATCCTTGGAACGTCGGGAACCACGGGCAAGATCAAGGGCGTCGTGGTGTCGCACCCCGACCTGATGACCGGGGTCACAGGTCACAATATGGACCGTTCGCGCTCGACGTTGAGCGCCCTTCCGCTTACCGGGTCGGGTGGCAACATCGGCATCGTCATGCTGCCCGCCCGCGGCGGCGCGACCGCCATCACCCAGCAGAAGTTCGACCCCAAGGGCTTTCTGGACCTCGTCCGCGAAAAGCAGCCGAACCTCGTCTATCTGGTTCCCTCGATGCTGCGGCTGATCCTCGATCACCCCGACGTCGCGAACTATGATTTTGCGGGGGTCAAGTATCTGATGACCGGCACCGCGCCCCTGCCGCATGATTCGGTCGAGCGTGCGCTGAAGCTCTGGCCCCACGTCCGGATGCGCAACAGCTACGGCATGTCCGAAGGCGGCATCGGCGTGGGCACGACGAGCCAGGAACAGGTCCGCAAACCCGGCTGCGTCGGCAAACTGCCGCCGCATATGCAGCTTCGCGACGAAGCCGGAAACGTCATTACCGAGCCCGGCGTCGTCGGCGAAATCTTCGGCTGGCAGAAGCATCCGCGTCGCTACTGGAACGATGCCGAAGCGACGGCGGCGAGCTTCAAGGGCGGCTGGACCAAGACCGGCGACCTCGGCTTCGTCGATGCCGACGGCGACCTCATCATGGCGGGACGGTCCAAGGAGCTGATAATTCGCGGCGGCTATAATATCACGCCGCTCGAGATCGAAACCGCGCTCCACCTTCACCCGGCGGTCCAGCAGGCAGCGGTCGTCGGCGTCCCGCACGAGGTGCTGGGCGAAGACATTGCGGCCGCTGTCACGCTGCGCCCCGGCGAAAGCGCGACGCCCGACGATATCATCGCCTTTTGCAAGGAGCATCTCGGCGACAACAAGGTGCCCCGCACCCTTTTGGTGATGGACGTGATGCCGCTCAATCCGAATGGCAAGATACTGAAAAAGGATCTGGCCGGACCGCTGGCGAAGGCCGCAGCAGAACGGCGCAGAGCGGCTTGAACGCAGCCGACGGCAAGGACATTTCATGACACAGACTGACCGCGCGCTCGCGATAGCCGCAAGGGTCGAAGCGTTCGTCCGGGAACGCATCATTCCCTACGAGAGCGACCCGCGCCGCGATCATCATGGCGCGCCGACCGACGAGCTGGTGATGGAGATGCGCGAACATGCCCGCGCCGCGGGCGTGCTGACCCCGCATATCCTGGCCGACGGCAGCCACCTCAATCAGGGCGAGACCGCCGTGGTGCTGATCAAGAGCGGCCTGTCGCCGCTCGGGCCGCTCGCGTGCAACACGATGGCGCCCGACGAGGGCAATATGTACCTGCTCGGCAAGGAAGGCAGCCCCGAACTCAAGGAGCGCTTCCTGAAACCGATGGTCGAAGGCCGCGTCCGTTCGGCCTTTTTCATGACCGAGCCTGCCGAAGAAGGCGGCGCCGGGTCCGACCCGTCGATGATGAAGACGACGTGCCACCTCGACGGCAATCACTGGGTGGTCAATGGCCGCAAGACCTTCATCACCGGCGCGCAGGGCGCGCGCGTCGGCATCGTGATGGCAAAGTCCGAACAGGGCGCGTGCATGTTCCTCGTCGACCTGCCCGATCCCGCGATCCGCATCGACGAGGTGCCGAACACGATCGACAGTTCGATGCCCGGCGGCCACGCAACGCTGACGATCGACAACCTCCGCATCCCCGCCGACCAGATGCTCGGCGAGGCGGGCGAAGGATTCCGGTACGCGCAGGTGCGCCTGTCCCCTGCCCGCCTGTCGCATTGCATGCGCTGGCTCGGCGCGTGCATCCGCGCGCACGAGATCGCAACCGATTATGCCAACCGCCGTGAGGCCTTCGGCAAGCCGCTGATCGACCATGAGGGCGTCGGCTTCATGCTCGCCGAAAATATGATCGACCTGAAGCAAGCCGAGTTGATGATCGACTGGTGCGCGGGCGTGCTCGACACCGGATCGCTCGGCACGGTCGAAAGCTCGATGGCGAAGGTCGCGGTGTCCGAGGCGCTGATGCGCATCGCCGACCGCTGCGTCCAGGTGATGGGCGGTACCGGCGTGACCGACAAGACGATCGTCGAGCAGGTGTTCCGCGAGGTTCGCGCCTTCCGCATCTACGACGGCCCGACCGAGGTCCACAAATGGAGCCTCGCCAGGAAAATCCGCCGCGACTGGAAGGCCGGGCTCGCCGCCTGACGATCAGCCCTTCAGGCTATCGAACGGCACATCCTTGTCCATCCGCACCTCGCCGGGCATGCCAAGCACACGTTCGGCAATCTGGTTGCGCAGCACCTCGTCGGCCCCGCCCGCGATACGCATCACGGTCGAATAGATATAGTCGTACTGGACGTCGCCGGTTGCGGTATCGCCAGCCTCGGGTGCGATGCCCGCGAGGCCGCGCAATTCGAGCGCGAGGCCATTGGTCTTCTGGTAGCGCGACGCATAGGCGAGCTTGACCATGCCCGCGAGCGCGCCGGGATTCTCGCCCTTCGAGACCATCGTCCTGAGGCGCGCCTGGAAGAACCGTTCGCCCTGCTCTTCGGCGAGTGCCTCGGCGAGCTGCTGGCGGATCGCGCGGTCGTCGAGCATCGTACCGCCACGGCCATCGGGGGTCGCCGCGGCATAATCGATGAGCGGTTCGACCCCGCTGCGATGCGCGCCAGACCCGAGGCGTTCGCCCATGAGCACCGTCATGCAACAGGCCCAGCCCTCGCCCTCGGCGCCGAGCCGGTTTGCATCGGGAATCCGGACATCGGTGAGGAATGTTTCGTTGAACTCGCATGCTCCCGAAATCTGGCGGATCGGGCGCGTCTCGATCCCCGGCGTCTTCATGTCGACGACGAAAAAGGTCAGCCCCTTGTGTTTGGGCAGGGTCGGGTCGGTGCGCACGACGAGAATGCCCCAGTCGGTCAGATGCGCCCAGCTCGACCAGACCTTCTGGCCGTTGACGATCCAGTCGCCCGAGCCGTCATCGGCACGCACCGCCTTGGTACGCAGCGCCGCGAGATCGGACCCCGCCGCCGGTTCGGAGAACAGCTGACACCAGGTGATGTCGCCCTTCAGCGTCGGTTCGATGAAGCGCGCGCGCTGTTCGTCATTGCCATGCTTCGCAATAACCGGCAGCGCCATGCCAGTCCCGATCGACGTGAAAGGCCCCTTGGGGAGGTGATATTTGCCCTCTTCTTCGGAGAAGATCACTGCCTCGGCCCCCGAAAGGCCGCCGCCGCCGAGGGCTTTCGGAAAAGTCAGGCCCGACCAGCCGCCCGCGAACAATTCGCGCATCCACGCGCGGCCGCGATCGGCCTCTTCGGTATCGGGCATCTTCTCGCCCGGCTTGAGCACATGCGCGGGGGCGTGCGCTGCGAGCCAGTCGCGCGCCTTGGCGCGAAAGCCGGCTTCTTCGGGGCTGTCGTTGAAATCCATCTTATACCGCCTTTGCCTGGCTGCCGGGCTGCGCGTTCAGCAGGCGGTCGGCCCAGAAACCGCGGTTTCCGAGATGCACCGCCAACATGCGCTCGCGCCGATAATAGAAATGGCAGTTCGCCTCGAACGTGTAGCCGATGCCGCCATGCACCTGCAGATTTTCGCGCGCCGCCATCTCGAAGCATTTGATGCCCGAAAGGCGCGCCGCCGCGGCGGCGGCGGGCAAGTCGTCGGGCGAGGATTCGGCGGCCCAGCCGCCATAATATGCGTTCGATCTTGCCAGCTCGGTCGCGACCGCGACGTCGGCAAGCTTGTGTTTGATCGCCTGATAACCGGCGAGCGAGCGGCCGAACATCTGCCGTTCCATCGCATAGTCGCGCGCCATCGTCAGGCAGGCTTCGGCGGCGCCCGCCGCTTCGAACGCCGCCTGCACCGCCGCCTGATCGATCAGCCGGTCGAGTTTACCGGTACCGGGCATGACCTCGGCGGCCGCATCAATGAAATCGAGGCGATAATGCGGGCGCAACTGATCGAAGCTCTCGAGCTTCGTGCGCAGCACGCCGGGCTGATCGAGTTCGACCAGCGCGAAGCCGCCGCCCGCAACCAGTACGACCGCAATGTCGGCGATGCCTGCATCGGCGACCGGAGACTTGCTGCCGGTCAATCTTCCGTCGCGAAGCTGCACGCCAGCCGCAAACACCGGGCCCGGCCCCTCGGCATAGGCAAAGGTCGCCACCGCTTCGCCCGAAGCGAGCTTGGGGAGCCACGCCGCCTTTTGCGCCTCGCTGCCCGCGAGTGCGATGGCCTCGGCGGCGAGGACGATCGAGCTCATGAAGGGCACCGCGGCATTGGCGGCGCCCAGCGCCTCCATGATCACGCCGAGGTCGAGCGCGCCGAGGCCAAGTCCGCCATGTTCCTCGGGGATCGCCGCCCCGAGGAAGCCCATCTCGGCGAGCGAGCGCCACAGTTCCTCGTCCCAATCGGCGCCCGAATCGATCAGGTGGCGAAGCCGGTCGAACGGCGAAAGGTCGGAAAGCAGCGCCCGGGCTTGCTCGCCAAGCATTTTCTGTTCATCGCTAAGGTCGAAATTCATTGCGGGACTTGCCTCGTTGTTGCCCTCTGTGTCATAGCGAGTTGTATAACTAGGTCAACCATGACAAACGCCGGGAGAGGATTCGCTGGCCATGCAATATGAAACCATCCTGCTCGAGGTCGCCGACCATGTCGCGACGATCACGATCAATCGTCCCGACGCGATGAACAGCTTCACCAGGCGGATGATGGACGAATTCGAACATCTGTGGAAGTGGATCGGCGCCAACGACGATATTCATTGCTGCGTCTTGCGCGCGGCCCCCGGAAAAGCGTGGTGCACCGGCGTCGACGTCAAGGAATCGCAGAAACCCGGCGGAACGGTCGTCGATCTCGACAATATCTGGCACGCCGAGGATCCCGGCAACTATCTCGGCCCGAAGTCGATGAAATGCTGGAAGCCGGTCATCGCCGCGGTCCACGGCATGGCCGCCGGCGGCGCCTTCTACTGGCTCAACGAGAGCGACATCATCATCTGCTCCGAAGACGCGACCTTCTTCGACCCGCATGTCACCTACGGGATGACGAGCGCGCTCGAGCCGATCGGTATGACCTATCACATGCCGCTCCACGACGTGCTGCGCATGGTGCTGCTCGGCAATGACGAAAGGATAGGTGCCGGCACCGCGCTGCGCATCGGCCTCGTCAGCGAAATCACGACGCTCGAGGATCTCTGGCCGCGCGCGCACGAACTGGCGACCGCGATCGCCGCCAAGCCGCCCGCGGCGACCGCAGGATCGGTCAAGGCGATCTGGGAATCGCTCGACCTGCCGCGCAGCGTCGCGCTGCAGCAGGGGCTCAAATATTGCCAGATCGGCAATCCGGTCGGCGTGCCGCAGGTGAACCGCGCCGCGCTGATGGCCGACAAGGCCAAGAAATATACGATCCGCTGAAGGAACAGGACCGCTATGTCGATTTTGTACGACGAGGGGCAGCAGGCGATCGCGACCGAATCGCGCCGCGTGCTCGAGGCCCGGGTGAGCAAGGACGAGCTGCTCCCCCTGCTCGAAGCGAGCGGCGAATATCACACGGCCTTCTGGGAGACGGCTAAGGAGCAAGGCTGGACGGCGCTTGCCCTCCCCGAAGCCTATGGGGGGCTCGACCTCGGCCTCGCCGAACTTGGCCTCATCGCGCACCAGGCCGGACGCACGCTGAGCGGCGCGCCCTTTCTGACCTCGAGCTTCGGCGCCGCGAAGGCCATCGAACGATATGGATCCGATGCACAGAAAACGCGCTGGCTTCCCGGGCTGGCGAGCGGCGAGATCATCGGGGCAGTCGCCTTTGCCGAGGGCGCCAACGCCCTGCCCGCCGCCCCCAAGCTGACCTTTACCGACGACCGGATCGACGGCACGGCAACGGGCGTAGCAGGCGGGCTCGCCGCCGACATCGCGATCGTCTTCGCGAACGGCCCCGGCATGCC
>MGYJ01000088.1:0-31279 GCA_001801685.1 Gammaproteobacteria bacterium RIFCSPHIGHO2_12_FULL_63_22 | reverse complement strand
TCGCCGGGGTGGCACGCACCGCGATCGCGAGCTTCGACAACAGCCGCCTGTTCGCCGATCTCGGCTTTACCGGCACCCCCGCCGAAGCGCTGGTCACCGGCTCGGCGGCGCGCGACGCGGCGCTCCACATCCTCGCGCTGCAGGCGGTCGTCACCGCGCATGAACAGACCGGCGGCGCCGAGGCGCTGATGGAAGTCGCGCGCGACTATGCCCTCACCCGCCGCGCCTTCGGCCAGCTCATCGGCGGCTTCCAGTCGGTGAAGCACCGCATCGCCGAACTTTATGGTCTCGTCGAACTCGCGCGCGCCAACTGCATCCATGCCGCCGCGCGCGCGGAAACGCCCGAATTCATCCTCGCCGCCGCCGCCGCGCGCCTGTCGGCGACCGAAGCCTATGACACCGCCGCGCGCGACTGCGTGCAGGTCCATGGCGGCATCGGCGTCACCTGGGAGGCCGGCCTCCATCTTCATATGCGCCGCGCGCGCAGCCTTGCGCTCGAACAGGGCAACAGCCTGTTCTGGGAGGATATATTGGTCGACCGCCTGACAGGAGAAGCCGCATGAGCAATCTCGACGCCTACCGCTCCAAGGCGGCTGCCTGGCTGGAGAGCGTCAGGCCGACCTTCGGAAAGTGTGCGCGCAAGGGGCTCTCCGAAGCCGACGACCTCGCGCTCGGACGCCGCTATCAGAAGGCGAAATTCGACGCCGGCTATGCCGGGATCAACTGGCCGACCGAATATGGCGGCCAGGGTCTCACGCACCTCGAGAAGGTGACCTTCGAGGCCGAGGAGATGAAGCACGGCTTCCCCAACGCCTATTTCGGCATTTCGCTCGGCATGCCCGTCCCGATCCTGATGCAGTTCGGCGAAGACAAGGATTTCGTCCGCGAACGCGTATTGAAGGCGTTGCAGGGCGAGGAAATCTGGTGCCAGCTCTTTTCCGAGCCCGCCGGCGGATCCGATCTCGCGGGGCTGCGCACGCGTGCCGAGACCGATGGCAATGGCTGGAAGCTCAACGGCCAGAAGGTCTGGACGAGCTGGGCGCAATATAGCGACTATGGCGTCATCGTCGCCCGGACCGACCCCAATGTGCCGAAACACAAGGGACTCACTTACTTCTGGGTCGACATGAAGGCCCCCGGCGTCACGGTACGCCCGATCAAGCTCGCAGGCGGCGACAGCCATGTGAACGAAGTCTTCTTCGACGATGTGAAGATCGGTGACGATCACCGCATGTCGCCCGTCGGCGGCGGCTTTGCCGTCGCGATGGCAACGCTGATGATCGAGCGCTATGTCGCGACCGACAGCGGCGGCTTCGGTCCGCACCTCGACCTCTTCATCGACCTTGCGAAAGCGACCGACTTCGGCGGCAAGCCGGCGATCGAGGATAGCCGCATCCGCCAGCAGATCGCGCGCAACTACGCGATGCGATCGGGCCTCGATGCGATCACCGCGCGCGCGATGCTGATGATGCAGGCGGGAATGACCCCGGGGCCCGAAGGCTCGCTCAACAAGCTCGTCTCGGTTCGCTCGCGCCAGAAGCTGTCGGAGCTCGCGATCGACCTCCAGGGCAGCAGCGGCTTTGCCTATGACGCGCATGGTTTCGTCAAGGATAATTGGACCAACAGCTGGATCAACGCCCCGACCGGCCGCATCGCCGGCGGCGCCGACGAGATGCTGCTCAACACCATCGCCGAAAAGATTCTCGGCCTGCCGCAGGATCACCGCCCCGACAAGGGCGTGCCCTTCAACCAGATTCCCGCCTGACCACAAGGAAATCCGACCATGACCGAAGCCTATATCATCGACGCCGTCCGTACCCCGCGCGGGATCGGCAAGCCCGGCAAGGGCGCGCTCTCGCATCTCCACCCGCAGCATCTCGCCGCGACGGTGCTGAAGGCGATCAAGGACCGTAACAATCTCAACACCGCCGAAGTCGACGACATCATCTGGTCGACGTCGACGCAGAAGGGCAAGCAAGGCACCGACCTCGGCCGCATGGCCGCGCTTTCGGCGGGCTATGACGTCAAGGCTTCGGGCACCACGCTCGACCGCTTCTGCGGCGGCGGCATCAGCTCGGTCAACTTCGCCGCGGCAACGGTGATGTCGGGCATGGAAGATTGCGTCATCGCTGGCGGAACCGAAATGATGAGCTACACGGCGACGCTCGCCGCCGAAGAAGCCAATGCCGGCCTCAAGCCGCTCGGCATGGGTGCGGGCAACGCGGCGCTCGACGAGATACATCCGCAATCGCACCAGGGCGTCTGCGGCGACGCGATCGCCGCGATCGAGGGAATCGACCGCGCGGCGGTCGACGCGCTCGCGCTCGTCAGCCAGCAGCGCGCCGACAAGGCGATCAGGGAAGGCCGTTTCGCGAAATCTGTCGTCCCCGTCCACAACCCCGACGGCAGCGTCGCGCTCGACCATGAGGAATTTCCGCGTCCCGAAACCACGGCGGAAGGTCTCGCCTCGCTCAAGCCCAGCTTCGGCGCGCTTGCCGACTTCGATCTTGGCGGCGGCGTCACCTTCAAGAAGCAGATCCAGCGCCGCTATCCCGATCTCGACTTCGAGGGCGTCCACCATGCCGGTAACAGCTCGGGCGTCGTCGACGGCGCCGCCGCGCTGCTGATCACCTCGAAGGATTATGCCGAGAAGAACGGCCTCAAGCCGCGTGCGCGCGTCGTCGCCTATGCCAATGTCGGCGACGATCCGACGCTGATGCTCAACGCCCCCGTCCCGGCTGCGAAGAAGGTGCTCGCCAAGGCCGGGCTGACCAAGGACGATATCGACGTCTGGGAAATCAACGAGGCCTTTGCCGTCGTCGCCGAAAAGTTCATCCGCGATCTCGATCTCGACCGCGAGAAGGTGAACATCAACGGCGGCGCGATGGCGCTCGGCCATCCGATCGGCGCCACCGGATCGATCCTCATCGGCACCGCGCTCGACGAACTCGAACGCTCGGGCGGCCGTTATGGTCTCGTCACCATGTGCGCGGCGGGCGGCATGGCCCCCGCGATCGTCATCGAACGCCTCGGCTGAAGCGCGCCGCGGAAAGAACAGGGGAAAATCACATGGCGGGACCGCTGACGGGAATCCGGATCATCGAATTTGCCGGCATCGGTCCCGGCCCCTTCTGCGGCATGATGCTCGCCGACCATGGCGCCGAGGTGATCCGTATCGATCGCCCCGGCGGCATCATGGACCCGCGCGACCCGCTCTGCCGCAATCGCAAGTCGGTCGTGCTCGACATGAAGAAGGATGGCGCGATCGACGCTGCGCGCGACCTTTGCCGCGGCGCCGACGGGATCATCGAAGGCTATCGTCCGGGCGTCATGGAACGGCTCGGGCTCGGCCCCGAGGTGCTGCTCGCCGATAATCCGAAGCTCGTTTACGGCCGCATGACCGGTTGGGGGCAATTCGGCCCCTATGCGCAGGCGGCGGGGCACGACATCAATTACATCTCGCTCTCGGGCGTGCTCCACGGCATCGGCCGCGCCGGCGAAAAGCCCGTGCCGCCGGTCAATTATGTCGGCGACTTCGGCGGCGGCGGCATGATGCTCGCCTTCGGCATGGCGAGCGCGCTGCTTCACGCGGCGAAGACCGGCGAAGGCCAGGTCATCGACTGCGCGATGACCGACGGCTCGGCGCTGCTGGCCGGCATGAGCTGGTGGTTCCACGGCGCCGGCATGATCCGCGACGAGGCCGGTGTGAACCGCCTCGACGGCGGCGCGCATTTCTACGACACCTACACCTGCTCCGACGGCAAATTCATCTCGATCGGGTCGATAGAACCGCAATTCTATGCGCTGCTCCGCGAAAAGACCGGCCTCGATGCCGATCCCGCCTTCGATGCCCAACTCGACGAGGCGCAATGGCCTGCCCTCAAGGAAAAGGTCGCCGCGCTGTTCTCGGGCAAGACGCGTGACGAATGGTGCGCGCTGATGGAGGCGACCGACGTCTGCTTCGCTCCCGTGCTGTCGCTCGGCGAAGCGCCGCTCCATCCTCACAATGTCGCGCGCGACACCTTCGTGAGCGTCGCGGGCGTTCCGCACCCTGCCCCCGCGCCGCGCTATTCGGCGACCGTCAATCCGGTGCCGCAGCCGGCCCCCGCCGTGGGCGCCGACGGCGATACGTTGTTCGCAAGCCTTGGCTATGACGCGGCGCGCCTCGCCGCGCTCAAGGCGAGCGGCGCCATTCCCTAGACGAAGTCCCGGCGGGCGCCCACGTTCATTCGGGCGTATTGTCGAGTTCCTCGCGCAGCCGCGTCGCGGCCCACATCCAGAGCAATCCCGCAACGAGCCAGACCGGCGTCGTCGCCATCAGCGCATAGCGCAGCGATTCGGCGCCCGCCCCCGCGTGAAGCCGGTCGCTCGCGAAACCGACGACGAGCGGACCCAGCCCCTGTCCGATCAGGCTGATGCACATCAGGAACAGTGCGGCGGCGGTGGCGCGCATGCGGACGCCAACAAGGCTCTGGATCAGTGAATGCCCTGCCCCGCCCCAGAAATGATAGAGAAAGAGCACCGCCGCCATCAACAGCATGGCTTCGGTCGCGCTCGTCGCGCGGAACAGGAGCAGCATCAACGGAATGTTGAGGAAGAAGGCGATCGCCGGCGCCCAGCACCACCAGCGCCGGTCGCGTTTCGCGAGACGGTCGCAGACGAAGCCGCCCACGAGGCCGCCGACAAGGCCGCCGCCGCCCGAAGCCAGCGCGACGCGCCACCCCGCCTCGGCGATGGTGACCCCGAAGCTGCGGACCATGAAGCTCGGCATCCAGTGCGCGAGCGCGAAGCCCGAAATGCTGGCGATGCCGATCGCAAAGGCGATCCCCGGAAAGGCCCGCGTCGCGAGCGCCCGCTTTGCCACCTCGGCGAATTTCGCGGGCGGCACGTCGGCGCTGCGCCCGTCCGAGAAGCCGCGCGGCGGTTCGCGCAAGGTGAGAAAGATGACGAGCGCGAGGAGCACGCCCGGCAGGCCGATGATCAGAAAGGCGCTGCGCCATCCATAAGTAAAGCCGACCCAGCCGCCGAGCGCGAGGCCGAGTGCCGAACCGATCGAGGTTCCGGTCGTAAAGATGCCGATCGCACTCGCGCGCTGCTCCTTCTTGTAGAGATCGGCGAGCAGCGCATAGGACGGCGCGGTCGCTGCCGCTTCGCCGACCGCCACGGTCATCCGCGAGGCGGCGAGCTGGAAGAAGTTGGCAGCGAGGCCGCATGTCGCCGTGGCGATGCTCCAGAGGCCGATCGCGCCCGAAATGATCCGCACCCGGTTGGTGCGGTCGGAGAGGCGCGCGATCGGCACGCCGAGCCCGACGTAGAGCAATGCGAACACCGGCCCGCCGATGAGCCCGAGCTGCGTATCGCTGAGCTCGAGTTCGGCCTTCACCGGCTCCTGCAGGATCGACAAGAGCTGCCGGTCGAGAAAGTTCAGCGCATAGGCCATGGTGAGCAGGAACAGGAACCAGCCCCGATAGAAGGGCTTCGACCAGATCGGCGTTGCTTGGGATGCCATGGTCATTATTCCTTGCTGGATGGAAGCGGAGGCGCGTCGATGGCGTTGGCCCGGAGAAAAAGCGCCAGCGCGACGAACTGCGAGGGAATGATCGCGAGCAGCGCGTAGCGCAGGCCCGCGGTCCCGAACCCCTGTGCGGTCGCCGCATCGCTGAGCAGCCCGACCAGCATCGGGCCGATGCCAAGCCCGATCAGGTTGAGCCCGAGCAGCAGCACCGCCGAAGCCGACGCGCGCTGGCGCGGCGTGACCTGGCTGTGGGCGAAGGCGATCGTCGGCGCTAGATAGGCGCCGCCGAGGAAATGGGTGATCGCCGACATCGCGAGCGCCAGCCCGGGGCTGCCCGCAAGCGCATAGGCAATTTCGAACGGGATCAGCAGCGCAAGGCTTCCCGACGCGACCCAAAGCCGCCCCTTCGGCGACCGGCGGACGAGCCAGTCCGCGGCGATGCCGCTGAGCCAGATGCCGAGCGCGCCCGGCAGAACCGCCAGAATCGCCAGCCAGAAGGCGATCTCGTGGAGCGGCATGGCGTGGAGGCGCCCGAGATAGGGGGGCGCCCAATGGCCATGACCATAAAGGACGAGGGCATGAAAACCCGACGCGAAAGCAGCGTATCGAAACGGCCTGATGCGCCATAGCGCCGCCAGTGAAGCGAACAGGCCTTCGTTGCCGGGCGCGCCGGCCCGATCCGCAGGCGGATCAAATTGCCCGCGCGGAGGCTCGCGCATCGTGAAGCGGATCAGGAGCGCCAGCAGAAGCCCCGGCAAGCCAACGACGAGGAACGCCATCCGCCAACCGAAGAAGTGATTGATGACCCCGCCGGCGAGAAACCCGAGGAAGACGCCGACCTGGATCCCGACCGAATAGATGCCGATCGCCGTCGCGCGCCGTTCGGGCTCATAATAGTCGGAAATAAGCGAATGCGCCGGCGGGCTGAGCCCGGCCTCGCCGACCCCGACGCCCATCCGGAGCATCAGCAGCGTCCAGAAATTGCCCGCGGCGGCGCATGCAGCAGTCATCGCGCTCCACAAGGTGATCGCCCCTGCGATCAGCCGCGTCCGCGAATGCCGGTCGGCGATCCGCGCGATCGGGATTCCGAGCGTCGCGTAGAAGAGCGCGAAACTGAGGCCCGTCATCAGCCCGAGCTGGGTGTCGCTGAGCCCCAGGTCGGCCTTGATCGGCTCCTGGAGGATCGTGACGATCTGGCGGTCGATATAGTTGACGACATAGGCGAGGAACAGCAGCAGCAGCGCATAGCGCCGCGCCGCCGCGGAAGGGCTGGCCTGCCCTTGCGCAGCGGACATATCGACGCTCGGGTTCGTCAAAAGCTATAACCTGCCCGGATTCCCCAGGTTCGCGGCCGGCCCCAGACGCCGAACCCCGAATCGAACAGCGGTGCGTTCGCGGTGACCGTCGTCGGGAACGACCCCAGCGTATTGTGGAACATCTGCTGGATAACCTGCTTGTCGAAGACGTTGTCGACAAAGGCTTCGATCGAATAGCTCCGGTCCGCCGACTTCCAGCCGATGCGCGCGTTGGCGATGCCATAGGCCGGAACGCGTTCGGCCGGGTCGTTGTCGATCCCCGAATAGACCGAGGTCTGATAGCGCCCGTCGGCCTGCAAGGTCAGCGTGCCGCTGTCACCGAGCGGAATATTGTAGCGCAGGATCATATTGCCGCTGAACTCGGGCGCCTGCGGCAGGCGATTGCCATTCAGCACGCGGCCATCGGCGGTAAAGCTCGGGTCCGCGATAACCTTCGTATCGAGGTAACCGACGCCGAGGCGCAGTTCCAGATCGTCGGTCAGGCTCGCCGTCAGCTCGGCCTCCGCGCCATAGGTGCGCGGATCGCCCGCGTTGATGTAGAGCACATTCGATGCGCCGGTCAGCGGATCGGTCGTCCCGATCAAGGCCTGGATGCCGGTATATTTATAGTAGAAGGCGGCCGCGTTCAGCGTGACGCGATTGTCGAAGAATTTGCTCTTGAAGCCCACTTCATAATTGTCGATTTCCTCGGAACCGACCGGCCCGCGCAGGAGCGGATTGCGATTGGTGTTGAAGCCGCCGCTCTTGAAGCCGTGCGAAAAGGCCGCGTAGACGAGCAGATCGTCCGCCGGACGGAACTCGGCGGCAAGGCGATAGGTCAGCTCGCCATCGTCGATCCGCGGGATCGGCGTCGGCGCGCAGGTCGTGCTCGTGATGCTGCGGCTGCAATCGAGCGGATCGAGAATGCGCCGGTCGTCGGTGTAGCGAAGCCCACCCGTCAGCGTCACCTTGTCGCCGATCGGCACGTCGACCTGGCCGAACCCCGCGTAGCTTCGCGTATGCGTGGTATAGCCGATGAGGTCGGTCTTCACATTGTCGACGGCGATCGTCGAATCCGCGCGCTGCTCGGCGTCGTAATAATATCCGCCGAGCTGCCACTGTATGCCGCCGTCGGTGCGTCCCGAAAGCCTGATCTCCTGCGAGATCGTGTCCGATCTGGACTGGAAATAGATGCCGAGATCGCGCGAGCCCGAACCGCCATAGGGCCGGTTGTCGAACCCGTCGCCGTCATAGCTGAAGGCCTGACGGTAATTTTCATAGCCCGTGATCGAAATCAGTTCGGCAAAGCCGAGATCGGCGGTGAGCTTCGCATAGCCGCCCCAGCTCGTGTAACGGAATGGCCATTCGTCGACATCCGACCGCCCCCGCGTCGCCTTGAAATTGTCGAACGCCTGACCCGCGGTGCGGCTGACGCCGCGGTTGGCGAGGATACAGGCGGCATGGGCGAGGTCCGCCGCCGAGCCGGGCACCGGACGGCCGCCGCAATAGCCGCTCGGATTATTGGGATCGAGCACGAAATAGGGCCGGTGGATCGGCGACTGTCCGTCGTTGCGGGCATAGCTGAGCTTGGCTTCGAAAGTGACCGCCGACGACAGGTCGGCCTGGACGATCGCGCGCGCTGCAAGCGCGTCGGTCTTCGCGAAGCGCTGACCCGACACGGGGTCGAGCTGGGTGCCATCGTCGCGGTTATATTTGAGCGCGAAACGCGCGCGCAGCCCTTCGGCAACGGGTCCACCCGCCGCCATCTGGAGAATGACCTGGTTGAAGCGGCCATATTGCGCGCTGATATCGCCCTCGAACGTGTCGCCCGGCTTCTTCGAGATATAATGGACGACGCCGGCGGTCGAGTTGCGTCCGAACAAGGTTCCCTGCGGCCCGCGCAGCACCTCGACGCGTTCGAGATCGAAGACCTGCGACGTCCCGGTGCCCTGCGCGACCTGATAGACATCGTCGATATAGAGCGCGACCGACGCCTCGTTGATGTTGGAAAAATCGACGAAGCTGATGCCGCGAATGTTGAAGAAGGGCGGGCCGCCGGCGCCGCCGAGCCCGGCTGCCTTGAAGTTCGGGACCATGTCGACGATCCGCTGCGCGTCCTGGATGTTCATGGCCGCGAGCTGGTTGCCGCCGATCGCCGTGATCGAGATCGGCACATCCTGGACATTCTGGTCGCGGCGCTGCGCAGTGACCACGATATCCTCGTTCAGTACCGAGTTGCCGCGCCCGGTTTCGTCGACCGGCGGCGCGGGGGCATCCTGTGCCGCCGCCGGACCGCAAATCGCCAGCGCGAGCGGCCAGACCGCCGCGCCGATCAGAAGGTGCCGAACTGTCTGCATTGCATCTCTCCCCATTTGTTTTGGTCAATCAATTTGTCGGAATGCCCTCGTCGGTGCGCGCGCGCGCTTCCGCGATCTCCGCGAGCGCGCCGCGGTGGATCTTGTTGCTCGCGGTGCGCGGCATGTCGTCGAACGGCATGAACAGAAACCGCCGCGGAATCTTGAAGCTCGACACGCGCGGTCGCAGCCAGTCGCGCAGCATGTCCGCGTCAAGCGCCGCGCCCGGCCGCGGCGCCACAAAGGCCACCACGAGCTGCCCGCGCACCGGATCGGGCATGCCGATGACCACCGCCTCGATGACCTCGTCGCACTGGCGCAGCGCGTTCTCGACTTCCTCGGGCGCGACATTGGCGCCCGACGTCTTGATCATGCCGCTGTCGCGGCCGACGAAATGCAGCCGGTCGGCATCGTCGATGATGCAGCGATCCCCGGTGCGGAAATAGCCCCGGTCATCGAGCCCCGTGCCGCGCTGCTGCTTGTAATATCCCTCCATCAGCCAGGGTCCCCTGACGCGCAGCTCGCCCTCGGTTCCCGGCGCGACATCCTCTTCCGTCACGGGGTCGGCGATCCGCCGCTCCATCCGGCCAAGTGCACCGCCGAGGCTCCCGGCCTGCATGCCATAGGTGTCGTCGATCGACCGGAACCCGCTGTGCGGTCCCATCGTCTCGGTCATGCCGAAAGCCGATCCGATGCTGTCGGGGTCATAGCCCTGCTCGCCGCGGAACCATGCCATCTGGTTGCTGTTCTGCGGCTTCAGACGGTCGGCGAGCCGGCAGCCGGGTCCGATATGGTCCTGCAGGCTTCGCAAGGTCGCATCGGGGCCGGTGACGTGGGTTGCGCCGATCGTCTCGATCTCGTCCCACAACCGGGCCGCGGGCAAGGCGGGCGAAAAGGCCACCGAAGCACCGCGTTCGAGAGCCCCGAAGCACGACAGGAATCCCCCGACCCAGAACAGCGGCATGGTGACGAGCACCCGGTCTCCCGCCCCGGTATCGGCCGGAATGACCGCATTATTGCCCGCCAGGAAGCGGATCTTGTCCGCGACCACCCCCTGCCGGTGGACGACTGCTTTCGGATGCGCGGTGCTTCCCGACGTATAGATGATCGCCGAGGCATCCGCGGGATGAATTTCCGCAGCGATCCGGTCCAGGAGCGCCGGCGCGCGCGCGGCGACGCGCTGTCCCGTTCGCGCGGCGCTGGCGAAATCGGTCTCGACCCACGCGCGCGCGGCGGGTTTGCTCGTCCACACCGCCCGCAGATATGGCGCCTCGTCAATCAAGAGCGGCCCCGAACCCTCGTGCGCCGCAAGGTCCGGGAACGCCGTCTCCATCCGCGCCAGATAGTCATGGTGGAGATAGGCGGGATCGAGGAGCAGTAATTGCGCATCGGCGTGACGGAGGGCGTGGCGCAGTTCCTGCTCGGCGAAAAAGCTGCTCACGAACACCGCCAGCGCGCCGATGCGCTGCGTCGCAAGCCACGCCGCAATCCAGTCCGCGCTGTTGCCCATCAGCAGCGCGATGCGGCTGCCCTTGCCATAGCCGGCATCGAGAAGCGCCCAAGCAAGGTCGGCCGAACGGCGATCGAGATCGCCGAAGCTGACGCCCTCGCCCGCCTCCAGTACGGCGATCTCCTTGTCCCGACCGGTCGCAAGCCGGCGCCACCAATTGACGACGGTCAATTCGTCATGGTCGCCCGTGTCGCGCTCGCGGGACGCCGCTTCGACGATATCGTCGATCATGCGCCAGCCTCTCCCGTTTTTCTTCTCGAGCCAGACTGACCACCGCCCTCCGATCGATCATGCACAAAAAGAGGAGACATCTATTCCCGATTGAGATAGCTTACCTAGTAAGCGAGGTGAAATGCTCGAACTCGATCATATCCATTGCCTTCTCGACGTCGCCGACACGCGATCCTTCTCGCGGTCGGCCGAGCGGCTCGGCCTTGCGCAGTCGGTCGTGTCGAAGCGGGTTCGCCGGGTCGAGGAGCAGCTCGGCCTCAGGATTTTCGCGCGCACCTCGCGATCGGTCGAGCTGACGCGTCAGGGCCGCGCCTTTCTCCCCTACGCACAGGCGATGGTCGATGCCGAAACCACGGCGCGATATGCCGCAAAAAATCTGCACGAGGAGACGGCCGGCCAGCTCGTGCTCGGCACCTATGATTTCCTGATCCATTTTCGCATGGAGTTGATGGATCTCTTCCATGCCGAATATCCCGCGGCGCACACCGAGGTGGTTTACGGATCGCGGCCCGAGCTTTTCGCCGGGATCCGCACCGGCAAGCTCGATGTTGTGATGATGGCCTCACTTCCCAACCACTTCGAGCCCGACTTCGCCACGGTGAAGCTCGCGCAGCTCGAGGCGCATCTGCTCGTCCCGCCCGGTCATCCGCTCTTCGACCGGCGAGCGATCGAACCCGCCGACCTCGACAATGCAGAAATTGTCTATTCACCGTCGCATCAGGACCAGCTCGTCCGCGCCGAAATCTCGACGCGGCTCGTCCGGCGAGGCGCGAAGCTCGTTCTCGCACCCGAAGCGCATCGGCCGGCAATGGAGCATTTCGCCAGCATTCGCGGCATCCCCGTTCTCCGCTGGCGGCACACACGGCAGGAAAGGATGATCGCCGACGGCTGGGCGCAGGTGCCATTTGATGGTGTCGAACTCAAAATCGAACTCGTCGTCTACGCATCGCGGACCGAGCAGCGCCAAGTCGCCGTCCAGTTTCTCGAAACCGCGCGCAAGCAGCATGAAATCCTGTCGGATCTGACCGAGCTTGCTGCGATCCCCGCAAACGAAGGCCGAAAATCTCCGATTGAGATATATAACTAGGTTCTATATCAATACATGGCGTCGAACCGAGACGCGGGTTGCCGGATTCGATTCGATCATGACCATAGCCTCGACGCCATCTTTCGACCTTTCAGGACGCGTTGCGCTTGTCACCGGCGCATCTTCGGGGTTCGGTGCGCATTGGTCGCGGCTGCTGGCGGCGGCCGGAGCGCGCGTCGTGATGGCTGCGCGGCGTGTCGACCGCCTTGCGGCGACAGTCGAGGAAATCGCCGCGCACGGCGGCAAGGCGCATGCCGTAGCGCTGGATGTCGCCGACGAAGATCAGACACGCGCCGCCTATGACGAGGCCGAGCGGGTCTTCGGCACGGTCGATACGATCATCGCCAACGCCGGCATCGGCACCGAATTGTCCACGTTCGACATCGACGTCGATAGTTTCGATGCGGTGCTTGCCACCAATTTGCGCGGCGTTTTCCTGACCGTTCGCGAAGGAGCCCGGCGCCTGATTGCGGCCGGCAGCGCCGAAACCGGCCGCGGGCGTGTGGTGATCGTCAGCTCGGTGACGGCGCGCAAGGCCTATGCGCAAACCGCGGCCTATGGCGCGAGCAAGGCTGCCGTGCTCCACATGAGCCGGATCATGGCGCGCGACTGGGCGCGCAAGGGCATCAATGTGAACACGATCATACCGGGCTATTTCAAGACCGAGCTGACCGGCGATCTCTTCGACACCGCGTCGGGCGAATATCTCCTCAAATCCTTTCCGCGCCGGCGTCTGGGCGAACTCACCGACATGGACGTGCCGCTGCTTTTCTTCACCTCCGATCACTCGGCGCGGGTGACCGGCAGCGAGCTGATGATCGACGACGGGCAGACATTGTGACCCGCACTAACCCGACCCAGCGCAAGGAAATAATCATGGTTGACCGCCCCATTCGCATCGCCAACTTTTCGGGGGCGCTTGGCGACTATACCGGCGCGCTTGCCGATGCCGTGAACGGCGACCCGGTCGATGTCGTCGTCGGCGATTATCTCGCCGAAATGACGATGGCGCGCATCGCCGCGGGCTTTGCCGGTGCGGAACCGGGCGCCAACAGCGGCCTCCGCCAATATTATGTGCCGATCTTTGCCCGGCAATTGTCGCCCCTGCTCCCCGAGATCGCCGCCCGCGGAATAAAGGTCGTCGTCAATGCCGGCGCGTTCAATCCCGCGGGGCTGGCCGATTCCATCCGCCGCGAATGCCGCGAGCGCGGCATCGCGCTGTCGGTCGCGCATGTCGTGGGCGACGATGTCTTCGACCGCGTCAAACAACTGGCCGGCGAAGGTCAGCTTCGCAACCTCGACACCGACGCCCCGCTTGGCGATCTCGCGGATCGCCTCGTCGCGGCGAACGCCTATCTGGGGTGCTGGGGGATAGCCGCGGCGCTGGGCGCCGGGGCCGACATCGTTATTTGCGGGCGGGTTACCGATGCCTCGCTGGTGATGGGACCTGCCGCGTGGTGGCATGACTGGCAGATCGACGATTGGGACGCGCTCGCGGGCGCGCTCGCGGCGGGCCATGTGATCGAATGCGGTCCGCAGGCACAGGGCGGCAACTTCGCCGGTTTCACCGAAATCGATGCGGCGACCCGGCTCGGCTTTCCGATCGCTGAAATTGCGGCCGACGGCAGCAGCGTGATCACCAAACGCGTCGACGAAGGCGGCTCCGTGACGGTCGATACCGTCACCGCGCAGCTCGTCTACGAAATCCAGGGCACCACCTATCTCAACCCCGATGTCACGCTGCACCTCGAAACGGTGCGGCTCGAGCAGGTCGCGGCTGACAGGGTGCAGATCAGCGGGTCCAAGGGATCGCCCCCTTCGCCGTTGACCAAGGTCGGCTGTTTCTATCCGAACGGGTGGGCCACAACGCTGTTCGGCTATGCGACCGGAACCGATGTCGATGCAAAAATCGATTGGCTGCGCCGCCAGATGCAGTCGATCGCGGGCGGCCTCGCCCTCGACGACTATCATTTCGACGCGCTCGGCCGACCGGCGGACAATCCGTCGTCGCAGGCAGAGGCGACGGTCGCAATCAGGATTGCCGCCTCGGCGGCAAAACGCAGCGATGTCGGACGGGTGATTGCGGGATTCACTTCCTTCGGCCTCGGAGGCATTCCCGGTTTTCACGGCGACGTTGCCGGTGCCCCGTCGCCGCGAACCGATTATTGGCCCGGACTGATCCGTCAGGCCGACCTCGCGCAGCAAGTGGTGCTCGACGACGGCCGTATTCTCGAACCGCCAATGCCTCCCGTCGCCGCGGCCGTTCCCGGCGATACACCGGACGATGTGATGCCCGGCGTCGACGCCTCCGGCGAACCGGCGACCCTCGGCGACCTTGTATATGCGCGAAGCGGCGACAAGGGCGCGAACGCCAGCCTCGGACTATGGGCGCGAACCGAAGAAGGCTGGGATTTCCTCCAGACCCGGCTGGGAACCGCGGAGCTCGCATCGCTGCTCGGCCTCCCCGAGGAGGTTGCGGTCGAGCGCTATCTGCTGCCCAATGTCCGAGCGGCCCTGTTCATCCTGAAGGGATATTTCGGCGTCAGCGGCTCAGGAAATGTCGGCCTCGACCAGGTCGGCAAGGCGCTGGGCGAATTCGCCCGCGCGCGAACCGTTCTCGTCGCGCACGCCCAACGGACCGCAGCCTGATCATGGACCTTCGCAGCAGACTGGCGCAAGCGGTCGCCGCCCCGGCGACCGATGCGGCGTTCGACATCCACGAAGCGCTTGCGGCAATGCTGGACGAAATCGGGTTTTGCCCGGTGGACAGCGGCGGCCGCGTGACCTTCGCGGGCGCCGACCCGCTCATGCCCAGCACGCTCCGGCTCGGCGGCGGCGCGGCGCTGGGGCTTGTGCAGCAATCGATCGTCGCAGCCGCGCTTCACCGGCTCCGCGGTGGGCCGGGACAAGATATCGAGATCGAGCTCGCTCATGCCCTGCGCCGTCTCGCGCCCAGTACCGAGCGCCGCTGGGAGCTGCTCAACGGCCATCCTCCGCAGATCGAGGATGCCACCGTGCGAAATTTCCTGATGTTCTATCGCACGTCCGACGGGCGCGAGGTGCTTCCGGCCAACCTCTATCCACAACTCCGCACCAGGATGCTGGCGTTGCTCGATTGCGCCGACAATCCCAAGTCGATTGCGAAAGCCATCGCGGGCCATACCGCCGACGAGCTCGAGATGATGTTCGAGACCGAAGGTCTCGTGCTTTGCAAGGTCCGCACGCTCGAGGAATTCTTCGATGAACCCGTGGCCGACTATCTTCTCGACCAGCCGTTGATTTCGATCGAGCAGATCGGCGATGCCCCGGTTCGGCCTCTGCCACCTGCGGGACTACAGCCTTTGTCGGGGATCAGGGCGCTGGGGATGGGCCATGTCATCGCGGGCGCGGGTTGCGGCCGCTCGCTCGCTTCGCTCGGCGCGGACGTGCTCAACGTCTGGCGTCCGAACGAATATGAGCAGGAAGCGCTCTATTGCACCGCAAATGTCGGCCTGCGCTCTATCCGCCTCGATCCGCGCAGCGATGCAGGATCGGCCACGCTCGCGGGCCTGCTCGAA
This sequence comes from Gammaproteobacteria bacterium RIFCSPHIGHO2_12_FULL_63_22, assembly GCA_001801685.1. Classification (GTDB taxonomy): domain Bacteria; phylum Pseudomonadota; class Gammaproteobacteria; order Xanthomonadales; family Xanthomonadaceae; genus Arenimonas. Next base: position 15,730 of record MGYJ01000088.1, on the reverse strand, counting down.
GGCGCCGACATCTTTTTTGCGAACCGCCGCCCCGGCTATCTCGCGTCGATCGGCCTCGATGCCCAAACGGCGGCCGCCCGCCGCCCCGGAATCGTCCATGTCTCGATCAGCACGCATGGCGAGCATGGCCCCTGGGCAAATCGGCCGGGCTTCGACCAGGTCGCCGGCGCCGTTACCGGCATGCTGTCGATCGAGGGGACACCGGACAAGGCTGCGCTGCCGCCGACCGTTATCGTCAACGACTATCTCGTCGGCTGGCTGGCCGCCACAGGGGCGATGGCCGCGCTCCATCGCCGCGCGACGGTCGGCGGCTCCTGGAAGGTTCATGTCTCGTTGACCCGGGCGGCGCTCTGGTTGCTGTCGCTGGGTGTGTTCGACAAGGATTTCGCCCGGGCCACCGCGGGCAACGAGGGTCCCCACGCGCTTCTCGACCCCCTTCGTTTCGAGGCAAACACGCCGCTCGGACGATATCAGGGCGTGACCGAAGCGGTGACGATGACGGAAACCCCGCGCGTCTTCTCGACCGTCCTGATCCCTAGAGGGTCGTCGCAAGGCCGCTGGCTTGAGCCGGACGAAGGGTAGCCCTCGCGTAACGTCCAAAGCATCACCGCACTTCGATCCCGCAACATGTGCGACCAGTAAATGATGAAACCGCGAGCCGCGCAGGTTCCCCGAGGAAAGGGCCATTCCTAATCAGCCACTTACGGCTAGATCACAGCTGTATTAGCCAGACACATCACTCTGACCATCGCGACCTGATATCGCCGCCTGCGGTCGCTGGCGGTCTGAATATTGTATGGTGTTCAACATCTCGAGGGCCGCCAACGCCGAATCGGTCTGAGCGCGGCGTCCATGACTTTGATCCCCAACCTTGAATGGAGGATCAAATGAGTGAACAAGATAGCATAGCCGGCCTGACGGATGTCAATTACGAAGACATTGTTCCATCGGTCGCCGACGAAAAATCCCGCGCCCGAGCCCGCTGGAAGATACTTAGCAAAGGCGGCCCTTTCTCGGTCAGTCCCGATCTTTGCAATATCTGGCCCGGCAATACGCGCGATGTCCAGGCCCTGGGTTCAGGCAGTTTTCTCGACCTGATGGATTCGCTCAAATCCGTCGGGCAAAAGGTGCCAGCCATCGCGCGCATCGCGCCCGACGCGCCCGACCGTCTGGAAATCATCGCCGGTGCCTGCCGTCTGACGGCGATCCGGCAGATTAACGAAACGCGCGGCGATGACGATCCGATGCAGATCCTGGTCGATCTGCGCGATCTCGACGATGCGGCAGCGATCAAGATCGTCGATGCGGAAAACCGCGGGCGATCCGATATGTCGCAATATGAGAAGGCGCTCTTCTACGACCGCGCGATTCCGGGCACCTACCCGACCGAGGCCGCGTTCGCCGAGGCCCTCGGCCTCAATAAGAGCACGGTTAACCGGACGCTGGCGATCACCCGGCTGCCCCCCGCGATGATGGGTATCATCAAGGACCGCCACGCTATTAGCGCGGCGCAGGCAAGTTCGTTCATGCGCGACTGGAACATGCCCGAGTTCCACGACACGTTGAGCGACACCATTGACGCGCTTTCGGCCAATGGACCTCAGAGCGCTGCGACCGTGTTCAAGGCGCTCGAAGCGGTGATCGCTCCGCCAGCAGACGCCAACAGCGCCGAGATCGTCATCGACGGAACCACGTTTGGGTCGCTTCAGCACAGCAAGAGTGGCGTGACGATCAAGCTCCTTCCAACTGCCGACTCGGTCATGGTGAAGCCGCTGATCATCGCGATCGGCCATGCGCTGAAACAGATCGGCTTCAAATAGCCGGTCCATCGAGGGCGGTTGCGCGCACGCAACCGCCCTCTCCTTTTGTCGGCCTCGCTGGGCATCTCCCTCAAATCCGAATGGTACTCCGCGGTCCTTTGGCCCGCGACCACAGAGCAGAAAGGCAGGAGAAAGTTATGGGCGCGCGATAACGTATTCACCTGCGAGGTGAATGCTGCGGCCCATAACTTTCTCCAGGAAGGTATCGGCATCATGACACGTCACGTCTGGATCCACGATGGCCGGAAGGCCGATGCGGCGAGCTTGACCGCGATCCTCAGCGCGGCACGCGCCGACAAGATGCGCCGCCTCGGCGAGCTCCGTTTGGCCATACAAGCGGAAGCGGCCGACGACGCCGATGCCCGGGCGCTGCACAAAGCGACCAAGAAACGCCTTCGCGAGATCGACCGGGAACTGCGCAAGCTCGACGCGCATCTTCGCAAAGTCGGCGCCGCAAGCCGGAAAGCGAGCCGCGAGCGCGATCGGACGATCCTCACCTATGCCCGTGCCTATGGCGGCGGGCAGATCGGCGAACGCGAGATCAAGCAGTTCGACAAGCTGTTCCACTTCGGCAAGCGCAGCGCCACCAAGGCTGATGGGCTGTCATCGTTCCATTGCAAGTTCACGAGCCGGGGTTTTGGCGAGCGGCGCGCCAATCGCTCGCGGACTTACAAGCCTGGCGAGGCGGTGCGGCACCTGCGCTACATCATCCGCGCCAGCGCCCGCGAGCCCGGCGTCGACGGGCTAGTTTCCAACATATCGCAGGACCCCGACGAATTCGCCGGCTTCTTCGCCGCACTCGAAGACCTCGAGGCGCATGATCGCGCCAATGCAAATGTCTATATGTCGCTCGTTCTCTCGCTGCCTCACGAGCTGACACCCGCGGGGCGCGAACAGATATTGCGCGACGCGTGCGCGCTCTTCGCCGAGCATGATCTTCCCTATGCCGGCGTCCTGCACGCACCCGATCCGCGCGGCGACCAGCGCAACTTCCATGCCCACGTCATGTTCAGCCTGCGGCCGTGCGTCATCGACGGGCTGGGCCGCTATGCCTTCGCGACCGACAAGTCGAGCGACCTCAACGACGAAAGCTTCATCGAGCCCTTTCGTCACAAGGTCGCCGACATCCTGAACGCCGCCATGGCGCGGGAAAACCACCCCCGGCGCTTTACCGCGCTCAGTGATGCCGATCGGGGTCTCGAACCCCGCTCGAAGCGTTCGGGCAAATCGACTCCGGGCGAGAAGCATTGGCAGCGCAAACAGGAAGACCTTGCGCGGATGCAGCAGGAGCGCGCCGCCTTGCTGCAGCGTCAGGCGACATTACAGCGGCTGCGGGGTGCGGTCACCCGGATCGCAGCCGAACCCGAACAGGATCGGCGCGCCCTGATCGCCGGCTACGCTTCGCGGGCGCGGACCAATCTGGCATCGAAAGCCGCCGAGCTTCGCGCGACCGCCGTTCGACGCGCCGTCCTGCTGCGGCAATTGACGCACGACACGCATGCTGCCGCGAGGACGCGGCTGCAATCGCTCACCGAACGACTGCAGAATGCGGAACCGCGTGCCCGTCAGCCTCTTCCGGAACCACAAGCACAACCGGTCCTGCACAGGCCGCCGGTGACGCGCGATCCGGAACGCCGCCGCGCAATCGCCGCCGCGGCACGCAGTCTCCGCCAGACCGCCTTTCCTCCGATCGTTCGAACTGCCACGGGATTTGCGATTGCGCAGGGCTTCACGTCGCAACATGTCGATATCGATCGCTTCGAAGCCGAAGCTATCATCCAGCGCATCCATGCCCGCAAATGGGAGGCAACGCTCACGGCGTTGAAACGACATGTTGAAGGAAGCGCCCGATCGCCATTTGTCGCGAGCGAAGGTCGGCCCAAGCTCGATCCCTATAGTCTCGATATGCGCCTTAGAGATGCCTATTGGGCAGCTTATCCGTCGCGCGACATGCAGACGCTTCTTGAAGGGCTGCGGCGGGATTGGCAGGTCCGCGAAGAGGCGCAGCGCCGCGAGCAGAAGAAGGTAGCGCTGGCGAAGGCCGCAGCCGACGCCGAGCTCCGGAGCCGCGCCGACCGGATTATCGCGCGCGCCGAAACATTGGTCGAACAGGGCAAATGGCCCGGGGCCAATGATATGCCCCTTGCCGCCGTGGGGGTGATCGCAAAGGCCATCATCAAGGGGCAGTTCGCGATGCGCATGATCGGTAGCGACGCATATCTCTACTGCGAGTCCGAGGCCCTGCGGAGCATTGCCGGAAAACTCGAGGCTTCGCCAACCGGGCGGAACGCCCTGGTCGCGCTCGGCAAGCTGACCGCCGACCGACCGATCGACCGCAAGGCGCTCCCGCTTGCCTGGACATTGCCCCTGCCGCGGGCCGCGCGCAGCACGGAGAGCCCGCCCGAGCCGTCACGCCCCGGTCCGTCGCGCGGGCGCGGCGGTCACGAGCGATGAGCCGCCGGACGCGGGTTGCGTGCACGCAACCCGCGTCAAGCAGACAGGATTGCGGCGGTTCCTCCCGCTTGAAAGGGGAAGATGAGGCAGGTTGGCCCTGCTGGAAGGATGAAAGCATCTGAAGCTGGGCTGCCGCCTGAGCCCCGGCAACCGGGTTCCCAATTAAGAGCAATGCCCGTGCAATTTTCGACAATATCCGATCCACTGGACCCGACCGACGGTTACGGCTCCATGTTACATACTGTCCTGAGGGGCAGTGTTCCACTCCCCGCGGTGACGCGCGCCGACAGCAAACTCATGCACCATGTTGCTGCGCTGATGCACAGTTCGGCCCGTCCCGACCGTGGAATGGCGGCGACGTTGCTCCCTGGGAGCCTTTTTCTGAAGACTCCGAATATAATCGTCCATGCCACCGCAGCTGCGGCTCCGTTGTTCCTGGGCGAGACCGAAGTCGTCGCGATCGCGACGGGCCACCCGGTCTTGTTGCTCCGGCGAGCAGCGGACGGATCGTCGACCGATGTGACGGTCGACATCGCCCTGCCCAGCCCTGCCGATCTCGAATGGCTACTGTGCTATCGCCTGTTCCGCAGCCTCGCCGGCGATAGCTGGCTCGTTCCGCCGGGCAGCGGTCCATCAATCCATCTGATGCAGCGCGGTCTGTTCCTGTCGGAGCATCATCCTTTTGCCGACGATTGGGATCGCGATGCCGGGATCGATCGGGCGAGCGCGCACCTCACTTCGCACAAGATCGGAGGCTGGTCGTGGTGATGAAGAAAATCCCTGCCCCTGGCGAGCTCGACTTCGTGCCCATTCCTGGCGGTGACGATCCGAACTTCGTGTTCGGCGTCGTGCGCCGGCAGATCAAGGATGGCCCCGTCCGGACCGTTCCCACCTCGGTCCTCAAGCGCCTGTGCCCGGGGCAAAAGGTCGACGTCGCTGCGCCATGGCTGCCTAGCTGCTATCGCTGGGACGTTCTTTTGCCACCTCACGCGAACGACGAGTTTCGCGATCCGAAACACCTCTGCGAAAAATATGAAGAGCAGGCGTGCAGCAATCTCAAGGACCTCTTCGTCATGATCACGCTGCGCTTTCCCAACCCCGATCGCCTGCATCGGGCCTGGGAGGATGTTCGCGCATTTGCGATCGAACGCTTGTGCCGCGAGCGCAATGTCGCCGTGATTGCGGCGATGCACCTGCCCGTAACCGTGGGCTCGACGAACCCACCGCATATTCATTTGATGGCACCGGCCCGCGAACTGCAATGTTACGGCTTCGGCCCGTTCGTCCGGCCATTTTCCGCCGATGCGGGCAAGGCGATGATCGCGGCTGAATGGGCGGAATGGCAGGAGCGCCGAAGATCCTGACCTTCAGATCAGCGGATATCCATTTTTACCGGATCGCACCAGATATCGGACGGCATCGACTATGTCCGTATATTGGCTGATCCGGGCTTCGTCGCTGAGTTCGTCGACAAAGATCTGCATCTCTCCGATGCAGGCCTCCTTGCGACATCATCGCAAGGAGGCCTGGAATTCGATCTTTGGGATGCGTCAAATGGCCTGCTGAGTTTCCTCGGCGTCAACCACGCTTACCTCTTTTTGATCATCGGCGATGTAGATTACAATTCCGCGCGCACCCGACCGGGGCGCGACAATCAACGTCATCCGGCATTATCTTCGGACACGTCATCGTCGTCATTGCGCGATACATCCTCGATCGGAAGCATCGACAGATCATATCCGCCGGGAAGCACGTCCTTCGCGGCAGGTTTTCCCTGATACACCTCGAATACGGTCATCGACTCCGCCAGGCCATATTCTTGCAATTCAACCCGGTGCCCCTGGTGAAGGTCCAACGCCGGAATCTTGTACGCTATCGTCATGACTTCTTTTTTCTCCTGCAATTCCATGAATATAGATACGGATTTACGACAGGAAGATTAAGCCAAGAATATTCCGGCTTGGCCTCTGACCCTCGCGACCGTCCGGATTGCGGCCAATTCAGGCATTGCGGAATCTCCACGCAATGGCCGCCGGAACTCACAAGAAATAGGTAAAAATATCCGCGGCGGCAGCAGAGCCTGCCGCCGCTTTCAAATGGAAGGAGCCAGTCTGACGGCTGGAGCGAAGAGATGAAAGCAGCGGCAGCCATCTTCCCAATCGGTCATGAACATCGCCGCGGCGAGACGCGCGGCGGGGCGCTCGGGGCTCAGCCGGTCGCTGCGCAGGTCGTCATTTTCGTGCGAATAGCTCGACATGTGCACGAGCAGCGGATGGACGCCCGCCGCGCCCGGCTGATACCAGCTTCGGTCGTGCTGCAGTTGCAGCGCAAGCGGTCGTGGACCCCAGGCATATTCCGAGTCGGGGTCATAATCGGGAAGCCGGTCGGCGACATACACTCCGAAGGCGGACCCGGTTCGTACCTGAAAGCTTCGGTGCTGCACGCCCTCGGCCTGCACCTGTCGGCGCGCCATCATGTCATAGGGATTGAGGAAGACGCTCAGCACCGCGCCCTCTTCTGACGGGGTCAGATAGCGCCCGTCGCGCTGGATCGTGTCGGGGTCGCCATCGATCACGCTTTTGGCCCGAAGGGTGAAAGTCGCCCCGACCAGCCGCACGCCATCGAGCGTCGGCACGACGGAGATGTTGATATCGGCGTGCAGGCTGGTTCCTCGAACGTCGCGAAGCGAGGGTTGCAGCATCAGCGCGTTGAATGCGACCATCGCGCGGCGGCGCAGCAGGTCGATCTCGGCGATCGGGATCTTCGCGAGATTGCGGGGCTGATGGACGTGGACGTCGGGCGCCTTCGAATACCATCCGGGCAGACCGGTCCCGGGATTCGGCGTTGCGGGCGTCCAGCGCTCCATCAATTTCTTCGGTGCCCGGCTATCGCCCGCCGCGGCATGCGCTGCGGGAGCGGAGGGTGCCGCGGCGAACAGGCCGAGAAGGGCAAGCTTCAAGAGGGTAATTTTCATCGCTCGAACTTTCTTGGTTTGCAGGCCCTCAACCGGGCAACCCAAGCGCGCCGCCGATGACGCCGCGCAGCAGGCCGCGCTTCTTTTTGGGCTTGGCGTCGCGCGCAGGCGCGCCGCTCTCGGCGTCATCACCGCCGCCGCCAGCCATCAGCGATGCGACATCGACACCGAGCATGGACATATGCGTCGCCTTGGTGCGCAGCTTGACGCCCCAGCCGGCGGGCGCCTCGCGCGGCGAACCGTAATTTCCCTCGGGACCATATGCGGTCATCATCAGCATCGCCGATTCCGAGGCCTTGCCGACCGCTGACGGGACGACGCATTCGGTGGCTTGAGGGGCAAGCAGGATGCGCTGCTGGACGAGGCGGGCGATGTCGCCCTGCTCGAGGTAATCGGGCAGCGCCATGCCGGGCATCCGCACCGCGCTCGAGGTCCACATGACGATCGTGCCGTCGTCGCGCGCGCCGGTCACGGTCATGATATAGCCGCGGGCATTGGCGAGCCCGGGCCAGCTCACCTTGACCGCGCCCGAAGCCAGCTCGGCGCTTTGCGGCGCGAGAGGTGCGAGGAAATCGTTTCCGCTGGCAACGGCGAAGCGCATTTCGGGCAAATAATTGCCCTGCACGACATGATCGCCGACAAGCGAGGCCGCGCGGGGCACACGGGTGCCGTTCTTGCCCCCCGGCCATTCACCATAGGTTTCGTGGCGCCCCGCCGACGGCGGCACCATCGCCTTCACATCCGGAATCGCGCCGAAAGGCCACGCCGCGCCGGGTTTCATCGTCGCGAGGTCAATGACCACCGGCTGTCCCGAGGGAGCGGTTTCCCCGCAGCCCCAGTATAGCTCGATCCGCCCCTTGGGCTTGTCCGGCGTGCCGGGCCGGTAATCGGGTTTGCTATCGGCTTTGAGCACACCCTTGCTCGGCGAGACGAGCGGGAGGCGCTCGCCGGCGCGCAGGCCCTGCGGCGGCAGATGTTCGGCGCTGGGAGCTGTGCTGCTCCGCGTCGAGCCGAGCTGGAGCGACAGATTCTTCTCGACGCCCGCAGGCTGGCCGGTCGCCATGCCTGAAACGGTTTCGGCGGAGAGCCAATAGACGGCCTCGATCTTCGGCTTCGGCGCCTGTTGCGCGATGGCGGTTGCGGCGATGGCAAGCGCGCCGAGCGCGGCGCTGCCGGTCACGATCATTTTCATGGGCGAATTTCCTCGACGATCAGGGCTGTTGCGGGGCCGGCGTAATTGGCGGCGAGATGTGGAGGCGCAGCCCCGGATGATCGATCACGAAGCGTCGGTCGGCGAACATGTCGATCCCCAGGATCACCGCGGGCTGTTCGAGCGTGAAGCCAAGCACCTTAAACACCGAAAGATCGGCGATGCGCACCTTGCGGCCCTCGACCCTTGCCTCACCGATCGTCAGCACGTCGACCGACGCCTGGACACTCGCGGTCGCATGGTTCGTCGCGCCCTTGATGTCCGACGCCTTGGCGAGACCGGGGCTGTCAGGCGATAGTCCGATCGCCTTTGCCGCCGCCCAGTTGATGATCGTGCCGCGCGCTCCCGTGTCGAGAATCGCAGGCACTTCGACGCCGTTCAGGCGGACCGTCAGGCGCGGCGCGCGCATGTCGTCGAGTGTGAAGGGAACCGACGACGTGAGACCGTCGAGCATCCCGACCTCAAGCTTCGGCGTCATGCGCCAGCGGCCGCCCGGCATATCCAACTCGACCGCAAAGTCGGCAATGATGTCGGCGCCCAATATGCCGTCGACGCCGAGATGATCCGTCGGTCCGGGCGGAAGCAGCATCAGTTCGGGCGAACGAAAGACGTGCCCGGCAACCTGGACTTGGCCTACCACCGTCGTTTCGACGTCGCTCCGGCCCGCAGCCCCGTTGAGCGGAATGTCCGACAGCTTCGTAATCAGCCCGGGCATTTCTGTGCGCAGCTTCGGCATGATCGTGGTGCTGCTCGCCGCCGTGTCGATGACGAAGCGTTTTGGCGCCGAGCCGTCGACGCTCACCTGGACAACGGGATGGCCCGACGGCAGAATTTCCAGCGGCTGCATCGCCGACGCGGCGGCAACAGCGACCGGCTGTTCGGCGGTCATGGCGCGCGCCTGTTCGGCGACAATCAGTGCGCCGAGCAGGCCGAATGCGACCAGACTGTATCGATAACGCGTGAAGGCCATGGCCGATCTCCCGGCGGCGGGGTGCCGCGAACAGGGGGTCGGTTATGGCGGATCCGGAGCAGGCTCTACGTCTCTGCGACCAAGGCGGATATCGCCTCGCCGGATTTGATCGCCGCGCGACGAAGGCGGACGCCAGTGCGACGAGGCAGGACGTCAACCGCGCGCACTTCCTTTATGCTCGGCGCAAACTACACATTGGAATTGCTATGCCGCTGAAGCCCGAACATCGCCAGACCATCTCTCTGGTTGCCGCGACCTGGATACTGTCCGGGGTGCTCTATATTATCCCCTATCACCTGTTCAGCGGCGCTGGGATCTACGTCACCGTTTCGGTGATCAATATCTGCGTGATGGGCGCGCTGCTTTCGGGCGGCGTCTATTGGGCGGTCCGGACCACGCGGCGCCGCAATACCGTGGTCCGTCTCGCCGCGATGGGCGCGGCGGTGGTCCTTGCCTCGGGGGTGCTCGCGCTCATAGACGCGACGACAGGCGAATGGATCGGGCGGCTCGTCGTCTCAAAGCAGCAGTCTGCGCCCTTTGCGCTCCGCGCGACGAACAATTTCATCGCGCTCGTCTGGCAGTTCGCCTTGCTCGGCGCTGCCTTCACGGTGATCGAGGCGAACAAGCTGACGCGCGAACGCGAACTGGAGCTGGCCGTCGCGCGCGAGGCGGCAAGCCGCGCCGAGGCGGCCGCGAGCGCCGCCAGCCTCGCAGCGCTCCGCTATCAGCTCAATCCGCATTTCCTGTTCAACACCCTCAACGCGATCTCGTCGCTGATCGTCACGAAAGAATATCGCACAGCCGACGCGATGCTCGCCAAGCTGTCCGAATTCCTGCGCGCAACACTGTCGTCGCAGCCCGATGCCCTGCTGCCGCTCGAGGACGAACTCGCGACGCTGCAACATTATCTGGAGATCGAAAGCGTCCGCTTCGGCGAGCGGCTCGCGGTCGAGTTCGTCTGCCCGCCCGAGCTGAACAGCGCGCTGGTGCCGGGCTTCCTCCTCCAGCCGCTGATCGAAAATGCGATCAAATATGCGCTCGCACCATCCGCGGTACCGGTGACGATCAAGGTCGAAGCGTCGAGCGACGACGACTTGCTGCTCGTCTCGGTCGAGGACGATGGCGCCGGGCAGGAAAAGGACGCAAGGCCCGGCACAGGCGTCGGCATCGCCAACGTCCGCCAGCGGCTCGAGACGCTCTATGGCAACAAAGGCAGTCTCGAAACGCTGAAACGTGAACGCGGCTTCCTCGCGATCGCGCGACTGCCGCTCGAACGGCGCAACGAGTTCGCGGCATGAGCACCTTGCACGTCCTGCTCGTCGACGACGAGCCACTGGCGCTGCGGCGTCTCGAAACGCTTTTCGGCGACATCGACCATGTCGAGGTGGTCGGCACGGCTTCGACCGGCGAAGAGGCCGAAGACCGGATTGCCAAGCTCAGGCCGGACCTCGTTATGCTCGACATCTCGATGCCACAAAAGAGCGGCATCCGCGTCGCCGCCGATCTCGTCGCCGATCCGCGCCCCGAGATCATCTTCGTCACCGCCTTCGAACAATATGCGCCCGATGCTTTCGAGGTCGACGCCGCCGACTATCTTCTCAAGCCCGTACGCTTCGACCGGCTCCGCCAAGCCGTCGAGCGGGCGCGGCGACGGCGGGCGATGCGAGATGCAGCCGACCGGATAGCGAACGCTCCGCCAGCGGACGCGCGGGAAGAGGCAATCTGGGTCCAGGTAGCGAGCGGCAACCTCCGCCTCCCCGTCGCGCAGATCGAATGGGTCGAGGCCGCCCGGGACTATGTGCTGCTCCACACCGCGACGCGAAGTTACATCCACCGTATTTCAATGACGGCGCTGGAGCAGTTGCTCGACCCAGCGCAGATCATGCGTGTCCATCGATCAACCTTCATCCGGCCCGCGCTCGTGAAGGCGGTGCAGCGGCTCGGCAAGGGGCTCATCGCACTCGAAATGGAAGATGGAGCGGTCGTTCAGGTGGGGCCGAGCTATGTCCGGGCCGTGCTCGAGCGGCTCGGCCTCGCCTGACATTTTCGTCGCGTCGGCGTCCGCTTTGGTCGATGCCACCGCGGTCATGTCGCACGACCATCCACTTTCGAAGCAAGCACAGGGCGTCGACATCGCCGCTCCCGTAGCGTGCCAGTTGCGGCATCGAGCCGTGAGCAGAGATGGCCGGTTCGTCCCACGCCACCCCGGCAAGGGCCGGCCTCTCTGCTCCATCTCACGACGATGGAGTCTAACATGAGCAAACTCCCCTTCCTCGCCGCCGCGATCGCGCTCGGCTTGCCGATGCCCGTATTGGCGAAGGCTGAAGCCAAGCCCGAAGCCCATGCCAAGGCCGAAGCCAAGCCGGAGGCCCGCGCGACAGCCGAAGCGAAACCCGAGGCACGTGTCAGGGCCGAAGCCAAGCCCGAAGCCCGCGCAAAAGCCGAGGCAAAGCCGGAAGGCTGACCGCGTCGGCAACGGAGTGCCGAAGAGCCCCCTCTCGGCACTCCGCAACGCCTGCCGCTCCCCAGCCCCAATAGAAATTTGATGCAAGCGAGCTTCGCCGATCCCTGCGGCCGCGAAACGCGCAGCTGCATTCAAAGGATATTCCCATGACGATCATGCGCACCTTGCCGGCCCTTGCGGTCGGATTGACGCTGTCGGGCGCGGCTGCCCCGGTGGCAGCCGCGGCGGCCGCCCAATGCACGGCCGGCTGGGCGGGAACGGTGGAATATTCGCGGCACCAGGCCAGCAGCGATGCCAAGACGGTGAAGCGCGTTTCCGGCAAGGGTACGGAGACAACCAACACCTCGATAGATGATCAATATGTGGCCCAGATCGCCGTCCGGCCCGCGTCCGACGGGGAATACAGCCTCGGCACCGCCAACATCAACCTCACCGCGACGGCGACCGAAACCATAAGCTCCAACGACCAGATGATCTGCCCCCATGAGCGGACAATGCGCCAGATGTCGGGTCAGTTTGTCAGCAAGAGCGAAAGGCGCGGTAACGCAAGCGGCCTCAAGGCGGGCGTGGACATCACGACCGATACCGAGGGCACTTATACGGTCAGCGTTCGGCTGCCTGAATTCAAGGGTACCGCATCGGGGTCGAACTCGGCGAGCTTCAGCGGCCAGTGCAAGCCCAAGCAGGCGACGAACCAGAAAATCGCCGATATCCCCACGACGATCGACGCGATGCGCTTCTCGAGCAGCGGCGAAGACCGCATGCAGCCCTCCGATCCCAACCGCCTGTCGGGCGCCCACTCGGTGACCTCTTATGGCGTAACCGAATCGCTGCGCTGGAACCTGCGTCGCTGCGGCGGCGACCTGCGCCTGGTCGACGTGACGTTCGAGGATATGCGTTTCCCCGAATGGGGGGCGTGGAAGGCCCTCGTCGAACAGGTGGGCACGATCGATGGCAACATCGTTCGGCTGACCGCGGTCGTCGCCAACGACGGACCGAACGAGAAAGCCGCGACGGTCAAGTTCCGCGACACCTATAAGGGCGACAAATGGGACGGCGCGAAACCCGACGGGTTGCTTGGCGAGAAAACCATCACTGTCCCGGCGGGCGAGCAGCGCGAAGTGCAGTTCGAATGGGACAGTTCGGGCTATGCCTGGTTCGATGACGGCCGGCCGCGGCTCATGCAGCGCATCAAGGCCGAGGTCGAGGACAAGGGCAAGAAGATCGACGACATGACGCGCAACCTGAAGGTGGCGCCGAAGCCGCTCGTGCTCGTGCACGGCCTCTGGTCGAACTGGCGCGCGTGGGAATCCTGGCAGAATATCCTGACCACCAGCCACAGTTTCGACTGGAAGGCCTTCCCGGTGGGCGAGAAAGCCGAGCATGGCCGGATGAACACCGGCGAAGAAATGGGCAATTTCGGACCCACGAACACTATCGCGGAAAATGCCATCGAGCTCGGTAATTATGTACGTTACGCCCAGAAGGACCGTAATGCCTGGCATGTCGATCTTGTCGCACACTCGATGGGCGGGCTGATCAGCCGGCGCTATATTCACGCGACCATGCCGACGTACCCCGACGGCAAGCCGCAGGTGTCGCACCTTGTAATGCTCGGCACGCCCAATATGGGCAGCTCCTGCGCCGACCTGATCAGCGCCCCGCTGGAACGCATCGACCGGCCGATGGAAGCGCTGCGCGAGCTCCGGCCGATCAACGTCCTGAGGTTCAATGCGCAGAACAGCAACAACAAGGGCGTGCCCTTTTCGGTCCTTGCCGGCAACCCGCTGCCGCCCGTATGCGGGATGTTGAGCCGCAACGACGGTGTTGTCGCCGAGCCTTCGGCGAAATGGACGATCACGGACAATGAGACGCAGAAAATCCTTCATACCAGTATGACAGAGGCGGAACCCTTCGCCTCCTTCGTAAGGCCGCGGGTGGCGCTCGGACCCGCCAAACAAGCGGCGGGCGGATCGTCATCCGCAGTGTCCGGTGGAAGCGCCCGCGCGCCTGCGCGTCTCATGATATTGGGGGCCGAAAACACCAATGACGCGGCCTCCGTCACGCCTGAGGTTTCCAAAATCGTCATGATCGCTCCAGGTCAAACGCTGGATGTCTCGGTCGCGGTTAACGATGCCAGGAACTTCGGCTTGACCTTCGTTGCCGCGAGCACGGTCTCGGCAACGCTGATCGATGGCACGGGCGAAGTGGTCGGCACCAACCTGAGCGACACGCCTGAGGCAAGTCAGATCTTCCGGTCCGTCTTCGTCGACCGGGCAATTACCAAGGAAAACTGGACGGTGAGGTTCCAAAGCAAGGATCGCGCAGACCGCGAGATCATCTTGGCAACCTGGTCCAACGCTCCCTAGTCCGTCATCGAAATGGCCGACGGCGGTCAGTCCGCTTGTAGCGGGGAAGCGTTAAATGGAGACATTTCTGGCCCGTCCGGCCGCCGACACAGCTAGGGACCAATTGCAGAAGATCGTCGTCCAAAAAGGGGGACTGGTAACCGGCCCAATGCCCCTATTAATGCTTCAGTCGGCATCGCGCTTGCCTCTGCCGCAGGTGCGAGCCGTAGCGGACTCCAAATCATTTACTGCAGGTGGCCGGGCTGCTGCGCGCTATCATATTGGCGATCAGTGCTATGCTTCGCCCAGACCTGGCTGCCGACAGCCGCATCACCGCATACTTACCTCGGTGCAGGGGCCGTCCACCCCATCACGTCACCAGCCTGTTCGTGACGGCACTGCTTGCTCTTGATCTTGTCGGCACGTGATGAGCTTCGTGCCCTGAAGAACTAAGGAAATAGGCCGCGGCGCTGCTTGGCATGCGACACGGTTTCGATTCCGATCGCTAGCGCCGCCATTCGATTCGAAATTCCAGCGACAGCCGCACGCGCCATCATTTTTTCGAAGCTCCTTTCCAAAATCTGGTTGAGGCGATTGCGAATTTCTACTTCGTCCCAAAAAAACCGCTGAATATCCTGCACCCATTCGAAATAGCTGACAATCACGCCACCAGAGTTACACAAAATGTCCGGAAGCACAAAAATGTCGCCCCGATCGGTCAGGATTTGATCGGCTTCCGGGGTGGTCGGACCATTGGCTCCTTCGGCCAAGATCCGGCAGCGGAGTTTGCCCGCGTTTTCGCCATTTATGACTTGTTCGATCGCTGCGGGAACAAGAATGTCGCATGGCATCAATAGAAGCGATTGGGGATCGATTGCTGCTTCGAAAGCGAAACCCATCAAGCTTCCATTTAAATCTACATGGCGCATTAGCGCATCGACATCGAAACCACGGCGATCATAAATGGCGCCGCCATGATCGCTTACTCCAACGATTTTAATCCCGCGATCTCGTAACTCCAGTGCGGAAATTGTTCCGACGTTTCCGAAGCCTTGGATGATTGCGGTAGCGCCGCTTGGCGCCAAGCCGATCCGATCCATTGCTTTGTCCACCAGGAATGCAACGCCACGTCCCGTCGCCTCTCTACGGCCCGCAGTGCCGCCGGATTCCAAGGGCTTTCCGGTAACGATCTCAGTGACCGTGCTCCCACGATGCATGGAGTATGTATCCATGAACCAAGCCATGACTTGTTCACTGGTCCCCATATCCGGTGCCATTACATCAATGTTAGGGCCCACGAAGGGGATCATTTCCTGCATATAGCGCCGCGAGAGCGCCTCCAGTTCGGCATAGGAGAGCAATTGAGGGGCGACGGTGATGCCGCCCTTTGCTCCGCCGTGGTGACACGCCTCGAAGAGGAGACCCGGATCGGCAAGGGCGGGACCCTGGCGGCGCAGCTGTCGCGGCTCGACCTGATCGTGCTCGACGAG